>CALUOO010000003.1 GCA_944322345.1 uncultured Bacteroides sp. | reverse complement strand
GGTTGCGGTTCATGTGGTAGTTGTGGCTGTGGCTCTTGTGGTAGTTGTGGTTCATGCGGAAGTTGCGGTTGCGGTTCTTGTGGTAGTTGTGGCTCATGTGGTTGTGGAGGAACTTTAGGAGAACAAGCTTTAGCGCGGGCAAGAGAATATGAAGGAACTCCTTATGCTTGGGGAGGTACTTCTAAAGCAGGAATAGATTGTAGTGGTTTGATTATAGTGGCATATCAATTGCCTACTAATGGTCCCAGATGGACTACACATGAAAGTTTGGCTCCTTATGGATTTGATACAATTCCTGCGACTATGGATAATTTAAAATCTGTTGCCCAATGTGGCGATGTGTTCGTTTGGAAGGGTGAACATACAGCAATTTATGTAGAAGGGGATAGTATTTATCATGCTCATTCTTCTGGAGTTAGCCAAACAAGTGATTTAATGAGATACTGGGTTAAAGAGTTTAAATGTCCTACTGTTTATAGAAAAAGATAAATAGTAATTTATATGTTAGGATTTTACTTCAAATCAAATTGGAAGTAGTTATGAAAAAAAGGTCTTTTTTACTATTATCCTTATCGTTTCTTACGCTTGCGCCGTTATCGGCGCAGCGTGTAAACGAAAACTATCCCTTCCTGAGTTATTGGGATTTCAAGTTTAGCGATGTGCCCGATTCAGTAGATTGCCGTTACAATCCAAAGAATAATGAATTGTTTCTTTCCGGTTTTGATACCGACGGCAAGGGTACATTCTATTTTGCCGGCGGCAACCCGCTCCGCGTTTCCTGCTTTAAAGGAACTTCGCTGCAGTGGCGTCGCAAAGTATCCGACACACATACCAAACGTGCCCTGTTCCGCTTGCGTGGTGACAGCCTTTACCTTGTGCACGACCAGACGCATGAACTTATCATTCTGAGCAAGGATGGAACAGGCGATGTGCGTCGGGTGAAGCTGGCAACGGACGATATAGACGAAGGGGTGATGCATCCGAATTATATTGTACTCAGGGATAGCGGAGTAATGGATAAACGTGTGAAATACATATATAATTGGGGGACACGTCAGTTTAAAGTAAGTTTCTTCAACTATCAGGGAGAGCTGGCATGGAGGGATGAGATGACGCGGGAATATTGTATGAAAATGATGCGTCCTACGCCATGCTTGCCGATGCCTGATAAGCAAATGGAGATTACCTATTATAAAGGGATTTTTCGGGATATGCATCTGTTTGTGCGTGCCGGAAGTGGAGTATTTTTGTTGAGCAGTTTTGGAGAAACGTTATATTCTTGCACTGTGCCTAATGGTGGTGTAAATTTTAGTGTGTTGCCTTTGCAGACATTAAATGACGAGATAGATATAGAGAGCCACCATCCTTCTCCTGAAGGTGAAATACTGCGTGGAACGCATTTCTATTACGTTGGTTTTGAAGGGGCTAACAATCACCTTATGGTAGTTGATTTCGACCTCGACAAGATGTTTCCGGAGGCTGCGGATTGGATAAAGAAGATGATGAATTGAGGGTGTATGCGGTAGTGTTACGTGAATAAACTTAAATGCTTATGAGAAATATATTGTTTTGTTTCTGTCTGTTTTTTCTGTTGTTCTCTTGTAATAGCGACAATAAGAAAGATATGTCAGCCAATGGTAACGAGGAGCAGGAACTTATGGCGTTGGAGTCTGAAATGATAGACTTTTTCCAGTCGACGTTGGAAAAGAACTATGGAGACCGTTATGCAGTCGGTCTGTTTGTAAAGGGTATGGAGAAATATCATTTTAATTATGTTTTGAAGGTGGATCAGGAACGGTTGAAAGAAATTAACCGGAAATTGTATGGAGATGATTGGCTTTATTCTTACTTTCTGGATAAACGTGTATTGGATGTAAGTGGTTCCAATCGGCAACAGATGTACAACAGTGCACAAGTGGAGCTAACGCCACTTGCTCTAAATTTGTCTCCTAAAGATGGCTTTTCCTATTATCAGAAGGAATTGAAATCTGCTTCCCATCCGGCAATGAAAGAGATGGTTAAAATTATAGATGCAACCGGTGTGCCTATTCCTTCGTTGATATGGGGACAGTTGAATTCTGACAATAATCGTATTTGCAGTGACTTTAAGTCTGACAGGGATATACAGATGTTTTTGACTCTTTTTTGCTGGAAATATCTGTGCCATTCGGCAAATATTGATTTCCGGACAGGCGAAGACAGGACGGAAGTTGTGATGAAAGAGGCGGGCTATTGATTTGTTTCCGTTTTGAATGGGTATATATGATTAATATCATAGAATACTTGGTAATAAGTGAAATAGTCTATACATTTAAGGCGATAAAACTTTGTAATGCTTAAATACTAATTTCTTAATCTGAAGACAATGACTACACGACGTGATTTTATTAAAAGTATGAGTCTACTGACTGCGGCAGGATTGGCAGCCCCTTCTGTGTTGGCCGAAGAATATAAAAGAGGGATGATGGGGGCTAATGATAGAATAAATGTGGCCCTGATCGGCTGTCGGGGAATGGGATGGAGTAATCTGAACGATTTCCTGATTCATCCGGATGTAGATTGTATCGCTCTGTGCGACATAGACCGTGGTATCTTGGAGGGCAGGGCTTCGGAACTGGAGAAGCGACGGAACAGAAAGCCGGAGATTTATAATGACTACCGGAAACTGTTGGAACGGAAAGATGTGGATGCGGTAATCATAGGTACTCCCGACCATTGGCACTGCCTTCAGATGGTGGATGCCTGTGCGGCAGGAAAGGATGTATATGTAGAGAAACCGCTTGCCAACTCGATAGCCGAATGTGATGTGATGGTGGCAGCTGCCCGGCGTTATGAAAGAGTGGTTCAGGTGGGACAACAGCAACGTAGCGGCAACCATTGGCATGAAATGAAAAAATACATTGATAGCGGCAAACTGGGACATATAGCAAAAGTGAACGTGTGGGGAAACTTTGCCTATGCGGCCATTCTGAATCCAGTTCCCGATTCTCCTGTACCGGCTGGAGTGGACTTCGACCTGTGGCTGGGACCTGCTCCGCAGCGTACGTTCAACGAACGGCGGTTCCACGGGTCGTGGCGTATGTTCTGGGATTATGGTGGAGGACTATTGACCGATTGGGGAGTACATCTGCTGGATATGGCATTGTGGGGGATGAATGTGACAGGAATGCCCAAACGGGTGATGGCAACCGGAGGCAATTTCACCTATCCGCAGAATTATGCTGAAACTTTTGATACGCTGACTGTGCTTTACGAGTTTGATGACTTTACAATTCAGTGGAGCAATGTGGTGGTAGAGAGCGGACCTTACGGAAGAAATTACGGACTGGAGTTTGTGGGTACTAACGGTACATTGGTAGCAAACCGTGAAAGCTGGGAGGTGTATCCTGTGCAGAATCGTACGGAACCAGTAAAGAGTATGCCGAATTATCAGGATCATAAAGACCATGTAACCAACTTTTTGGAAAGTATGAAAACACGCAATAAAAATACTGCCTGTACGGTGGAAAACGGCAGCTTGTGTGCTAAATATGCCCATTTGGGAAACATTTCGGCAAGGGTGAAAGAGGCGCTTGTATTTGATGACGAAAAGAAAACGTTTCGTCATAAAGCTGCAGATGAGCTGATTAAACCGGATTACCGTAAACCATGGAAGTTTCCTCGCGTGGGATAATTGAAATAATGTGTTACATAACATTGTTTAGAAACATGATTGTAACATTTGCTTTTCCTCGGATAATTCTCTAATTTGCGCCTCGTTAAAATTAACGATACACCGAAGGGCGTATCAAGTAATCATTTTAATCCTTGTATATCATGAAAGTATATCAGACTAATGAAATCAAGAACATTGCCTTATTGGGAAGTTCTGGCTCTGGGAAAACCACTCTCGTGGAAGCAATGCTTTTCGAGAGTGGGGTTATAAAACGTCGCGGAACTGTTGATGCAAAAAATACTGTTAGTGATTATTTCCCTGTTGAGCAAGAGTATGGTTACTCTGTTTTCTCTACCGTTCTGCATGTAGAATGGAACAATAAAAAACTGAATATCATAGATTGTCCGGGATCGGACGACTTTATTGGCAGCACTGTGACTGCGCTTAATGTGACCGACACTGCGATTATTCTTCTTAATGGTCAGTATGGCATTGAGGTCGGCACACAAAATCATTTCCGATATACTGAAAAACTGAATAAACCCGTTATTTTTCTTGTCAACCAGCTTGACAATGAAAAATGCGACTACGATAATATTCTGGAACAACTGAAAGAAGCCTATGGCTCAAAGATTGTTCCTATTCAATATCCAATCTCGACAGGACCTGGCTTTAATGCATTGATTGATGTGCTGCTGATGAAGAAATATTCGTGGAAACCCGAAGGAGGAGCACCGATTATTGAAGATATTCCGGCCGAAGAGATGGACAAGGCAATGGAGCTGCATAAGGCATTGGTGGAAGCTGCAGCAGAGAATGATGAGGGATTGATGGAGAAATTCTTTGAACAGGACTCTTTGTCAGAGGATGAGATGCGTGAAGGCATTCGCAAGGGATTGATAGCAAGAGGTATGTTCCCTGTATTCTGTGTATGTGGTGGAAAAGATATGGGAGTTCGCCGTTTGATGGAGTTCCTTGGCAATGTAGTACCTTTTGTTTCTGATATGCCGAAGGTAAAGAATACAGAAGGAAAGGAAATAGCTCCGGATGTAAACGGACCAGAATCTCTTTATTTCTTTAAGACCAGTGTAGAACCGCATATCGGTGAAGTATCTTACTTTAAGGTGATGAGCGGTAAGGTACGGGAAGGCGATGACTTGTTGAATGCAAACCGTGGTTCTAAAGAACGTATTGCACAGCTTTATGTGGTGGCTGGTGCCAACCGTATTAAAGTGGAAGAATTGCAGGCCGGCGATATTGGTGCAGCAGTGAAACTGAAAGATGTTAAGACTGGAAATACTTTGAATGGAAAAGATTGTGATTATAAATTTGATTTCATTAAGTTCCCGAATTCGAAGTATTCTCGTGCCATAAAACCAGTGAATGAGGCTGATGTTGAGAAGATGATGACCATCTTGAACCGCATGCGTGAGGAGGATCCGACATGGGTTATCGAACAGTCGAAAGAATTGAGACAAACACTGGTACATGGACAAGGCGAATTTCATCTTCGTACGTTGAAATGGCGTTTGGAAAACAATGAGAAGTTGATGGTTAATTACGAAGAACCTAAAATACCTTATCGCGAAACAATTACGAAGGCTGCGCGTGCAGATTATCGTCATAAAAAACAATCGGGCGGTGCAGGACAGTTTGGAGAAGTGCATCTGATTGTGGAACCATATAAGGAGGGTATGCCTATACCGGAGACTTATAAATTCAATGGTCAGGAATTTAAGATAAATGTTAAAGGACAGGAAGAAATATCGTTGGAATGGGGAGGAAAATTGGTGTTTGTCAACAGTATTGTTGGCGGATCGATAGATGCCCGCTTCATGCCTGCCATATTGAAAGGAATCATGTCTCGTATGGAACAAGGCCCGCTGACCGGTTCGTATGCCCGCGATGTACGTGTGATTGTATATGATGGTAAAATGCACCCGGTAGATTCTAATGAAATATCATTTATGCTGGCCGGTCGTAATGCATTTAGTGAAGCATTTAAGAATGCAGGTCCAAAGATTCTGGAGCCTATTTATGACGTAGAAGTATTTGTTCCTTCTGATAAGATGGGCGATGTGATGGGAGATTTGCAAGGACGCCGCGCCATGATTATGGGAATGAGCAGTGAAAAGGGATTTGAAAAGTTAGTGGCTAAAGTTCCTTTGAAAGAAATGTCTTCTTATTCTACAGCCCTTAGTTCGTTGACTGGAGGACGGGCTTCATTTATAATGAAGTTCTCTAGTTATGAACTTGTGCCGGGAGATATACAGGATAAATTGATTAAAGATTTCGAAGCTAAACAGGCTGAGGAATGATACATTGCAGGATGTATTGTTTGTGGCTGGTTTTTGAAAACTTATTGTCTTAATATTGTTAATGCCATCGACTGCTTTTTAATAGTAGTCGGTGGCTTTTGTTTAATTATGGCTAATAAAAACCGGAAAAACTGAATTAAAGCATTAATTTTTTATTAAATTTGCAAACTAAAGATAGTGTTAGTTTGTTATAATCATCAGAAAACAACGTAAATAACTTTCTTCGGTTAATTTACGAGAACTGCCGGTTAAATCACGTTAATCAGTTAGGTATGTTAATTAGGGAGTGTTAATTTTGTCGCTATGAAAAAGTCGACAATTTGGATATTAGGCATTGTGATGGGGCTTTCTTTCCTTAGCCTGTTATATCTGCAGGTCAGTTATATAGAGGAAATGATAAAAACCCGTAAAGAACAGTTTGATTCGGCTGTTCGTAACAGTTTGACTCAAGTCTCTAAAGATGTGGAATATGCTGAAACAAGGCGTTGGCTGATAGAAGATATTTCTGAAGCTGAGAGAAAGGCACTGACAGAAAACAATTCTTCTTTGCAGCAGAGTGGTCTGGTTCAACAGGTTCAGCGTTTTAAAGGTGTGAGGTCGCGTGATGGAAAAGCATATTCTGCTTTTGAACTAAAGGTGATGACGACCAGTCCGTCAGAACTTCCAAAGGCTATGATTTCTCCTTACAGAGGAGTGAAAACAATTCCGGAGACATCGCGTTCGCTGGTAGAAATGATTAAGAATCGGTATATGTATCAACGGGCGCTGTTGGACGATGTGGCATGGCAGATGATTTATCATGCCAGTGACAAATCAATAGGTGACAGAGTCCGTTTTAAAGATTTGGATGATTACTTACGATCTAATTTATATAACAATAGCATTGAACTGCCTTTTCATTTTTCAGTGATAGACAGGGATGGACGGGAAGTTTACCGCTGTGCGGATTATGATCCGAAGGGAAGCGATGAATCTTATCAGCAGGCATTGTTTACCAATGATCCTCCAGCTAAGATGAGTATATTGAAGGTGCATTTCCCGGGTAGAAAGGATTATATTTTCGATTCAATCAGTTTTATGATTCCATCGTTGATATTTACAATGGTATTGTTGGTTACTTTCATTTTTACGATTTATATCGTATTCCGTCAGAAGAAATTGACGGAAATGAAAAATGATTTTATCAATAATATGACGCATGAGTTCAAGACTCCGATATCGACTATCTCTTTGGCTGCCCAAATGCTGCAGGATCCGGCTGTCGGTAAGTCTCCGCAAATGTTCCAGCACATTTCGGGGGTGATTAATGATGAAACCAAACGATTGCGCTTTCAGGTAGAGAAAGTGTTGCAGATGTCAATGTTTGATCGGCAGAAAGCAACATTGAAGATGAAAGAAATTGATATGAATGAACTGATAACGGGCGTTATCAATACATTTGCTCTGAAGGTGGAGCGATATAATGGTAAAATAACATCAAGTCTGGAGGCTGCCGATCCGGTAATTATCGCTGATGAAATGCATATCACCAATGTTATTTTTAACTTGATGGATAATGCTGTAAAATATAAGAAACCGGATGAAGATCTGGTGTTGAATGTGAGAACATGGAATGAATCGGGAAAATTAATGATTTCAATACAGGACAATGGTATTGGTATCAAAAAGGAGAACCTGAAAAAGATATTTGAAAAATTCTATCGCGTGCATACGGGTAATCTGCACGATGTAAAAGGCTTTGGCTTGGGATTGGCTTATGTAAAGAAGATTATTGTTGACCACAAAGGAACAATTCGGGCTGAAAGTGATTTGAATGTAGGAACTAAATTTATTATTGCATTACCTTTATTAAAAAATAATTGATATGGACGAGAAACTGCGTATTTTATTGTGCGAAGATGATGAAAATCTTGGCATGCTTTTAAGAGAATATTTACAGGCAAAAGGTTATGCTGCAGAGTTGTATCCGGATGGAGAGGCTGGTTATAAGGCTTTCTTGAAGAACAAGTATGATTTGTGCGTATTTGATGTGATGATGCCTAAAAAAGATGGCTTTACTTTGGCACAGGATGTTCGTGCGGCAAATGCCGAGATTCCTATTATTTTCTTGACTGCTAAAACTCTGAAAGAGGATATTTTGGAAGGATTTAAGATTGGTGCTGATGACTATATAACGAAACCTTTCAGTATGGAAGAACTTACATTCAGAATTGAGGCTATTCTGAGACGGGTTCGTGGAAAGAAAAACAAGGAAAGCAATATCTATAAGATAGGTAGATTTACTTTTGATACTCAGAAACAGATATTGGCAATAGACGGTAAGCAGACAAAACTTACGACAAAGGAATCTGAATTGCTAGGGCTGTTGTGTGCTCATGCAAACGAGATACTGCAACGTGACTTTGCTTTAAAGACAATCTGGATTGATGACAATTATTTCAATGCCCGTAGTATGGATGTATATATTACTAAACTGCGTAAGCATCTGAAAGAAGATGATTCTATTGAGATTATTAATATTCACGGAAAAGGTTACAAACTTATTACTCCTGAACCGGAATCTTAAGATATAGAATTCGTAGAAATGATAAACTAAAAAATCCCGCACCAAAAGTGACGGGATTTTTTATTGATCTGATATGGGAAGTATCAATCGACGATTTTTTTATTAATCACAATATAGGAAACAAGTCCTAATACAATCAATACTGCTGAGGTACCTAAGATACCATTGCTGTTGACATTGCCTGTCATGGAACATATCAACAAAATGATTACTCCGATCAAGATTAATATCAATCCCAGATTCTTTAATAAACCTTTCATGTGTGTGTATTTTAATAGATTATTATATTCTTGTCACAAATTAAAGCATAATTCTTTTATGGGAGAAATTATTTAGGCAAAAAATCTATACCACGTATCGATTTAGCGGATTTTAGGAATTTGATGCTTTGTTTGTAGGTTAGTCTTTTGTGTTGAAAAATACTTTTTTGAGTACTTCTTGACCAATGCTAAGTTCTTCTAATGATACTCCTTTTAAAGCCTCTTTCAGGGTTTGACCGGCGACAATACGTGCTTTTTCTTCTAGTTCTTTCCCGTCTCTTGTCAAGTGGATCAGGTTACTGCGCCGGTCTTTTTTGTCATGGATGCGCACTACTAAATGTTGCCTTTCCATGTTGTCAATCAATCGGGTCATGCTAGGCTTGTCTTTAAAGGTTGCATTGCACAACTCTTGTTGGGTTACACCGTCTTTTTCCCATAGAAAAATTAGCACTGTCCATTGTTCTGGGCTGATATCCAGATCGTTCATACGGAAATTGCGATATAATTTTCGGTTAATGGCGGCAGATACTTTACCATTCAGTATGGCAAATATGAGGCGAATATCAAAATTGAACTGTTCTATCATGAAATTATTGTTTCAACAACTTTGCAAAGTTAATCTCTTCTTGTGTAAGTTTTGTATGTTGGGTATAAAAAAAAATTAAATGTTGGTAGTTAAGAATAAAATGATTACCTTTGCACCCGCATTAAAAAATAATTATTTAATTCTTAATTAAACGAGTATGAATCAATACGAAACCGTTTTCATTTTAACTCCCGTTTTATCTGATGCTCAGATGAAGGAAGCGGTAGAGAAATTCAAAGGCATTCTTCAGGCTGAAGGTGCTGAGATTATCAATGAGGAAAACTGGGGATTGAAGAAGTTGGCTTATCCAATTCAGAAGAAATCTACAGGATTCTATCAGCTGATTGAATTCAAGGCAGAACCAACTGTCATTGAGAAGCTTGAAATAAACTTCCGTCGTGATGAACGTGTGATCCGTTTCTTGACTTTCAAGATGGATAAGTATGCTGCTGAATATGCTGCTAAAAGAAGAAGTGTTAAATCAAACAAAAAGGAGGATTAATTATGGCACAACAAGTTCAATCAGAAATCAGATATTTAACTCCGCCCTCAGTAGACGTTAAAAAGAAAAAATATTGTCGTTTTAAGAAAAGCGGTATCAAGTATATCGATTACAAAGATCCTGAATTCTTGAAGAAATTCTTGAACGAACAGGGAAAGATCCTGCCACGTCGTATTACAGGTACTTCTTTGAAGTTCCAGCGTCGTATCGCACAAGCTGTGAAGAGAGCTCGTCACTTGGCATTGTTGCCTTATGTAACTGACATGATGAAATAAGAAGGAGGAAAAGTATGGAAATTATATTGAAAGAAGACGTAGTAAATTTGGGTTATAAGAACGATATCGTAAACGTTAAATCCGGATACGGTCGTAATTACTTGATCCCGACAGGAAAAGCTGTCATTGCTTCTCCTTCTGCAAAGAAAATGTTGGCTGAAGAGCTGAAACAGCGTGCTCACAAACTTGAGAAAATCAAGAAAGATGCTGAAGCTATGGCTGCTAAGTTGGAAGGTGTTTCTTTGACCATTGCAACGAAGGTAAGCTCGACTGGAACTATTTTTGGTTCTGTTGGTAATATTCAGATTGCTGAAGCTTTGGCTAAGTTAGGTCACGAAGTAGATCGTAAGACTATTGTAGTGAAAGATGCAGTGAAAGAGGTTGGCAATTATAAAGCTATTGTGAAATTGCATAAAGAAGTTTCTGTAGAAATTCCTTTTGAAGTAGTAGGCGAATAATATTCCAATTAAATAATACTGAGACGGCTATTTATTATTGAATAAATAGCCGTTTTTTTATAGATATAGGTGTGAAAATTATAAGGAAAATTGAACTTATGGAAATAAAAAAAAGTCTGTGCATGCTTTCGCATGTCAGACTTTCAATTCTCTCTTAGCTAGCTGAAAAATATTATTCAGCAGCTGCTTCAGTTGTAGCTGTGCTATCAGCGCTCAAAGTATCAGCTGCTGCTGCCTCAGCTGCTGCTGCAGCTTCTGCTTCTGCAGCTTCTACTGCTGCGATTGAGTCAGCGATACGGATAGAATCTTGTTGAGCTTTTGCTGCGTCAGCTGCTTTGTTACCACAAGATGCAAATGATACGGCTGCGATAGCCACTGCCATCAAAACTAATTTTTTCATTTTCTTTGCTTTTTAAAATGTAATACAATTAATTGCTTCATTAAAACGCTGCAAAGGTATGGACTTTTTCTATATGTTGTTCTTGTAAAGGCAACTTTTTTTATAATTTTTTTTGAAGTTGTTTTTATGGAGGCATATCTTTGCCTGAGAACCTGTTACTTAAGTGATCGAATGTTTGATACTATATAATAGATATGCAAGAAACTGATCTATTAAGAAGTGTTTACTGATAATAATGTGTAACTTTGCATTGTATATCCGTTAGAGAAGATTATGATAGATACCACTGTGTTCCGAAATAAAACGGCCGTGTATTATACACTGGGTTGTAAATTGAACTTTTCTGAAACCTCGACGATTGGAAGAATCTTGCGTGAGGCTGGTATTCGTACTGCACGTAAGGGTGAAAAAGCAGATATCTGTATTGTAAATACATGTTCGGTTACGGAGGTGGCTGACAAGAAATGTCGTCAGGCGATTCATAAACTGGTCAAGCAACATCCCGGTGCGTTTGTTGTGGTTACAGGATGTTATGCGCAGCTGAAGCCACAAGATGTAGCACAGATAGAAGGGGTGGATGTTGTCTTAGGTGCGGAACAGAAGAGTGATCTGTTGAATTACTTGGGTGATTTGCAGAAGCATTCGCAAGGAGAGGCCTTTACAACAGCTACTCAGAATATTCGTACTTTTGCTCCTTCTTGTTCTAGAGGAGACCGTACACGCTTTTTCTTGAAGGTTCAGGATGGATGTGATTATTTCTGTTCATATTGCACTATACCCTTTGCTCGTGGACGCAGTCGTAATGGTTCTATTGAATCTCTTGTGAATCAGGCAGAGCAGGCTGCTGCTGAAGGGGGAAAAGAAATTGTACTGACAGGAGTGAATATTGGCGATTTCGGGAAAACAACGGGTGAGACTTTTTTTGATCTGGTAAAGGCATTGGATCGAGTAGAGGGAATAGAACGTTATCGTATTTCTTCGATTGAACCTAACTTGTTGACTGATGAAATCATAGACTTTGTAGCTTCTTCACACAGATTTATGCCGCATTTTCATATCCCTTTGCAGTCAGGATGTGATGAGGTGTTGAAGTTAATGCGTCGTCGTTATGATACAGATCTCTTTGCTTCAAAAATACAGAAAATCAAGGATGTAATGCCAGATGCCTTTATTGGTGTTGATGTGATTGTGGGTACACGAGGAGAAACCGAAGATTATTTTGAACGTACATATCAGTTTATTGAGGGGCTGGATGTGACGCAGTTGCATGTCTTTAGCTATTCAGAAAGGCCCGGAACACAGGCGTTAAAAATAGAACATGTTGTCTCGCCGGAGGAGAAGCATCTTCGTAGTCAGCGTTTGCTGGATCTTTCGGATAGAAAAACACAACATTTTTATGCCCGTCACATAGGGAAGGTGATGAAAGTGTTGATGGAAAAATCAAAAACTGGATGCCCAATGCATGGCTTTACAGAGAATTATATTCGTATAGAGGTGGAGAATGATAATTCTTTGGATAATCAGGTTGTTCCGGTGCGTTTGGGGGATTTTAATGAAGACAAAACGGCTCTTACAGGCACTATTCTGGAAAATTATGAAATCTAAACTTATTTATTGGCTGATGTATATTGGAATGTGGCTTTTCTCGGCCCTTCCATTTAAGATATTATATCTGTTTTCAGACATCAATTACTTTTTGATGTATTATGTGGGAAGGTATAGGCGGAGAGTGGTCAGAGATAACTTGAAGCGTTCTTTTCCAGAGAAAAGTGATGAGGAGCTGTTGAGGATTGAACGAAAGTTTTATCGTTATCTTTCTGATTATTTGCTCGAAGATCTGCGTATGCTGCATATGTCGGCAGAAGATTTGCGGCGTAGAATGATTTATAAGAATACCGGACAGTATCTGGGACTGACAGAAAAATACGGAGGTATTATTGTAATGATTCCTCATTATGCCAATTACGAATGGCTGATTGGGATGGGGGCAATTATGAAACCGGGAGATGTTCCGGTACAGGTGTACAAACCATTACGGAATGTGTATCTGGATGAATTATTCAAACGCATTCGTGCTCGCTTCGGCGGATATAATATACCAAAACATTCTACAGCACGTGAGATTATCAAATTGAAACGTGAGGGTAAAAATATGGTGATCGGTCTGATAACTGATCAGTGGCCTAGTGGTTATGAAAAGTATTGGACCACTTTTCTAGGGCGTGAAACCGCCTTCCTGAATGGGGCAGAACGTATTGCCAAAATGATGAATTTTCCGGTCTTTTATTGTGAACTGACCAAGACTCGCAGAGGATATTGCGAAGCAGAGTTTAAGTTGATGACAGAATTCCCGAGAGAAACCGCTGAAGGAGAAATTACCGAAATGTTTACCCGTTGCCTGGAACAGACGCTGCGTCGGGAACCTGCTTATTGGTTATGGTCGCATAAACGCTGGAAGGCTTCAAAAGCCGAATGTGAAAGGGCTTGATCATGATGAAGATATCTGTTGTCATCTTAAATTGGAACGGATGCAGTATGCTTCGCCAGTTTCTGCCTTCTGTCCTTTCTTATTCAGAAGGACAGGGAGTAGAGATCTGTGTGGCTGATAATGGTTCAACTGACGACTCTGTCCGTATGCTTCAGGATGAATTCCCAACAGTGAGAATCATTCTGTTAGACCGTAACTATGGTTTTGCCGAAGGTTACAACCGTGCTTTACAGCAAGTTGAGTCGGAGTATGTAGTATTGTTGAATTCGGATGTAGAAGTTACAGAACATTGGCTAATTCCTTTGGTCAATTATATGGATGCTCATCCGGAGGTGGCGGCTTGCCAGCCTAAGATCTGTAGCTGGAGACAAAAAGACAGTTTCGAGTATGCAGGAGCTGCAGGAGGTTTCATAGACAGATATGGTTATCCGTTTTGCAGGGGACGCATCATGAGTGAAGTGGAAAAAGATACAGGGCAATATGATACGGTTCTTCCTGTATTCTGGGCAACAGGTGCTGTACTATTTATCCGGCTGGCTGATTACTGGGAGGCTGGAGGACTGGATGGACGCTTCTTTGCTCACATGGAGGAGATTGATTTGTGCTGGCGACTTCGTGCCCGAGGAAGAAAGCTTGTCTGTTTGCCAGATAGTTGTGTCTATCATGTAGGAGGAGCTACGCTGAGTAAGGAGAATCCGCGCAAGACTTTTCTGAACTTCCGTAATAATCTATTAATGCTCTATAAGAATTTGCCGGACGAAGAGTTGCGCCCGGTGATGTGTGTGAGAATATTGTTTGATATTGTGGCGGCAGTAGTCTTTCTGTTAAAAGGA
This sequence comes from uncultured Bacteroides sp., assembly GCA_944322345.1. Classification (GTDB taxonomy): domain Bacteria; phylum Bacteroidota; class Bacteroidia; order Bacteroidales; family Bacteroidaceae; genus Bacteroides. Next base: position 243,635 of record CALUOO010000003.1, on the reverse strand, counting down.
GAGGGGAGGAATGCACTTGCTGTGTGGAAAGCTTGGCAGGAGTACAGAAGAATGCGTCCGGAGTTTGTTGCCGACCGTAGTGAAAACCTAAAAAAAACTGTGTCGCATATAATTCACGAACGTACAAAAAGCAGTATCTTGTGGCAGTTTTACGCGAGGGGATGTAAGCGATTCTCTCAATTGTCTGATTTTAAACATATAAAGATATGAAACCGAAAGTAAGGAGAGGCATTGGGCTGGTTGCTCACGATGCTATGAAGAAGGATCTGATAGAGTGGGTGCTATGGAATTCAGAACTTTTGATGGGACATAAGTTCTATTGTACCGGAACAACCGGAACACTGATTTTGGCAGCTCTGAAAGAGAAGTATCCTGATGTGGAATGGGATTTTACCATCTTAAAGTCTGGTCCGCTGGGAGGTGATCAGCAGATGGGGTCACGCATTGTTGACGGTCAGATAGATTATTTGTTCTTCTTCACCGATCCTATGACGTTGCAACCGCACGACACGGATGTCAAGGCACTGACTCGTCTGGCTAGTGTGGAAAACATCGTGTTCTGCTGCAACCGTTCAACGGCAGACCATATCATTTCAAGTCCTCTGTTTATGGATCCTGACTATGAACGCATTCATCCCGATTATTCCGGATATACGAAAAGGTTTGAGAATAAATCTGTGGTGACAGAGGCTGTACAGTCGGTCAGCAAGCGGAAAAGAAAAAAGTAAAGTACCCGTTGAATATTGATGCTTCCTTATTTCCTGAAAAAGGGGATAAGGAAGTTTTTTTATGCCATAATAAATCCCTTTTTTGTGGTGTCAGATTCTCTCTGTATATGATAATGTTCTCTCTGTTTGCTGAAGAAGGTTGCCCCGTTTGTCAGCTAACCTTTGCTGACGTATTGGGAAAGGTTAGCTGACATGTCAGCAAAGGTTAGCCAACAGATTGGGTAACCTTTCCCAATAAAAGGGGTTTATATGGCTTTGTAAACTGGAAGACTTATCTGCTACACACCATTGTAACGCCAGCTGTTTCAATGTCGGCACCCATTGGTGGATTCCTTTTCGAAAGGCTGATTTCAATCTCTTCTATCATCGGGAAATGCTGTAGAAGCGCCTTGGAAATACGGGCGCAGACATGTTCCAGAAGTCTGGAGGGGACTGCCATCTCGCTTTTGACCACTTCGTGTACTTCGGCATAGTTGACTGTATGTTCCACTTCGTCAGTTTCGGCTGCACGCCGGATGTCTACTTTCAGTCTCAGATTGACTGTATATTCGTTGCCTATACGGTTTTCTTGTGCCGCTACTCCGTGGTAGGCATAGTAGTGCAGGTTGTTGAGTGTGATATAACTGTTTCTGATTTCCATCTCATTTTTATTGTTGAATCCACGGCAAGTTTCGTGAAATGTCCTTGATGCAGGGAATTGTTTCATTAAGACTCTCTCCGTTCAATATCGCTTCATACTTTTTCAAGTAAGCGTCTGTCATGACACTGGAGTTAAACAGATCGCGTGCATATTCATGGCATGTCTTGGGAGAGTAGGCGTGCGATTCGATATGCTCTGCCATCTGTTGTTCGTGGTTTGTAAGGAAGCCTACTTCGGGGGTGACCAGTTCGGGAAGTGAGCCGTATGGTGTACCGAATACGGGGGCACCCATATACAGGCTTTCGGTGATGGCCAGTCCGAACGGTTCGTGCCATGTGACAGGAAAGATAAGTCCTCTGGACTGCTGCATGATGATTTTCTTCAGCCGGTCGTCTACCATACCGTGGAAATGGATGCGTGGGCTCCATGTGAACCGGAAGCCCATTTTCAGATTCAGCCGATGCCCTCCCAATACATCAAGCTCTCCACCGGGAATCTGCTTTGTAACAGCTATCGCTCCCCGTAGGTTTTTGACTTTCCATGCAGCCTTTCCTAGAAAATGGAAACGTTTTCTGGGGAGTGTGAGGTCCACTTGGCCATACTCATCCCAGTCAAGCCCGTTATAAACAAAAGATTGGCTGCCGAATCGGTTGGCTTGGTTCTGTGAGACAAAAACCAGGTTCTTATCTGCGTTTTTGGGAATTCCATTACCGTGTATTGTCAGCAGATGTGGACGTGTAAATCCTTCGGGCACAGGGATATTGAAGTGTACGATGTCTGCATTGGTCGGAATCTGCTCCTTCAGGTCTTTATCGGGATTAATCTCGACGACTTCGGCAAACGGACAATATGATCCTTTACCGGCGATAAACGTTACTTTATGCCCGCGCTTGTGCAGTTCTTTACCTAAGCACCAGACTACTCTTTGGACTCCTCCGTATTTGATGGATGGAATTTTATCTCCTGTAACAATAGTGATATGCATGATGAGTTCTTTTTTTGTTTTTAAGTCACCCCGGTCTTTCAGGTGTCACACATTTGGCTCTCTTCCTGTTTGTTCTACCAGCGTCCGTATCTTTTTGTTCAGCTCATGATTCTTCAATAGCTCTTCCAGCGTGAGATGCATCCGATAGCGCCAATAGTGTTTGGGGTTGGAAGGTATGTTGATTTGTTCCTCTTTCACATTTGGATTTCTCCATTTTTGGCTGATCGACAGCCAGTCTTGCAGAGACAGGATACAGAACATAGACTGACTGTTGAGCTGCTGCCGGATGACTCCTTCGCACAATTCGGGGGTTGCAGTCTCTGGCGCCGTTCCATAATATCCCAGTATGGTGTTGTAAAAGCGTTGGGTGCGCATTCTGTCTTCCTCCCACCATCCACGTAGTGTAGACATGTCGTGGGTTGATATGCTGCATACGGAGTGATAAGGATATTCGCCGGGAAGCGCAAATTCGTGTGCCGGATTTTTGGGCATCCGTTGGATTTCCAGACTCAGAATCCGTAGCTCGTTCATCACTGCAGGCACACAGGAAGGAATCATACCCAGATCTTCTCCACATGCCAGCATCCGTGTAGACTGTGTCAGCATGGGTAGCTTTTTCATAGCCTGTTGCCGCCAGAAGTTGTTGTGCCGGTGATAGTAATAATAGTCGTACAATCTGTTGAAGGCTTGTTGTTCACTTTCACTTAACGTACGGAAAACAAAGTCGCGCTGTACGCCGATACGTGGATGATATTTCTCTTTTTCCTCACGGTCTTCTATAAAAAGAACATTGCTTATCAGCGTGTAGAGTCCTTCGCGTATCCGATTGCTCTCTTCGTCGTTCTTACCTTCGAAGAAACGTTCCACTTGCCGTTCTGTCCGGAATTCGGGCCTTGGTTCATAGATGCCGGGTGTATTTGTGGGGCATACGAATGTTTTTTTTACCCTTTCTGTATATGGTGCAAACAGCTCTTCAAGGAAGGTTTCATAGATAAAGGGAGAAAGGTATTTTTTGTCGAAAGCCATTCCATAGCTTTCTATCTCTTCTCTTGTCATGGGGAGTGAAGGAACGAATTGCCCTAAAAGCCCATGTACGGCATGAACTGGGATTTCCCATATACGGAAAAAGCCTAAGATATGGTCTATGCGGTAGGCATCGAAATATTCTCCCATTTTCTGGAAACGCTTAGTCCACCATTTGTAATTGTCCTTTTCCATGATTTCCCATTTATAAGTGGGAAATCCCCAGTTCTGTCCATTGACGGAGAAATCATCGGGAGGAGCTCCTGCCTGTCCGTTCAGGTTGAAATAATGAGGCTCTGTCCATGCTTCTACGCTGTTGCGGCTGATTCCGATAGGAATGTCTCCTTTCAATGCTATTCCATGTTGGTGAGCATATGCCGTTGCTTCAGAAAGTTGCAGATGGAGTTGATACTGAATGAAATAGTGAAGCGCAATTTCATGATATTCAGTCGATGCTGGCTGACATATCCGGATGATTTCTTCTTGTTGGTAAGTGGAATATTGTGGCCATTCCCGGAAGTTGGGGGTTCCGTATTTATCACGTAAATAACAGAAGGCTGCATATGGTTGTAACCACTCTTTATTGGTTTGAAAGAAAACGTCGAAGCCTTTCGAATTTAGTGTTTTCTCTCCTTCCTGTTGATATAATGTCCGGATATATTCCCACTTAGCCTGATTGACACGCTCGTATTCTACACTTGGCAAGAGGTTCAGCTCTTTTTGCAGTTTTTCAAACCGTTTTCTTTCTGTCGTATCCTGTAGTATCCCCATTTGCTTGAGGTTGATATACATTGGGTGCAGAGCATAGATGGAAATACTGTTGTAAGGATAAGAATCTGTCCACCGATGGGTCATGGTTGTATCGTTGATCGGTAGAATCTGTATGATCCTCTGACCTGTTACGACCGCCCAGTCTATCAGTCTCTTCAGATCTCCAAAATCTCCGACTCCGAAACTTTGTTCAGATTTCAGTGAAAAGACCGGAATGGCCGTTCCTGCGGCTTTCCATTTTGGCAAATCAAAATTGACATAACGGTCGGATATGACGTAGGTCTCCTTTTCTTTCAAATCGGGATCCGACAGATATCGGTTCGGATTATTTTCCCATGCTTCGGCCTTTCTTGTCTGAGTATTGTAGAGTATAAACTTATATTCAATGGGAAATGATAATTTACTTGCATCCAGCCTGACTTGCCATTCGGGAAAATTGGTATCATTCATGGGGATAGCCAGATCGGGATTCCAGTTACCTAATGATTTTTGATTACCACAGATTGCTAGGCAGTAGTCTTTATGAATGCGTGGAGAATAGGCTTTTATGATAAGTTCTTTTTTATATTTGGTGGAATTTGTATTCTGTAGGAAAGATCGTTTGAGTAATACATCGGTGAAAGCAGAACTATAGAGTGGCAATTCCTCTGGAAGATTCCTCCAATAGTCATTTACAGTATATTTTTTCTGTTTATATCCGGATAAGATTAATTTCCGAGGAAGAGTATGCCATTCTTTTCGGGTTATTACTCCATGCTGTTCTATATAGTAATAATAGTTGTATTCGTCTATTTTTTCTTCTGATGCATTTAGTTCAATTTCTCCGCTCCAGTATATTCCGTCTGTAGTATGTAGAGAGAGGGTATTCCAATCTGATTGTTTTCCGGTCTTTGAAAAGCACCCGCTGATTTTTACCTCTTCACCCCAATTGGTACGATATTCAATATTGAACGATACAATCATATGTTGCAATATATTAGTTAATATTTATCTGATGCAAGTATAAGGCTTTCTTTTTGTACAAAAAAATAAAAGGAGCCCTTAGGACTCCTTTTTATTCTTTGTTTATAAATTCATTAACATATATGGCGTATTTATCCACATCTGGAAGCGCCGCATGAAGTGCAGATAAGGCATCCTTCCTGATATATCAATGTCTCATTACCGCAGTTGGGGCATTTCTTTCCTTTTGCTTCAGTTCCATCTTGGACATACTTCTTTAGTGCCCGTTCTACACCATTTTTCCAAGTGTTGATGTTTTCACTATTCAGCTGCAATGAACCTACTAGCTTGATTACTTGTTCTATCGGCATGCGATAACGGAGTACTCCAGAGATTAACTTGGCATAATTCCAATATTCTTTGTTGAACTTCTCAGAGAGTCCCTCAATTGTAGTTTTGTAACCACGTTTGTTTTCAAACTGGAAGTCATATCTTTTGTTGCCATCTTCATCTACATTCTTGATAATACGTCCGGAAGTTACGCTCTTGGGCAATAAGATTCCTTCATCATCATCCTGTAGACCGGTAAAGATTTCATAAGGACGTCCATCCAATAAACCGACAAAAGCCACCCATTTCTCTTTGTTGTTTTGGAAGCGAACCACATCTGCTTCCAAAATTTTAGGACGGGTTTCTACTACTGTAGGTGGTTTGCAAGGAGGTAATTCGGCTTTTTTATCTTTATCGGATTTTGTAGAAATAAGTACTCCCGATCTTGAACCGTCACGATATACTGTACATCCTTTGCAACCAGATTTCCATGCTTCTACATACAAGCGGTTGACTAGTTCTTCATCAACGTCGTTCGGAAGATTAATGGTGACACTGATAGAGTGGTCTACCCACTTTTGTATTCTACCTTGCATTTTAACCTTCATAAGCCAGTCTACGTCATTGGAAGTGGCTTTGTTGTATGGAGACTTAGCTACAAGATCGTCTATTTCTTCTTGTGTATAACGTTTTGCCGGATTATATCCGTTTGCTTCCATCCAAGTGACAAACTTGTGATGGAATACAATGTATTCTTCGAAAGCATCTCCCGTCTCATCTATAAAGTCGACATGTACATTAGTATCGTTTGGATTTACTTTCCTTCTACGTTTATAAACAGGCAGGAATACAGGCTCGATACCTGAGGTTGTCTGTGTCATCAGACTTGTTGTTCCTGTTGGAGCAATGGTGAGGCAGGCAATATTACGTCGGCCATATTTCTTCATTGCTGCATACAGTTCTGGATCTGCTTCGGCAAGTCGCTGAATGAATGGATTATTTTTTTCCCGTTCGCTGTCGTATATTTCAAAAGCACCACGTTCTTTAGCCATTTCTACAGAAGAACGATAGGCACAAATTGCGATTGTCTTATGTACTTCTTCTGAGAAAGCAGTTGCTTCTTCTGTTCCGTATCGTAATCCTAATGCAGCAAGCATGTCACCTTCTGCTGTAATTCCAACTCCAGTACGTCTTCCTTGGCCGCTCTTCTTGTAGATTTTCTCCCATAATGTCCGTTCTGCATGTTTGACTTCTTCTGTTTCTGGATCTTCATCAATCTTGTGCATGATACGCTTGATTTTTTCCAATTCAAGATCAATGATGTCATCCATGATTCGTTGAGCTAGTGCTACGTGTTTTTTGAATAAATCAAAGTCGAAGTAGGCATTGGGTTTGAAAGGATTTACTACATATGAATATAAGTTAATGGCTAATAACCGACAAGAATCATAAGGACATAGCGGAATTTCTCCACATGGATTCGTGGAAACAGTTCTGTATCCTAAATCTGCATAACAGTCGGGGACAGATTCACGAATAATAGTATCCCAAAACAAAACACCTGGCTCAGCTGATTTCCATGCATTATGAACAATCTTTTTCCATAAGGAGGATGCGCTTACTTCCTTTGTAATGATAGGATTGACTGAATCTACAGGATATTGTTGGGTATATGGCCGATTGTTAATGGCGGCTTCCATGAAGGCATCATCCAATTTAACGGATACGTTGGCTCCTGTTACTTTGCCCTCTGTCATTTTAGCATCAATGAAAGCTTCTGAATCTGGATGTTTGATAGATACACTTAACATTAATGCGCCACGACGACCATCTTGAGCTACTTCTCGAGTAGAATTAGAGTAGCGTTCCATGAAGGGAACAAGTCCAGTAGAAGTTAGTGCTGAATTTTTGACTGGAGAACCTTTAGGCCGGATGTGGGATAAATCATGTCCTACACCTCCCCGGCGTTTCATAAGCTGTACTTGTTCTTCATCTATTTTGATAATTGCCCCATAAGAATCAGCGGAACCTTCTACTCCGATTACGAAACAGTTAGACAACGAAGCTACTTGATAATCGTTACCAATGCCGGTCATTGGACTTCCCTGTGGAACGATGTATCTGAAATGGTCAAAAAGCTCATAAAGCTCTTTGGCATTTAATGGGTTGGGATAATTAGCTTCAATTCGCGCCACTTCATTGGCAATTCTCCAATGCATATCTTCCGGCGATTTCTCGTAAATATTTCCGAAAGAATCTTTGACTGCATATTTGTTGACCCATACCCTGGCAGCCAATTCGTCGCCTTGAAAATATCGTAAAGATTCTTCATAGGCTTCATCATAAGAGTAAATTCGTTTTTCCACGATTCAATATGTGTTAGGTTATATTTTTAATAATAAGTTTTGTAGAAGTTTACTTGATTATTAATAAAGGCGGTGCAAAGCTAAGAATGTTTCTGTATCTATCAAAATAAAAATGAAGTATTTTATTAACAACTTAAAAGTTTTCCGTTTATAACTCTTAAGTTGTTGTTTTATAGGATGGTTTGATTTGCGGTGAATGAGAAAAGTTTTCCAAAAAGAAAATTTATATTTTTGATTCGTGCATAATAAATGTTATTTCTTTTCGTATCTTTGTAGCAAAAAAGATATGTTTGAGACAGTAAAGAACAGAAGGACTATTCGGAAATATCTTCCTAAGGAAATAGCTCCAGATTTGTTAAATGATTTGCTTGAGACTTCTTTTAGAGCGTCTACAATGGGAGGAATGCAACTGTATAGTGTAATTGTTACCCGTGATGCGGAAATGAAGGAAAAACTTTCTCCTGCTCATTTTAATCAACCAATGGTGAAAAACGCTCCTGTAGTACTCACTTATTGTGTAGATTTCCGACGTTTCTCTAAGTGGTGTGAACAGAGAAATGCTACACCGGGATACGACAATTTGATGTCATTTATGAATGCTACAATTGATACTTTATTGGTGGCACAGACTTTTTGTACATTAGCAGAAGAGGCTGGGCTTGGAATATGTTATTTAGGAACTACGACTTATAATCCTCAAATGATTATAGAAACTCTTTCGTTACCGGAATTGGTGTTTCCTATTACAACTATAACGGTTGGGTATCCGGATGGCATCCCTGCACAAGTTGATCGGTTGCCATTAAAAGGAATTGTGCATAATGAATATTTCCGTGATTATACACCGGAATCCATTGATGAAATGTACGCGTATAAAGAATCCTTGCCAGAGAATAAGAAATTCATAGAAGAAAATCAGAAAGAAACGTTAGCCCAAGTATTTACGGAGGTACGCTATACTAAGAAAGACAATGAATTTATGTCTGATAATTTGTTGAAAATACTTCGTCAACAAGGTTTTTTGAAGTAATAGGTGTATAACAAAAGCTATCTCTAACTTACATGTTGGAGATAGCTTTATATCTATTGGAATGTTCTTGTCAATTTCCTTTTTTCAGTAGTGATTCAATTTCTTGAACTTCTGCGTGAAATCCTTTATCTACTTCTAGTTGTCCTTTTACTGTTTTGCAGGCATGAAGCACTGTTGCGTGATCTTTATTTCCAATGAATTTTCCAATCTTGGAAGTTGAAAAATCAGTATGATTTTTTGCTAGATACATGGCAATTTGCCGTGCCTGGACTACTTCTCTTTTCCTTGATTTTGTATGTATGGCAGATGTTTCCAATCCAAAATGGCTGCATACAACTTTTAAGATATTATCAATTGTAATAGGTTTTGTCTCGTTGTGTACAACTCCTTTCACAATATGCTGGGCTAATTCCAAATCTATCTCTTTATTGAAAATAGTAGAACGAGCCATAATAGCAATTACAATTCCTTCTAAGTCACGTACACTTTCATTTACATTTTCTGCAATATAATCAATTACTTCAGGAGGAAATTTTAAGCCGTCTCGATGTATTTTGTTTTTTAAGATGTTACGTCTTAATTCTACTGTAGGTTTCTCCAATTCTGCCACCATACCCCATTTAAAACGGGTTAATAGTCGTTCTTCCATTCCTTGCAACAATACTGGTGCGCGGTCGGAAGTAAGGATAAGCTGTTTCCTGTTTTGGTGTAAATGATTGAAGATATGGAAAAAAGTGTTTTGCGTTTTAGTGACTCCTGCAAATTCTTGAATGTCATCAATAATCAGAACGTCTATTGATTGATAGAAATTGATGAAGTCATTGGTTGTATTGTTACGCACAGAGTCAGTATATTGGACTTGAAACAGGTGAGCGGAAACATATAACACCCTTTTCTCAGGGTACAGTTCTTTGATTTTAGTACCGATGGCGTTTGATAAATGGGTTTTTCCTACTCCTGAGGCTCCATAAATGAATAGTGGATTAAATGGAGAATTAGCAGGATTCAAAGCAACAGTTTCTGCTACGCTTCTTGACAGTTTGTTGCTGTATCCTTCTATAAAATTCTCAAAATTATAATTCGGATTTAGATGCGGATCTAAATCTTGTACAACTGGAGCTTTCAGGAAACTAGGTGCTTTGTTCCCATTGTTAATAGGTTTCTGAGTAACAGCTATAGAACGATTGCTTGCTTCAAGGTCTACGGTTTGAGGTGGTATTGAAGTAGTATCCACTTTTACATTATACATCAGCTTGGTACCTTGACCAATAACCTTATATAACGTCATTCGTAACAGATCCACGAATTTTTCTTCTAGTATTTCATAGAAAAACTGGCTCGGAATCTGAACAATTAATGTTTTGTCCTCATATTTCAATGGAACAATGGGGGCAAACCAAGTGCTAAATGTCCTCTCGGGAACATTGTCTTTAATAATTTCAAGACAGCGGTTCCAAAGTACGACATGATTTGTTTCAGTCATAGTAACTTCAATACATTTATTAATTAAGCAAACTTCTACGATTGCAAAATTCGGAATCTTATCTGAAAAAAACAAATTCATTTTTTTCTTGCTTTTTTCAGATTAATAATAATAGCTTTACTTTCAGATACTTACCCTAAGATGTTTCAGGATGTTCGCTAAAGGGACTCTTGCGTTTTTACAAACTCTTGTAATTCAGTAGTTTGATTAAGTACTTGTTTCCCCTTTTCTCTTTCTCTTTAGAAGCGTTTTATTGCCTTATGTTGGTTTATAGAAAGCCTTTACGGGTAAGTTGTATTTCTTTCCATAAAGGCTTTTGCTATTTAGAATAATTCTATATAGTGAGATTCTCTTATTTATCTTTTCTTCCAAAAAGCGAGAAGTGTACATAGCGTTTCGGATGGGCTTTCAAGTCTTCCAACAAGCTCGCTGCGTTACGTGTTGTTGCATTCAGATTATCATATAATTGGGAGTCATTAAATAGCAATCCCATTGTGTTGTCGTTGCTGTTGAGCTTGTCTGTAAGTTTTTTTACATTAGCTAATGTCTCATCCACTTTTTTGAATGTAGTTGCATAATCTATACCTTTCAGATTATTACTGATAGCGACAAAATTGTCTCCAATAGTATTGAGTTTCTCGGTGAGTCCTGGAAGATCTTTTCCTGTGAATTGTTTCAAGTCGGCACTTATAGCTGCCAGATTTGCTGTTGTTGCCTCTACCGAATGTAATGTAGCAGGAATACTTTTATCGCCTAAAATTGCATTGACCGAAGTCAAGATTGAGTCCAGCTTTGGAAGCATCTGTTCCATTTTCGGCATCAATTCAGCTACTTTATCCATCATTCCGCTGTTTACAACTCCTGGAATTGTATCTCCTACTTCATGTTTTTCGCGAGGATTGTTTGCTAAAAGGATATTCATTTTAACTCCTCCCATCAGCTCTGATACCAGTTCTGCTGTGCTCCCTTTAGGAATACGGAGGTCGTGTTCCAACTCTACTTGTACGACTACATTTCCCGGGCGGCTATGGTCGTATATAATGTCACGTACAATACCTACCCGTACTCCGTCGGCAAATACAGCACTTGACTCTGTCAGTCCATTTACATTCTCAAACTTCGCATAGAAATAGCTGGAGGGCTTGAACATGTGAATCCCTTTCAGCCAATTAATACCGTAAACTAGTACACATAATGCAACAATACCTGCAATGCCTATCCGGACTTCTTTTGTAATGTACTTCATATATCTTTTTATTTATTTTTTTTCTTTTTAAATTCTGTAATTGCTTCGTTGATGTCCATTCGTTCTCCGTTTCGGAAGGCAACGATGAATGCATCTTTAAAACGCGTGGAAATGCTGCGTCGGGCATGCAGTACCTCGTTATAGTTGGCAGAATCTCCAAATGTATATTTGTAAATACCTTTTTCTTTATAATAATCCACGTCTTTCAGGCCTTTTAGCCGTTTGTCATTTTTTGAAAGAGGCTTTGATGAAGTCAGAATCTGTACTTTGAATATGATTTCACTATCATCGACAGTGACGGCACTTTCGGAAACAATGGGGCGGGCATTGTCACTCAGTGTCTTTGTTTGCGATGCTACTTGAGCGATTAACGGGCTGTTGTCCGATTCATTTTCGCTCTCGTCGGGAAGGATGGTTTTACTGACTCCTGTTAGTTTTAGCTCTTGTTCTCGTTTGTAATTGAGGAAAGCGTTATAGATTCCTTTAGCTAGTGTATTGGCGCCGTTTTCAGAGTTTAGATAACGTTCTTCTTCCGGAGTGGATATAAAACCAAGCTCAATCAGAATGCTTGGCATGGCACTGGCTTTCAGAACAAGAAATCCAGCTTGATGCACTCCACGGTCTATTCGCTGGCAGGTGTGTTTGAATTGTTTTTGAACAAGTGAGGCAAGATGTACACTTTGCTCCATATACTTGTCTTGCATGAACTCGAAGATGATGTAGGATTCGGAAGAGTTGGGATTGAATCCTGCATAACGTGTCTGATAATCATTCTCGTATAAAATAACAGAGTTCTCCCGTTTAGCTACTTCCAAATTAGCTTCCGATTTGGCTAGACCCAGTGTCCATGTGGATGCTCCTTTGACTGTGCGGTTTTTAGCAACCGAATTGGTATGGATGGAAATAAACAGATCGGCTTTAGCATTATTGGCAATCTCTGCACGGCGATCCAGTGGAATAAATACATCTTTAGTACGCGTATATATCACTTTGACGTCATTGCAATTCTTTTTTATCAGATTACCAACCTTCAGGGCAACATTCAAGTTGATGTTTTTTTCTTTGGAGATTCTGCCAACGGCACCGGGGTCATGTCCTCCATGACCGGCATCGATGACTACGGTGAAATCTTTTCCCCATAAACTGGCAGAATAGAATGGAATGGCAAACAATCCTAGCCAGAAGGACAGAATCAATATGTATACTTTGTCTAATTTCATATGAATAGTACGGTGCAAATGTAGTAGATTTTTGTTGAAAACTGATGCTTTGATATTAAGTTTTGTGTTTTTTTCGGTTTACTGATGGCTTTTTCAGTTAAAACTCTGTTACTTTGCAGGCTGAAACATAGAATATTTTCTTTCTTCTTATTGTAAAAGTTGTAAACCGTATATTGAAATCTGTGATATGCTTAGATTTTTAAAGAATTGGACGCTGCCTGTAGCCATGTTGACGGGGACGTTGGTTTATCTGCTTTTTGCTCATGTCTCCTTCCTGTCTCCGTTGAAGCCAGCTGTCTGGAGTATGATTTCTTTTCTGACTCCTTTTTTGATTTTTGCACAGCTGCTGTTGACTTTCTGTAAAGTGGAGATTAGAGAAATGAAACCTGTTGTATGGCATGGGTGGTTGTTGTTGTTTCAATTGATTACTTGTCTGATAGTAGCTGCCATATTGATTTATGTCCCTATGCCGGAGACTTATAGAGAGGTATTTGAAGGAGCAATGGTATGCTTGATCTGTCCGACTGCTACAGCTGCGGCTGTGATTACCGGCAAGTTAGGTGGCAATGCTGGTAGTCTGACTACTTATACATTGTTGTCCAATCTGCTGGCAGCGTTGGTTGTTCCTCTTTTATTTCCTGTTATTGAGATACATCCCGATGTCGGTTTCCTTGCAGCCTGTTTGCGTATATTGGTAAAAGTATTTCCTTTGTTGCTTTGTCCCTTTATCGTTGCTTGCCTGCTGCGTGCTTTTTTACCTAAGGTACGCGAGCGTCTTGCTAACTTCAGCGGATTGGCTTTCTATCTTTGGGGAATTGCACTTGCTATTGTTTCTGGGCAGACTGTACGTTCACTTGTAAACAGCGATGCGGCGGGATATGTCAAATGGCTGATTGCATTGGCCGGTCTGGTGACCTGCTGTATTCAGTTTTATTTTGGAAAACGCATCGGAGGGCATTATCACGAACGTATCAGCGCAGGTCAGGCATTGGGACAAAAGAATACAGTACTTGCCATTTGGATGGCTTATACTTATCTTAATCCGCTTTCTTCCGTGGGACCCGGTTCGTATGTCTTGTGGCAGAATACCATCAACAGCTATCAGCTGTGGAAGAAGAGAAGGCAGGGGGAAGTGGAGAAAAAGAAAACAGAAACAAATTCCCATTGCTTATAGAGATTGATGGTAAGGGGAAATCCGCTACTTGTTTTGAGGATAGGGTTACTCATTTCCAAGTAGACCTTTGCTAATATGACAAGATGTATATCTCGTACTGCATGACATGCCCATCTCGTACAGTACGACATGTGCATCTCGTGTATTGCTTAGTCTTGTGATGATAGTTTGCCAATGTATATGAATGCTAGGAAGAAACATTACTCATTTTTTTATTAAAGGATATTTTAACTTTAGCATCCTTATTTGACAGATGCAAAGAAAGACTTACGGTTGATTATCCGACGACAGCATCTGATTCCGATATTGCTTAGGCGACATACCCAAATAGCGTTTGGTGTATTTTCCGAAAAAAGAAAGATTGGGAAAGTTAAGTTCGTTTGCAATCTCCTTTACACTTTTGTTGGTTCGTTTCAATAGATATTCAATGTCTTTGATGACATATTGGTTGATTAGCTCAGAGGCAGTATGCTGACTGATACCTTTACAAATGGAGGATAGATATTTGGGACTGACACACAGCTTGTCGGCATAGGATGAGACGCTGCGTTCTTTAGGATATGATTTGTTTAATAGAGAAATAAACGATTTGAAAAGAGTTTCGGCTGATGAAAAAGACATTTGTGATTCTTCGAAATGCTTCATAGAATCATGAAACTCATATAAAAAAGCTTGAAGTAACGAGTCGATTAATTCTTTTTGATGTTTTCCTGAAGGTTTTGTTAGCTTGTTTCGTAATAGCTCAAAATACTGATGGAATACTTGTACTTCTTCATATTCAAGTGAAATTACAGGATGTTTCTGAATGAAAAGCTGTGCATTCCAGCAGGTAGAAACAGCCATTCTTTCTATATATTCGGGAGAAAGTAGGAAGCCATAGCAATCAAAATCGACACTTATCATGCCATGTTCTAGGATGATATTGGGACGGCACAACAACAAATCATTTTCATGGATATCATATAGTTGGCCGTTAATATAAACCGAAGCTTTTCCTTTCTTGCATAAAATGGCACAGACTGCTTCTATCCATATGGTTTGCTTCATATCTATGTTGTGTACTTCCTCAATAACAGCAATGCGGTTATCGTAATAAGTAGTAGCTTGATCTAGTATTTCTTTGTTGTCTAGATTTCCAACTATGATATTCCTGTCTTTCATACGATTCATTTTTGTTGCAAATTAACAGAATATTTATCTAATAGAAATGATGAATATTTCTCGGTTAATGTTCTGTATGTCTTATTTTCTATTTGCGTTGGAAAATGGAACATTTGTCGGGTAGAATAGAGTATTATCCTTCTTTCTGAATCATCTTTCTTTGCGGGCAAAAAGAAATATAACTCGAAATTGAAATGTATTATGAAAGTAATTAATGTGTTAGGACTGTTTTGTTTGTCCTTGTGTACAGGATGTGAATCGGAACAGCAAGAAAAACAGCAAGAGGTAAAACCTGTCAAAGTAGAAGTAATGAGAATTTTTAATTCTCAATTTAGAGTAAGTAGGAATTTTTCAGGAACAGTTGAAACAGAAAGCAATACTTCTCTTAGCTTTTCTACAGCAGGAACTATTCAAAATGTATTTGTGACACTAGGGAATAGAGTAAAAAAAGGCGATTTGATAGCTACCATTGATTCCACTACTATGCAGAGTAGTTACGATGCTGCTAAAGCTACATTGGAACAAGCAGAAGATGCTTATGGAAGGCTAAAGGTTCTGTACGAACAAAATAGTTTGCCGGAAATAAAATGGGTAGAGGTTCAAAGTAAATTGAAACAGGCAAAATCTGTCGAAGAAATGGCAAAGAAACATTTGAAAGACAGTCGTCTGTATGCACCTTTTAGCGGTGTGATTTCAGAAAAGAGTGCAGAAGTAGGACAAAACGTTGCCCCGGGAATTCCGGTTGTTAAGCTGGTAAATGTCAAGCATCTGAAAGTGAAGATTTGTGTGCCGGAAAAGGAGATTTCTCATATAGAAATAGGAGATCAGGCCTTTATAGAAATTCCGGCAGTCAACATGTCTAATGTAGAAGGAGTGGTAGTTGAAAAAGGAGTTGTAGCAAATCCTTTAACTCGCTCGTATGATGTAAAGATTAGAGTTGAACAAAGTGATGGAATTTTACTTCCAGGGATGGTTACAACAGTTCACTTGTTTGGTAAAGAAAAAACAGGGGGAGTGGTTATACCTGCCAATATTGTACAGCTTGATGAATATGACCATACTTTTGTATGGGTACAGAAAAATGGGAAAGCTCATAAGCAGTTGATTCAGTGTGGTGAATATACAGCACAAGGGGTTGTAATTTTGAATGGATTAGAAATGGGTGATGAGATTATTGTGAAAGGTCAACAGAAAGTGTGTGAAGGAACTTCTTTGACTTTTTAAATTATGTAGTAATCAGTTGTAGCTATTGTAAAAGATGGAAAAAAGAAAACGTAATGTCGTAGAATGGGCTATGCACTATCGGCAAATTGTAATTTTGATTGTGTGCTGTTTGGTTGCATTTGGCTTTTATAGTCTTCCACAAATGCGGAAAAATGAATTCCCCGATTTTACTGTTCGTCAAGGGCTAGTTGTTGCTGTTGCTCCGGGGAATACAGCAGAAGAGATGATAGAACAGGTAACCAAGCCGTTGGAAGATTATATTTTCAGTTATAAAGAAGTAAAAAAAGAAAAAAGCTTTTCTACCAATCGTGATGGAATTGTATATATTCAGGTAGAATTGAATGATGAGGTAAATAATAAAGACGAGTTTTGGAGTAAATTCAAGCATGGAATTTCTGGATTCAAATCTCAATTGCCTTCCAATGTCTTAGCAGTACAAGTCTTGGATGATTTTGGTGATACGTCTGCTTTACTTATCACTATGGAGAGTCAGGATAAAACTTATCGTGAGCTTAAGAATTATATTGATGGTCTTCAGGATCGACTTCGCACAATAAAGAGTGTGGGAAGGATGAGTGTTTATGGCATGCAGAAAGAGCAGATTTCTGTTGTACTGAATCATGATCGACTTTCTAAATATGGCTTGAATGATCAGATAATAGCTGCTAAGTTGTTTACAAAAGGTTTTACAACGACAGGAGGTAGAGTGAAGAATGATTCTTTTACACAACCTATTTATGTGAGCGAATCTCTTAATACTATATATGATGTACAACAACTAATAATATATACTGATCCTTTAGGGAATAATATTCGTCTTAAAGATGTGGCAGATGTGAAAAGGGAATATGCACCATTCAATAGTTATATTACGAATAATGGTAAAAAGTGCATTTTGCTGAGTGTGGAGATGAAAAAGGGACAGAATATTGTAAAGATGGGCAAAGAGGTAAATTCTGTATTGGATGAATACAAAACAGTTTTGCCGTCGGATGTTAATATCTTTAGAATAACAGACCAAAGTGTTGTAGTAGATGAAAGTGTAAAAAACTTCTTGCGTGAACTTTTTATAGCTATTGTTGCTGTAGTAATAGTAGTAATGTTGCTTCTTCCTATTAAGGTTGCATTGGTAGCTGCTTCTACTATTCCTATCACTATTTTCATTTCTTTGGGATTATTCCATGCATTTGGTGTAGAATTGAATACTGTTACTCTTGCTGCTTTGATTGTTACATTGGGGATGATTGTGGATAATTCGATTGTAATAATAGATAATTATCTGGAAAAAATAGCGGAAGGTATGTCTCGTTGGCATGCATCCATTGAGAGTGCTACACATTTTTTTAAGTCAATATTATCTGCGACATTGGCTATTAGTATTACATTTTTCCCTTTCCTTCTGATTACGGTTGGTTTGGTCCATGATTTTTTATTAAGTTTCCCATGGGCAATTACGTTGATCTTAACTATCTCATTATTGGTGGCAGTACTTGTTGTACCATTCATGCAATTTTTCTTTATCCGAAAGCCTATAAAGAAGACTGAAGGTGCTATGCAATTTTCTTTTCTTGATTTACTTCAGTCATTTTATAACAAGCTTCTTGATTGGTGTTTCAGATTCCCGAAGACAGTGATTGGGCTAGGAATGATTTTTATAGTTGTAGGTGCTTATTTACTTATCAAGAATCCACAAGCAATGCTTCCAACAGCTGATAGGAATCAGTTTGCAGTAGAAATTTACTTACCTTCTGGTACGTCTATAGAGAAAACGGCTATGATTGCTGATAGTTTGGAGCATATGATACGAAAAGACCCAAGAATTGTTTCTATAACGTCTTTTAAAGGAGGAAGTTCACCTAGGTTTCAAAGCTCGTATGCACCACAGATTCCGGGAAGTAATTTTGCACAATTTATTGTTAATACAGTAGGGGTAAAAGAAACGGTGGCAGTACTGGATGAATTGGTACCTAAGTATACTAATTACTTCCCGGAGGCTACAGTAAAATTTAAACAGCTTCTTTATAGCCTTGCTACTTGTCCGATAGAAGTTCGTGTTACAGGAGATAATTTAGATAATTTGAAATTTAATGCAGGAAAGATTGTTGAAATGATGAGAAAAATGCCAGATATACAATATGTTCGTACTGATCGGAACGAACCTTTATCTGGTACAGAGATTAAACTTAAGGAAGATGAGGCTTCACGTTTAGGAATAAATAATATGTCGTTGGAAACTACACTTGCTATGAGATATGGTGATGGACTTCCGCTTACTCATGTGTGGGAAGGAGACTATAGTATTCCGGTTGTGGTAAAAAGTACGAAATCGAAAGAGGCAAGTTTAAATGATCTTGAAAATGAACAGATTCCAGTGTATGGAGGTATTGGTCATGTCTCTCTTAATCAGGTAGCAGATGTTATTCCTGTATGGGAAGAAGGTCAGATAATACGACGAAATGGAGTATATATTATAACAGTACAAGGAGAACCAATGAGAGGTGTTAATACACTTGAGTTGACAAAAAAAGTGCAAAAAAATATTGATAAATTGGATCTAACTTCGGATGCAGTTATTACTTACGGTGGTGAGTTAGAGGAGAAACAAGATAATATGCCTACTATTATGACAGCTTTGCAGATTGCGGCTTTTATGATCTTCTTTATTTTGCTGGCACATTTCCGTCGTATAAACATTGCCTTATTGATTTTTGTAAGTATGAGTTTGTGTGTATTTGGTACAGCATTGGGGCTGTGGATTATGAAATTAGATTTTGGAGTAACATGTGTATTGGGGATTACCAGTTTGATGGGAATTATAGTGCGTAATGGTATTATTATGATTGATTATGCTGAAGAGCTTAGAGAAAAAGAAGGTATGTGTGTAAAGGATGCTATCTATTATTCTGCATCTCGTCGTATGCGTCCAATTTTCTTGACATCTGCGGCTGCATCTATGGGAGTTATACCGATGATTTTAGGAGGAAGTGGATTATGGATGCCTATGGGAACAGTCATTTTCTTTGGTACACTTGTTACTATGGTATTTCTTTTAACTGTTTTGCCTGTAAGCTATTGGTTTATTTTTAGAGGAAGTAGCAAACGAAGAAAACTTATATTACAACTAGAAAATCAATAATGAATTAAATGCTATAATTAGAGTATAATTTGAGTATGGATATAAAAACAATTTTATTAAGTATTTTTTTTGCAGGAACAGCAATCTTTGTTCCTGCACAAGAAAAACGTATTTTTACATTAGATGAATGTAAGAAAATGGCAGTAAGGTATAATACTGATGTCCAAATAGGAAGAACGGAAGTTGAAGTTGCCCGTCAAACTAAAAAAGAAGTTTTTACTAAGTACTTCCCTAAAGTTTCAGCTGGTGCTTCTTCTTATAAAGCGGATGACGATTTAGTGAAAGTAACTATACCGCCTTTGCCTTCGTTAGGAATAGAAACACCAATGGAATTTGGTATGCTAGAGGATGGAAATCTTGTCACAGTTTCTGCCTTACAACCTATATTCGCTGGAGGGCAGATCGTAAATTCTGGTAAGTTAGCAAAAACTGCGTTTGAAGCATCTTGCTATCAACTTGATATGACTACAGATAAAGTGATACTGGATACAGAAAACTATTATTGGAAAATCGTATCTCTTAAAGAGGCAGAAAAGACAATAGATGTATTAGACTCATTATTAAATACTCTTCATAAGGATGTGAGCTTGGCTGTTGAAACAGGGATAACGACACAGAACGATCTATTGACAGTGCAATTAAAACAAAATGAATTATATAGTACTCGACTTCAAATAGAGAATGGCATAAAACTTTCTTGTATGGCTTTATGTCAGCATATAGGATTACCTCTTGATTCAGCTGAATGTATTGATGTCCCAGAATTTATGGCAGATATTAGTAATCCTGATAAATATCATGTTGATCATCAGAATGCTTTATTATCGCTTCCCGGATATCAGCTATTGAATAAAAATGTAGAAGCACATAAACTTAAACGGAAAATAGCCATCGGTGAGCAATTGCCTAAAGTAGGAGTTGGAGTATCGTATGCCTATGAGGATTTAATGAATCAAGATAGAAATCATGTAGTAATGATGGCTACTGTAAGTGTGCCTATTTCTGACTGGTGGGGAGGTAATCATAAAATAAAACGTTCACGTTTGGAAGAACAAAAAGCGGTTTTTCAACGAAAAGATGGAGCAGAAAAATTACAATTGAAAATGCAGCAAAGTTGGAATCAGTTGACAGAATCGTATAAACAAATTCTTTTAGCAGAATCCGCAGTTAAAGAATCCAAGGAAAATCTGCGTATGCAAACGGACAATTATAAAGTTGGTACAGTATCTTTATCAGATCTTCTTGATGCACAAGGAATATATCGTCAAAGTCGTAATCGTTACACAGATGCATGTATAGATTATCAGATAAAACTAACGGAATATTTGCAGGATACAGGTAGATCAGATATAAGATAATTTGTATGGGCATTTCGAATTTATTATGTTATTGTCGTATTTTATTAAAAAAAATGCGATGGGGAATTATTGTTGCTTTCCCTCTATTGTTGAATGCTCAAGAGTATGATCGCCCACATGTTGGACTTGTTCTGAGTGGAGGTGGTGCAAAAGGCGCAGCTCATGTTGGTGTATTAAAAGTATTGGAAGAAGCAGGAATTCCGATTGATTATATTGCAGGAACTAGTATGGGGGCAATTATTGGAGGACTTTATTCGGTAGGGTATACAGCACAAGAACTAGATAGCTTGGTTCGTTCTCAGGATTGGATGGCTTTATTAACAGATCAGGTGGAACGTCCTTATCGCTCTTTTCAAAACAAAGTACTGCATGATCGCTTTTTATTATCTATTCCTTTTACACCACATAGTAAACTGACCATGCCTTCTGGTATTATGAAAGGGCAAAGCATTTTAAATAGATTCTCAGATCTTACTGTCGGTTTTCATCAAATGTCTTCGTTTGATAGTCTTCCTATCCCTTTTGCATGTGTTGCTGGGGACTTAGTTGAAGGAAAGGAAGTAGTACTTAGGCGGGGAAACCTTCCTTTAGCAATGCGTGCTAGTATGGCAGTTCCAGGAGTATTTTCTCCAGTTTATTTGGATGATATGGTGTTGATTGATGGGGGAGTATTTAATAATTTCCCTGTAGATGTTGTTGAAAATATGGGTGCTGATATTATTATCGGAGTTGACTTAAGTACAGAATCATTTGTAAAACCTACTTATCAGTCTGTGACGGAAATAGGGAACCGATTGGCTTTTTTAGTTGGTGAAAAAAAATATAGACAGAATAAAACAAAGGTTGATTTATATCTTAATCCAGGCTTAAAACGTTATACTTCTGCTGATTTCAAAGCAGATGCAATTGATACGATGTTGATAATGGGAGAGCAAGTTGCCCGACAGCATTGGAAGGAGCTTATGGCTTTACGTGAAAAAGTTGGCTCTGTGAAAGCATATGCTAATAAATCTTCTATAAAACGAACGGATTCTTTGTATGTAGAAAGAGTTAGAATTGAAGGGCTGTACTCTCACGAAAAAGCATGGCTATTTAGAAATTTGAAGATAAAGGAGGATTGTTTCATATCCTTTGCTGAAATAGAAAGACAGGTACAAATGTTGCAAGGACTGGGATATTTTAGTAATGTTTCTTACAGAATTGTGGATAAAGAAAATGATTCTTTACATAAAATCCTGGTCTTTTCGCTCAAGGAACGTTCAAAGGGATGTTTTAATGTGGGGATGCATATAGATACAGAAGAAGTTGCTGCAATATTAATGAATGGGAGATTAAACTTTGGAAAATATGATAGGAATGAATTATTTTCTTCGGTAAAGATCAGTCAAAATCCTAAGATGAATATAGGATATATGTATCATACTTCTTGGATTTTGGATTTAGGCGTTGAATATGAGCTTTCTTATAAGGATTTTAAACTTTTCCAAAATGGGAAGAAATATGATCGTACTTCATATCTTCAAAATCATATTTCGGCTTTTTTAAAAGAAGATTTGTCTCGTTATGTGACATGTAAACTAGGAGTGCAATATGATTTCTTCAGTAATGTATCTAAGTTATATTCGGTTGATTATATTTGTGATTACTTGAAAAAAGAAGATTATGTTGGTAGCTTCTTCGAATTAGATTTTGATAATTCGGATGATTTGACTTATCCCACTTATGAAGTACAATGTAATATAAGAGGAAGTTGTTCTGGAAATGATGTGTTTTCTTCTCATAGCTATATGTTTGGTGCATGCCAATTTAAGGTAAAAACAGCATGTTTGCTTTCCTCTCGTTTTTGTGTGTTGCCGGAGATTTTCGGTAGAGTATTATGGGGTAATACAATTCCTAATTTTTTTGTCAATTATATAGGAGGTGAATATCTAGGCAGATATATGATCGGGCAGCAACCTTTTTATGGCGTGCATTATGCAGAATTAGTTGATAATATTTTATTAGGGGGATATTTGCAGTTACGCTATCAAATCGCTGATAAGCATTATGTTTCATGTATTGGCAATTGGGCAAGCTATAATAATAATTTGGTACATGTGTTTAATGGAAGTAGCGTTACAGGTGTTGCTATGAAATATTCATATGATAGTTTGATAGGTCCTTTTAGTATGACTTTAGATTATTCTAATAGAACAAAAGATTTTGGTGGGTATGTTAGTTTAGGATATTATTTTTAGATAGTTTAGATTATACGGGAATTTGATACACTCCCGTATAATCTAAACTATCTGTTTGCTAGATGATTAGTTGTCATATTCTTTATGTAGAAGTTTTCCCAGACTGTCAATAACGTATTGTATCTCAAATCTTTCTGATACGACTTCTATTTCATAGGTAGTATTAGCAGGGGTTTCGGTTACTTCTATATCTTCTACATGCCCTAGTGAAAAATCTAGGTCAGATTCTAATGTCTTTTTCACTGTTTCGGGAAGTTCATTGTAGTGATAGAACTGATATTCTGTTTTTATCCATTCTTGACGACCGTTGAATTTTACTTCTTTTCTCAGATTATTGTGACGGATATTGATCTCCAGTAGTCCGTCGTCATATTCTTTCCCGATAATTACGGATTCTGGATATTTCTGTTGAATAAAAGTAGCAAGATTATTTTCTATCTGAATGCCTCCATTTCCATTGTTGGGTAATTCTGGTTGCTTTTCCATGAATGTACCATCTGATTTGAAATATACTTCACGCTCGTCTTCCCAATTATCATTGCGACGTTCTATTTCGAAGCAGAAATAGCAGTCTGTCTCTGATTCTATTTTTTCAGCTCCGTCAATTTTCCATTCGTTTGTGATGTCATATATTTTTTGTAATGAACTTATTACTAATTCTGGAATTTCATTTAGGTTTCTACGTTCGTAATTAGTTCTAGTGTAAATCCATTGGTAGGACGCATTGAAAAGTACTTCATGTTTAAGTCCATTGTAAATAAACTCTACTTCTGTACTTATTGCATTGTGATCTGTGTCAATCAGTATAGCTCCCGGATATTTGGTATCAATCCATGTTTGTATAGTGCCGGAAGGCGTTTGAGGAAAGTAATCATGGTGGTCGTAGTCGTTATCTATGTCGGCAACTTCTTTGATTAGAATCCCTGTTTCAGTATAGTATAATTTCATTTCTGTTTCTTTTTCAGCTTCTTTTTTCTCTACACTTATCACATAAATTGTTTCCGTCCCTTCCTGTCGTTGCAGATAGTCAACTTCGTTGTCTACTTTCCACGGATTTTCAGCATAGATGCTACTATGGAAGGAATTCTTTACAGCTTCTGGGATTGTGACTAAAGGGATTTCTGTTTTGGTCATTCCCCATTCGCCTGTATTCCAATCGAACCATGCGGTATGCTCTTCTGCAACATTGGATGTTGCTCGGAGATTACTTAGTGTGAAAGTGGCAACTGCATATGTATCATATTTCTTAGTCCAGACAACATTTGTTGCATTGGGGTATCTTTCCGAAAATTCGTTGAGTACCACTTGGGGAATGTTTTTATTACTAGGAGTTTCTCCACCCTGATTCTCTTCTTTGCTACATGACATGATAAAGAACATGGCCATCATCAGTGTCCAAAAAGTGAATTTACTATTCATAAGTCACATCGTTTTTATGTTATTCTTCAGCAAAGATGGAAGTGGAATCTGAAAAGATTCTGAATTCCTGATAAAAAACTCTTTTTTTCTTTTTTTAGTTTTTGCAGAAATGAGGTAGAAGTAATTACCTTTGCCTTATATAAACTGAGAAACAGAGAATAAAGATGAGAATAAGTAAGAAGAAAATTGTCTGGGGAATTGTACTGATTCTGTTAATAGCAGGTGGAGTAATTTGTAAGAAGCGTTGGGGAGTATGGTTTCACAATAAGCCTGAGCCTGAATATGTATTGACTGATAAACCTCAACGTGTTATTTTGACTTTTGGTAATGAGGGTGAGCTGTCACGCAATGTTAGCTGGGTATGCGGAGGTGTTTCTCGACAGGCAAGATTGGAATATACCCAGATAGGGTCGGAGGATACAATTTGGGTAGATGGAGTTTCCAAATTTTTCAAGACATTGGGCGGTTTTTGCTATGCTAATTGGGCAAAGTTCAAGCATCTGTCTTATGGAAAATCATATTCTTACCGTGTATGGAATGACGGTCGTGCTTCTAATTGGTATTCATTTTCCATGCAGCCGGATTCTGTAGACCGTTTTTCATTTATTTTTGTAGGGGATGTACAGGATACTCTGAAAGGAAAAACACGTAATTTTATGGAGAATATCCGCCATCGTTTTCCACATGTAGCTTTTTATGCTTTTGCTGGTGACTTTATAGAGCGTCCTATGAATTGTTATTGGGAAGAGGCTTATCAGAGTGTTGATTCTATTGCTATCTGTTACCCGTTGATAGTTTCTCCGGGCAATCATGAATACAAAAAGGGAATAGTACGTGTGCTTGAAGAACGTTTTCCTTATGCTTTTTCGTATCTGCTCGAATCTCGTTACAAGGATAATCATGTCTTTTCTATTGATTATAAGGATGCTACTATTATTACACTCGATTCAAACCGCGATCCGTGGTTACAGTTCTCTCAAAGAGAATGGTTGGAAGAAGCTTTGAAGGCATCCGACAAGAAGTGGAAGATTGTTATGTTACATCATCCGTTATATTCCATTAAGGGTACACTTAACAATATAACTGTACGTTGGATGTATGATTCTTTGTTTCGGAAATATGGAGTAGATCTTGTGCTGCAAGGGCATGAACATAACTATGCACGCATGACAACTAAGCAGGATGATGAAATGACCACTCCTGTTTTTCTGGTCAGTCATGCTTCACCTAAGGGGTATCGGTTGTCTTTCAATGAGAAATATGATCGTTTTGGTACTAATCACCGTTTTTATCAACATATAGAAGTTGGTGAAGATACAATTCATATTCGTGCTTTTCTTGAAGATAACTCACTTTACGATGATTTGCGGATAGTGAAAGATGACTCAGAGATTCAGATAATAGATGAATCCAGGAGCATCCCTGAAATCTTGGAAATGCCCGGATTGAAAGGGAAAAAGGCAGAAGAGTTCAAGCAGAATGCAGCGAAGTGGCTGAAACGTAAGTCAGTACAATAAATATTTCTGCCTCATTGCTGTGTAGGCTTGTAGTTCGTTTTTCCAATTCTCCTTGATTTCCTTCTCTGTAGCTCCGTTTAGGATAGCTTTGCGTACGCAGTCGGTTCCCATCAACAGATCGAACCAGCGGGGACGTGAAAAGAAAGCCGGAGTCTTCCCTGAACGGTTATAAAAACGTAGGAAGAATCTTAAGGTGAATCCTTGCACTTGGGTGGAGTCACGCAGGTCTTCGCCATAGCAACAGACTCCTTTGTTTATAGGGTTGGTGTCGTATCCTGGCAGAGAGCGGGGAGTGAAACAAAAAGTGCCATATTTTTTTTCTGGTGCTCCTGCCACTTGGAATGGGAAAGTGGTTCCTCGTCCGACGCTGACACGCGTTGCTTCGAAAGGGCAGAGCGAGGCGTAGAGGCGTATGGACTGATCGTTCGGCAGGTTGGGTGATGGTTTGATAGGTAATGAATAAGGTTGTCCGTGTTTCCATCCTGTTACTGGAATTACGGTGAGAGGGCAGGGAAGTGTGGTTGATTTTATCCAATGTTCTCCCTGAATCATACGTGCCAGTTCGCCTACTGTGCATCCGTGAAGAATAGGAATAGGCAGCATACCTACAAAACTTTTGTAAGCTGGCTGTAAAACAGGGCCGTCTATGTAATCGCAAGGATTAGGACGGTCGAGTATGATAAGTTCCTTCTGATTTTCAGCACATGCCTCCATAACATAGAACATGGTGCTTATGTACGTATAGAAGCGAGCTCCAACATCTTGTATGTCGAATAAAAGGATATCAAGATCTTTTAGTTGGGCAGAAGTAGGCTTTTTATTGTTACCGTAGAGTGAGATAATTGGTATTCCTGTACGGCTGTCTTTCCCACTCTCTACTGTTGCACCTGCATCTTCGTTTCCTCTGAATCCATGTTCAGGTGCAAAAACTTTGACTACCTGTATTTCTGAATGGAGCAGTGTGTCAAGAAGATGTACTTGTTGTGTACCGACAACAGAAGTATGGTTAACCACCATCCCTACACGCTTACCTTTGAGCAAATGCAGGTATTCTTCCATCCGCTCGGCTCCGGTGATTACTTTCCCAAAAACTGTATTTGTGAAAGCTAGAGTGATACATCCTAAAAGAAGGAGTTTGTTTCTGATATGCATATCGGTAAAATTTCGTAATATTGCACAAAAATATTCTTTTATCAACAGTGAAACAAGAAAGCATTGATGAATCCAATAGAAATCATAGATAAATATTATTCACGGGAGAGTGAATTGCGAACAATCCTGATGGTACATAGCCGTTCGGTGGCAGATAAGGCGTTGGCGATGTTGGATGCGCACCCCGAACTGTGCTTAGACCGAACATTCGTAGAGGAAGCAGCTTTGCTGCATGATATAGGTATCTTTCGTACTGATGCTTCCAGTATTTATTGTACGGGCACCTATCCCTATATCTGTCATGGATATTTGGGGGCAGATCTGCTTCGCGAAGAAGGATTTCCCCGCCATGCGCTGGTGTGCGAACGTCACACGGGAGCTGGACTTTCGTTGAAAGAAATCATCGGACAGCAATTACCGGTTCCACATCGTGAGATGCTTCCTGTCAGCCTGGAGGAACAGTTGATTTGTTTTGCCGATAAGTTTTTCTCAAAAACACATTTGGAAAAAGAGAAAACATTGGAAAAAGCCCGGAAAAGCATTGAGAAATATGGAGAAGAAGGGCTTGTTAGATTTGATAATTGGTGTGCGCTTTTTCTGTAGCACTAAAAAATAATTAAATAAAGAAGGTTGACTCACACATTATTGGTGAAGTTTGTGTACTTTTGTCGCTTCAAGCGTAAACTATTAGTTAATGACGCCATTGAAAGCAAGAATATTTATATCATTTATATTATTCATAGTTTTACTGATGCTTCCTGATGAGGCCTCGGCACAACGCAGGAGAAGGTCGATGGTTGTCTCCAATACTGCACAAAAGGATTCTTTACAGAAAACTGATACATTGCAGTCGGATACAATACGTCTTGATTCTGTGATGCCTAAAAAAAAGCAGCCTTTGGATGCTCCTGTTGTCTATGAATCTAATGACTCTACAACTTTTACATTGGGGGGGGCTGCCACTCTTTACGGTAGTGGAAAAGTAAATTATCAAAAAATAGAACTTGCCGCAGAGGTTATTTCCATGAATCTGGACAGTAGTACGGTGCATGCATACGGTATTGCCGACTCTACCGGTACTATAAAGGGAAAACCTGTTTTTAAAGATGGAGATACGTCTTACGATACGGAAACTATCAATTATAACTTCAAAACCAGAAAGGCTGGAATTACAGATGTGGTTACTCAGCAGGGTGAAGGATATGTGGTCGGTACGATTGCAAAGAAAGATGCTGAGGACAATATTTACATGAAGGATGGGAAATATACAACTTGCGACCATCATGATCATCCTCACTTTTACATGCAGCTGACACGTGCCAAAGTCAAGCCTAAGAAGAATGTGGTGACAGGTCCTGCCTATCTGGTTGTAGAGGATGTGCCTTTGCCTCTTGCTGTCCCTTTCTTTTTCTTTCCGTTTTCCAGCAGTTATTCTTCCGGATTTGTGATGCCTTCTTATATGGACGATTCCAGTCGTGGATTCGGTCTGACGGAAGGAGGATATTATTTTGCCATTAATGACATGGTGGACCTGAAAGTGACAGGAGATATCTTTACTAAAGGATCATGGCGCTTGTCCGGATTGACCAATTATAATCGCCGTTATAAATATTCAGGAACGTTACAGGCTGATTATCAGGTGACAAAAACTGGCGATAAAGGAATGCCAGATTATGCAGTGTCAAAAGACTTTAAGATTGTATGGAGTCACCGTCAGGATGCTAAGGCAAGTCCGAACAGTACATTTTCTGCCAGTGTGAATTTTTCTTCCAGCAGTTATGAACAGTCTAATATCAATAACTTGTATAATTCGAGTTTATTGACCCAAAATACCAAGACTTCAAGTATCAGCTACTCTCGTAGCTTTCCGGATATAGGTTTGACTTTGTCTGGAACAACTAATATTGCGCAAACTATGCGTGATTCTTCTGTTGCTGTCACCTTACCCGATTTAAATATCTCGTTAAACCGCTTTTTCCCATTTAAACGTAAGAAAGCTGCAGGGGAAGAACGATGGTATGAGAAAATTTCTATCAGTTATTCTGGTCGTTTGACCAATAGTATCCGTACAAAAGATGACCGGTTGTTTAAAGCTGGGCTTAGTGAATGGGAAAATGCGATGAATCATAATATCCCTGTTAGTGCTACTTTTACATTGTTCAAGTATCTGCAACTTTCGCCATCAGTCAATTATACAGAACGTTGGTATACCCGGAAGATTGACCAGCATTATAATCAGGAGACCCATCGTTTGGAAGCATTGCCGGGTGATACAATTAATGGCTTTTATCGAGTGTCGAACTATTCTGCCAGTTTGAGCTTGAGTACTAAGCTGTATGGTATGTATAAACCTATTTTTATGAAGAGTAAGGACATTCAGATCCGTCACGTTTTCACACCGCAGGTTAGTTTAAGTGGAGCGCCCGGTTTCAGCAAGTATTGGGAGGAATATACCGATTATAATGGTAATACTCAATATTACTCACCTTATACAGGACAGCCATACGGAGTACCGCAAAGAGAAGGATCGGGGACTGTTAGTTTTTCAGTATCCAACAATATTGAGATGAAGTACTACAATGCAAAAGAAGATACGGTTAAAAAGATTAGTCTGATCGATGAGTTTGGCTTGGGTATGTCTTACAATATGGCAGCCAAAGAGCGCCCTTGGAGCGATTTGAGCATGAATATCCGCTTAAAACTTACTAAAAACTACACATTTAATATGAATGCTACGTTCGCAACGTATGCATATACATTCGACAAGAACGGAAATGTGACAACTAGCAACCGTACTGAATGGTCGTACGGACGTTTCGGACGTTTTAGCGGTTATGGTTCTTCTTTCAATTATACATTCAATAATGATACATGGAAAAAATGGTTTGGTCCGAAGGAAGATAAAAAGAAGGAGAATAATAATGGTCAGGAGAATGAAGAGGATGTTGCGATAGGACAAGAGCCAGAACAGAAAAAAGTGGAAAAGGCAAAAGCTGACGCTGACGGATATCAGGAATTTAAGATGCCATGGTCGCTGAGCTTAAGCTATTCATTTAATATCCGTGAAGACCAGTCGAAGCCGATTAACCGTCATTCTATGCGTTATCCTTATACTTATACTCATAATTTGAATGCAAACGGTAATATAAAGATTTCCAACAACTGGTCTATTTCATTCAATAGTGGTTACGATTTTCAGGCAAAGGAGATAACGCAGACTTCATGTACTATATCTCGTGATTTGCACTGCTTCAACATACAAGCAAGCCTTTCTCCTTTCGGGCGTTGGAAATATTATAATGTAACGATTCGTGCCAATGCTAGTATTCTGCAAGATTTGAAATATGAGCAACGTAGCCAGACGCAGAGTAACATACAGTGGTATTAACAGCAGACATTGAAAAGAATAAAGCGAGGATTTTGATTAATAAACAAGTCCTCGCTTTATTCTTTTCTTAATAAACACAGTGCTTGTATCACCAGACAATTTCTGTCTCTCCGTGTGCTTTGAGATATTCGTTTGTACGGCTGAAATGTCTGTTGCCAAAGAATCCGTTGTAGGCAGAAAGTGGAGAAGGGTGTGCAGAGCTGAGAACCAGATGCTTGTTACGGTCGATAAATGCTCCCTTTCGCTGTGCATATGCTCCCCATAAAATAAATACCAGATGTTCTTTTTCTTCTGCCAATGTGCGGATAGCAGCATCGGTAAACCTCTCCCAACCATGATTCTGATGCGATCCTGCCTGATGGGCACGTACTGTCAGAGTGGCATTGAGCAGCAGGACACCTTGCTTGGCCCATCTTGTCAGATTACCGGTTGCGGGGGCATCAGTCCCTATATCTGCTTTTATTTCTTTAAATATATTGACCAATGAAGGTGGAAAAGGGACTCCGTCGTTTACAGAAAAACATAACCCATGAGCCTGTCCGGGACCATGATAGGGATCTTGACCGATAATGACCACTTTGACCTTGTCGAACGGACAAAGGTTAAATGCATTGAATATCAGTTTACCCGGAGGAAATATCTGGTACTGGTTATATTCATTCCGGACGAATTCAGTCAGACTATGAAAATACTCCTGATCAAATTCCTGTTGTAAATGTGCCTTCCAACTTTCTTCTATTTGTACATTCATTGTCGATTATATCAGATGGATATTCAATTTCTCACACTCCTGACGCATCTCTTCAGGCCAGATGCTTGCCTGTATTTCTCCGATATGAGCCTTGCGCAGATAGAACATACACAATCGCGATTGTCCGATTCCTCCACCGATTGAAAGGGGGAGTGTGTCATTCATCAGCCTTTTGTGGAAATACAGCTCGAGGCGTTTTTCTTCATGTTCTTCTTTCAACTGTCGTTGAAGTGTTTCTTTGTCTACACGTATTCCCATAGAAGACAGCTCGATGGAACGTTGCAATACTTCGTCCCAAAGCAGAAGGTCGCCGTTGAGTCCCGGTAAGTCATTCAGTCCTTTGGTTGTATAGTCATCATAGTCTGGTGAACGTCCGTCGTGTTTTTTGCCGTCACCCAGTTTGCATCCGATTCCGATGATGAATACGGCACCATATTTCTGGCATATAGCGTGTTCTCTGCATTTTGGCTCCATATCCGGATATAGCTGGCGCAACTCTTCTGCATGAATGAAATGAAGTTGTGAGGGCAGAGATGGCTTGATCTGAGGATACATCTCGTAAACCATGTATTCGGTACGTATCATGGCTGCATAGATGCGATTGACTATCTCTTTCAGGAACGATATGTTTCTGTCTTTTTCAGTGATTACACGTTCCCAGTCCCATTGGTCTACATAGAGCGAATGTAGATTACCCAGTTCCTCGTCCGAACGGATAGCATTCATGTCAGTGTATATACCGTATCCGGGCTCGATGTGGTAGTCGGCCAGTGTTACTCGTTTCCATTTAGCCAGTGAATGGACTACTTCAGCCTGTACATCTCCTAAATCTTTAATGGGGAATGATACCGCACGTTCCACTCCATTTAAGTCATCGTTTATTCCCATTCCTTTCAATACGAATAACGGGGCAGTTACTCTGCGGAGACGTAATTCGGATGAAAGATTCATTTGGAAAAATTCTTTTATTTGTTTGATTCCCAGCTCAGTCTGTTTCAGATCGAGCAATGGCTGATAGTTCTTAGGTTTTATCAAATAACTCATATAGATTATTGTATGTTAACTGTTGGCAAAGATAGAAATAATATTGATATATGTATCGTGTCTTCTATGAAATATTATCAATTTGCTAAATAAAATACTTTTTTAGTGTTCAAAATAATAGTCTGCTGTGCAGAGATTGCGGGCTTTGTGACTTTCATGGAAATAGGGCATATAAGTTGGACTGTTTGTGTGAATTTCTGGTTGTTGGAAGACAATGACCCACCTTGGCACTATATGCCTGATGTGAGACATAGGATTTAGAGGAACGATTTGAATAAAAAGTACAAAATGGAAAATAAAACGGACTCTTATTAGGAAAATGAGAAGTTTTTTTCTATTTTTGCCCCGCATTCGGAAAAGGCCCCGTAGCTTAGTGAATAGAGCGTCAGATTCCGGTTCTGAAGGTCGTGCGTTTGAATCGCACCGGGGTCACTTAAGGAATCCTTTATAATCTCTCGTGGATTATAAAGGATTTTTTGTTTAGATAGTTATATATTATTTTACAAAGTCGATAGCATATAACTGCACTTGTAGTTAATTATACAAATTCAGTAAATTATTGTCGACTTATCAAATATTAAAACTTATTTCTTCCTCCTGTTCCATATTGGTATGCAGAAAGTGCTATTGCTATAAAAAATAGTATTGCAAGCATTACCTATCTTTATTTGCTATTTTTCTAATGTTAGCTGATATTTCTGCAAAACAAAATAGTAAAGCAAAAGTGCATATACTGAACAATAGAGTAGCTATCGTAATAGCAAACCCCTCTACACTGAACTCCTTATGCGATAAATATCCATAACTAACTTCTTTCATCGTAAGATTAAAAGCAAAATATATAGAACATATTATGCCTACTACTAAAGTTATTACAGCTATGACTTGCAAGGCTCTTTCTGTGTTAGTCATGTTGTCATCAGTATTTTTGTATTTTGATGAAGTAAGGCATTCATCACATAGCCCATTCACCCCTTCATCATTTTGGAGTGTTTTCCCACATCTTTTACAACTAATGATTGATTCCATAAATAATACTAAATAGTTAAACGTATTTTGTTGCAATATTGCCAAGTTCCAAGCAATGTCATACGTTTGACTAAAAGAAAAGCGCAGACAATCGCCATACGCTGTCTTGGCTCACCACAAGCCATAATTCTTTATGGGAAAGTCTACGCCATATAGGTGCATCTCCCAACAAGAATTGTTAATAGCTCTCATGCGATTTGAGGTGGTGATTCAGACAGCGGTTGAGCTACGATATGTCAAATAAAAAAGCGAGCTGAAACTTCAACCCGCTACAAATTTATATTAAAGGTTTATACTTTCAAAGTTGAACGGTAGCATTTTTTTTAGTGGAAGAGAAAATAAGGAACAGTTTTGGCTTTTTTAGATAAAATATTTTTCTTTGTAAAAAAAAGAATGACATGTTTCTACCTACCATGACCGACAAGGAGATAGAGCAAGAAGCCCGGAAGGACTTTTTTGAACTGGCTACCAAAGTAAAAATTTCTTTGGAACGTTTCTCCAAAAGATATTGTGACTTAGTACTGAACAGTAATCTGTATTTGAATGATACGCCGTATAGTTTTATCAACCAGACTGTAGAAAACCTGCAATGGAAAACAAGAAGGCGTAATGTCTGGAAATCTCATTTCCGTTTTGACCACCAACGAGATGGCTTTCTTATTTTTTATTTCCTTTATACGGCAGTCTATCGGGAGACAGGTACTGAGTATATTTTCCAAAACAATCTTGACAGACCGTTTGCAGAACGTTTCACCAAGCATTTCATCGACAGGTACAAAGAACGTCATCTGGCGCCACGTGGTATTGATGTAGGAAATATGCCAATCCCTCTCTACTTTCAGATACACAATCCGAATAATTTCATAGGGCAGTATTATAAGACCTCGGATCTGGATATTACAGGGGGAAAACATAAGAAATTCTGGATAGCAAATGAAGGTATATATGTCACGGATTACATTGACGGTATGCTGACTTATATTACTTTTATGGATAAGGAGGGCTTGTCGCCGTTAAAGGCTCAGGTTTATGAGGAAGAGACTGTCTGGCATCAGATTAAGCTGATTATTGATGAGAAGTGTGATGAAACGATACGGTCGAGAAGTGTGTATCAGTTGGCGGCTAACCCTAAGGCTGTTGCCATCATGGAGCGTTTTGCAAAACGTAATATTGCAGATGACGGTGATGGAGAGAAACAAAAAGCTGTCCGTTATGTGAGAGAGATGATGAAGAAGAACTTTGAACTGATGGAAGAGGCGCGTGAAGAGGGTGCGCGGCGTGAAAAAGAGATGTTGAGAAAAAATAGAGTGGTGGGGACGCTTTCTACAGAAGGGTTGGACAAGATGGTTGAGATTAAGTCTTATCATTTGCCACCGAATGCGACAGACAAGAATACGAATGAGTAGAGATACTACAGCTCCTGAAACAAGGGCAATAAGATAGTAGTCAAAAAGCCATAGACAAGACCATCTATGGCTTTTTCTTTTATTGGTTTTAACGGATAATCTGTTCCCAATTATCACATAGTGCCTGCATGGATGGAAACAGCAGATTGGCTCCGGCGTCAAGCAGCACTTGTCCGTCCAGAGGACCTGTATTGACTGCGATGGTGAATATTCCGGCTTTATGACCGGCTTCTACTCCTAACGGAGCATTCTCTACCACAACAGCTTCGTCGGCTTGAAGGTTCCCTTTCTTCAGAGCCATCAGATAAGGTTCCGGATGGGGTTTGCCATACTTTACATCGAACGCTGTAACCATCAGTTCTTTGCGGAATATACTGGGGAAATGATGCTCCAGTTTGTCGATGAGCGAACGCTGCCCGGATCCTGTGACTACCATTGGTGTCAGCCCTTCGGCTTTTATTTTCTGTAGCAGTTCCCATGCTCCGGGCATAGGGTCGGCTTCGGTATACGAGCTGAACAAACGGCTTTTCTCCTGATAGATATTGTGTATCTCTTCTTGTGTGGCTTCTCTTCCCAGCTCACGTCGGAAGACAATGTTGATGGTGGCTGCACCTGTACGTCCTTCGTGCATGTATGCTTCCTCGCGACTGAGGGTGAATCCGTGTGCCTTCATCACTTGATGCCAGGCTTCGGCATGATAGGGCATCGAGTTGAATAGTACGCCGTCCATATCGAACAGAACGGCTTTCAGTTTCTTTTGCAACATAGTTCTATAGGCCTGTATGATTGTTCTGCTTGCAAAGTTACGCTTTTTTTGTGAATTGATTTTAGGGTAGGGTGAGCTTGTTGGTTACCGGTTCAAGGTCACTCCTTCCAGCAGTAGTAGTTTTTCCTTAATGGCAATGCCTCCGGCATACCCTGTGAGGCTTCCGTTGCTGCCTATCACCCGATGGCAAGGAATAAGGATACTGATGGGATTGTGTCCTACGGCTCCTCCCACTGCTTGTGCCGACATGTGTGCCAGGCCTTTTTGTCGGGCTATTTTCTGAGCAATATCGTTGTAGGTGACGACTTGCCCGTAGGGGATTTCTTGCAGAATTTTCCAGACGGAGAGCCGGAAGGGCGAACCTTCCAGATGAACGGGGGGAACATCACCCGGGTCTTTCCCTGCAAAATAACAATCCAGCCATTTCTTGGTTTGGAAGAAGACTGGAAGTTCCATCTCTTTACTCCCTTCCTTCAGAGTGGAGGCAAAATACTTTTGCTTGTCAAACCAGACTCCTATAAGTGCTTCTCCGTTGCTGGCGAGGGTTATGTTGCCAAGTGGTGATGTATACTGGCTGGTGTATTGCATGATCTTCACTGTCTAGTTTGTTTCTTCTTCAAGTCCTATTGCTATAATTGGATATTCTATCATCTGGCTCTTGCCGTTGGCGACTATGGTTTCCCATGGATAAATAGACCTTAATGTCTCTTTGATAGCTCTTATTAGCGAAACATCTTCTTCTATTTGCTTATGAGAGTATAATAGGTACATTTTAGATATGTAACAATCTAAAAAATGTCCGTCCTTGCTCATTTCTGTGTCACATATGATGCAGACTATATTTTTTCCTCGATATTCGGGAAACTTCCACCATGGGAAACGGCGTGAAATTATTTTTGAGGCTTCGTTGATCTTCAAGCCGGGGACTCGGTAATTGTGGTAAGTGACAGCTTTTATTACTTTCCCATTCTGGATGGTCAATACTTGTTCTGTCTCAAAGTTGCGGTCAAATCCATCGTGTACGTATCTTATATGTTTCCCGCATCCTGCACGTACCTCGCCGCTGAACCAGCTGGCTCTGATTCCCTTTTTCTTGTAGTAAGGGGCAAAGGGCTTTTTCAATGTTTCTGTGTCATATGTTTGTATGGAGTCAAGTATTTCTATTTGTTTCAGGCATAGATATCCGTTTTTTATTTCCCAGAAGGCTGTATATCCATCACCGTTGGCGGTAGACCAATCGCGCCTTTCGGGGAGGAAGGCTTTTAACCTTGCATATACTGTGGGGTCTGAGTTGATTGGTTCCCACAGCAGATTCCAGCTTTCTCCGTCTAAGTAAATCACATCTCCCGATTG
The DNA here is from genome assembly GCA_944322345.1 of uncultured Bacteroides sp. Lineage (GTDB taxonomy): Bacteria > Bacteroidota > Bacteroidia > Bacteroidales > Bacteroidaceae > Bacteroides. Next base: position 206,756 of record CALUOO010000003.1, on the reverse strand, counting down.
TCCTGTTGCCATTGTTGGCAGAACAGAGATTTGCAGTAGCAGAAATACGATAAACTTTTTCATAAGCATCTGTTTGATAGGAAGTAATGTTTTCTCAAAAATAGCTCAAAAAAATGATTCAACCAATGTCAGACAGCTTTTTTCTTTGGGAGGATAATTGTGCTTTTGACATTTTGTGTTTTCTGAGCCGTCAGGAATCCGTTTTTTCGTCTCCTGTATGGGCGAGGTGGAGAATTTTGGAATAGAATACACTTTGGCGTTTTCACAATGAAAGGATATTGGGCGTTATTTCGAGCTTTTTTTGTCTGCATAGGAAAAATGAGAGTCGTCAGTGGAGATATATTATGAATTTCTTTCCTTTCTGTCACTTCTTATCTGTTCTTTTGAAATGGCAAGATAGAATGAAAATGGGATGTTTAAAGGGAAAAATAGTGGAATTTTGAGTAAGGGGAGACCTTTTCCCATCTGTTGGACAACCTTTCCTAATGTCTTGGATAACCTTTCCCAATGTTTTGAGTAACCTTTTCCCACTTTTTAGCAAACCTTTCGCAAGTTTTTGGCAGACTTTACCGAAGGAATTTCCCTTTTTTACGTGGAAGATTTGTGAAAAAATCCTTTAATTCTCATTCAAGTGTGAGAAAACGTGAAAGATCTCTGCTCCTGTTTTTCGTAGAAGAATGAAAATGAAAGAATCTGGTGTAAGTGATAGTCTGATTATACTGATAAAATGATAGCAAATCCGCTTTTTGAATAACATACTGCTTTTCTGCGGGTGAATGCTTTAAGGGAGGGCTTCTGCTCAGCTTACGCTGTTCTCAGTCTGAATTTTGCTTTTTGAAAGATTATTCGTATGTTTGCAACATTATACAAACGTTCAATCGAATGAAAAAGAGAGTGTTCTTACTGTTACCTTTGTTTTTGGGAGCATGTTCTGAAAGTGGAGAAAGTCCTGTAATTACAATTGAAAAGTTGTATGTAAAGACTGAAACAGAATCGGCTGAAGATACAAAGGAGGATTATGCGAATCGTCTGGATGAACTTCCTGCTTTGAAGGCTGGCGATGAGATTGAGACTTTTCTGCTTTTGGACGGAAATGGCTCGGAACTCAAGTCGTTCAGAATGGAGAAAGACGAAGAGGTGAAAACAGAACTTCATTATAAGGAAAGCGAGGTTTCTACAGAAGGAAATCTGACAGATGAAGAAAACGGACAGTTACGTTTTAAGGATGGAGTTACCAAGGCCGGAGTTTTGGTGCAGGCAACTGTAGAGAAGGTTGAGCCAAATGGAGATGTACATTTGAGTTTCTATCTCTCGTCAAAGGCTGAATGCGAAGGTGCGCAGGAGGTGATTGTACTGAAAACAAAGCTGGAGGAAGAAGATAAAGAATGATGTAGCGATGGGATGTGCATTGGACGCGTAGTGCACGTTATCATAATCATAAAGCAAATAAGGACTGCCCTGCAGGGCAGCCCTTATTTGTTTATATAGAAAGAATAGGGATTACAGTCTTGCCTGAATGGCCTTTGATTCTTCTTCGTATCCCGGTTTGTTGAGCAATGCAAACATGTTCTTCTTGTATGCTTCTACACCCGGCTGATTGAATGGATTTACACCCAGCAGGTAGCCGCTGATACCACATGCCTTTTCGAAGAAATAAAGTAACTCTCCGATGTTGTACTCGGTCAGTTCGGGAAGAACAACACGCATGTTGGGCACACCGCCGTCTACGTGAGCCAACTGAGTTCCCAGCTCTGCCATTTTATTTACTTCGTCCACACGTTTTCCGGCAAGGAAATTCAGACCGTCTAGGTTCTCTTCATCCGAAGGCACTTCCAGCTTGTGGTTAACTTTCTCAACAGAGATTACGGTTTCGAAAATAGAGCGTTCACCTTCCTGTATCCATTGTCCCATAGAGTGGAGGTCGGTAGAGAAGTCAACAGATGCAGGGAAGATACCTTTATTGTCCTTACCCTCAGACTCTCCATAGAGCTGTTTCCACCATTCGCTTACATAGTGAAGTTTAGGACAGAAGTTAACAAGGATTTCAATCTTCTTGCCATTTCTGTACAGTTCGTTACGTGTAGCAGCATACAGAGCAGCAGGGTTTTCGCTGAACGGAACATCTGCTCCACAAGCTTTTTCCATAGCGGCAGCTCCGGCAACAAGTTGCTCGATGTCGAATCCGGCTACAGCGATTGGCAGTAATCCTACAGGTGTCAATACAGAGAAACGTCCTCCTACGTTGTCGGGGATAATGAATGTCTTATAACCTTCTTTATCAGCAGTTACACGGGCAGCTCCCTTTTTAGCATCAGTAACAGCCACGATTACTTTTTTAGCTTCTTCTTTACCGCGTTGTGCTTCGCATTGTTTTTTCAGCAGACGGAAAGCAAGCGCAGTTTCTGTAGTTGTTCCTGATTTAGAGATATTGATTACTCCGAATTTCTTATCTTTCAGATATTCGGTCAGTTCATACAGATAGTCCTCGCTGATATTGTGTCCGGCATAAATCATGACGGGCGATGTTTTCTTCTCTTGTAACCATGTGAAGCTGTTTGACAGAGCTTCGATAACGGCACGTGCTCCCAAATAGCTGCCACCGATACCGGCAACTACTACTACTTCGCAGTTGTCTCTCAAAACTTGTGCGGTAGCTTTCAGATCGGCCAGATGTTCTTTGCTTATAGAAGAGGGAAGGTGCAGCCATCCTAAGAAGTCGTTTCCTTTTCCAGTTCCTTTTTCAAGCATTTCTTGTGCGGCTTTTACTTCTGCTTCGTAAGCAGCAACCTTTTCTTTGGAAATAAATCCAAAAGTCTTTTCAATGTTTAAACAAATCATATCTTTTTGAGTTTAACGTTCTTGAGCTTCTGAGTTTTAGGCCATGAGTTATAAGTCTGTTTCGAGCTATAAGCTTTATTGCTTAAGTCTCAAAACTCATAACTGAAAAACTTATCTGAACGAATCGGTTAATAACTTAATCTCGATAGTCGGTGAGATGCGTTCGTACAGAATGTTGTAGACAGCGTCCAATATAGGCATATTGACGTGATGATGCTTGTTGATTTCTTTGATACATTTTGTGCCATAATATCCTTCTGCAATCATCTCCATTTCAATTTGTGCACTCTTTACGGAGTATCCTTTTCCTATCATTGTCCCAAATGTGCGGTTACGGCTGAAATTGGAATATCCCGTCACCAGCAAGTCACCCAAATACACAGAATCATCTACATTTCTTCCCAATGGATGTACCGTGTTCAGAAAGCGGTTCATTTCCTGTATGGCATTTGATATCAGCACTGCCTGAAAATTGTCTCCATATTTCAGGCCGCTGCATATACCTGCAGCAATGGCATAGACATTCTTGAGCACAGAGCTGTATTCTATACCGGCAACGTCATCACTGACTGATGTCTTTATATAGTTGCTTGCCAGTCGCTGGGCAAATAAACATGCTTTATTTTTGTCCGGGCAAGCAATAGTCAGGTAAGAAAGCCGCTCCAATGCAACTTCTTCTGCATGACACGGACCTGCCAGCACCGCAATATTCTCGGTAGGAACTCCATATTCTTTGGTGAAGTATTCCGATACAATAATATTATCATCAGGCACGATTCCCTTGATGGCTGTGATGATAAACTTGTCTTTTATTTTCGTTTTTAGCTTTTTCAGGTGTATTTTCAGATAAGGAGAAGGTGTGACAAAAATCAATGTATCCGACTGTTTCACAATATCATTGATATTAGAACTGAAATTGATACGTTTGACGTCAAACTTCACACCTGTCAGATAGGCCGGATTGTGCCCGAGCTTCTTAAAATCGGTGATACGGTCTTCTCGTCGCATGTACCAATTTATAGAATCTTCCTGAGCAAGGCACATTTTTGCAATTGCCGTAGCCCAGCTTCCTCCGCCCATAATGGCTATCTTACCGGGTAATTTCATCTTATTCAATTAAGAATGAGAAAATGAAGAATGAAGAATTCCCTATTCGGTAATACTTGATGACCGTTGAGGAGATTCTTCATTCCTTATTTTTAGTTCTTCAGTTTATTAATCCATTCCGTTACGTCGTTCACGCTCGGATTTGTCAGGTCTAACTTGTATTTCTTGTTAATGCCACAGACATCTTGGTGTAGCTTCTGTGGATTTACTTCTTTCATATCGTCTACAGTATTGTAGCCTGCTTTCTGTATTACGGGAATCCACTCTTGCGGAATGCCGAGTTCCAGATATTTGCTGTCCGGATCTTTCTTTGCTACTTTTTCTGGACGCATTTGCGGGAAGAACAATACTTCTTGAATATAAGGTTTGCCTGTCAACAACATTGTCAGACGGTCGATTCCGATTCCGATACCAGATGTTGGTGGCATACCAAACTGCAAAGCACGCAAGAAGTCTTGATCGATGAACATAGCTTCGTCATCTCCCTTTTCGCTGAGTCTCAGCTGGTCTTTAAAACGCTCTTCTTGATCAATAGGGTCGTTCAACTCACTATAGGCGTTGGCGAGTTCTTTTCCGTTTACCATCAGTTCAAAGCGTTCGGTAAGTCCCGGTTTGCTGCGGTGCATCTTGGTCAATGGTGACATTTCTACCGGATAGTCGGTAATAAAGGTCGGTTGAATGAATGTGCCTTCGCAGAATTCTCCGAAGATTTCGTCTATGAGCTTACCTTTGCCCATTGTGTCGTCAATCTCCATTTTCAGTTCTTGGCAGATATGGCGGATTTCCTCTTCGCTCTTTCCTTCCAGATCGTAGCCTGTTTTTTCCTTGATGGCTTCGAGGATAGGTAGGCGGCGGTAGGGAGCTTTAAAGTTGATAACTTTGCCGTCGATTTCAGCTTCGGGTTTACCGTTGACTGCGATACAGACGCGTTCGAGCAGTTTTTCGGTGAAGCTCATCATCCAATTGTAGTCCTTATATTGTACATATAGCTCCATGCAAGTGAACTCCGGATTATGGTTTTTGTCCATACCTTCGTTGCGGAAGTTCTTACCAATCTCATATACACCCTCGAAACCTCCAACAATCAGTCGTTTCAGATAAAGTTCTGTAGCAATGCGCAGATACAAGTCGATGTCTAACGAATTGTGGTGGGTAATGAATGGGCGTGCACTGGCCCCACCGGGAATGGATTGTAGAATCGGAGTCTCCACTTCTGTATATCCGGCTTCGTCCAATACTGAGCGCAATGTCTTAATGATAGTAGCACGTTTCAGGAAAGTGTCCTTTACACCGTCATTGACAATCAGATCTACATAACGCTGACGATAGCGAAGTTCGGGATCTTCGAATGAGTCGTATGCTACTCCGTCTTTGTATTTGACAATTGGAAGAGGTTTGATCGACTTGGCAAGTACAGTCAACTTTTTGGCATGGATACTGATTTCGCCCATTTGGGTACGGAATACAAATCCTTCGATGCCGATGAAGTCACCTAAGTCGAGCAGACGTTTGAATACAGTGTTGTATAACTCTTTATTTTCGTCCGGACAAATATCGTCGCGGGTAATATATACTTGGATACGTCCTTTAGAATCTTGCAGTTCGATGAATGATGCCTTACCCATGACGCGGCGACTCATCATACGGCCGGCGACAGAAACTTGGCGTGGTTCGTCTTCATCCTTGAACTCAGCTTTTATGTCGGTTGAAAAAGCATTGGTTACATACTCTGCTGCCGGATAGGGATCAATGCCCATCGCACGAAGTTCATTCAGACTATTGCGTCGAATGATTTCCTGTTCACTTAGTTCTAAAATATTCATTCTTCTAATAGGTTAAAATCGGAATTGTAGGAAGAAGATCTCCGAACAATTCCCCAATTTGGAGGCAAAAATACGAAACTTTTCTCATATATACTGTAATCGACCTCTTTTTTGTATTTAGATGGATATAGAATAAAAAGGCGTTTCGGCATGACTTGTTATGAAAACTATGTTTTCTTTTGTCTCTACACTCACCTTTCACTATCTTTGCAACCTCAAAAGTAATCGCTATGACAGGACAAAAAACACCCACTGCGCTGGGTACGGAAAAGATCGGAAAGCTCTTGATGCAGTATGCTGTTCCGGCAATTATCGCCATGACGGCGTCTTCTCTTTATAACATGGTGGATAGCATTTTTATAGGTCATGGAGTGGGACCTATGGCTATATCGGGTTTGGCTCTGACGTTTCCATTGATGAACTTGGCGGCTGCTTTCGGATCGCTGGTTGGGGTAGGAGCCGCTACGCTGGTTTCTGTGAAACTGGGGCAAAAAGATTATGATACGGCTCAGCGTGTATTGGGAAATGTACTGGTGCTGAATATTATCATCGGTTTAGGATTTACTATACCTGCTTTGATATTCCTTGATCCTATTCTGTACTTTTTTGGTGGTAGTGATGCTACGGTTGGGTATGCGCGCGACTATATGGTTGTAATTCTGGCAGGTAATGTTATTACACATATTTATTTAGGACTGAACGCTGTGCTCCGTTCGGCTGGGCATCCTCAGAAGGCTATGTATGCTACTATTGCTACTGTAATTATTAATACGATACTTGATCCTCTGTTTATTTATGGTTTCGGATGGGGAATTCAAGGAGCAGCCATTGCTACTATTATTGCACAGGTGATCGCTTTAATCTGGCAGTTCAGACTGTTTACTAATAAGGAGGAACTGCTCCATTTTCATCGGGGTATTTTCCGCTTGAGAAAGAAGATTGTGTTCGACTCGTTGGCGATTGGAATGGCTCCTTTCTTAATGAATCTGGCTGCTTGCTTTATTGTTATTCTTATCAATAAGGGATTACAACAGTATGGAGGTGATTTGGCTATCGGTGCTTTTGGTATTGTCAATCGCATCGTCTTCCTGTTTGTCATGATTGTGATGGGATTGAATCAGGGAATGCAACCTATTGCCGGCTATAATTTCGGAGCCCGACAATATGATAGAGTGACAGATGTGTTGAAACGCACTATTTTTGTAGCAACTTGTGTCACTACTGCAGGCTTTTTGGTCGGCATGTTTTGTCCGCATTTGGCTGTATCTGCCTTTACTACAGATGAAGAACTGATGAATATTTCGGCAAAGGGATTGAGTATAGTCGTAATGTTTTATCCGTTGATCGGTTTTCAGATGGTGACAGCCAATTTCTTTCAAAGCATCGGTATGGCAAGCAAGGCCATTTTCTTGTCTGTTTCCCGCCAAGTATTGATTTTGATTCCTTGTCTGTTGATACTTCCTCATTATTACGGTCAGAAAGGGGTTTGGATTAGCATGCCTATTTCCGATCTGATTGCCAGCCTAATCGCAGCTTCTATGTTGTTGTGGCAATTCCGACTGTTTAAGAAAGCTGCTGCTCGCTGATTATTTCTTATGCTTTTAGGCCGGCAAACCAGTAAGTATAGGTTTGAATGTCTCCGTTGTCGAGCCGTATGTCGAAACTCTCCGAAAACGGTTCGTTCAGTTGATAGGGAATAGGGTAGCTGAAAATGGGTCCGTCGTAACAGAATGTATGGTATTCACCGTTTTCTCCGTTGGGATCAATCTCTGGAGGAAGGGATGAAATGAAATCACGGTCTATGATTTTCCCTATGGCTTCTCTGCCCAAGCCGTCTGCCATTGTGGTGACAACAATGGTTTTCAAGCCTGATGTAAGAAAGTCTTCTATGACTTCTTGTGATGTCTTATCCCATAAAGGTTCTACAACCGTAATGTCATAGGGCGTCAGTTGCTGTTCGCGATACTTCCGTACATCGTGTAGAAAGATATCTCCGAAAATGAAATGTGTTACTTCTAGCTGCTTGAAGTGAGAGACGGCATCTTTCATTGCATTTGCATAGTCTATCATGTTTCCTTTGGGAGTAAGGTCGACTATGTAAAGAGGAATACCGATCGATTTGGCTTGCAGCTCAAGTAGGGCGATTGGAATGTCGTGCATAGTAGAACGGTGAGTCTTCCGATTAACGGTGGTCAGCAGAGCAATAATGTCGTATTGTTCCGATTCTAGTGCGCGGAGCAAGGCATGAGCAGAGTCTTTCCCTCCACTCCAGTTGAATACAGCTTTGGGCTTTGTCATCGTATGTTTATTGTTGTAATTGGGGACGAAGTTATTAATTTTTTTCAAACTCCGATATCATCCCAGCCTGCTTGTTGCCAATATATGAGATGGGCATGTCGTACAGTACGAGATACACATCTCGTGCAGCATGACATGCCCATCTCGAACAGGCCGGTAAACTATGCAAAAGTTTTCCGTTACTCTATCCCAACGACAGGATCAGCAACTGTGCTGTCAATACTCGAAGGAACATAGTGAGCGGATAGACTGTTGCGTATCCTACGGATGGGGCATCACACGATGTCAGGTCATTTGAGTAGGCCAATGCTGGCGGGTTTGTTGTTGAACCGGCAAGTACCCCGATTAGAGTGAAATAATTAAGCTTACAATAGTATCTTCCTATCAGTCCGGTGATTAGCAAAGGTAGAATGGTGATAATGACTCCGTAGCCTACCCATATGTATCCTCCTTGGTTGACAATGGTTTCTACAAATCCTTTTCCAGCTCCCAATCCTACACAGGCAAGGAAAATGGCGATACCGATTTCACGAAGCATCAGATTGGCACTCATGGTAGTGTAGGTAATCAGTTTGTATTTCGGTCCGAAACGGCTGATTAGGATAGAGACAATCAGCGGACCTCCTGCCAATCCCAGCTTGATGGGTTGTGGAATGCCCGGGAATGTTAATGGCAGACTGCCCAGAATGCACCCCAATGCTATTCCGATAAAGATGGGAATCAGATTCGGATGGTTCAGTCGTTTCAGTGAATTTCCTAGTATCTTTTCTGCATGAGTGACACTTAGCTCGGTTCCTACAATAGTGACGCGGTCACCCATTTGTAGTTGCAGTTGCGGAGTAGGTACCAAGTCTACACCCGAACGGTTGACACGTGTGATGTTGGCTCCAAAGTTGTTTCGTATCTTCAGTTGTGCCAGTGTCTTTCCGTTTAGTTCCGGTTTGGTGATGAGGATGCGTCGTGATATAAATTTTTTGTCCAGTTGTTCCCATTCCATTTTAATCTCCTTACCGAAGAACATAGTAAGTGCTTCTACATCCATAGGAGTAGAAATAAGCAGAATTTTATCACCTGTATGGACAACTGTTTTGGAATTGACAAGTTCTATTTCTCCTCCTTCTTTATGGCGTATCCGTGAAATGACGAATTTACGGTTGACCAGTGGACGGAGGTCTTTAATGCTCATTCCGTCTATTGCTTCATTTCTTATTTCCAAGGAGAACGGGCGTACGGTAAGTTCTTGTAAGTGTCCCAAACCGGTTTCTGCTTCTTTTTCTTCCCGAGGCATATTAATACGAAGAATATATCTCAATGCCAGCAGAGAAAGAATGATACCGATTACACCCAATGGGTAGCTGACGGCATATCCCAATGCAATTTCCGGGGCGTCGATGCCGTTCAGGTCGCTATTAGCCTGTTGGGCAGCACCCAAACCGGGTGTGTTGGTAACGGCACCAGACAAAATTCCGACCATTGTTGTGATAGGTGTTCCTGTTGTGTAGTGCAGAATAACGGTAATGGCAACTCCCAGTACAACAACCAACACGGCGAGCATGTTGAGTGTGAATCCTCCTTTCTTGAATGCCGAGAAGAAACCGGGACCTACCTGAAGACCAATGGAGTAGACGAATAGAATAAGTCCGAATTCTTTGAGGAAATGCAACAGGTGTTCGTCCAGATTCATATTGAAATGTCCGAACACAATTCCTACAAAGAGTATCCATGTCACTCCCAAAGAGATACCTTTGACTTTGATTTTTGCCAGAATGATTCCAAACGCTATGGTCAGCGAAAGAATCAATACGGAGTGTGCCACTCCGCCTCCCCATAAGTTGGGGTAACCTTCAAAAAGATTTCTTAAAACTTCCATATATAATTAGTTTGATTTGTTTCTTAAAGACTTAGCTTAGAACTTACTTTCAATATAATTTAAGATCTTACTTTCATAGCCTGTGCGTCAAATGTGACTGTTTCGTTCCGGAAAAGTCTTTCAATATGTCTTCCATTGATCATCTCTTGTGTGGGAAGTGCGTACAATTGTGGATTGTCTATCAATAAAAGAAAATCACACAGTGACAATGCTATGTCTAAATCGTGGGTAGAGAAGATGATGCTTTTCTTTTTCTCTTTTGCCAGTTTTTTTAGTAGCAGACATAGCTCGTAGCGGTTAGGAAGATCAAGAAAAGCTGTTGGTTCGTCAAGCAGAATTACAGGAGTGTCTTGTGCCAGTGCACGTGCAATCATGATACGCTGGCATTCACCGTCGGACATCCTGTCCATAGTCTTGTCTGCATATGACAACATTCCTGTCAGCTTCATAGCTTCTTCTATCTGCCGATTGTCTGCGGGCTGAAGTTTTCCTATCCAATTGGTGTATGGAGCCCGTCCTAATGCCACAACATCTTTACAGCTCAGATGAGGAATGCGTATTCTTTCGGTTGTAACCAAGCTGACATTCTGTGCCAGTTCTTCTGCTCTGAGTGAATGAACAGAACGTTGCTGGATATAGATATTGCCGTGTATAGGACGCTCCAGTCCCATAAGAGCACGGAGTAATGTGCTCTTTCCAGTTCCGTTACGCCCCAGCAGCGCAATCAGTTGTCCATTTGCTATCTGGGCAGAAACTTTGTCCAACAATATCTGCTGTCCGTATCCGAGTGTCAGTTTTTCCAGTTGTATCATTTGATTAAACGCAGATTTTTAGCCATTACCCATAGAATGACCGGAACTCCCAGCAGAGCTGTAATACAGTTGACTGGTAACAGAAATTTTTTTGCAATAATGTCACAGACTAGCATACAGACAATACCCATGAGCAGAGAGCCGGGAATCAGTATACGATGATCGGCATTCTGGAACAGCAGTCGTGTAATGTGAGGAACAGCCAAACCTATGAAACCTACCGGCCCACAAAAGGCTGTCACAGTGCCTGTCAACAAAGCGGTAGACAGAAAGACGAGTGTTCTCGAACGTCTTATGTTCATTCCCATTGTGCGAGCATAGTTTTCGCCAAGCAATAATAAATTGAGTGGCTTGATGCAGATAACAGAAATCAGTATACCTGCAATAGTCATAGGCAACATAACTGTCAGCTGAGCCGTAGTGATATGGCTGAGTGATCCCATAGACCATAATGTGAACATTTTCAGTTGCTCTGCCGAACTTAAGTATTGTAATATCTGGATGATAGCTCCTGCTACATATCCTATCATGACTCCAACAATCAGTACGCCAAGTATATTTTTAACTTTTCGGCTGACTATGGTTACTCCGAGCAAAATGACAGCTGTCCCTATCCATCCAGCTCCAACCAATCCGATAGTGTGCAGAAGAGGGGAGTCTGACCAACCTAGAAGAGGAACACCTAGTATGAATAATGCAACTCCCAAACCTGCTCCGGAACTGACTCCCAGCAAATAGGGATCTGCTAATGGATTCTGAAATACAGTCTGCATTTGAAGCCCGCTGACAGAAAGTGCAGCACCGATCAGAACAGCAACTGTTACTCGCATGAGGCGGATGGAAAACAATATGTTTCGTGTCATTTCGTCACAATCACTACCAATCAGAACTGCCCATATTTTTGAGATGGGAATGTCTGTATCTCCTGTTGCTACATCAGTAAGTAATAGGATGAAAGCTGCGACTCCCAATATGAGAAACAGTAAGAATGTATGTGAACGGCGTTGTTTCATTCTAGATGTTGATAGTAGTAAAGTGAGTCTGACAACAACTCAGGGTGGAAAATCTGAATAAGGTCCCGTAATACGATATCAGGACGAACTACCGAGGATTCCCAAAAGTCATTTCCTCCGGCTGGAGTCATGCGTTGGTTATTATTATATACAGTACTGTGCTGTACAGCTTTGGCATCAGCAAATTTCGGATTGACAGCTTTCAGTTCGGCGAGTGTAGCTACTGATCCGACATTGATCCAATAATCGGCTTTTTGTATCAGTGCATAGGCCGTTTCCAGGCCGATGGTGACAGAACTGTTTGTGTCGTTATCCTTATATATATAATCTGCTCCGGCATCGGTCACTAGTTGAGACATGTAACTTTTGGTAGAAGGCATTACCCAACTATCATTCCATGGGGTATTGAACATAACTGTAGGACGGTGGCTTATGGTGTCGGTCAGAGCTTTTAAGGCATGGTAGCGTTTGGGAATCTCTTGAAATATACTGATACCTTTTTCTCTACAATCTGTAATCTCAGAAAGCACAACCATCCATTCAGCTTTGCCTAATGGAGATTCTTCTACATATTCTCCCATGTATAAGTAAGGAATAGAGAGTTCTTTCAGCTTCTCTGTGATACCGGTTTGTGCATCACCTATGCCATATAGCAGTACGACATCGGGCTTTAGCGCTACTAACCGTTCATAATTCATTTCTGCTCCCATGTCTGGGATTGTATTCTTATGGGCAAGGATGTATGGATTTGAAATATATTGTATGCCTGATACGCCGGCTACTCTATCCACTTCGCCTATTACATCGAGCATGGCTATATAAGAAGAGGACATACATACGATACGCTTGGCTCCGGCTTTGATCACTTGTCCTGTAAATCCATCGGGAGCTTGTTCGTTGTCACGCGAAATGAAATAGGTCATGGCGACATCTTGGGCTCCTTGCCATGGATTGAATATTTCTATTAGGGTGCTTTGTGTATGTTCGGCGCCAGAAATCTTGAATCCTTTAGCATATTCTGGTATGTATACTTCTCGATTGAATGTTTCTAAAGAGTTCTTACGGTTTTGCTTACAGCCTGTTATTGTAAACAAAAGCGTTAGGAGTATCATGTTTAATAATTGTTGCTTCATTCATTCTCTGCTTTCTCGGGCACAAAAGTAGCAAAAAAAGAAAGAGATATAAAATTTTGTCATACCTTTGCGAGACACAGTAAAACAAACGGGGAGGACGATTGACTAAGAATATGGTAAAAAAAGCAGAAGGGCTTGTAACAGAAATAAGTTAGAAGTCTGGTTTCTGTTTTTTGTTACAGTTTACTCCAATGCTAGATGACTAAAAAATGAACGGACTGAACAGGCTACTTCTTATTTTGTTGTACATGGTATGTACGACAGCTTTACATGCCCAGCACACACGTACCGTGAAGGGAACTGTACAGGCAAAAGAGATGGGAACAGACGATATACTGCCGTTGCCATCGGTAAGTATTGTAATATTATCCGCTACTGATTCTACTTTTATTAAGGGAACTACTACTGACGAGGAAGGAAACTTTACTGTTGATTTCCGCCCGAAAGCCCAAACGGATTATTTATTAAAGGCTTCTTTTATAGGTATGCGCCCGCTATTTCGTATGTTGTCGGATTCAGCATCTGTTGATGTCGGAAACTTGCTAATGACTGATGACGATATTCAGATAGGAGAGGTTGTGGTAACAGGCGAACAGAAAGATGTTGTGGTGAAAGGAGATACAACGGTTATTAATGCTGAGGCTTATAAGGTGCCTGAAGGAGCTTATTTAGAAGAACTTTTAAAACGTGTTCCTGGATTGATTTATGATAAAAAGGCAAAGAAATTGATGTATGAAGGTAAGGAAATTAGCGGCATTAATATTAATGGAGAGGAATTCTTTGGGAATAATAAGGAAATGGCGTTAGAAAATCTACCGGCAAAACTGGTCAGTAAGCTGAGAGTATATGACAAGCGGACAGAAAAAGAAAAATTTACTGGAGTGGATGATGGCGCAAAGAATTATGTCCTAGATTTGGAAACCAAGAAAGAGCTGAATAAAACATGGCTGACCAATGCCGAAGCTGGTTATGGAAATAAAAAGAAAAAAGATTTTGGAGCACAGGTAAATTACTTTAATAAAAATGGAGATAACTTTTCTTTAATGCTACGTTCTACCAACAGGCATCAAAACAGTTATTATAAAGACAATATTAGCAATTCGGCCGGGCTGAATGTGACTAAAAAATTTAGTGATGATTTAAGATTGTCTGGTAACGTGGGTTATGGTATGAATCGTGATGGAAATCTTACCTCATTTTATCAAGAGCAGTATCTTCCTGGAGGAAACCAATATTCTTCTTCTGTAAGTGAAAATAGTTCAAAGAACAGATATTTTTCTGCTAGTTTCTCGGGAGACGGGAATATAGACAAACAAACACGTTTCTATTTTCAAGGAAGCTGGGGTACTTCTCCTAATGAAGGACGTAATGGTGGAAAAAATGCGACTTTCGATGCACCTCCCGGTATTGAACAAGAACAGTTATTTGACCGTTTCGAATCCATTCCGCGTGAAATTTTGGTAAACCGAAGCGAAAACAACTCTTTGTCAAAAGGAAAGACAGACAATTATCAGTGGTCGGCAAACCTGATGAGAAAGTTGGATCAGGAGGGGAAAAGTGTTGTCAGCCTCGATTTACACAATGCAAATTCGCAGGGTACGTCAGAAAACTATTCTTTAACGAATACAGTTTATTATCGTTTGAAAGATTGGCAGGGAAATGACTCTGTTCTTTTTCGCAATCAATATATAAATTCTCCTACGCGCACTACGGACTGGCGTATAGGACTATCATTTACTCAGGCAATAACAAAACGCTTTCGAGTACAGGCTTCTTATAATTGGAGTGCACGTGATGAGCGCAATAGCCGTAATACGTACGAACTTTCTAAATTGACAACTGAAGATACTTTTGGACAACTGCCTGAGAATTTCCGGGAAGGATATGTGGACAGTCTGAGCGAGCGGAGTAGTAGCCGTACAATTGGGCATGATATACGTTTGGGGTTGAACTATGAAGACACTGTGTGGAGAGTACATGCTATGATGGTTGTTTCTCCACAACGGCGTGCGATTGACCGGAAAATGGGAGTACATCGCTCTGATACAGCAATGAGTACTTTTGACTATCAACCTGCATTCTGGCTTTCTTGGCATAAAAAGAAGAAAGAGGTCAGTTTGAACTATAATGGAAGAACTCGCCAACCTTCTTTGTTAGATTTAATGCCTCTGACCGATAACAGTAATCCTTTATATATCACACGTGGAAATCCGGATTTGAAGCAGATGTTCAGTCATAGCCTCAGATTGAGTTTCAGTGATTCTGATCTTGGCTTTTCCGCCAATTTGGATGGACAGCTGGAACAGAACAGTGTGACAAGGGTGGTAAATTATAATTCGCAAACAGGAGGACGGGAAACCTATCCCATTAATATTAATGGAAACTGGGCGGTGAATGGTGGAACTTATTGGTGGAAACATATTGGTAAACAATTCCGAATTAATCTGGAAGCTTATGCAAACTACAACAATCGTGTAAGTATGATTAACGAGGATAAGACAATGGAGCCGCAGAAAACGACAACGCGAGACACTGGTGTAAGATGTCAGACACGCTTGTCCTATATGCCTTCATGGGGTGGTATTGATTTGTCAGGCTCATGGGATTACAATCAGGCTCTCAATTCGTTGAACGAGCGTAATAACACTCATAATCGTACTTATAATATAGGATTGGAAGGATATGTAGACTTTCCTTTTGGATTGCAAGTGCGTACTGATGCACACTATACACTTCGTAGCGGTACGAATGTACAGAAAGAAGAAAAGGATGAAATTTTATGGAATGCAGGAGCTACATGGTGTTTCCTAAAAGAAAAGCAGGCTGAGCTTTCTGTTTTCTGGGCTGATATTCTGGGAGACGAGAATGGATATTCTCGCTCATCTACAGCTGATGGATTTTTCGAGGTGCGCGGACAGCAGGTACGTGGCTATTTCCTTTGCTCGTTTAAATATAACTTCCGTTTAATGCTGTAGATTGGGGAATAATTTGTATGTTTGCTCCGTAACCATTAACAATGTTTATCATGAATCATCATTATGTAATTAATATTGGGCGGCAGTTAGGTAGTGGAGGAAGAGAAATCGGAGAAAAACTGGCAGCCCGTTTAGGTATAGATTTTTACGATAAGGAACTGATTAATTTAGCTTCAGAAGAGAGTGGACTGTGTCGTGAGTTTTTTGAACGTGCTGACGAAAAAGCCTCGCAGGGAATGATTGGTGGGTTGTTTGGTATGCGTTTCCCCTTTATCAGTGATGGAGCTATGCCCATGACCAGCTGTTTGAGTAACGATGCTTTGTTTAAAGTGCAGAGTGACGTCATTCGTCATTTAGCGGCTGAAAAGTCTTGCCTTTTTGTAGGACGCTGTGCCGATTATATCTTACGCGAACATCCCCGTTGTGTCAACGTTTTTATCTCTGCTGATAAGAAAGATCGTATAGCACGCCTTTGTGAGATTCATCATATTACTTCCGAAGCGGCGGAAGAGATGATGGAGAAAGCTGATAAAAAACGCTCGGAATACTACAATTATTACAGCTTCAATACATGGGGGGCTGCTGCTACTTATCATTTATGTATCAATTCCTCTTCGTTGGGTATTGACGGAACAATACAGTTTATTGAAGAGTTCGTGCGAAAGAAGTTACATTTATAAAAAGTATACATAAGGAAAAACAATCGGAGGCAGACACTATCATAAAATGTCTGCCTCCGATTGTTTAATATCTCTTCTAAGAAAGTTTTACATCATTGTCAGTAAAATCATCTGTCCTGCCAGAATGCGGAGGAACATAGACAATGGATAGACGGTAGAGTAGCCTACTGCAGGTGCATCGCTGGTAGTCACTTGGTTTGAGTAAGCCAATGCGGGTGGGTCGGTATTACTTCCGGCAATGAGTCCCATCAAAGTGAAATAGTTTATCTTATAATACCAGCGTGCAATGATACCGATGATGAGCAGTGGGATGACTGTAATCAGGAAACCACAACCTACATATAACAGGCCGTCTCCTTCGACTACGGTTTGTACAAAATTTGCTCCGGCATCTATTCCCACACTGGCAAGGAACAGGACGATTCCTATCTCACGCAGCATCAGGTTGGCACTCATTGTTGTATAAGTGACCAGATGGAACTTATGGCCGAAACGGCCAATCAATATCGCTACAACTAACGGACCGCCTGCCAATCCTAATTTTAACGGTGTTGGCATGCCGGGGAAAGCTATAGGTAAACTTCCCAAAAGAATTCCGAAGAAGATACCGACGAAAATAGTGATAATGTTTGGAGTATCCAGACGTTTTAGTTGGTTACCCAATACACCTGCCACACGTTCTACAGCATCTTGTTGTCCTACCACCATGACACGGTCGCCTACCTGAAGAATCAGATTAGGATCGGCGAACAGGTCCATACCAGATCGGTTGACACGCGTAACGTTGACTCCGTACATGCTGAGAAAATGCATAGATCCCAGAGTCTTTCCATTGATTTTCGGTTTTGTCACTAGGATGCGGCGTGAAACCATCGGAAGGTCTTGTTTCTCCCAATCCAGCTCAACTTCTTTACCGATGAAAGCAATGATGGATGGAGCGTCCTCTTCTGTACAGGTGATGAACAGCTGATCACCCATATAAAATATTGTATTCTTGTTGGGAATACTGACATGACCATCGTGGCGGATACGTGAACAGACGAACTGACGTCCTAGAAATCCTTTGATCTCTTTCAGTGTTTTGCCGCTGATGGATTCATTACGCACCTCAAGACTCATCATATGAGGTTTATGATGCGAGTCGTCACTTTGTGTTTTCAGCTTCTCTTCTTCTTTGCTGAGATTGATGCGGAAAATGTAACGGATGAGGATAATGGAACCGATGATTCCAACGACTCCCAACGGATAGGCGCAGGCATAACCTAAGGCTATTTGCGGACCGTTGTAGCTGAGCTGGTTCAATGCTTCGTTGGCAGCACCAAGTCCCGGAGTATTAGTGACAGCTCCATAAAGAATACCTACCATCATTGGCAGCTCAATGCGCCCGTCCCAAAGGAAATAGAGTCCCAGTGCAACAGCGATGTTTAGTACAACAATGCCTACTGCCAGCAGGTTGAGTGTCATACCTCCTTTCTTGAATGAGGAGAAGAAAGAAGGACCTACCTGAAGACCAATACAGAATACGAACAGAATCAGTCCGAATTCACGTATGAAATGCAGGATCTGTGTATCGGCGGTAAAGCCGAAATGTCCCATCAGAATACCGGCAAACAAAACAAATGTGACACCCAATGAAACTCCGAAAATCTTGATCTTTCCTAAATATACACCGGCTGCAACCACAAATGCATAGAGAAAGACGATGTGTGCTACGGAGGTTGAGTCCCACAACAGACTTTGTAACCAATCCATAATTTTTAAGCTTTTAGTTATAAGTTTTAAGTTCTAAGTTTTTAAGTGCTTGATCTTTCATTTAGAAAAAACAGCCGCAAAATTAGTGATAACATTTTCTTTGTCCAAGAAAAAACGGGTGATTTGGTAAAAGAAAGCCGTAAGATTCTCTCGCTCGAGATAAATGCCCCTCAGAAGCCATTCTGAGAGGGTTTGTTGGGAAAGGTTAGCTGACGCGTTGGGAAAGGTTAGCTGACATGTCAGCAAAGGTTAGCCAACACGTTGGGAAAGGTTAGCTGACAAATGGGGTAAATATGAGAGATTGGATGCCCTTTTACGGGCTTATTTATTAATAGAAGTGGTAAAAGAATCTAAAAACGAAGAAACTTCGTACTTAAAACGTATTACTTAGAACTTAAAACTCATTACATTTGCGAATCTGATTGTCCGATGAACGAAATCAAACGGATAGAAATCAGTAGCACAATATTAATCTCGTTTAAATTTCAAATAAACTATGGCAGACAAAAAAGAAAAACTCTTCTCGGACTTTGCTCCTGTCACTACCGAACAGTGGATGGAAAAAGTCACAGCCGACCTGAAAGGTGCTGATTTTGAGAAGAAGCTCGTTTGGAAAACAAACGAAGGATTCAAAGTAAAACCGTTTTATCGGTTGGAAGATCTGGAAGGTTTGAAGACGACTGACTCACTTCCTGGAGAGTTTCCCTATTTGAGAGGAACGAAAAAAAACAATAACGAATGGCTGGTACGGCAAGATATAAGAGTAGAATCTCCCAAAGAGGCAAATGCGAAGGCATTGGATATTCTGAACAAAGGTGTAGATTCTTTGTCGTTCCATGTGAAGGCTAAAGAGCTGAATGCTGAATATATTGAAACATTGCTGGATGGTATACAGGCAGAATGTGTTGAGCTGAACTTCTCTACTTGTCAGGGACATGTGGTAGAGCTGGCAGAACTGCTGGTAGCTTACTTCCAGAAAAAAGACTATGATGTAAAGAAACTGAAGGGCTCTATCAATTACGACTTCTTCAACAAGATGCTGACGAAGGGTAAGGAAAAGGGAGATATGGTACAGACCGCAAAGGCACTGATCGAGGCCATACAGCCACTTCCTTTCTATCGCGTGATTAATGTCAATGCCCTGACACTGAGCAATGCCGGAGCACGTATCTATCAGGAATTGGGCTATGCTCTTTCTTGGGGTAACGAATATATGCATCAGCTTACCGAAGCAGGTATTCCTGCTGCTGTAGTAGCTAAGAAGATTAAATTCAATTTTGGTATCAGTTCCAATTATTTCCTCGAAATAGCCAAATTCCGTGCTGCCCGTATGTTGTGGGCTAACATTGTGTCAACTTACGAACCTAAATGTTTGCGCGATTGTGATAATAAAGGCGAAAACGGAGAGTGCCGTTGTGCTGCCAAGATGGCAATTCATGCCGAAACCACTTCGTTCAACCTGACAATGTTTGATGCCTATGTCAATCTGCTTCGTACTCAAACCGAAGCAATGAGCGCAACATTAGGAGGAGTAGATTCATTGACCGTGTCTCCATTCGACAAAGTGTATGAGACTCCGGATGAATTCTCCGAACGTCTGGCACGTAACCAGCAGCTTCTTTTGAAAGAAGAATCTCATTTTGATAAGGTGGTCGACCCCGCTGCTGGCTCCTATTATATAGAAAATCTGACAGCTTCTATCGCAAAACAGGCATGGGAACTGTTCTTGTGTCTTGAAAAAGATGGTGGGTTCTACGAGGCTTTGAAAAAAGGACTGGTACAGTCTGTGGTAAATGCTACAAACGAGGAACGCCGTAAAGCTGTGGCACAGCGTCGCGAAATATTGCTGGGAACTAACCAATATCCGAACTTCAACGAAAAAGCAGACGGAAAGCATCCGTTAGAGGAGAAATGTTGTTGTGGTGGTGGAAATGGTGCACATACTTGTGAAAAGGATGTGGATACATTGATCTTCAATCGTGCCGCAAGTGAATTTGAAGCATTGCGTCTGGAAACGGAAGCATCTGGCAAACGTCCGAAAGCATTTATGCTTACTATCGGAAACTTGGCTATGCGCCAGGCCAGAGCACAATATTCATGTAACTTCCTGGCTTGCGCAGGCTATGAAGTGATTGATAATCTTGGCTTTGATACAGTAGAAGCCGGAGTGGAGGCTGCAATGGAAGCTAAGGCTGATATTGTAGTGCTATGCTCTAGTGACGAAGAGTATGCTGAATATGCGGTTCCAGCTTTCAAAGCACTCAACGGACGGGCTATGTTCATCGTGGCCGGAAATCCTGCTTGTGCCGATGAACTGAAAGCTGCCGGCATTGAAAACTTTATTCACGTACGTGTGAATGTATTGGAAACCTTGAAAGAATACAATGCAAAATTATTAAGTTAAGAACAATGAGAAAAGATTTTAGTAACATCGATATATTTGCCGCATTTCAGCCTTCAAACGGTACTGAATGGCAAAAAGCAAACGGAATCACTGCAGACTGGAAGACTCCGGAACATATTGAAGTGAAACCGGTTTACACCAAAGAAGATCTTGACGGAATGGAACACTTGGACTATGCTGCCGGTATTCCTCCTTATTTGAGAGGTCCATATTCTGTTATGTATACTCTGCGCCCTTGGACAATTCGTCAGTATGCCGGATTCTCTACTGCCGAAGAGTCTAACGCTTTCTATCGCCGTAATCTGGCTTCCGGACAAAAGGGACTTTCTGTTGCATTCGACTTGGCTACACATCGTGGTTATGATCCTGATCACGAACGGGTGGTAGGTGATGTAGGTAAGGCTGGTGTATCTATTTGTTCACTAGAGAATATGAAAGTTTTGTTCGATGGCATTCCATTGAACAAGATGTCTGTCTCTATGACAATGAACGGTGCAGTGCTTCCGATCATGGCATTCTATATCAATGCAGGCTTGGAGCAGGGTGCTAAGCTGGAAGAAATGGCCGGTACGATTCAGAATGATATTCTAAAAGAATTTATGGTGCGTAATACCTATATCTATCCACCTGCCTTCTCAATGAAGATTATTTCCGACATTTTTGAATATACTTCTCAGAAGATGCCTAAGTTCAACTCTATCTCTATTTCCGGTTATCATATGCAGGAAGCTGGAGCTACGGCAGATATTGAGCTGGCATATACATTGGCAGATGGACTGGAATATTTGCGTGCCGGTGTGGCAGCAGGCATTGATATCGATGCTTTTGCTCCCCGTCTTTCTTTCTTCTGGGCAATAGGAACCAATCACTTTATGGAAATAGCCAAGATGCGTGCCGCTCGTATGTTGTGGGCTAAGATTGTGAAACAGTTCAATCCAAAGAACCCGAAATCGTTGGCATTGCGTACACACTCACAGACTTCTGGATGGTCGTTGACCGAGCAGGATCCGTTCAATAATGTGGGACGTACATGTATTGAGGCAATGGCTGCAGCATTAGGTCATACACAATCATTGCATACCAATGCTTTGGATGAGGCAATAGCATTGCCTACTGATTTCTCGGCACGTATTGCACGTAATACTCAGATTTATATTCAGGAGGAAACATATATCTGTAAGAATGTCGACCCGTGGGGAGGCTCATACTATGTAGAGTCGTTGACCAACGAGATTGCTCATAAGGCATGGGAACACATTCAGGAGATTGAAAAACTGGGTGGTATGGCGAAAGCAATCGAGACTGGTATTCCAAAAATGCGTATTGAAGAGGCTGCAGCACGTACACAGGCTCGCATTGATAGCGGTGCGCAGACTATTGTTGGTGTGAATAAGTATCGCTTGGAAAAAGAGGCTCCGATTGATATTCTTGAAATAGACAATACAGCTGTTCGTCAGGAACAGATTGAGAATTTGAGACGTTTGAAGGAAGGACGTAACCAGGCTGAAGTAGACAAAGCTTTGGATGCTATTACCGAGTGTGTGAAGAGCGGTAAAGGCAATCTGCTGGAATTGGCGGTTGAAGCAGCACGCGTCCGTGCAACATTGGGAGAAATTTCGTATGCCTGCGAAAAAGTCGTGGGACGTTATAAAGCAGTAATTAGAACTATTTCAGGCGTGTATTCATCAGAAAGTAAGAATGACAGCTACTTCGCTAAAGCATGCGAGCTAGCAGACAAATTTGCAAAGAAAGAAGGACGTCGTCCTCGTATTATGATTGCAAAAATGGGACAGGACGGTCATGACCGTGGTGCGAAAGTGGTTGCAACCGGATATGCCGATTGCGGCTTTGATGTAGACATGGGACCTTTGTTCCAGACTCCTGCTGAGGCAGCTCGCGAGGCGGTAGAAAATGATGTCCACGTTGTGGGAGTATCATCATTGGCTGCTGGACACAAGACGCTGATACCACAAATTATTGAAGAGTTGAAGAAATTGGGACGTGAGGATATCTTGGTAACTGCCGGAGGTGTCATTCCTGCACAAGATTATGATTTCTTGTACAAGGCTGGAGTAGTAGCTATCTTCGGTCCCGGTACTCCGGTTGCCAAGTCGGCTGCTCAGGTACTTGAGATTCTGCTTGATGAAGAATAATCATGCTATAATGTCTTTCTTGGCTAATTGATGCTGAGATAGTTTATTCATAGTTTATCATCGCCTTCTGCTCGGAAGAGTGGAAGGCGTTTTTTTGTTCCTTTCTGTAAGTAGAGCCAAATAATCGTGTAACTTTGCAAACCGATTGAATTCTAAGAAGAGAGATAAAGAATGATAGTCTGCATCGCTGAAAAGCCCTCTGTGGCACGTGATATTGCCGAAGTACTTGGTGCCCATACCAAAAAAGATGGATATATAGAAGGTAACGGATATCAGGTAACCTGGACGTTTGGCCATCTTTGTACTCTTAAAGAGCCTCATGAGTATACCCCGGGCTGGAAATCATGGAGCTTAAGTAGCCTTCCTATGATTCCTCCACGCTTTGGAATCAAGCTGATAGAGAATCCCACCTATGAAAAACAGTTTCACATCATTGAAGGACTGATGCAGCATGCCGATTTGATAATAAACTGCGGTGATGCCGGGCAGGAAGGAGAACTTATTCAGCGATGGGTAATGCAGAAAGCAGGTGCCCGTTGTCCGGTAAAACGGTTGTGGATTTCATCGCTGACAGAAGAAGCAATACGCGAGGGATTTGCTAAGTTGAAAGACCAGTCGGAATTTCAGTCGTTATATGAAGCAGGGTTGTCACGTGCAATGGGGGATTGGCTGCTGGGTATGAATGCTACCCGGCTTTATACTATCAAGTACGGACAAAACAAACAGGTACTTTCTATAGGAAGAGTGCAAACTCCCACGCTGGCACTTATTGTTAACAGACAATTGGAAATAGCAAACTTTGAGCCTAAACAATATTGGGAGTTAAAGACTGTATATCGTGATACAACATTCTCAGCAATCATTCGAAAGAGTGATGAGGAACTGGCTGCAGAAGAAGAAAAAAACGGAGGCAAGAAACGGATAGAAAATCCGGGTATCGATCCCATTACCAGCCGTGAAGAAGGAGAATTGTTGGTGAATCGTATCAGTAATTCACCATTTACAGTGACTGGTGTTATCAAGAAAGACGGTAAGGAATATGCCCCTCGTTTGTTTGATCTGACTTCTCTACAGGTAGAATGTAATAAAAAATTTGCTTATTCTGCTGATGAAACTTTGAAGGTGATACAGTCTCTTTATGAGAAAAAAGTAGCTACTTATCCACGTGTAGATACTACTTTTCTGAGTGATGATATCTATCCGAAATGTCCCGGAATTCTGAAAGGACTGCGTGATTACGAAGTGCTGACTGCTCCACTGTCAGGAAAAGCACTTCCGAAGTCAAAGAAAGTGTTCGACAACTCTAAAGTAACCGATCATCATGCTATTATTCCAACCGGAGTGTATGCTCAGAATCTGACAGATATGGAACGTCGTGTCTATGATCTGATAGCTCGTCGTTTTATTGCAGTATTCTATCCGGATTGCCGCGTGTCTACTACTACTGTACTTGGCGAAGTGGACGGTATTTTATTTAAGGTGACAGGTAAGCAGGTAATTGACCCAGGATGGAGAGTTGTGTTTATAAAAGATATGAAAGATGCAGCTGAAGATCGGGAACAGGATGAAGAGAAAATGCTTCCGGTATTTGTGAAAGGTGAAAGCGGCCCTCATATCCCGGATTTGAATGAAAAGTGGACGCAACCCCCTAAACCTTATACAGAAGCAACACTGTTGCGTGCAATGGAGACTGCTGGTAAATTGGTAGATAATGATGAATTGCGTGATGCTCTGAAAGAGAATGGCATCGGGCGTCCCTCTACTCGTGCTGCTATTATCGAAACGTTGTTTAAACGCAATTATATTCGTAAGGAACGGAAGAACCTGATAGCTACTTCCACAGGAGTGGAATTGGTGCAACTGATTCACGAGGAACTTTTAAAATCTGCAGAACTTACTGGAATCTGGGAAAAGAAACTTCGTGAGATTGAAAAGAAAACTTATGATGCCCGCCAGTTTTTGGAAGAGCTGAAACAGATGGTGGCAGAAATCGTAAAAAGTGTGATGTCTGATAACAGTAACCGTAGAATCACTGTTCAACAGAGTGTGGCATCAGAGATAGAAGCGGCTGCAAAAGCAAAAAAAGAAGCAAAGAAACGGGTACGGAAAGTATCATCTGCCTCAAAAACAATCGATACCACTGTAATGACGAATGTCGACACATTGGTTGGTACTCCGTGTCCGCTTTGTGGCAAAGGAACAATTATCAAAGGAAAAACAGCTTATGGTTGTTCTGAATGGCGTAATGGCTGCACGTTTCGCCAGTCATTCGAATCATGAAGATTATAATCTATGGCAATAGGGGAACAACTAGACGCATGCCATAGTCTATATCCCGACGGTAAGGGTTTACGCCATATCGGTTAGTGATGGTGCAGTATTTTTCGAATGTATAGAAGCTGCCTCCTCGTAGTACTTTATAAGTGTTGGCATTGACTTCTTTGTGAACTGTATTGTTGGTAAACGGATGATAACTGTCATACCAGTCCATACACCATTCGTAGACATTCCCACTCATGTCATACAAACCCAGTTCGTTGGGGCTTTTCTTTCCGGTATCTTTCGAAATAAAGTCGTTTTGTTCTTTGATTCGTTCGCGAAACCAAGCTACTTTCTCTGGTTCATTGCTTCCTGCATAAAGGAATCCTTGTGTCTTTTTGCCTCCGCGTGCCGCATACTCCCATTCAGCCTCGTAGGGAAGACGGAATGGCAATCCGCTTAGATCAACAAGTCGTTGAGTAAACCGGTTGGCATCGAACCAACTAAGCTGGTCAACGGGAGCATTGCGATGACGCTGTCTTGAAGGATTCTCGCCCATAATGACATACCATTCATCTTGGCTCACTTCATATCGGTTGATGAAGAAAGAGGATATCGTAGTCGAGAGATTGTTATTTATTCCCATGTTCATTGTTCCTCCTTCTACGTATACCATGTTCCAAAGTATATAGGTTATCACTTCCTTTTGTTCTTTTCTTATATATGGTGACCAGTGAAGCATCTTTTCCAATTGGGGATGAAGGCTGTCAATATAGGCTGTATCTCTCCTGCTTTGGTCGTAAAAACGTTCCCATACAGGTTCTTCGCTAGTCCGTCTAGGGAATCTATTCCACTGAGGTTTTGGCTGTCCCATGCTTGGCATTGTGTTCATCAGGAGCAGAAAAACTAAAAGAAAGAGTGGTAGTTGCTTTCTCATATTCACAGTTTGTGTAACCTTATGTTTATTAGACGCCGCCAAGAGGTGAAAGTTGGATATGGAAATATTAATTTATTATAAATAGATTATTAACGCCTAACTATATTCTTTTAGTAATTCCAGCATTTCCCTGTCCAGCTTATGTCCTTTATAGTTCTCATAGACAACATCTTTTCTGTTACTATCCATTACCCCAAATGAACCATATAAATTCCATAATGACCATCCCCAGTTATTTTCTTTAAAAATATCAAACTGGTCTTTTAACCAAGCTATTGCTACCTTATGAGGAGTTTGATTATGACATCCAAATTCGCCGATATGTACTTTTCCTCCTTGCTTGACCCATGGCTCCCAGTTCTTTTTTAAAGTTTTACGAAGCCATTCTTTGTCATAGTACTTGTCGCCGTCCTGTAAAGGCCAACTTAATTTCTCTATGGGATAATACATGGGTTTGTCGCCGTACACCCAATTAGCGGCATAGTGGGAAATCAGCATCGGTTGATATCCTCGCCCACTTTGTATGATGTTTTCAACGTCAGTAAGGCTCATTAATGGTTTGTTCCCAACATTCAATCCATCTACAATGATAGTCCTTTTAGGAGAAATATCTCGGATGGAATTGATTAACTGAAGGACTACCCGGTCGTATTTTGAATCTTCTATATTGGGCGCTTCATTTATTAAATTGAAACTTAGGTCGTCTGATGAATAATTCTTATATCTTTCAGCAAATGTTTTCCAATGAAAAGTACAAGCTTGCAGGGCTTCGTCGTCTTCGAAAAGATTGGCTCTCTCATGCGGTGGATTGATGCAGTATCCGGGTGCTCTGTGGAAGTTAAGGTTTATATGAATTTTGTATTGTTTCCCAAATTCTACAACTTTATCTATTTCTTTCAAGCATCTTTCGTCAATTTCATACCAATGGTCAGGTTTACTCCAACACCAATAAGACAAGGGAATACGGGCAAAATTGAATCCCCATTCTGCCATAATCTCAAAGTCTTGTTCATGGAATGCTTGCTGGTAATCAGGGTTAAACTTGTTGAGTAAATTAAATCCTTTCCATATTTTTTCTTTTTTCCTTTTTGTAGTGGCAGCTTCCATATTGAGCGATGGTGCGGTCAATAGACCAGTTGCAGTAACTATTGCCATCTTTTTTATGAAATTTCTTCTGTCCATATTCTTGTTTTCTTGAAAGAACTTGATGAAGAGTAGAAAAATGAGAAACTTTATGGGCTAGTTGTATTCGCGATGAAACTCTATGACTGCTTCAATTCCCTTTCGGAAGATATCTAATGGAAAATTCTCGTTAGGTGAATGTATCGCATTCGATTCCAATCCGAATCCCATTAGAATCGTTTTAATCCCTAGTATTTGCTCAAATGTAGAAATAATAGGGATACTTCCTCCTCGTCGCACAGCTAATGGTTGCTTGCCAAAGGCTTTTTGAAAACCTTTTTCTGCTGCTTGATAGGCAGGGTGAGAAATTGGACATACATATCCCTGTCCACCATGCATTGGAGTCACTTTGATTTGTACAGTATTTGGAGCAATGTCGCGGATATAATCAGCAAACAGTTGGGATATTTTATGGTGGTCTTGATGGGGAACCAATCGGCAGGATACTTTCGCGTATGCTTTTGACGGTAGTACGGTTTTTGAACCTTCACCTGTATATCCTCCCCAAATGCCACATACATCAAACGAAGGACGGCAACTGTTACGCTCTAATGTACTGTATCCTTTTTCTCCGAACACTTCTTTTATTCCGATAGCTTCTTTATACTTTTGTTCATCAAAGGGAATGCGGGCAATCATTTCCCGTTCAGCTTGAGGCACTTCTTCTACATCATCGTAGAAGCCGGGTACAGTAATTCGTCCATTCTCGTCTACTACCTTACTGAGAATGTTGCAAAGGACATTGATGGGATTGGCTACAGCTCCCCCAAAATGTCCGGAGTGTAAGTCTCGGTTTGGACCTGTTACTTCAATTTCCCAATAGGCAAGTCCACGCAATCCTGTAGTCAGTGAAGGTAAATTAGCCCCTAACATGCTGGTATCTGATACGAGTATGACATCTGCCTTAAGCAATTCCTGATGTTTCTGGCAGAAAGCCTCAAGGCTGGGAGAACCAATTTCTTCTTCTCCTTCAAATATGAATTTTACGTTATGGGTTAACAGATTGTTTTTTGTGAGATATTCGAATGCTTTTACTTGAATAAAAGACTGTCCTTTGTCGTCATCGGCACCACGTGCCCAGATACGTTCATCATGTATCTCTGGATTGAACGGATCACTTTTCCAAAGTTCCAGAGGTTCTGCTGGCATAACGTCATAGTGTGCATAAATCAGAACAGTCTTTGCATCAGGATTTACTGTCTTTTGTGCAAATACAATGGGATTCCCTTCTGAGGGCATTACTATTGCTTCATCTGCCCCGGCTTCTAACAATAGCTGTGCCCAACGTTCTGCACAAGCTAGCATATCATCTTTATGTTCGGGCAATGCACTGATACTGGGAATGCGGATAAGGCTGAAAAGCTCTTCTATCATTCTTGCTTCATTGGAAATAATGTATTTTTGGACTTCGTTCATTGTATGGTTGTTTTTCGTTGGGTAATATAGAGCATAGGGCATTTCCCCCTATTCTTCTGTTAGTTGTTTGTTATAGTTGCGTTGTTTTATCAAGCAGATAATAATCGAGTATGGTTATGGCTGCCATTGCTTCGACAATAGGAACTGCGCGTGGAAGTACACATGGATCGTGCCTTCCTCGTGCCTTTAATGTAGTGTCTGTTCCATTGATACTTACTGTTTCCTGTTCCATTAATAACGTTGGAATAGGCTTGAATACAATACGAAAATAAATATCTTGTCCGTTACTGATTCCTCCTTGAATCCCTCCCGAATGATTGGTGTGCGTTTCTATTCGACCATGATTGTTATAAAATACATCATTCTGTTCTGATCCTTTCATTTTCAATCCTTTGAATCCTTCCCCGTATTCGAAAGCTTTGGCAGCATTGATGCTTAGCATGGCATTTCCTAATGCTGCATGTAATTTGCCGAAAACGGGTTGTCCAAGTCCTATAGGACATCCCTTTATAACACAAGTAATGGTTCCCCCAATGGTATCTCCGGCAGCTTTTATTTGTTGGATGAAATCTGCCATCTCTTTTGCTTTTTCTGGGTCTGGACAACGTACATCATTGGTTTCTATAAGTTCAAGGTCATAGTCGGAATAGTTGCCTTCCAATTTGATGGCACCTACTTGTGATGTATATGCTGTGATGCTGATTCCTAATTGGCGTAAGGCGAGTTTTGCAAGCGCACCAGCCACTACACGTGAGATGGTTTCCCGAGCTGATGCACGTCCTCCTCCTCGGTAGTCACGAATTCCGTATTTTACATTATAAGTATAGTCTGCATGTGATGGTCGGTATACATTCCGCAGATTATTGTAGTCGCTTGACTGTTGTGCCTTGTTCCACACAATAAATCCGATGGGACATCCAGTTGATTTCCCTTCAAAAATGCCGGAAAGAAACTCTACTTTATCATCTTCTTGTCGCGGTGTCGTGAGAATGGATTGGCCCGGGCGTCTCCGGTTCAGTTCCTGTTGCACAAAATCTTCATCAATAACGATCCCTGAAGGGAATCCGTCTATAACTCCTCCTACTCCTTTTCCGTGAGACTCACCAAAGCTTGTGAGACGGAATACATTTCCAAATGAATTAAACATAGTTTGCGGCTTTAAATACGATACGCAAATATAACAAAGTTTTGGATAAATAGTCTTTGATTTGGTGATTAAATGAGGTTGTACAATGGTTTATAGAATTTTGTGTAGTGATTGTCGATTTTAGAATAAGTCTCTACGATTAGAAAAACAGGCTGCCTCATTATCATTTTGAGACAGCCTGTCGTTCTGTTTTTTTATTGTGTTTCGGGCGGAGAGGGGTTATTTTTATTTGTCAGTATTGGGCTCCTGACTGAAAATATCGTAAATCAGCTTCATGTCAAATTTAGGTGTGCGGTCGTAATAATAGATACCGTTTTGCTCCTGTTCCACATCAGTGAGCTGGGTGTAGCAGTAACCCCATACCTGCTGGTGCAGTTCGAGGATAGCTTTCATCTGTCCTCTCAGCCGTTCGATGAATTCTTTTTCCGACTTAGGTGCTTCACCGTATCCCCACGATGTACCTGTGTTGCCTTTATCTTGTCCTTTCACCCATTTGATACCTCCAACTTCGTCAATGAGGAATGGAATCTTTCCGTCGTAAGCAGGATAGTTGTATTCGTCGCTCATCAACGGGTCGTTGAATCCGATGTTACGTTGCGGATATCCTTGCAGATTACCCGGACGTTGGAACTTGTTTTCTTTTGCTGTACTTTCGTTCTGAATATTCTTCTTTAATTGTTCTGGATTCTGTTCGTAGTTGTGGAAACTCCATAAGTCTGTTTTCACATGTGTTCCACCACTAGCATCATGGAATGGACGGGTAGGGTCGATAGCCTTGGTCAGATTATAGAGATCAGAAGTGAGTCGGGGATATTGTACAGGATCCGGCCACCACTCTTCATTCATCGGTGTCCATATTAGCAATGAAGGATGATTACGGTCGCGGCAGACAATTTCCGACCATTCTGTCAGGAAGTTGCGTGCTGTTTCAACGTTGTTTGCATCCATTCCCCAGCTGGGTGCTTCACCCCATGTGAGGTATCCCATTTTGTCTGCCCAATAGTAGAACCGTTCTTCGAACACCTTCTGATGCAGGCGTGCACCGTTGAATCCTGCAGCCATGGAAAGCTCAATGTCTTTCTTCAGTGCTTCGTCCGAAGGTGCTGTCCAGATGCCGTCAGGATAGAATCCCTGATCGAGTACCAGACGTTGGTAGTAGGGCTGATTGTTCAGATAGATTTTATTTCCTTCGATATGTATTTTGCGCATACCTACATAAGAATTTACTTCATCTATCACATTCCCCTGATCGTCTGTT
This sequence comes from uncultured Bacteroides sp., assembly GCA_944322345.1. Classification (GTDB taxonomy): domain Bacteria; phylum Bacteroidota; class Bacteroidia; order Bacteroidales; family Bacteroidaceae; genus Bacteroides. The sequence goes on along the minus strand of CALUOO010000003.1, from coordinate 175,699 downwards.
AGTTGATAGATTAAATCATATAAAAAAGGTGATTCGGGCGACCACAGCTTGGCTTTTTTTACAGGAAGTACTGCTACAGAACTGTTCATCGCAGCAACTTTAGCTGTTGCCACGGTTTTATTACCATCTTTCAGTGTGACTTTCAGTGTATTTTTCCCTTCTGCATAAAATTGTGGACGAATGATAATTTGGCTTTGGTCGATATCTGTAATGACTTGTGCCGATTGCAGTCCGTTGTATGCCACAGCTTCCATCCATACAGTTTGCCAGATTCCGGTCGTTCGGGTGTAGTTACATCCGTGTGAACCATGACGGAGACTCTGTTTCCCTGCACTTTGTAGTCCAGAACGCAAGTCGCTTGATGCCTTTACTACTAAATGGTGCTGTTGTCCGGCTTTGACAAACGGGGTAATATCTACAGCAAATGAAGAGCTTCCACCAAAATGACGTCCGGCAATTTGTCCGTCAATATAGATTTCTGCAGTATAATATACAGCTCCGAAGTTCAGCAAGATCTTTTTTTCTTCCCATGCTTGAGGAATTTCGATGCTGCGGTGATACCATATATGATTGATGAAATCGGTATGCCCTACGCCAGATAGTTTACTTTCTGGACAAAAAGGGACAGTGATTTTTCCGTCGAATGATGTAGCTTTTTGATAGCCTTTTTCTTTTCCAGAGTTGACGAAATCAAATGTGTAGTCCCATTGTCCGTTCAAGTTGACCCATGCTTCCCTTACAAACTGAGGGCGTGGATACTCTTTACGTGGAATCTCGTTTGCTACCGATTGCAAGGCAATGCAAATTGTAGCAAGCATACTGATGAAAAGTTTTTTCATGATGGTTTCTTTTGTTTTTATTAATGATAGTGTATTAAAATTTTTTGTTCACAAAAATAAGTGTTAGCGGCAGTAAAAAATAAAGCTATCTGTTCAAAAAGTACAAATATCTGGTCAATAAACTTGGATATTAGTTTTTTCGTATCTTTTTCTGCAATAGATTATGAGATTTCATCTAGTTCATAGATTGTTTGTAATCGGAATATCTTATTGTCTTTTAGATATGGTTACTTGCTATTTCTATTGATTTTTTCTGTCTTTTTGTTACTTTATTCTCTATATATACATGTCTTCTCGAAAAGAAATGCCTATTTTTGCACCCATAAAATTATTATATTTGAGTTAATAAGTTTATTGCTTTGTTCCAGCTCAATAACTCAGAAACTCAATAACTAAAGAACTGAATAATTATGACCGAATCGGAAAGAAAGCAAATCATTGATTTGATAAAACGGGAGGTAGTTCCCGCCATTGGTTGTACAGAGCCTATTGCTGTGGCACTGTGTGTTGCTAAAGCGGCAGAAACACTGGAGGTGAAACCAGAGAAAATAGAGATTCTGCTGAGTGCTAATATCTTGAAGAACGCGATGGGAGTTGGTATTCCGGGAACGGATATGGTAGGGCTGCCGATAGCTGTGGCATTGGGAGCTTTGATCGGGAAATCGGCTTACCAGCTGGAGGTGTTGAAAGAATGTACACCTGAAGCAGTTGAACAAGGAAAACAGTTTATCAGTGAGAAACGCATATCTATAGCGTTAAAGGAAAATATAGCAGAGAAGCTGTATATTGAAGTGATTTGCCATGCTGGCAATCATCGGTCAGAGGCTATTATTTCCGGTGGACATACTAATTTTGTTTATGTGGCTAAGGATGGAGAAGTTTTGCTTGACAAACGCCAGCCGGCCAGTGAAGAAGAAGAGGAGGAAAGCGTAGCACTGACATTACGTCGTGTGTATGATTTTGCGATGACTGCTCCATTGGACGAGATTCGTTTTATTCTCGACACAGCCCGTTTGAATAAAGCAGCTGCCGAACAGTCGTTCAAAGGAAATTATGGGCATTCGTTAGGGAGGATGCTGAGGGGCAACTACGAACATAAGATTATGGGTGACAGTGTCTTTTCACATATTCTTTCTTATACTTCGGGTGCTTGTGACGCACGTATGGCAGGAGCGATGATTCCTGTTATGAGTAATTCCGGTAGCGGTAATCAGGGGATTTCTGCCACTCTTCCGGTAGTGATTTTTGCCGAAGAGAACGGAAAGACAGAAGAAGAACTGATTCGTGCATTGGTTCTTAGCCACCTGACTGTAATTTACATTAAGCAGAGTTTGGGACGATTGTCTGCATTGTGTGGATGTGTGGTTGCAGCTACTGGTTCTAGCTGTGGCATTACGTGGCTGATGGGTGGAACATATCAGCAAGTCTCCTTTGCAGTGCAGAACATGATTGCCAATATTACAGGAATGATTTGTGATGGAGCGAAACCGAGTTGTGCATTGAAGGTAACTACTGGGGTATCTACTGCTGTATTATCTGCTATGATGGCGATCGAAAATCGGTATGTGACCTCTGTTGAAGGTATCATCGATGAGGATGTCGATCAGAGCATCCGTAATCTTACCCGCATCGGTTCGCAGGCAATGAATGAAACCGACAAGATGGTACTCGATATTATGACAAGTAAATAATTGAATAGGGAATAAAAAAAAAGAATGAAGAATATCCGATGTCGTACGGTAAATTCTTCATTCTTTTTTTATTAGCTCTTTGTTCTATTTAATTAGTGGCAGCATCCGTCTCCACATCCGTGGTCTCCGCAGCTATGATCTCCACAACCGCCTCCGCAGTCACCACATCCACAGCCGCATCCTCCTTCTCCAGTCATGGCTTTTACCAGTTCCTGAATTTCCTCGTTGGTGGCAGGACGACTTTCTACCACTTCACCTTCGAAGATGAGGTCGCAGCCTGCAAGTGGATGGTTCAGGTCGACGGTGATAGCATCTTCTTTTACTTCTGTAACAAACGCATTAACGCGTTGCCCTTCTGATGTCATCAGTGGAACCATATTTCCTGCTTTTACATGTTCTTCGTCGAACTTTCCGTCTATTTCGAAAATCTTTTTGGAAAGATCGAAAACGTGTTGTTCATCATAGGCACCATATGCTTTGTCGGCAGGGATTGTAAAATCGAATTTGTCTCCTTTGTTAAGTTTGACAATCTCGTTTTCAAAGTCTTCCAGTGTTGTTCCCATTCCCGAGATAAACTGGAAAGGATGTTCTGCTTTTGCTTCTTCAAACAGTTCTTTTTTTCCGTCTTCTATCGTATACAGTTTGTAGGCAACGGTAATGTACTTGTTTTCTGCTGTTTCCATTAATCTGTCTTTTAATAGGTTAATATCTTCACCCGATATGTCCGGGCGAGCAAAGATACAGGAAAAAATAGAATTAGTCGTTAATATCTTCTATTTTCATATGTTCCTTTTCTCGAATGCTGGTTGTCTGTAATTATGTCTGGAGGTGGTTTTATGCTTTGCCTTCCCTTCCCTGGTATTATTCATGTTCTATTTTATTTTTATTGCGGAGAAACCAGATAAAACATATTATAAGAATCTTATATTCCCATATCATGGGATGCTTGTATTGTCATGGCACATGTTTCTTGTCTTATGGCAGGTATATTTTTCACTCAGCCATCTCCTTCTCTGTTGTTCTATGGTGTTTGCCGTAAAAATGTCCGGATTTTCTGGCTGAGTTTCCTTTGCTTAATAATATGAAATAGGAATATTATTTAAGTGATTGTGTGTTATATTTTTCTTATCGGCCAGAGCTGTTTTTCACTGGAATAAATACTAAAATATTTCTATTTTTTTGTTGTTTTGAGAAATATTTATATATTGCCAATGTTTTGCTAATTAATTATAATTTCATATTTTAAAATGTAAAATAAATTTATGTCTTTACATTACATATCTGAACATACGTCTTGTCTTAATTATTTGTCTGAGGAACAATGTATCTTTCATGTGTATAATTTAGAGAAAGATAAACAGTGCATTCGTCGTTACCACGATTCTTCGTTTATAGTGATACTTTTAAGTGGGGGCATTGCTATCAGATACGGTATTAATCGGTCGTTGTCGCTCGAGAAGAACCGGTTGTTTTTGTTGCCCAAGAATTTGCCTGTTGATTATATGGCAACAAAGGAGAATACTACTTTATTGCTTTGTACTTTTTCAACAGAATTAAAGCTTTGTTCCAGGTACTCTATACAACAACTTGAGAATCATATCCCGGTAGATGCTGGAAACAAGTTATACAGTTTGCCTGCTGATTCTCGTATTGTTAGTTTTGCCACTATGTTGGTAGAAGCGTTGCAGAGCGGATTAGGGTGTGTTCATTATCATTGTTTAAAGCGTGACGAACTACTGCTTTACCTTCGTGCCGGTTACACAAAGGAACAGCTTGCTTTGTTTTTCTATCCTGTATTGGGAAGAGATATTGACTTTAAAGACTTTATGTTGAATCATTTTATGGAAGTGTCAGATGTGAAGCAACTGGCTGTTTTGAGTAATATGAGCCTTAGTACATTTAATCGTCGTTTCAAAGAAACGTTTCACGAAACGGCTAAGAACTGGTTATTGGCTCGTAAATCTGAACATTTGTTAAGGGATATTGTAATGGGAAATCTTTCTTTTGCGGAACTGGCGATTAAATATAATTTTTCGTCGACTGCCTATTTAGCTACATTCTGTAAGAAGAATTTTGGTAGTACACCATACGAACTCAGAAATAGGAAGAAATGAGGATTAATATAAAGGTATATATATATATTGCATAATATAAATGTTTCATTGTCCGTTATAGTGAAATAGTTGAACAATAACATCGTGGCACGGATTTGTAAAATACTGACGTGTTTTTATAATATCCGTATATCGTTTTGATGATAATTTTGCATTCGTAAAAATGATGGAATAAGAAACGATCGTATGAATAGACTATTTAAAGGGCTTTTAGTTGTTATACTACTGTGGGGAAAGGTGGGGGCTTATGCTCAGCACGACGTGGCATTGAAGACCAACGCCCTCTACTGGGGCACTACCACCCCCAACGCCTCGTTCGAAGTGGGCCTGGGACGACAGACTTCGGCCGAAGTGTTGCTGGCCTACAATCCCTGGACCTTCAGCGACGACCGGAAGATGCGCTTCTGGCTGGTACAGCCCGAATACCGCTACTGGTTATGCGAAACGTTCGAAGGCCACTTCGTAGGCATCCATGCCCACGGTGCGCAGTTCTTCGGCGGCTTCAAGTCGAAACGCTACGACGGCTGGCTGGCCGGAGCGGGACTCACCTACGGCTACAACTGGATACTCTCGCCCCACTGGAACCTGGAGGCCGCCGTCGGCCTTGGCTTCGCCCGCCTGTGGTACAAGCAGAGCCCCCGTATCCCGTGCAGCAAATGCCATCAGGACAAGACCAAGACCTACATAGGCCCCACCAAGGCAGCCTTGTCCATCGTCTACCTGTTTTAACAAGAACCAACTCCCTAACCCGTATGAAATACCGATATCTACCTATCTATGCAGTATTTCCGACCCTCTGCCTGCTGGGCATGGCCGGCTGCCGCTCGGCACGCACGGCTCCGCAGATAACGGTCGGTCCGGTGGCCACACTGGTGCCTGACAGCACGAGTTCCGTCACCGTCGACGTGACGGTCGAGGTACCTGCCCATGCCTTTTCGAAACGCAGCCGTCTGGTGGTGGTACCCCAGCTGCTGAGTGCCGATACGGTCGTGGCCGAATGTGCTCCTCTGGTACTCGACGCCCCTGTCTACCGCAAAAAAATGGAACGCCGGCAAGAGCTCCACGACTACAAGGACTCACTACAGGCTTCGGTACAGGCCGTAAGCCACCGCAAGTCCTACAGTTTTCCCTATCAGGAACGGGTAACGGTTCCTGCCGACATCAGCGGCGGACGCATCACGGCCGTCATCTCGGCCGACGGCTGCGGCGAATGCAGCCTGGTAGACTCGGTAGACATGGCCTACATAGGCAACCTGCCCACCCTCATCGCTCCCAAGGAGGAACTGCACCTCAACTGGATGGAGCCGGAATACGTCATCCGTCCCAAGGTAATCAAGGGACGGGGCGAAGCCCTGCTGCAGTTTGTCATCAACCGCCACGACATCAACCTGAATATGGGCAACAACCGCGAAGAGATGAACCGCATGCTGGAAACCCTGCAGCGCATCGCCACCGACAGCCTGGCCACACTCCAGACGGTGAGCATCTACGGCATGGCATCGGCCGACGGATCGTATGCCTTCAACACTACCCTGTCGCGCAACCGTGCCCAGGCCGCACGCCGCTGGCTGGAACAACAGCTGCAGATAGACCTGGAACAGCAGGTAGCGTTCAGCATCGGGTCGCGCCCCGAAGGCTGGATGCCTGTACTGCAGGCCATGCGGGCCGACCGCCATCCCGACACCCTGCTGGTACAACAGATTCTGGAAAAATATCCCGGCGAGAACGACGACCCGGCCGAATACCGCATCCGCCGGCTGGCCTGCTGGCCCGACATACGCGCCCGCTACCTGCAGAAGGACCGCAAGGTGGAATACGAATATACCTACACCGTGCGCAACTTTACCAGCGATGCCGAACTGCTGGACATGTATGGCAAGCGCCCCGACGCCTTCAACGAAGAGGAGCTGCTGCGTGTGTCTACCTTGAAGACCAGCCCCGAGGAGAAGATGGAAGTGTACCGCACCCTGCTGCACTACTTCCCGCAGTCGCAGGTGGCGGCCAACAACCTGGCCGTACTGCTGCTGCGACAGAACAAGCCCGACGAGGCCGAAGCTGTGCTGCGTTCGCTGGACGAATACTCGCCCGAAATGCTCAACACCCGGGCAGCCATCTACGTATACCGCAACCAGTATGAAAAGGCCATCGAACTGCTCAACACCCACGTGGACCTGCCCGAAGCGCGCTACAACTTGGGACTGCTGAAAGCTGCCCGCCGACAGCTGGACGAGGCCTACCGCCTGCTACACACCTACAACGACGTGAACGCGGCCGTAGTGGCCCTCAGTGTGGGACGCAACGACGAAGCCCGCCGCATGCTGGAACAATGCAACGACACCACCCCGCGGGCCCACTACGTACGTGCCCTGACCGACGCCCGGCAGCAACATGCCGACAGCCTGATGGACCACCTGGCCCGCGCCGTAGAGGAGGAACGCTTCAGACTGCGTGCCCGCACCGAAGCCGACTTCGTGCCCTACCAGACTGATCCGCGCTTCATCCGCCTGACCAGCGAAAAGAAGGAGGAAGACCGATGAAGAGCTGCGCACGACACTGGCTGCTGCTGCCCGCGGCGGCCCTGCTGCTGGGAGGCTGCATCCGCGACCACATCCCCGACTGTCCGCCGCTGGAACTGACCGTCACCGTGAAGGACAAGAATTACTTCAACATAGACGATGCCGCCAAGCTGGGACTGATGGAACGCAAGGCCGACAACCTGCCCTTCCGCGACTACGTGGGTACGCTGTACTACGTGGTGACCGACGAAGCCGGACAGGTAGTGGCCCGCCAGCTGAACACGGCCGTGGACAACGACCTGACGGTGCAGACCATCACCCTGCCCGCCTCGCTGCCCTATGGCACCTACACCGCCACGGTGTGGGGCAACATGCAGAGTGACGAGCCTCTGGGCGAGGATGCCACCGCAGCCGAAATGGAAGCCGTGGGCGCGGCGGCCAACGACATCTACCTGGCCAGCGCCACCGTGGACTACCGTTACGGCAGCGAGCACCACACGCTGCAACTGGAACGCACCAAGGGTAACCTGCTGATCCGTGCGGAAGGCATCCCAGACAACATCGACTTCTCCACAAAGGACATATCGAACGTCTACGGATGGGTGAACGCCGCCTTCAGCTACGACAAGCTGACGGACATCCATACCGAACTGGCCTGGCAGGTACACAACGAGATCCAGACACAGACGCTGATGTGTCCGTCGCCCACGTTCGAAGGCTCTACGCTGGCGGTACGCTTCCTGGACAGCAGCGCCGCCACCGCCCGGCAGGACGCACGTGCCGTACACACCCTGCTGGAACCGGCCGACGTGAACATCACCCTGGGACGCAACGAACTGACCATCCTGAAGTATGTGTACAACGCCGCTGCCAACGACTTCAGCATCTACGTGCGGGTGAACGACGAATGGGAGGAGATACACCAGATGGAGGTGGAATAGACAAACTGAAGAAAGGAGATAAACATGTAAAAATCATTATATTATTAACCCCAAACATCTTGAAGTTATGCAAAAACGTTTATTGTACAGCACAGCTGTATTGGCTGCTCTGGCCTTAGGCTCCTGCAGCAACGACGAAACATTGAACGGCGGCCTGCCGGAAACCACCGGGGCCAGCCAAGTGATTGAAATCTCCGTGGCCAACGCCGGCAGCGGACTGACCACCCGTGCAGGACGCCCCCTGCTCTCGTCCGAGGCCAAACAGACCATCGAAAACGTGAAAATCATCATCTGCGACAAAGATGGAAACATCAAGGCCGACACGCTAATTACCGACTGGATGACCAACTCCCAGGAATACAACGATGCAGGACACGGACGCAAGGTGCGCTTCACGCTGGGCAGTGGATCGAATGCCAAGCTGGCAGGAACAGTAGGAGGTACCAAGTATACGATCTATGCCTTCGGTTACCACGGCAAGGACAGCGGCTCGCCATACGATTCGCAGTACACCGCAGGAACAAGCAATGCAGCCCTGAACAAGTACCTCAAGACGGTGGGCAACGGACAGAAATGGGATAACGAACAAAAAAAGGCTGTTGACGACAATACGGAAGCCGTTAAAACTTTCAGCGAAAACTTCACCATCAAGAACACCTCTGATGACAACGCCGAAGAACTCTTTGCCGGCTCGGCCGAAATCACGGTAGACGAGAAAGGCAACTTCAGACAGGGCATCACGCTGCACCGCCAGGTGGCCGGTATGTTTACCTACGCCTACAACGTGCCCTATTTCAGCGATGCCAAATACCTGAAAGTCTATGCATCGCAGGAAAACCAGGCCCTGGTGCTGGGCAGTTTCTACAGCAAGGTGCTGGGCAGCAACGGCACCGGCAACGTGCTGGAAAACGTGGTGAACGGTACCGACACACAAAACACCGAGACCCTGCTTTACCAGATTGACCTGGACCAATGGTTTACCAATATAGTCGATGTCAACAACGACGGTATCATTGATACGTACGGATATACCGATGCCGGTGGCAGTTGGACAGAAAACAAAGGGTCTGTCAACTGGAAGAAACCGTCCAGTTTTAATAATGTTACTCTGGTAAAAGGCTCGGTATTCGGCGGCGAATTCCTCATTCCATTCAAAGCGAAAACGAGAACTCAAACGCTCACGCTGGAGCTGACAAATGAAAGTGGAACGACACTCCGCACCTGGACGGTGAAGCTGCCTACCGATCAGGTTATCAGCAGCGGCACACTGACCAGCTGGAATGGAACCAGCGGCAGCGGTTCGTGGAGTACAGACAACTCTGTAACCGAAAGCCAGGAAGCCTACAGCATCCTGCGCAACCATCTGTACGGCATCGGCAAGAAGACTGCCGAAGGCGACGGAAGTGACAAGGAAGATCCGGATCCGGATGGTCCGGACAATCCGCAGGACTTGAACACCAAGCAAGAAATCCAGCTGCAGGTGAACGACAACTGGGAAGTGATTCACCAAATGGTAGTGGACTGATGAGCCCACGGATGTTCACCCGATAAGAACAAACTGAACTTACAGACAGGCAGGTGTGCAGGTGCCGCCGGCAGAAACGCACCTGCCTGTTTCCAACTCCCAAAACCTGTAACAATGAACAGATTCTACCAGTTATTCCGAGGGAAAGAATTTGCCTCGCAGCGGATACAAACGCTCAGAAAACATTTTGCCAGTATAATCCATCTTTTGGCAGTCCTGATAACGGTAACCTTGAACGCATGTTATGATGACGGCATGTTTTCTTACCTGCAGTACGAAAGTACTGGTAATACTTCCCGTTTAATTTTTACCAATACTTCCGCATTGGCCGTATCAACCACCCCCATTACAGAGTACGGAGGCTATACTTATTCTCCCACTTGCCGCGTGCCGCTCGTAGGCGAAGGACGCGTGGTGAACAACCTCACGCAAAGCCTGGTGAACGTACTCTCGGCCGACAACCGGGTGGAATATTTGGTGAACGACCGACTGGACGATTACGTCAGCTTCGAGGGTGTGGCCGACATCAATACCGGCCTGCCCATTCTGTCGGTGAAGGACGTGAACCGCGTGTACTACAACAACAAAGGCATCAAGGTAGGCTTTGCCTACCAGACTACGGGCAGCGTACTGGGACTGAGCGTGCTGAGCGGCTTCTGGATAGAAACCTACCTGAAAGGCGTAAAGCAGGACCGGTCGACCACACAAGGCAGCGGCGAAAGCTTCAAGCTGCTGAACCTCAACCTGCTGAACGTGGCGGGAGGACTGAGCGAGGTTTCCTTCACCACCAAAAAGCCTTTTGACGAGGTGCGCATCGGCAACAGCTCCATCGACGTCACGGCATTGGGCGGCATGAAGTTCTACTATGCCTTTGTGGGAGACAATGAGGAGAAGATTGCGGCGGAAGCCCCATTGGGATATACTGATTATCAGCATGCAGAAGGAGAATATTATGCGAATGTACTTGGAATAGGAACATGGACAACATGCGAATCATTGGTTGATGATAATCCTGACAACGGTCCAATCTGTGAACTACTAACCGGATTATTAAGCGGCGGATTAAGCTGTAGAGTCAATTTTGGTACAACAATTGCCAAAGGCTCGGAAATTGGTTACTACGCAACAGGTGGAGGGCTTGCTTCCATAACTTTAGGAGAAACGTCCTTAACCGTTTATGATAAGAAAACAAAAAAATTAGATGCAATAAATACAGAAACAGGGGTTGGAGTATCAGCTTTATCAGGTGGTGCCAGACAATTCAGCATGATACTGAACAAGGATAATGCCCAGATATTGGAATTGGATTTACCTGCCGGACTCAACCTACTTTCTGCAGTACAGGTACATTACGCCTACTCCCGCGACCCGGTAACCGTAGACGTCTCGTCCGAATTCAGCCTCGGCAACGACACCATCTGGAGCGACCGGTACACCCTGCCCGCCACCAACTACAACGGCGGAAGCGTGAGCTACCGGGTAGAACCGGCAAACGGTGTGACCCCCAGCCTGGAAGGCAACCAGATAACCGGCATGACCGCCGACGGCGACTACGTGGTGACCGCCGAATATACCAGCGCCGACGGCAAGAAAAAAATCATCCAAAAAGCCATCATCACCCGCAAAAGCACCCAAACAGAAGAGGGCTGCAACAACCGGATGATCAACACGGGTGGCATCACCGGCTACCAGGCCCAGGCCACGATGGACTCCGGAGGACAGCTGATAGACCTCTTCAGCAAGACCCACAGCGCCGACAACCTGGTAGACAGCGACCCCGACAACTATGCCGAGTGCATCAGCGCCCTGAGCCTGATACAGGCCCGAGGCATTGTGGCAGTCACCTCGGCATCGCCCATCACCCTGACGGGGAAAAACCGCGTGGGCTTCGTGATGCAGACCAGCAATACCCTGCTCAGCGCAGACGTGCTGAGGTTCTTCTTCATCCGCCTGTACAACGGCACGAAGGAAGTGGGCAACAGCCTGACGCAGACCAACAACACCGTGGGCGTAGGCCTGCTGGGAGGCGGCGGCAGCCAGCTGCGCTTTTACCTGGAAACCGAGGCCACGACCTTCGACCGCGTGGAGCTGTGGACCGCCGGCCTGCTGAACCTCAACCTGAACAAGTTCCGGCTGTACTATGCCTTCTACGAACCCACGACCTGTGCCAATCAGAGCGGCACGTCGGCAGCCTGCATGGAACTGATTACAACGCAGAAACACGGAGCGGAAATCAACTACAGCGAAACGGGAAGTTCGGCGGCAGTAAGCGTGGGCAGTACCCTCAACAACCTGGCCAACGTCCTGGACAACAGCCTGACCACCCATGCACAGATTGTCAAGGTGGCCAGCGTCATCGGACGTACCACCATCGCCGTCAAGTTCAACGAAATAGGAGCCGGACAACCGGTGGGCGCCGTCATCAGCAACCCTGCCTATCTGACCAACGTGGGCCTGCTGAGCCAGATCTCGCTGGTGGCCTACAAAGGAGGAACGGCCGTGGCCGACAATACGACTTCGGGCGGGGTAGCCTCGGTCGAAGTCATCGGTAACGACGGTCTGAGCACCATCGAGGTGACGCCGCAGTCGCCCTACGACGAGGTGCGCATCACCTTCCCCTCGGTGGTCGACGTAGGCGAGGTCATCAACGTACACGGCTTCTATACCCGCCCGGACCTGAACAACAACGGCATCCCCGACTGTGCCGAGGAACCGGACGACCAGACGACGGTCCAGGTCAAGACATGGGACCACCATGTGTGTGCCGATGCCGGGACGCAGCAGGGCACCATCGGGATAACCCTCTCCGGCCTGAAGGAAGGAACCACCTACTCTGCACGGCTGACGTGCTATCCGTACAACGGTGTGGGCCAAACCGAGGAACGCGACGTGACCTCCACCGCCGCCGGCAGCGACGGACAGGCCATCCTGGAAGTGAGCCTGCCCGTGGGCGACTACTCCATCAGCGGACTGCCCTACAACGGCCTGCATGCCCAGGTACACCCGCTGCAGACCACCTGGAAGAAGGCGGCTGCCGACACCGACTGGAACAACTGGAACAACTGGACCAACGGCTCGCCGTGGACCTGCACCAACGTGGTGATTCCCGGCGGAGCCACACGCTACCCCAAGCTGACGGCCTGGAACGAGACAGACTCCTTCTGGGGAGCCAATCACTGCAGCTACATCCACTTTGAACCCGGAGCCGCCGTGCTGAACACGCACTACCTGGACTACGACGGGGCCTACGTGGAGATGCTGCTCAGCGGAGGCAGCTTCCACAACGTGGCGGCACCGCTGCACGGCATGGTGACGGGCGACATGTTCGTATCGCCCGAAATGCCGGCCTACTTCACGCCTTTGGACGCGACGAATTACCCCGAAGTGCGCCACAACCCGATAGTGCGCCAGCGCATGTGGAGCCGGACGGTGCCCTACGCCACCTCGAGCGGTACAGGCGGAACCTGGGCAGCCGAAGCCGAATGGAGCCGTACCTTCAACGCCGTGAACGAGGCCTACGATGAGGGGCAGGGCTTCTCGATGAAAGTGGGTGACGCCCTGAACGGCAGCACCGGCTACCGCCTGCGCTTCCCGAAGGCCTACGATACATATCACTACTTCACACTGGGAGGCGTACAGACGGGAAGCCCCGTCAGCATCGGCCGGGGCAGCCAGAACGGACGATTCGTATACGAAGGGACGGGCTACAATCCCGCGAACGGCAGCGGCACCACCTTTGCCTACACGCTGACGAACGAAAACGGAGGGAGTACCGAGTTCGTAGCCGGCAACCCGTTCATGAGCTACCTTGACATCAGACAGCTGCTGACACGCAACACGGGCATCAGTGCCATCCGTGTGGAAACGGAGGAGGGCTACGTGACCTACTCCCTGGGGACAGACGGCAGCCTGCAGGCCACCACCACCGGGACGGCTGCCCAAAACGGCGTACTGGCCCCCATGCAAGCCTTCTATGTATCGGCCCAAGCCGAAGGACAGAGCCTCGGCATCACCTATACCGAAAGTATGTTTGTACAGCCCCAAGCCGCACAGGCCTCCACCCGAGGTACCGCAACCTCCGGTGTGCGGCCGGAAACGTTGGCCGTATCGGCAGCCACTGCCAAGGGCCGGAGCACCTGCCTGGTGAGCTACAGCAATACGGCTACGGACGCCTTCCGCACAGGCGAGGACATCCCCGTGCTGATAGACCGTGAATGCCTGCCGAAGGTGAAAGTCTACACCGTGGCCGACCAGCGGGCCCTGGACATCCAACGTGTGAAGGACGGTCACCGCATCGCACTGGGATTCCTCACCGACACCCCGCAACAGGCACAGCTCACGCTGGACTACGGCAGCCGGTGGAAGGGCTGGACCCTGGTGGACACGCGCACGCAGACACGTCACCGCCTGGGCGGCAACCGCCTGACCCTCACAGTGGACGGACTGACCGCCGGCGAAGGACGATTCTACCTGGAAAAAACAGAACAATAATGAAACAGACCGACATGAACCCTAAAACCAGACACTATATCAGCATGGCCTGGCTGGCCGGAGCGCTCCTGCTGACAGGGACCTCCTGCCAGACCGACCAGCCATACCCGGAGGGACAGACCGTAGAGGGAGTAACCCTCACACTGACCACCAGCAGCTCCTTGCAGACACGCACCACCCTGCCTGCCTATGACGGCACGGCAGACGGCACAAGCATACCGGGCACGCAACATGTCACGGACGTATTTCTCTACATCTATGAACAGGATGCCGACGGCCAGGACTATACCTGCCGGGCCATGCAGGACGTACAGTGGACCGAACGCATCGGACGGACCCAAGAAGGAAAACTGCCGACCACCACGGCCAACCTGACTTACTCCGTCGGCTACGGATTCCAGACCGGAAAGAACTACAAGCTGGTGGCCGTGGGACTGGACTGTGCCGAAAACGCAGACGAAATGCTGGACTACGACGGCCACAACTCGGCCCTGACCTACGGACTGCCCTATAGCATCAGCACCGGCAGCAAGCTGAGCCAGGCCGTCCGGATGGTGGAAGGAAAGACGACGGGCGACCTGATGCACTCGGAATTCTTTGCCGGAAGCATCGACTTCAGCCCCCAGACCACGGAACCGGCCAACATCGGTACACTGATGCTATACCGCCGTGTGGCCGGACTGCAAGTCTGCCTGAACCGGATTCCGACAGAGGTGGAACGCGTGAGGGTACTGCTGTACAACTCACAGAACACCCAGGTGCCCGTCATACCGGCTGTGCCCGACTTCGTGACCAGCCCCTACGGAGGCGAGGCCCACTACGAGGAGGGACGGGTGCTGATGGACATCGGAACAGACGAATTCAAAACAGAGTCGGAGGCCCCCTCATCAGGCGTAGCGACAGATGCTACATACCGGTGCCAGGGTACCGCCTTCCTGCTTCCCATGGACCGGCCGGACAGTCAGCGGTATGACTACACCCTGATGGTGGAATTTGTAACGACCGGCATCACCGGCATTGTGGGCGAAAGCACCAAGGTACGCCTGACCAAACCCTGGAAAGGGGGAGACGACCTGGCATTTGGAGAACAATATGACATAGGTACCGGTATCATCGACGACCTGGACAAATACCTGTTTCCCATCGAGGCCAACCACTTCTACAGCCTGGGCACCCCCAGTCATCCCATAGACTGCAGCAATGCGCTGAAAGGCCAAAAACCCTAAAACTACAAAACAATGAACAGACATCGACTGACCTATCTGCCAGCCGCCCTCCTGCTGGCATTCCTCACCGGATGCAGCCCCGACACACAAGATGGCTGGACAACGGACAAGCCCCGGGAACAGACGTTCACCGTGGTGGTAGAAAGCGTAGGCGAACTCTTCAGCGGCGGTGAAGGCGTAACGGAACCCATACAGACGCGGCGCCCCATCTCGAGTGTAACGCCTACACAGACCTTCGACAAGCTGGCCATCCTCATCGTGGAATATGCCAGTCCGGCTCGCGTGGTATTCAAACGGACCATCGACAACTGGTGTAATCCGGACAACAAGGCCAGTATCCCCTGGAGCACGGAAGATGGGCAAGGCCGATATGCCACCATCAGCCTGACCGGTGACGAATGCCTGGAAGAAGGAAAAAGCTATATGGCTTACGTGATAGGCTACCAGGAAGGGACGTACGGAAACTATGAGCCTTTCAGCGGAGTGGAGACCGGCGACAACTTTGCCCGCACGGAAGTAGCGACCGTACCGACAGGCGGCCGTGCCGAGGAAGTGTTTGCCGGAGCCGAAATCTTCTTTGTGGAAAACGGCATCATACTGTCCAAAACAAGCGAAGATGCCGAAGTGGAGCACGGACTGATAGTCGCACGACGACAGGTAGCGGGCACCTTCGGCTACTTTACCCGCATTCCGGTGGAAGTGAACGGACAACCGGTGGCCAAACTGAGACTGGCCGCCACCCGATGTAACCAGACGGTCATCTTCGGCGGATTCAGAAGTGTGGACGACTCGTACGACTTCCACAAGGACAACGTCATCAACGGTACCGACCCGCGCACGGACTACGACTGCCCTCTGGCCGGATCGGCCGGAAACAACGCATTCACCGTCTACGAAATAAACTTATGCAAATGGTTTCCCGGTAACGGAGAAAATACTCTCCTGCCCCTGGACCAAAACGGTGACGGCTATCTGGACAGCAATGACACCAACTGGCAGACCGACGAAGAAGCGTATCCGAAAGGTACCATCTCGTTGCCCCGAGGAACGGTGTTCGGCGACAGCTTCTGGGTAGCGGCAGCCATGACACAAGCCGACGTGGAAGCCGGTATACCAACTTTCCAGATGCAACTGCTGGGAGCCGACGGAAAAATCATCAAACATTGGAATGTAACACTGAGAAACCTGGAAACAACAGACGAAATCCGCACGCTGGTATCTCTACCAGACGGAACAGAAGGACGTACCGAAATATCGGTCCTGGAGAATGTGGATACAGAAAACTGTTTCAGCATCGTGCGCAACCGTCTCTATACCATGGGGGAGAAAAGCCAGTCACAAAGTTACGGAGAAGACGAACCTGTGGACCTGAGCCAAGCCAACATGCTGGTACTGGACGCACGACACGAATGGCAGATACAAAATTCGGTTATATTTCAATAAAATGTCGGATTAAAATGTTAGTCATTCATAAAAAACAATAGTTCGTTAAAAAATTAGCCTAGCCTAAGCGGTTCTGGCAGTAAACAAAAAGAGTTCTTGAAAGGGTCTGCAATAAAAGAGGCTGTCTTAAAATAGAGATAAGTTTACTTACAAATTATAAGCCACAACATAAAAATCTCCTGCTTTTAGTCCAATAATTGTAATAAATAAGGGATAAAGCAGGAGTTTTTTTATTACGAAGTTTCAATCTATAAGGTTTTTACTTTTATATTTCTATTTTGAGACAGCCTCAATAAATCGTGCAAGCATGTGTATTGTATATGAATGATTTGCATGATGATATGTAATATTCATTTCTATTTTCTTACAAATATCCTTGGTAAGGCTTATCGATTCAAGTGATGCATTAAAGTGAAATGCCAGTTTCCCGAAGTCTGTAGACTGAGAGTTTGTTATTCCAGCATGTTGTTTGACATGACGAAAACAAAATTCGAGTTGGAAACGTGCCCTGTAAAAGTCCAAAACATCCTGTGTATTCAGTGTTTCGTCCGTAGAGAAATACTGCTACCATTTGTCTGTTCTTCCATCCATAGAATACCATACAGCTATATTCACAAACCATTTGAGTGCTTTGGAGTATGCTTTCGGTCCGTAAAGTTTCCCTTTGTTCACTTTGTACTCGGTACATATTGAGGTGTCCAGATTTTCAAAGTCAATCTTTCCGTCATGTAATTTTGGACTTTCGCGTTTTCCTGTCCTATTTTCTAAGGTGGAATAAAACAATACGGCATCATTCCTGAAACGGCTTATTACGTGGAAACTGTTATTGTTTAATGGTTTGATGAAAAGAACGCATCACATATGACTGTGTTGGGAATACGATTCAGATGTTCCTGTATGCTGATAAGGTAAGAACTGTACCAGTCTCCTCATGACCACTTTAAGGTGTTCCCTAATGATGGCTTCATTGAAGGATAAGCACTCAAATCTGTCGTTCTCAAAATTGTTGCGGTATGTCTGTTCCGAGAAACATTCATATCGTCCCATTTGCAGGAAATTGATGTAGTCTGGTATGGTCATGAATAATTTTATTGCATCCATGAATACTTTCTGGAAAGATTTTTATCTCTTTAATATAATTTTGAACCGGCTAACACCGTTTCTATTGTTTAAATTTTCGGTAAAAATATGTATATCCACAAAACATTTATCGCGTGTTATAAAAGATATACTCGATAAAACTCCGCATGAAATTATTTGTGATGAATTGATGAAGCAGGCATTTAATATGTTAGAGGATGAAAGTGTTTCAGTTGGACAAATTGCTGAAAATTTAAATTTTGCAGATCAGGCATCGTTTTGTAAGTTCTTTAAAAAGCGTGCACAGATTTCTCCTATGGAATATAAAAAACGTATGAGTTATAAGAATATTCATCTTTCGTTTTAAAGTCTTTTGGTGTTGTTCCTATTCCTGAGATAAACTGGAAAGGATATTATGTTTTGCTTCTTCAGACAAATCTTTTTGCTGTCTGTAACCCTTTCGAATGACATCCTTATTCCTTTTCTTGAGTATTTTTATTCTAGTTGTTCCGCAATCTTATTTCGTATCACTTAGGTTGACCATTCGTATCACCTAAGTGAAACGAAAGTAACACATTCGTGATACGAAAGGATGACTTAAGTGATACGGAATAAAGATGGCAATCGAAGGGAATGTTTTCTTAAGTGGATTCCTTTATTATTGCACAAGCATGTAGATGCTTTTTCTGATTTCGGAAGAAGTGCAGATAATGAAAGATGCTTTTAATATTTTTATAATGGGGTAAATTTTGTGGAATGGGGCTATAGGAAGGGTGATTGAATCATAAAGTTGAAGTACTGAAGAAGTTGCGGGATTGTATCAGAATTCAAAACTTATAATGTAAAAGTTTGGTTTCGCTTACGATTATTCGTTATTTCTTGATTTTTTCGTCGATTTGTTTGGTGATAACAAAAAAGCCGTTACCTTTGCATCGTGAAAATAAAAAAAAGCATGATTATGTCACATACATTTATTAACCTATCTATTTTGCATATTATTCGCGTCGTGGTGGTGCCATCAAGATCGTGAGAAAGGTTTGTATATGTATGTGTATGATAGAAATAAGAAATTCAGAAGCCTTTCTCATTACGATGAGAAAGGCTTCTTTGTTAAAGAATAAAGGAATCAAAAAATGAAAAATCAACTTCGCAGTTCGTTTAGTACACAGGGCCGACGGATGGCTGGCGCTCGCGCGTTGTGGGTTGCCAATGGCATGAAACGGGAACAGATGGGTAAACCAATCATTGCTATAGTCAATTCGTTTACTCAATTTGTGCCTGGGCATGTACATTTGCATGAAATCGGACAAATGGTGAAGAAAGAAATTGAGTCGTTGGGATGTTTTGCTGCTGAGTTTAATACGATTGCAATTGATGACGGTATTGCAATGGGACATGACGGCATGCTTTATTCACTCCCGTCGAGAGATATTATTGCCGATAGTGTAGAATATATGGTAAATGCCCATAAGGCAGATGCTATGGTATGCATTAGTAATTGCGATAAGATTACGCCGGGGATGCTGATGGCGGCAATGCGACTGAATATTCCTACGGTTTTTGTTTCCGGAGGCCCGATGGAGGCAGGTGAGTGGAATGGTAGGCATTTGGATTTGATAGATGCAATGATACAGTCTGCTGATACCACTGTCAGCGATGAGGATGTGGCAAAGATTGAGCAGCACGCTTGTCCGACATGTGGCTGTTGCTCGGGCATGTTTACAGCCAACTCCATGAATTGCTTAAATGAGGCAATCGGGCTGGCATTGCCAGGTAATGGCACTATTGTAGCTACGCATGAGAATCGGATAAAACTGTTTAAAGATGCAGCGCGATTGATTGTGGAAAATGCTTACAAATATTATAGAGATGGCGATGAAAGTGTATTACCACGCAGTATAGCTACACGACAAGCTTTTCTCAATGCAATGACACTCGATATCGCAATGGGAGGTTCTACCAATACGGTGCTTCATCTGCTTGCTATTGCTCATGAAGCCGACGTTGATTTTCGGATGGATGATATTGATATGCTGTCACGTAAGACTCCTTGTCTTTGTAAAGTGGCTCCAAATACACAGAAGTATCACATTCAGGATGTTAACCGTGCCGGAGGTATTATTGCTATTATGCATGAATTAGCCAAAGGTGGTTTGGTGGATACGTCTGTTCGTCGCGTAGATGGTATGTCATTGGCAGAAGCTATTAATTGTTATTCGGTTACTAGTCCGAATGTAACACCAGAAGCTGTTCAAAAATATTCTAGTGCTGCAGCTGGTAAATTCAATTTGGTGTTAGGTTCTCAGAATTCTTCTTATAAAGAACTGGATATAGACCGTATTAGCGGTTGCATTCGCGACCTTGAACATGCTTACAGTAAGGATGGTGGGCTGGCTGTGTTGAAAGGCAATATAGCTCAGGATGGCTGTGTAGTAAAAACGGCAGGTGTGGATGAAAGTATCTGGAAGTTTACCGGACCGGCTAAAGTGTTCGACTCACAAGAGGCTGCGTGTGACGGTATTTTGAATGGCAAGGTAGTCAGTGGTGATGTGGTTGTCATTACGCATGAAGGACCCAAAGGAGGTCCCGGTATGCAGGAGATGCTTTATCCAACTTCTTATATTAAATCGCGCCATTTGGGCAAAGAGTGTGCATTAATTACCGATGGACGATTCAGTGGAGGTACTTCTGGACTGAGCATTGGACATATCTCTCCAGAAGCGGCTGCTGGTGGAAATATCGGTAAGATTGTAGATGGTGATATCATTGAGATAGATATTCCTGCCCGTACAATTAATGTGCGTTTGACAGAAGAGGAATTGGCTGCCCGTCCGATGGCTCCTGTCACACGAGACAGATATGTACCGAAGAGCCTGAAGGCATATGCTAGCATGGTAAGCTCTGCCGATAAAGGAGCTGTGAGAATCATTTAAGTTTTTTTGAGTTTGCCTTGCAGTCTCATAAACTTAAAATAAAAACTTACAAATAGAAAGACTATGAGTAAAGATTTAATAACTGGCGCTGAAGCCTTGATGCGCTCATTGGAATATCAAGGGGTGGATACTATTTTTGGCTATCCTGGAGGTTCCATTATGCCTGTATTTGATGCTTTGTATGATCATCGTGATAGACTGAACCATATTTTGGTGCGTCATGAGCAGGGAGCAGCACATGCAGCTCAAGGATTTGCGCGTGTGTCGGGAAAAGTCGGAGTTTGTTTAGTGACAAGTGGTCCTGGTGCAACAAATACAGTGACAGGTATCGCTGATGCAATGATAGACAGTACGCCGATTATTGTGATAGCGGGACAAGTAGGAACGGGATTCCTAGGTACGGACGCTTTTCAGGAAGTAGATTTGGTTGGCATTACACAACCTATTACAAAATGGAGTTATCAGATACGGCGTGCAGAGGATGTCGCATGGGCTGTAGCACGTGCTTTCTATATTGCTTCAAGTGGGCGTCCCGGACCAGTTGTGCTAGATTTTGCCAAGAATGCACAAGTAGATAAAACCAGTTATGAGCCCATTAAAGTAGATTTTATACGTAGTTATGTACCTGTACCTGATATGGATGAGACAGCTATTAAGGCTGCTGCAGAATTAATTAACAGTGCAAATCGTCCATTGGTTTTGGTCGGCCAGGGTGTTGAACTAGGTAATGCTCAGCAAGAGCTGCGTGCTTTCATTGAAAAAGCAGATATGCCTGCAGGCTGTACATTATTGGGGCTTTCTGCACTGCCCTCCGATCATCCTCTGAATAAGGGAATGCTGGGTATGCATGGTAATTTGGGCCCTAACATCAATACAAATAAATGCGATGTACTGATCGCTGTAGGTATGCGTTTTGACGATCGTGTGACTGGCAATCTTGCAACGTATGCCAAGCAGGCAAAAGTGATTCATTTTGATATTGATCCTGCTGAGATTAATAAAAATGTAAAAGTAGATATTGCTGTACTTGGAAATTGTAAAGACACATTGGCTGCGGTTACGGATTTGTTGGAGAAGCGAAGTCATACTGAATGGAACGAAAGCTTCAAAGAATACGAACAGGTGGAAGAAGAAAAGGTAATCAGACCTGAATTACATCCGATTTCCGAAGTCTTGAGTATGGGAGAGGTGGTACGTGCAGTTAGCGATGCTACTCATCATGAAGCAATATTAGTGACGGATGTTGGACAGAACCAAATGATGTCTGCACGTTATTTTAAATACAAGAAAGAAAGAAGTATTGTGACATCTGGAGGATTGGGAACAATGGGATTTGGTCTTCCTGCTGCTATTGGAGCCACATTCGGACGTCCGGATCGTACTGTCTGCGTATTTATGGGAGATGGAGGACTTCAGATGAATATACAAGAATTAGGTACCGTGATGGAGCAAAGTGCTCCAGTAAAGATTATTTGTCTGAATAATAATTTTCTTGGAAATGTGCGGCAGTGGCAAGCTATGTTTTTTAATCGTCGTTATTCATTTACACCAATGATGAACCCGGATTATATGAAGATAGCTTCTGCTTATGATATTCCTTCCAGACGTGTATTTTCACGAAAGGAGCTGAAAACAGCCATTGAAGAAATGTTGTCTGTTGACGGACCTTTTTTGTTGGAGGCATGTGTGGTTGAAGAAGGGAATGTATTGCCAATGACCCCTCCGGGAGGTTCGGTGAATCAGATGTTGTTGGAATGCTAAATTTTGTGAGATTATGGATAATAAGACATTATATACAATCATCGTTCATTCCGAGAATTTTGCTGGACTTTTGAATCAGGTAACAGCTGTGTTTACTCGGAGGCAGATTAATATTGAAAGCCTGAATGTATCCGCATCTTCTATTAAAGGCGTTCATAAATATACTATTACAGCATGGACGGATAAGGATACGATAGAGAAAGTGGTGAAGCAGATTGAAAAGAAAATAGATGTTATTCAAGCTCATTATTTTACCGAGGATGAGATTTATTTTCATGAGATTGCTCTTTATAAGGTTTCTACACCTGCCTTTCAAGAAAATCCCGAGGCTTCGAGAGTGATCCGTCGGTATAATGCACGTATTGTGGAAGTCAATCCAGTGTTTTCTATTGTAGAAAAGAATGGAATGAGCGAGGATATCACTTCCCTTTATGAAGAACTTCGTTCATTGGACTGTGTATTACAGTTTGTACGTTCGGGAAGAGTGGCTATTACGACCAGTTGCTTTGAACGTGTCAATGAATTCCTTGATGCAAGAGAAAATAAATATATAGAGAGCAAAAACATTGATCATGAGTAACGAAGATAAGATAGGGACATTCCACTTTGTTGCAGAACCTTTCCATGTGGATTTTACTGGCAGGCTGACGATGGGGGTGTTGGGAAACCATTTGTTGAATTGTGCAGGTTTTCATGCCAATGACCGTGGCTTTGGTATGGCAACATTGAATGAAGACAATTATACATGGGTACTTTCAAGACTTGCCATTGAGCTGGAGGATATGCCACGGCAGTATGAAGATTTTACGGTACGAACATGGGTAGAGAATGTCTATCGTCTCTTTACTGACCGTAACTTTGATATTCGAGATAAAGATGGAAGAGTGATTGGTTATGCTCGCTCTGTATGGGCAATGATTAATATGACTACTCGTAAGCCTGCTGATTTGCTGGCACTGCATGGTGGAAGCATTGTGGATTATGTGTGCGCAGAACCTTGTCCTATTGAGAAACCATCGCGTATCAAAGTAACAAGCAGTGAGCCTTTGGCTGTGGTTGAAGCCAAATACAGTGATATTGATGTGAATGGTCATGTGAATAGTATTCGTTATATTGAACATATTCTTGATCTGTTTCCGATTGATATGTACCGTACTAAACGTATTCGTCGTTTTGAGATGGCATATGTATCGGAAAGTTATTACGGCGATCGGCTATTCTTTTTTTGCGAAGAGGTGAATGCTGATGAATTTCATGTGGAGATGAGAAAGAATGGAGAAGAGGTGGTTTGCCGTGCAAAGATTCTATTTGAGTAGTATTGAAATATTGAGATATTGATTTTTAAACAAAGAAGAAAATGGCACAATTGAATTTTGGCGGTGTTATTGAGAATGTCATAACACGTGAAGAGTTTCCTTTGGAAAAGGCTCGTGAGATATTGAAAGATGAGACAATTGCAGTTTTAGGTTACGGTGTACAAGGTCCTGGACAGGCATGTAACTTGCGTGATAATGGATTCAATGTAATCGTGGGACAACGTCCGGGAAAAACTTATGATAAGGCTGTAGCCGATGGATGGAAACCGGGTGAGACTCTGTTTTCAATTGAAGAGGCTGCTCAGAAAGGTACTATCGTTTGTATGTTGCTGTCTGATGCAGCACAGATTGCCGTATGGCCTAGCATTAAGCAATATCTGACTCCGGGGAAAGCTTTGTATTTTTCTCATGGCTTTGGTATCACTTATAAGGAACGTACCAATATCATTCCTCCTGCAGATATTGATGTGATTATGGTGGCACCTAAGGGATCGGGAACATCATTGCGGACGATGTTTCTCGAAGGACGTGGCTTGAATAGCTCTTATGCTGTTTATCAGGATGCTACGGGACGTGCTACAGATCGTACATTGGCATTTGGAATCGGTATCGGGTCGGGTTATTTGTTCGAGACGACTTTCAAACGTGAAGTTTATTCGGATTTGACGGGTGAACGTGGATCGCTGATGGGAGCCATACAAGGATTGTTGTTGGCACAGTATGAAGTGTTGCGTGAAAACGGGCATACTCCTTCTGAAGCGTTTAATGAAACAGTAGAAGAACTTACCCAGTCACTCATGCCTCTGTTTGCTAAAAATGGTATGGACTGGATGTATGCTAACTGTTCGACTACGGCACAACGTGGTGCACTCGATTGGATGGGCCCCTTCCACGATGCTATCAAACCTGTTATGCAGAAATTGTATGAGAGTGTAAAAAGCGGAAATGAGGCTCAGATTTCTATAGACAGCAACTCTAAGCCTGACTATCGTGAAAAATTGAACGCTGAACTGAAAGCATTGCGTGAGAGCGAAATGTGGCAAACAGCAGTAACGGTACGCAAACTCCGTCCTGAGAATAACTAAGGAGAATCCTTGCTGATAATAAGATACTTGTTGCCTCCTGTTGCGACTGGAAAAATCGCAATCAGGAGGCTTTTTTATGTCTATGTGTTTTTTAGAGGAAGGAGCTGAGCTGATAGCTGAAGCTGAGCAGGAAATAGCTGTTGACTTTACTATATTTCAGTTCGTTCCATCCGTAAGCACTGGTTGTATGAGTTAGGTTGCTCCGTTGGTGTAGTACATCGTAGAACTCAGCCCTGATCCGGGCTCTTTTTTCTTTCATGAAGCGATAGGAAATTCCTATGTTCCATATATGTTCCTTCTTGTTCATTTCACTCATGTTATATCCGGTACGGTCTATGAACAGGTAGCTGGAGTGTAGCGAGAGGTGGAAAGGGAAGGTGTACGAACAGTCCCACCAGATGTTATAGTCTTGGGTTTTCAGACGGTCGTCCAATAGTCCGTTTTGCGTATGGTTATATTTATAGGTGGCAATCAATGTGCTTTCTATTGATTCGGAAGCATATTTGATAGCAGGCATCAGAGTGACTGACTGCGTGTGGGTGGCGCTTTTTTGCGAAGTACGTTGAGCCGTGGTTTGTATGTATTCCATTTGCTGTTCAAATTTATATTCTCCATATAGGTCGAGAGAAAAGTCGCCTACCGGTTTTGTCAGGTCTATGTCAGTTTTTACCATCCAGTTACCGTTGATGTTTTCGGGTCTTACACGAGTGACTCCCGTCTGTTCGTTGTATTCCCTTAGGTACGAGATGCCGTTGATTGTATTTCTCCATTCCACTGTCATCTGATAGGTCCCGTGACTGTATGTCAGATTCAGACTGTTACTATATGCTTGCTTCAGATTGGGGTTCCCTTCCTGAATATAGAGTGGGTTGCGGTAATCGGTGATGGTTAGTAGTGAACCGATAGTGGGCAATAGATTAACACCTTGATAGCTTAGTTCTACTTTGTCTTCCCCTTGGCTGTAAGTAAGGTTCAGCTGTGGGCTGTAAGTGACGGCAAGAAAAGACGTATCTTGTGCCGTTACTCCGTCGGCAAGTTCTGTCTGTGCTTCCATGTGTGTGGGAGTGATTTCCATCCTGGCATTCAGTTCCAGTCTGTCCCATTCCGTGTGCAGGTTCATGCGGAAGCTGTGTTTCGTCTGGCGGGTGATGCCTGTTCGGCTCAGACTATCGATGGATGATAAGTTGTAGGCTGTGATGTTTTCCCACGTCGATGCCTCGTCCCATTGATTTAGGTTGTAATACCGGTTTTTGTCATTCCGGTAGTCGTGGGTAAAAATATACGATGTGGTCAGGCGACTTTTGTTTCCGATTTGTTGTACGTAGTCTAACCTTGCTCGGAGTTGGCGTTGCATGACTGGTGTCTCGATATACCGGTTGTATAGGGTGAGTGAGTCTTCAAACTCATAATAGCGGCTTCGGTCGTAAGAGATTTCCCGGTTCTTGCCTTCTTCCAGCAATGATGCTACCTCCCACATAAGTGTTTTTCCTCCTTCGTCGAGAGTGTGCTCCATACCGAAACTGGCTTCAATGTTCTGGCTCTTTTCTTTGCCGATGGTGTAGCGTTCGGTGCGGTTGAGCAGTATGTCAGACAAGGTTGCTTCTGGCGTGTGCAGCGGATTGCCGTCGGTCAGTGTGGATGGGTCCTCCTTAAACATGGCTGAGTGATTGTCAGTACGGTTTTCCCCCTTACTGAAGTTGATGTTTACACCGGCTTTCCAGATAGTGTTGGCAGACAGCTGTCCTTTCAGATTGAGCTCCCCTAATACAGATTCCTCTCTTTTCTCGCTCTGTTGCTCTGCGTAATCGAACCGGTTGAAGGTAGGTTGGTAGACTGCCGATAATGATAGCTGTTCTCCTATATCTTTTTGTCGATTGTATTCTACAGAGGCGTCCAACTCAATGTTTTTGAATTGATGCCGGATAGAGAGCTCGCCTCCCTGTTCCAGTTTCTCTTTCGATTTGACAGGGAAGAGCTCATTGTCGAGCAGAAATCCTCCGCTATTGCTGAATATGGAATAGGAGTCGGAGGTGTTGATGGATTCTCCTCTCACAGACAATTCGGTCTTGTCTTTCAGGTAATTGTTGACCGAAGCATCCAGAAGGTGGCGGTGGTCTGTACTTTGTATGGCCGCTACGGCATTTGCCATTTTCACTTTGTCGACCGGTTTCTTGGTTTTCATGTCGAGTACGGTCATCTTCTCAGGATTGCTGATGCTGTCTTCACGGTTGGTATCGTAGATTTTCAGCTGTTCCAGACGGTTGGCAGGTATGTTCCGTAGCGCCACGGTCATATCATTGCGGAAGAAGGAAGCTCCGTTAAGGCGTATCTCTTTTATACTTTTCCCTTTGTAGGTCAGATTGCCATTGGGGGTACATTTCAGTCCCGGCAATCGCCGGACAAGTTCCAGCAGCAGCGAACCGTCGGGCATCTTGTAGGCATCGGTGTTGAAGATGACCGTGTCGCCTTCCATATACATTTTCTTCAGTTTCCCCACAATGATAGCTTCTTCCAGCGTGATGGGGAGTGCCTTCATGATAATGGTGTCGAGATGTACCTCTTTCATTCCGAATTGCCCGACGGTGAATTTCCCGTCATGTATTTTTTCAAAAGGTTCCATGCCTACATACGATATGCGGATGCGGAATTTGGGCTCTTTTTCTGTGGTTATCAGTGGAAAATGGAAGCTTCCCGTAGCTTCGGAGGTGGTTTCTTTGCATTTGGTGGAGTCTTTGATGGCAAAGCATTGTATGTGTGCCCCTTGGAGGGGGTATTTTGTCTTTCCGTCTTCTTCTAGTCCGAACAGATATCCGGAAACAAAGGTAACTTTTTGGGCATATGTCTTACAGGGGAAAATTCCATGTAAGATAAATAGTAGGAATATGATTTTATAAAAAGAGTTCATATTTTCTGTTATTAGAATGTTCCTGCATTGAATGTATTCCCGATTAGCATATTTTTACAAGTATAGTCTTATATATTTAGACTTTTAAATTTTAAACAAGTTTTTTAGAAGAATGTTTTTGGAAGAATATTGATTTTACGCCTTATTTGCCTTCACCGTAGAAACTGAAGTCAAGATTATTTTTCTATTTACCTTGGGAACAAGTCAGGATGGTGTGGATCTAATGTAGAATGAATCGTTAAAATTCTCTTTGTTCAGGCAATCATTAAAAGGTATCTATGGAGTCTGTGAGCCGTAACCTTTGCTGACATGACAGCTAACCTTTGCTGACGTGAGCCGTGACCTTTCCCAATCTGTTGGCTAACCTTTCCCAATATTGGGGGATATAAGAGCATCTGTCGCTTGAAAAATGATGTATTATTTAGGATATAACTGTAGTCATCTGCCCGCATGCTTTTGATAGGGGAAGGAAATGGGCATGAGGGCAGATGCTTTATTGGATGGATTCCATCAGTTTTTTGTAGAAGGAATGTCGTGTCAGTGTGGCGGCATCGCCTAGAATCACCAGTTTCATGCGAGCACGAGTGATGGCAACATTCATACGGCGCAGATCATTGAGAAATCCTATCTGCCCCTCTTCGTTAGCTCGTACAAGGCTGATAAAGATCACATCGCGCTCTTGGCCCTGAAAACCATCTACTGTGTTGATGCTCATAAGATTACGGTATGGGCGGAGTGATGCATTGTTGCGTAGCTTACTGCGTAGGTATTGTACCTGAGCTTTGTAGGGTGAGATGATGCCGAAGTCTATACGTTCATCTAAAATACGCTGTCCACCGATGCGGGTGATGTACTTTTCCAGTTCACAGAGTAGCAGATCGGCCTCCTGTCGGTTGATGCGTCCGAAACTTTCGCCTACAAACTCTTCTTTAAAGTCCATTTCTGATGTATCAATCCACGAAATGGGTGTGTCCCAGTCTAAAATGCCGCGATGGCGAACTTCGGGAGCTGCTTGTAATTGACCATTATAAAACCAATCAGAAGAGAAACGCATGATGGCTTCGTTCATGCGGTATTGTGTAGTGAGCAACGAGACTGTTTCGGGTTTGCGGGCTACCACAATTTCCATTAGTGTACGTTCCAGCCCTCCACGTGCTGCTTCGATACATTTAATTGTTGGAGGAAGTTGCTGATGATCACCTGCCAGCACTATACGGTCTGCTTTTCGGATAGCTATCCAACAGGCTGCTTCGAGTGCCTGTGCTGCCTCGTCGATGAAAAGGGTTCCGAAGCGATGGCCTGCCAGTATGCGGTGGTTACTACTGACTAATGTAGAGGCTATGACGTGGGCAGAGCTGAATAGATCGGCATTAATTTGTATTTCCAGTGCTGTGGAACGATCACGTAGGCGAGAAATACGGTTACGTATGCTTTCACGTTCTTCGTAGGTGCCGCGGCGTGTCTTGGTATGCAGTTGGCGAAGCTCCTTTCGAATGCTCCATAGTTCGGTGTACAAAGGGTGTGCTTCGAAACGGCGTTCGTAGGTGAATGACAGCATTTTGTCGTTTACCCTTGTAGGATTCCCTATGCGTAGTACGTTGAGGCCCCGGTCTACCAGTTTTTCTGCAATCCAGTCGACAGCTGTATTACTTTGGGCGCAGACCAATACTTGAGGTTCACGATGAAGTGTCTCGTAGATAGCTTCTACTAGTGTGGTCGTTTTCCCTGTTCCGGGAGGGCCGTGTACAATGGCAACATCGCGTGTACAGAGTACACGGTTTACGGCTGTCTCTTGTGTACTGTTCAGCCATGGAAAACGTACAGGATAGAGCTCTCTGAAACCGGGTTTTAAAGTGCCAAGCAGCGTATCACGCAATTCTGAAAGTCTATTCCCTTTGGCGCGTATCACGTCATTCAGTGCTTCAAACATTGTCTGGTAACTGGTTTCATCAAAATAAAGTTGTACTCCCAAACGGGTGGCTGCTTGTACTTTAAGGATAGCATCAGTATTAGGCATCACTATTATCATGCGTGTTTCGTCAGCGTAACTGACAGTAGCTTGAAAATTGTAATAGCTGAGGCTTCCGTCTGTTGCCTGTTGGAAAAAACATACAGGGCGTCCATATTCGAAGCTATGTTCAATATCTGTATCTTCAGAACGTGTTACTTCTAATACTTGTTGATTCAGTGAGTTGTAGTAATTTCGTCCGATGGTGGCTGGAAACCAACACAGACCACGTTTTACTTTGCGTTTTACTCCCATTGTTTCGGTCTGCCGGCGGAATTCTTCCTTTTCGTATTCATACTCCATGCGCAGTAGTAATTGCTGATGTTGCAGATGAAGAATGGGGCTATTTGTCTCTTTTTCATGTTTCATGACAGCAAAGGTAGGTATTCTTTTTATATCTTTGTAACAGTTAATTTCAAAAGATTATGAGCAGTGATACTTATCAACTTTTTCTTTATGTAATGACTGCAATTGGAGCAATGGTTTTTGTAGCTCTTTATTTTGTGAAAGCAGGCTATGGCATTTTCCATACTTCTTCATGGGGCATTTCTATTCCTAATAAGCCAGCTTGGATATTGATGGAAACCCCAGCTTTTGCCATTATGTTACTGTGCTGGTTGAACCATGGTATACAGATTGGAACCCCTCAGTCTGTATTTGTACTTTTATTTCTGCTGCATTATTTCCAACGTTCATTTATTTTTCCTCTTTTGATGAAAGGGCGTAGCCGGATGCCTTTGCTTATTGTGTTGATGGGAGCCATATTCAATACATTGAATGCGTGGCTGCTTGTTGAGGGAATGTTTTATTATCCTCCTGTAAGCCTTTATCCCGAAGGATGGGACTATTGGCGACAAATCTTTCCATGGGTAGGGCTATTACTGTTTATTGCAGGTATGATTATCAACTTGCATTCTGATCATGTAATAAGACATCTTCGTAAACCTGGTGATACAAACCATTATTTGCCTGATGGTGGACTTTACCGCTATGTTACTTCAGCAAATTATTTTGGAGAATTGCTGGAATGGACTGGCTTTGCTGTACTTACTTCCTTACCTGCCGCATGGGTATTTGTTTGGTGGACAGCCGCAAACCTTGTTCCACGTGCTAATGCAATTTATAAACGTTATTGTGAGGAATTTGGTGAGGATGCGGTAGGCAAGAGGAAAAGGATAATTCCATTTATATATTGAAGAGTTGAAATAGAAAGGAGATTGATATGAATTCAAAACTATTTACTCCAGTAACCTTCGGACCGTTAACGTTGCGTAATCGTACCATTCGTTCTGCAGCATTTGAAAGTATGTGTCCGGGAAATAAGCCTTCGGAGCAGTTGCTAGACTATCATCGTTCGGTAGCTGCCGGTGGAGTAGGGATGACTACTGTTGCATATGCTGCAGTTACTCGTAGTGGACTTTCTTTTGATCGGCAGTTGTGGATGCGACCGGAAATAGTCCCGGCTCTTCGTCGTCTGACTGATGCAGTACATGCTGAAGGAGCAGCTGTTAGCATTCAGTTAGGACACTGTGGCAATATGTCGCATAAAAGTATTTGTGGCTGTTTGCCTGTAGGAGCTAGCAGTGGATTCAATCTCTATTCTCCGACCTTTGTTCGCGGACTTCGTGCTAATGAACTTCCAGAAATGGCACGAGCTTATGGACGTGCTGTGAATCTGGCTCGTGAGGCAGGTTTTGATGCTGTAGAAATACATGCAGGGCATGGCTATTTGATTAGTCAGTTCCTTTCGCCTTCTACTAATCATCGTAAGGATGAATTTGGCGGTTCTCTTGAAAATCGTATGCGTTTTATGGACATGGTAATGCTTGAAGTAATGAAGGCGGCAGGTAATGATATGGCTGTATTTGTCAAGATGAATATGAGGGATGGTTTTCGAGGTGGCATGGAAATAGATGAGTCTTTACAAGTGGGACGCAGATTGCAGGACTTAGGAGCACATGCGCTGGTTTTGAGTGGAGGTTTTGTCAGTAAAGCACCTATGTACGTAATGCGTGGTGAAATGCCTATTCGGTGTATGACCTATTACATGACCTCTTGGTGGTTGAAATATGGGGTACGGATGGTAGGTAAGTGGATGATACCTTCTGTTCCTTTTAAAGAGGCTTATTTCTTGGACGATGCCTTGAAATTCAGAAGAGAACTTGATGTTCCATTGATCTATGTAGGAGGCTTGGTAGAACGAAAGAAAATAGATGAAGTTTTAGATTGTGGATTTGATGCTGTGCAAATGGGGCGTGCATTGCTTAATGAACCGGGTTTTGTCGGGCGTATGAAAGCGGAAGAAAATGCACGTTGTTCTTGTAAGCATAGTAATTACTGTATTGCACGAATGTATACAATCGATATGCAATGCCACCAGAAATTGGATGACGAGCTTCCTTTATGCTTGAAAAAGGAAATTGAACAGATAGAAAACAGAGGATGAAATGGAGAAGAAACTTGCCGTAATAACCGGAGCAGATGGAGGCATGGGGAGTGAAATTACTCGTGCAGTAGCGTTAGCTGGTTATCGCATTATAATGGCCTGCTGTAATTTAGAGAAGGCGGAAGCAAAACGAAAGTTTCTTATGAAAGAAACTAATAATGAAGATATTGAGGTGTGGAAAATAGATTTGGCATCGCTCGAGTCTGTTGCCAGTTTTGCTGATCGGCTGTTAAGTTCTAAGAACAGGCTGGCATTATTGATGAATAATGCCGGTACAATGGAAACTGGACGGCACATTACGGATGATGGTCTGGAACGTACTGTTAGTGTTAATTATGTAGGGCATTATTTATTGACACGTAAGCTGCTTCCATTGATGGAAACTGGTAGCAGAATTGTTAATATGGTATCATGTACATATGCAATAGGTAAATTAGAGTTTCCGGATTTTTTTATACAAGGCAAAAAGGGGAGTTTTTGGAGAATTCCGGTTTATAGTAATACAAAGTTGGCATTGACATTATTCACTATTGAATTGGCTCGTCGTGTAAAAGATAAGGGCATCGTTGTAAATGCAGCTGATCCGGGTATTGTTTCAACAGATATTATTACGATGCATCAATGGTTCGATCCATTGACAGATATATTCTTCCGTCCATTTATCCGTACACCTTATGAAGGCGCTTCCACAGCAATTGGACTTCTGCTGGATAAGGAGTCGGGTAATCGTACAGGAACGCTGAATGCTAATAATCATGTGAAAGTGTTACCTAAAAGAATTCTTTATCATAAACAGACGGCAGATTTATGGGAACAAACTGAAGAGTATGTAAAGCAGTGGCTTTAAGTGTAATGATTGACAAACTATAAAAAAAAGCTGTTCCATAAAAGTAGGGACAGCTTTTTCTTTAAAAATGATTCCTTTTTCTGAGGATTTTATTAGATCGATAATTCTTTTAATACTGTTACCAATTCTTTTTTTATTGGTTTGTCATTTTTAATAGCTTTGCTAAATGGAACATAGACTATTTCATCATGGTCAATGCCAATCATAACATTCCGTTGGTCTTCCATGATGGCGTCAATGGCGGCTGCTCCTAATCTGCTTGCCAATATACGGTCGTTTGCTGTAGGACTTCCGCCTCGTTGCAGGTGTCCTAAGATAGTGACACGTACGTCGTATTGTGGATATTCGTTCTTTACGCGTTCTGCATAATGCATGGCACCTCCTGTCTTTTCGCTTTCTGCCACTAATACGATACTACTATTTTTGGATTTGCGGAATCCATTCTTGATGAATTCTTCTAATTGGTCAACTTCTGTGCTGAATTCTGGAATAATGGCAGCTTCGGCTCCTGAAGCGATAGCTCCGTTTAGTGCAAGAAATCCAGCGTCTCGTCCCATTACTTCAATAAAGAAAAGACGTTCATGTGAAGTTGCCGTATCACGAATTTTGTCCACAGCATCCAAAATGGTATTTAACGCTGTGTCATATCCGATTGTCGTATCTGTTCCGTAAAGATCGTTATCTATTGTTCCCGGAAGTCCAATACAAGGGACATCAAATTCTTGTGCAAAGATGCGTGCTCCTGTTAATGAACCGTCACCACCTATGACAACCAAAGCATCGATTCCTTCTTTTTTCATGTTGTCATAAGCTAGTTGCCGTCCCTCGGGAGTCATAAATTCTTTACACCGGGCTGTTTTTAAAATAGTTCCTCCCAATTGAATGATATTGCTGACATTCTGACTTTTAAACTCTTTTATCTCGCCAGTAACCAGCCCTTTGTACCCTCGGTAAATACCCTTCACTTGCAATCCATTGTAGATAGCTG
Organism: uncultured Bacteroides sp.; assembly: GCA_944322345.1. Classification (GTDB taxonomy): domain Bacteria; phylum Bacteroidota; class Bacteroidia; order Bacteroidales; family Bacteroidaceae; genus Bacteroides. The sequence continues at coordinate 141,544 of CALUOO010000003.1, read as the reverse complement.
CACGTGTCACGGCACGAATAGCGGCATTCATTCCCGGAGCGTCTCCTCCGGATGTCAATATACCTATACATTTAATTGTTCCCATAAACAATCTTTTTTAGTTGGTTAGATGCGGCAAATGTACAATAAAAAGTTGAAATCGTAGGTTAAGTATTTATTAAATTAGCTGATTCTACCAATGTGTGCAGATGCTGTGATATTTGTTCCATTAGCCATTTTGGAGTGGAAGTAGCTCCACATACACCAATAGATGTAACATCTTGTAGCAGAGAAGGGTCGATTTCTTCTGGACTGTCTATCAGATGTGAGTTTGAATTGACTTTCAGGCACTCTTCGAAAAGCATTTTCCCGTTGGAACTTTTTTTCCCGCTTACGAAGAATATAAGGTCGTGCGAAGCGGCAAATTCTCGAATCCTTGGCATACGGTTGGCTACTTGTCGACATATGGTGTCTGAATACTCAAATGTAGCATTGGGTGAGATATGTTGCTTGATGTATTCTACAATCTCTTTAAATTCATCCAATGATTTTGTAGTTTGCGAAAAAAGGCAAATGTTTTTAGTAAAGTCTAGCTTTTGTGCTTCTATGGCTTTTTCTATCACAATGGCTTTTCCGTCAGTCTGTCCCACTAGTCCCAATACTTCTGCGTGACCGTTTTTCCCGTAGATAACTATTTGAGTGTCTTTTCCTGCATTTTGCTGAAAAGCTTGTTTGATTCGTTTTTGCAGTCGAAGTACTACAGGGCATGTGGCATCAATGATTTCGATATTATTCTCGTGTGCAATTTGGTAGGTCTCGGGTGGCTCTCCATGAGCACGTAACAGTACCTTTGTGTTGTGTAATTGCTTGAACTGATCATGATTGATGGTCGTTAACCCCATGTCTTTAAGACGCTCTACCTCACGGCTGTTGTGTACAATGTCACCTAAGCAACAAAGTGCTTTCCCTTTGGTTAGTTCGTCTTCAGCTTTACGAATGGCATTGACTACACCGAAGCAAAATCCAGACTCTTCGTCTATTTCAATTCGTATCATAATGTTTCATTTATTTTCTTTTGGAATTGTTCTAAGAGCCAAGTTCTTTGCTGCTCAATGCTCATTTCCGAATTGTCCAACAGAATAGCATCGTCGGCTTTGCGTAATGGGCTTATTTCGCGATGTTGGTCAATATAGTCCCGTTGTTTGACATTATTCAGAATCTCTTCAAAGTTTGCTGTTTCTCCTTTTGCTTTTAGTTCTTCAAAACGGCGTTTTGCTCGGATTTCGGCTGATGCAGTAACAAATATTTTCAGTTCTGCATTTGGGAATACAGTTGTACCAATGTCTCTTCCATCCATCACAATGCCTTTTTTCTCTCCCATTGCCTGCTGTTGGGCCACCATTGCTTCTCTCACAAAATCGAGTGCGCTGATGAGGCTTACTTTAGAAGAAACGGTCATAGTCCGTATTTTGCTCTCTACATTTACGTTGTTTAGGTAGGTGTCAGGGCGTCCTGTCTCTGGATTGAAATGGAAGGTAATACAAATGTTTCCCATTTCCTTCCTTAATTTGTCGACATTAATATTGTCACCATCTAAGATATTATTTTCTATGCTGTAAAGCGTTACTGCTCTGTACATTGCCCCACTGTCAATATAAATGTATCCTACTTCTTTGGCAAGGTCTTTTGCCATAGTACTTTTTCCACAAGAAGAGAATCCATCGATGGCTATTGTTATCTTTTTCATTTATGTCTTATGTTTAAGTGATTATCCTCGCCAAAGATAGAAGTTATTTTCTAATTATATGGATATGGACTGTTTGTTTCTTCATTATTAAATATCTTCTTTACCTTGTAGTGTATAAGGAAACATTTAAAAACAGATCTCTAAAAGTATTCCTGTTGTTCTCTGTCTTTAATGTCTGTTGATAGGAACATTATCCCTTTTTGCTCTCAATCTTTTTCCGTATCACTTAAGTTTTCCTTTCGTATCATTTAAGTGTTACGAACGGTTGACTTAAGTGATACGAACGTATGACTATAGTGATACGAATAAAATGTAGGAAGGAAAAGAATAAAATTGCTAAGGAAAAGAGATAATTGTATCTGACAATAGGACTAAAACAACTGGACAAATAATTACTGCGACATGTAGCCCGCTATTAAAAAATATCTCCGGAAGTAACTGCTGTCAAAAAAAATGAGTGAATTTAAGCAGATACTAAGTAGTCGTAATAAAATATGAAAAATTAAAAAAATAAAAAATGAGATGAAAAAACGGCGTATACGAAATTGCCCATACAATTTTGTCGTATATTTGCCATGAGACATTGTAATGAGACACTTTTTTATTAATCAATTATATTAATTAATTTATGGAAGTTAAAAAATCACCCAAAGCAGACTTGGAAGGCAAAAAGTCTACATGGCTGCTGATCGGCTACGTGATCGTATTGGCTTTCATGTTCGTTGCCTTCGAATGGAGTGAACGTGACAAGAAAGTAAATATGGAGCAACAAGTAGTCGAAGTAACATTTGAGGAGGAAATTATGCCTATCACTGAAACGCCACCTGATCCGACTGCACCTCCACAGCCGGTAGAGGCTCCAAAGGTAGCTGAATTGTTGGAAATTGTGGATGATGCACAAGAGGTAGAAGAATCTACCGATATCCTTACCGAGGATAATCTTCCTACTGCGCCGGTGAATATGAATGTTGTTCCTGTGCAAGTAATAGAAGAAGAACAACCTGTAGAACAGGAAATTTTTGAAGTTGTTGAAAATATGCCTGAATTCCCAGGAGGTAATGCTGCGCTGATGCAATATTTGGCTAAGAATATAACTTATCCTACTATTGCACAGGAGAATGGAACACAAGGACGTGTAATTATCCAGTTCGTTGTAAATCAGGATGGTAGTATCGTGGATGCAAAAGTTGCACGTAGTGTAGATCCTTATTTGGATAAAGAAGCTCTTCGTGTGATCAACGCAATGCCAAAATGGAAACCCGGTATGCAACGCGGTAAACCTGTACGTGTGAAATTTACAGTTCCTGTAATGTTTAGACTAAACTAATCAATCTATTTATATCTTTTATGAGGCTGCTTAAGGCAGCCTCTTTTTATTCTTTTAATTTTTTATCTCATGTTCACTGCTGCTCAATTGCTTGAAAATATCAATCAACATATTTCTTCCATATCTTATTCGCGTAATCCTAAAGGACTTTATGATCCAATCAAATATGTATTGTCTTTGGGAGGCAAACGGATAAGACCTGTTTTGATGCTAATGAGTTATAATCTTTATCGTGATGACATTTCTTCAATATATAACCTTGCTACAGGAATAGAAGTGTATCATAATTATACCTTATTGCATGATGATGTCATGGATTGTGCTGATGTACGCAGGGGAAAACCTACAGTGCATAAGGTATGGAATGACAATGTTGCGATTCTTTCTGGAGATGCCATGCTGGTGCTGGCTTATCAATATATGTCATCCTGTATGCCGGAACATCTGAAAGAGGTAATGGATTTATTCAACCTGACAGCACTTGAAATATGTGAAGGACAGCAATTGGATATGGAATTCGAATCACGTAGTGATGTTTCTGAAATGGAATATCTTGAAATGATTCGTTTAAAAACAGCGGTGTTGCTGGCTACCAGCTTAAAAATTGGCGCTATACTGGGAGGTGCTCCTGCTGATGATGCAGAACATCTGTATCAGTTTGGAATGCAGATCGGAATTGCATTCCAGCTGCAAGATGATCTGTTGGATGTTTATGGTGATCCGGAGGTTTTTGGCAAAAAGATAGGAGGGGATATCTTGTGCAATAAGAAAACTTATCTGCTGATCACGGCATTGGAACGTGCAGATGAAGAACAGCGCTTTCGTTTGAATACTTGGCTTGATAAGGTAAATGCAGATCCGTCGGATAAGATTAAGGCTGTGACGGAGATTTATAATACACTTTCAGTAAGGGCTATATGTGAGAATAAGATGCGTGAGTATTATACATTAGCCATGCAAAGTCTGGATGCAGTGAAAGTGACAGAAGATAAAAAGAAAGAGCTGAAGAATTTGGTAAAGTTGTTGATGTATCGTGAAATGTAATTAGATAAAATGTTGATAGATACACATTCTCATCTTTTTTTGGAAGATTTTGTTGCAGACCTTCCGCAGGTAATGGAACGTGCAAAGTCGGTGGGTGTTTCATGCATCTTGATGCCCAATATTGATAGTTCTACTGTTGATGCTATGTTGGATGTTTGCAATGAATATGCTGGGTATTGTTTCCCGATGATTGGATTGCATCCGACTTCTGTTGATGAGTCCTATGAAAGAGAACTGGAAATACTTCGTCGTTATTTATCTGATTCTCGAAAATTTATAGCAATAGGAGAAGTCGGAATTGATTTATATTGGGACAAAACTTTTCAAAAAGAACAAATTGCAGCATTTGAAAAACAAATCGAATGGGCTTTGGAGTATGATTTGCCAATTGTGATTCATGCACGCTCTGCTTTTGACTGTATTTTTACAGTAATGGAGCCTTATAAGAAGACAGTATTAAGAGGTGTTTTCCATAGCTTTACAGGTACTGAAGAAGAAGCTGTGAAATGTTTGGATTTTTCTAATTTTTTATTAGGAATTAATGGGGTGGTTACATTTAAAAAATCTCCTCTTCCAGAAATACTTCGCTCTGTTATCCCTTTAGAACGTATTGTTCTGGAAACAGATTCACCTTACCTGACGCCTGTTCCTAACCGTGGAAAACGCAATGAAAGTGTGAATATAAAAGATACACTTTTTAAAATATCTCAGGTTTATGAGATGTCTCCGGAACGGGTTTCGCTGGTTACCACAGAAAGTGCCTTAAAAGTGTTCCGTAACCTTCAAATATCTTCAGGGAGATTTTAAATTATATTAATTTGGAGTATTTATACGAGATAAAAAGCGGATAATGCTTTATGAAAAGAAAAAAAAGGATACATTTGTGCCTGAAAATATAGAGCCTATCAAGGAGAGATGCTCGAGTGGTTGAAGAGGCACGCCTGGAAAGCGTGTATACGCCAAAAGCGTATCGGGGGTTCGAATCCCCCTCTCTCCGCAAAAGGATGAAGAAACATAAAATAAATACAATAACAATAATTTATTAATTAATCTTAAAAATTAGACACGCAATGAAAAAGTTATTTGCAATTGTTGCTGTGATTGGAGCCTTGACTTTTGGCTCAACTCAACTTGCTCAGGCACAAGATGCTCCTGCTGCAGAACAAACTGAACAACAAGCTACTGCTGCTGCACCTGCTGCTCAGGCTGCTGCTCCTGCTGCAGAAGAAGAAGGTGGTATTCACAAAGAACTTAAAATTAAATTCATCGAAGGTGCTGCTTCTTTCATGAGTTTGGTTGCTATTGCTTTGGTAGTCGGTTTAGCTTTCTGTATTGAGCGTATTATTTATTTGAGCTTGGCTGAAATTAATACAAAGAAGTTTATGGCTTCTATTGAGGCTGCATTGGAAAAAGGTGATGTTGAAGCAGCTAAAGATATCGCACGTAACACAAGAGGTCCGATTGCCTCTATCTATTATCAAGGTCTGATGAGACTTGATCAGGGTGTAGACGTTGTTGAAAAATCTGTAGTCTCTTATGGTGGTGTACAAGCTGGTTATCTGGAAAAAGGATGCTCTTGGATTACATTGTTTATTGCAATGGCTCCGTCACTCGGATTCTTGGGAACAGTAATCGGTATGGTGCAGGCATTTGACCAAATCCAACAAGTAGGTGATATCTCTCCGACAGTTGTTGCTGGTGGTATGAAAGTTGCCTTGATTACAACTATCTTCGGTTTGATCGTAGCTTTGATTCTTCAGGTATTCTATAACTATGTACTTTCTAAGATTGAAGCTTTGACAAGCGAAATGGAAGATTCTTCTATCTCTTTGCTTGATATGATTATCAAATATGAACTGAAATTCAAAAAATAATTGTTGAAATTATGAGTAAGCTTACATATAAAGTATCGTATTATGTATTGTATGCGCTACTTGCTGTAATCGCTATCGTACTCGTACTCTTCTACTTTGGTGGTAGTGCTACAGGCGATGATGTGATTGCTAGTATAGATCCTGATATGTGGCAACCAGCTCAAACAGATGCTTTGTTATATTTGATGTATACACTGTTCTTTGTTACAGTTATTGCTGCTGTTGGTGCTGCTGTTTTGCAATTTGGATCTGCTTTAAAAGATAATCCTTCTAATGCATTGAAATCTTTATTAGGAGTAGCATTATTAATCTTAGTACTGTTTATTTCTTGGGCAATGGGTGATGATACTCCATTAGAAATAACAGGATATACAGGTCCGGATAATGTTCCTTTTTGGCTGAAAATAACTGATATGTTCCTTTATTCTACTTACGCATTGCTGATTATTACACTGTTGGCAATTTTGGTAAGCAGTATTAAAAAGAGACTATCATAAATTTCGCAAGATTGAATTTTTAAAAAGTGAATTAAAATGGCTAAAGGAAAAAGAAAAGTTCCTGAGATAAACTCAAGTTCTACGGCCGATATCGCTTTCTTGTTGCTTATATTCTTTTTGGTCACTACTTCTATGGATACTGATCAAGGTTTGGCGAGACTTTTGCCTCCGCCACCCGAAGAAGAGAATAAAGAAACCAGCAAGATTAAAGAACGTAATATATTACAGGTATACCTGAATAAAGACGATGCTTTAATGTGTGGTAGCGATTATATCGAAATCGGAGAATTGAAAGACAGAGCCAAAGAATTTATTGCTAACAAAAATAACGAGGCTCATATGCCAGAGAAGACTCCTAAGAATGTAGAGTTTATTGGAGCCACTCTGATTAATGATAAGCATGTAATTTCTTTGCAAAATGACCGTGGCTCTTCTTATCAGGCATATATTAATGTGCAGAACGAATTAGTTGCTGCATATAATGAGTTGAGAGACGAATTGGCTAAGGAGAAATTTGCTAAGCCTTATGCAATGCTTGATGATGCACATCAGAAAGCTATCCGTGAGGTTTATCCGATGCGAATCTCTGAAGCAGAACCTAAAAAATACGGAGAAAAGAAGTAAGTATCATGGGAAAATTTAATAAAACTGGTAAACGTGAAATGCCGGCACTGAATACTTCTTCTTTGCCTGACTTGATCTTTACGTTGTTGTTCTTCTTTATGATTGTTACAACTATGCGTGAAGTAACATTGAAGGTTGACATAGATCCTCCGAAAGGTACTGAACTTGAAAAATTGGAGAAGAAGTCGCTTGTAACGTTTATCTATGTAGGAAAACCAACAAAGGAATATCGTGCAAAGATGGGTAGTGAAAGCCGCATTCAGCTGAATGATAGTTATGCTGAAATCAGTCAGGTGCCGGATTTTATCTACGAAGAACGTTCTAAGATGAGTGAGGCTGATCAAGGAAAGATGACAGTTTCTTTAAAAGTGGATAAAGATACCAAGATGGGTATTGTTACCGATTTGAAGAATGCTTTGAGAAAGTCTTACGCTTTGAAGATTAATTACTCTGCTGCTAAACGTGGTAAATAATTAGGTAGTTAATATCACAAAAACAAAAAGGATGACTTTTAAAAGTCATCCTTTTTGTTTTGTTGTCTTCTTTATTTCAGTCCATATACTTCGTTGTGGATATTCTTTTTAACTTTTTCAAAATCCTGTTGAGCATTTAAAGATCCATGTACCATTAGGTACATAGGTATGAATTTGTCTCCTTGTTTATAGGGGGGCTGCTGGTAATTATTTTCCCACAATGTAAAGCCTTGTCGTTGATAGAAACTGATTCGCCGTTGTGATAATTCTTCTGTAGGATATTCAACTTCTAGTACTATGGGCTGTGATAATAGTTTACATACATATTCTAATGTACGGCTTCCGTATCCATTGTTTCGTAGTGAAGGATCTGTTGCAAAATGTTCTATATAGAAGAAATCTTTGAATTCCCAATAGGTGAGAAGACCAATGGGGTTATCATCATCATATATAATATTATTGTAGAAATTATTTTTTTTCTCAGTATATGTACGTAATTCTTTCAATGCTCGGTATTCTTCAGGTGGGAAGGATTTAATTAATAAATTTTCCATAAATAGATATTGCTCACTTTTCGAGCTACAAATTCGTTGAAGTCTAATCATAAATTTATGTTTTTGGTTTGACGTATATACTCATTTCTACCGAGAGAAACTGTTGAGGAAAATGATGTCTCACAAGCTCTCGGATAATATAGTGCATTTGAATAAGATTCGTAGTATCCTCTAACGTTTTGGTTGAATAATTAGGGTACATAAAAGTTAATGAGTCGTTGAATTGCTCTTTGGCAGACAGGGCAAAATTCTGGATATTCATTAGTTTTCATTCGACAATCATACGATGAACGATAGATTCCTTTAAAGGAGTAGGCTGCACCTTCATAAACTCCGATTGGGTATTTGTCTCTTTTGTTAACAGGTGTAGGTATAGGGGTATTTGGGGTGAGCATGTCTTCCCATTTACTTGAGAAATTGACACGGGTAGTAATGTTCTGTTCCCATGGTTCAATATTTAATGGATAAGTATCATTCATTATATCTTCTTCATAGAAATATTCATCGGCTAATCCTGCAAAACTATGTCCGAATTCATGTACTACAACCGGTTGGAACATTGGGTGATGTGCGGTGGTCAGTGTATATGAATTATAAATTCCTCCACCTCCGTAGACATTTGTATTTGCTAATATAATGATGTGCTCGTATGGAATTCCTGATAGTATATTATGTATGGCTTTTACTCGGCTTGTTGTCAGATAACGTTCAGAGTAGAAAGTGTCAAAATGTGAGTTTACAGCTGTTTGCTTCCACTGATTGTCGCGTGGCACGCTTACACCGCTATCTGCTGAAGGAGAAGCTACTGCTACCACGTTGAATTTATGTTTCATACTGTGGAAGGGTTCGTGTGAAAATAAGCTTTCACATGCTTTTTGAGCATCATCATAAAATGTTTCCATTTCGTTGGCTGTATATCCTTCTGCTAAAATAGCTACATCTATGCACTCCTTTTCATTGCCATTTTGTACTAAGTATCGATGATTTGGAATGTGGGTAATCCCCCTTTGGTGAATAAGAATATCATTGGGCTGTACCGTATGCTTTAAACTTGTCATTATTTCTTTTTGGGCATTCAGAAGTATAATTTCTACTTCTATAGCTTTTTTAGGATAGGGGATGAGAAATGTATTTTCGAATCCTTTAGCTACTTCTTGGGCTTCTTCTGTGGATAACCATTCTTGAAATAGTGATGAAAATGATGTTTTATAAATGCATTTTTTTGTTATTAAATCTCTGACAATGATTTGTCCGTTTCCTTCCAATGGGAGTTCTGCAAGATGTTGTCTTCTTCCAGCCCATGTTGGTAATTGTGAAAGTTCATCTAATACGATAAATTGTTGTTTAGCGTTTCCCGTAAAAAGATAATCTATTCTTAGGGTTTTATTTTGAAAGTAGTCAGAAAAATCCTGTGCATAATGTTTTATACTACTGAATAGGAGAAAAAGAATACAGAAAAGATATTTCATGATTGATTTAATTTAATGAATTATTTGAATTGACTTCTGTTATTTGCAAAGATAACGACAATTGGTGATTATTTCGTTTTTTGCAAATAAAACTTATAAATATTATATTTATAAGAAGGAAAATATCTATATTTGCATGATAGATTCATTGATTAATGACAAATTGATTTAACATGGGACATCATCAATTGGATGCTTTAGATGAGCAGATTCTAAAAATGATTGCAGATAATGCGCGTATTCCTTTTTTGGAGGTAGCGCGTGTATGTAATGTTTCTGGTGCGGCGATTCATCAGCGTATTCAGAAACTGACTAATTTGGGGATTCTGAAAGGATCCGAATTTGTGATTGATCCGGAAAAAGTCGGATATGATACTTGTGCATACGTTGGAATATTCTTGAAAGATCCGGAAAAATTTGATTCAGTAGTGATGGCTTTGGAGGAGATTCCAGAAGTGGTAGAATGTCATTTTACAACCGGAAAATATGATATGTTTATTAAAATCTTCGCCAAGAATAATAATCATATGCTGAGCATTATTCATGATAAGTTACAGCCATTGGGCTTGTCGCGAACAGAAACTCTGATTTCTTTCCATCAAGCTATCAGAAGGCAGATGCCAATTGATTTGGATTTGGAAGATGACGATGATGACAAATAAAATGACGATACAAATGGTTTGATAACAGAATGGACTGGGAAGTAAAAATGCTTTCCAGTCCATTCTGTTTATTTTTGTCTGCAGTAAGTGACGAAAGAATATGCAACCGGATGTTTGTCATCAATAGAATGATTCTCCCGTTCTTTTTCTTTCCATATTAATGGGGATACTTTGGGAAAGAAAGCGTCGGCTTGTGGTGCAGTGGCTCCGATTTCTGTCAGGCATAATTCATCAGCCAGTGGCAGTGCCTGTCGGTAGATGCTCTCACCTCCTATGATATATACATGTTCATCTGTTTTACAGTTTTGCAGGGCAATTTCTAAAGAAGTAAAAACTTCTGCTCCAGGACATGTAAGAGTGGGAGTATTGGATAAAACAATGTTTCTTCGGTTGGGTAGTGCTCCTTTAGGAAGCGAATCAAACGTTTTACGTCCCATGATAATGGTATGTCCTGTTGTCAACATTTTGAAGCGTTTCAGGTCGTTGGGTAGCCAGAAAAGCAATTTATTTTTATATCCAATCGCCATTTGGCGGTCTACGGCGGCAATAATAGATAGCATAAATGAATATAGGTTAAAAACGAAAAATTATACTGCTACTACTCCTGCAATGTGAGGATGCGGATTGTAATTTACCAGTTCGAAATCTTCAAATTTGAAATCGAATATGTTTTTTACTTCTGGATTAATATTCATTTGTGGCAATGGACGTGGCTCACGGGTTAACTGTAGTCTCACTTGTTCCAGGTGATTCAGATAGATATGAGCGTCTCCTAGAGTATGAATGAACTCTCCAGCTTTCAGCCCTGTTACCTGCGCCATCATCTGAAGAAGCAAAGCATAAGAAGCTATATTGAAGGGTACACCCAAGAAAATGTCTGCACTACGTTGGTAGAGTTGCAGGCTCAACCGTCCGTTGGCAACATAGAACTGGAAAAAAGCGTGGCAAGGAGGCAGATTCATGCGATTGAGGTCGGCAACATTCCAAGCGCTGACAATGATTCGGCGTGAGTCGGGATTATGTTTGATTGTTTCTACAGCGTCGCTGATCTGATCAATAAATCCTCCGTCATAGTCTGGCCACGAACGCCACTGGTAACCGTAAATATGCCCGAGGTCTCCATTTTCGTCTGCCCATTCATTCCAGATACGTACTCCATGTTCTTGAAGATACTTCACATTGGTATCCCCTTTTAGAAACCATAGTAGCTCGTAAATAATAGATTTCAGGTGGAGTTTTTTGGTTGTTAAACATGGAAATCCTTCTTCCAGATTGAAGCGCATTTGATGTCCAAATATACTTATTGTACCTGTACCGGTACGGTCGTCTTTTGCAGTTCCCTCGGTCAGTACTCGGTGGAGCAAGTCTAAATATTGTTTCATTTCTTTCTTTTTTCTTTTTGCAAAGGTAAGGCTTTTATTGAACTTATCAACCGAATTATAATACCGGAGTAAACAGATTGGCAAACCATCCTACAAACTTTCTCCATACAGTTCTCTTTTTCCAGAATTCGGGAGTCAATTGTGTACACTGTTTTACATCGTTCTTGTACATCTGGTTCAATTCTGCGGTTATTCCCCTATCGAAGATAAAAGCATTTGTTTCATAATCGTAACGCAGGCTACGGCTGTTGAGATTGGCTGTACCTACAGTGCAGAAAGTGTTATCTACGGTCATAACCTTTGAGTGGTGGAATCCTCCGTTATACATGTATACGGTTGCTCCACGTTTCATAAGTTTGTGCAGCTTATATAATGCTGCATCTGGGGTGAAAGGAACGTCAGAGGCAGATGATACCATGATACGTACATCTATTCCGCGATCTATACTTCTTTTCAATGCTTTGGTAATGGAGGATGTAGGAACGAAATAAGGGTTAATGATTCGTAAATTCTTTTTGGCAGAATTAATGGCAGCTACATACGAGTGTCTCAGAATGCTACTGTTTTCTTTGGGGACACGGTCAACAATGGCTACTGTCATATTGCTGCTGTCCGATTGGGCTTCCGGTATCGGGAAGTATACTTCTCCATTTATATTCTGCCTGGTCTCTTTGTTCCAGATGTTTAGGAATATTTTTTGCAATTCATTTACTGCGCCTCCTTCTATACGCATGTGCATGTCGCGCCATTCACCGATTTTGGGAAGCCCGTTGATGTAATAGTCGGCAATGTTCATTCCACCCAGATATGCAGTTGTTCCATCAATTACGACAATTTTGCGGTGATCGCGGTGCATTGCATGGTTAATATAGGGGAATTTAATAGGATCAAATTTTACAATTTCAATCCCCTGTTCGCGTATCATTTTAAGATGCTTCTTTTTCAGAGGCTTGTTGTTCGAGCAGTTTCCGAAGGCATCAAACATAGCTCGTACTTCTACTCCTTCCTTTGTCTTGGCTGCTAGCAATCTGAAGAGTTCTCCGGCAATTGAATCATTGCGAAAATTGAAATACTCAAGATGTATGTGATGTTTTGCCTGACGAATAGCTCTAAAGAGATCTATAAACTTTTCCCGTCCGCTTTTTAAAAGTATTATCCGATTATTGTTAGATATCGGTATGCCCTGCTCTGATAGAAAACGCAACATGATAGTATCGCTTGTTAAGGCGATGGAGTCTTCTTGTTGCTTTATCTTCAGACTGTCTGTGTTGCCAGCTTGTATGTAGAATGAAGATAATAAAAGAAAAAAGATAAGTATATATGATTTCAAAGTTGTCCTTTTATTTTTGCTTGTTTCTAGTTAAACGTAGCATCTATTAATGCTTTCTTGATTGATAAGTCTTAATCGTTTGCTTTTGGTTTATATACAATAGTGGGAACGTTTAGTCCGTTTCCCACTATTGTATATTGGGGATTGATTGATCTGTTATGTTTATTCAGTCTTTTCTACGCTCATAAGCAGACGTCCCATCATCATGATAGAAGACGCTCTCATTTCTGGGAGTAGAGTACGGATGTATTTACCCATTTCAACCAGCTGTGGTGAATTGTCTGGGAACAATCTGGTTGTGTTCAACAGAATCAGCTCAAAGTCTTCTTTGGCCATTTCTTCTTTTTTGGCTTTTATCATGTTGAAATAAGTAGCCAGATCTCCTTTGGCATAACATTCTGTTAATTCAAATAAAGGTTGATAAGGGTAGTCTTTATCCAATCCTAATTGCTTGATTTTATTTTTTAGAGCCAGATAATCTGCTTCATTATATTTTTTATTGGCAAATTCAAATCCGGAAACATAGCTTACTAGCGCTGCACGATATAATTTTTGTGCATGTTCTTTGGCTTTTTGGCGAACACTGTTGTCAAATTCGTCCAAATGATTTGAAAGAAAATCTGCACGTGGATTATTAAGATCTATTGTATAGCGTGAAAACAGGAAAAAGTTGTCTGCTGACAATTTTTGTTTGTCTGTCAGCGAGTTGAAATATTCGTCTATGATTTTGAATCCTTCTTTCTCTTGCTTCTTCTCCATGAACGACATGGCATATGCATTAATCAGTTCCGGTGTACGTTCGCCGCTATCATAACGTTCTTTCATGCGCTCAGGCGTCATGTCAGGGTTTAGCTCATTCTTCACTTTAGCAATAAAGGCGTCTGCGGGGAAAGCTCCTTTGATATCCATTTTTACCTTCTCGTCTGTATCCAATACAAGAAAAGTAGGGTAGGCATTGACTTTGAAGCGTGTTGCCAGCTCTTTTCCTTCTTTCTCCGCATTCAGCTTGATGCAGACAAATGTTGCATTGAAGTAATCGCCTACAGCTTTTTGTGGAAATACTTCACGTGCCATTTTTTTGCAAGGTCCGCACCAGTCGGTATAGAAATCAATGAACACCAGTTTATTTTCCGCTTTGGCCTGTTTGATGGCTTCGTCAAAAGATATCGAACGGAAGTTGGTTTGTGCAATTGCCGGGAATGCTAGCAATACACAGAGTAATGATACAATCAATTTTTTCATATATCTGTTTTTTTTGTTAATCTCTTCACTTGGAAGAGGAGGGTTTATGATTATTGTTTTTGAAATATTTCAGGATACCTCTTATGAATTTAAATGGTACACAATCCCATGTATATGGAAAGAACTATTGATCGGGCGGAGATTGTGGAGTGACAATTTTCGTTTTGTGTAGCCATTTACCACTTTGTGGAAAATAATTATTCTGGGCAGAAACACCGTTTTTTGCTACATATAGCAGGCATGCAACAGTCGCTTTCTGGGCTTTTGGCAGTCGATTCATTATCGTTAAGTTTTCAGACAACAAATTAAGTAAAAAAAGGTACAGGCTCTAATGATCTTGACGATTTTTTATGATTTTTTGTAAACAGACCGATGCTTGTAGAAAGATAGAGAATAGGGGAGAATAGGGCTTTTGTGACAGTATTTTTTGGCTATATTTCTTCTGTTTCTCAGTTAACCTTTCGGCTCATGTCAGCTAACCTTTCCCAATGTGTTGGGTAACCTTTGCCAACACGTCAGCTAACCTTTGCCAACAAATGGTTTATACCTACCTATGTTTTGTTGGATTTTTTACAGCAATATGATATAAATAAATCCGCAGCAAAGGAATGGCCTTTGCTGCGGATGCTATAGAGAGATAAATATTATTTATCGAGAGCTGTTGCGATATTCAGCTTTCTTGATCTTCAGTGAAGTGTGGTAAACGAATGGTTTATCCAATTCACGACCTGTCATGACAGGATCGAGGGTAAGTGTCTGTCCCAAATGATATTCATACATCGTTCCCCGCAAATCAGGCTCTGCAGACGGGTTATATGTACAGACGATGAAACGTGTTTCACTTGCTGACCTTCCGTCATCGAAAGTCAGGTAAGTAATCTCTCCGTCATATTCAGTAACTTCGTATGTCTTAGTCTCATAGTTGAATTTATACAACTTGTTGTCTACACTGTATAAGATGATTGGGTATTCGCTTGAGATTGCATACTGACTTGCTTTGTTAAATTCAGGGGCATCTGCGGTTGTAAAGGCGGCATATCCCATTTTAGTTGGCCTCAAATAGCTACCTACATATATCACGTAAAGATAATAATTTGTATTATTTTCAGTATCTTTCATGATGGCATAACTATAGTCGGTGGTATTGGTTCCATAAACAATGGTGCGCTTATTTTGTTTCCATGTGAAATCACCAGCTCCTTCGGTAAGAACCTTACTATAAGTTGCAAATGAAAAACTTGAGTTTAGACAAACGAACTGTTCATTATCTAAATCATAAATCATGACTGCGCTTATATAGGTAGCATTTTTATAAAATAGATTTTTGTAGGGCTTATACAGTGTTGAACTAGCTGCACTATAACGGTTCACCGGATTCTTGAATGCTTCTCCACTTATAATAGCACCACTAAAAACAGCATCTTTTGTTACATAACCGCGGTAGCTGGTGGAGTGAGCAGCTCCTCCTGCTGCTTGATGTGGAAACTGGTCTAGAATTTTAGCCGGATGTTCTATCATATTTGATGGAAGCATGTATTCTTCACTATAATTTTGATCTATATCGAATACATTCTGAGTCTGGATAGAATTCTCAAGTTTATAAGAACCAGATTCTGTAATTGCCCATAAATTGATTATTGCCAAAGGACTAGATGAGTGACCTGTATAGATTAGGTCTTGAGCTCCACGAAGCTTCATTTCATTCGCAAATATGTCCTTTATTACAGTGGTGTCTCCTTCTGAGGCTGGCATGCTTAGGAAATCCATCCCGACCGTACCGTCTTCTTTATCTCCGAAAAGATAGAATCCTGTTGTTAGGGAAGTTTGGACATTTAATGTCATATCTGAGATAATCCATTCTTGCCCTGTAGAAGTATCATTAACCAACAGGTATAGTTGATATGTTCCAGGAGCCATATCTACTACTGTATTCAGATTTCTTTCATTGCCCAAAATCGTATGTTCATGATTGGTCTCTGTTAATGAACTTTTACATGCATACCATGTGTATTCGTATTGACTGTCATCTTCTCCTAGAATGGTCCCTTTGACAGTTGGCTCTATTTTCAGCTCAGTGATTCCGGACATGACAGAGTATGTCTTTTCAAGTCCTGATACAGACACCTCGTTGACTGGTATGTTCCCGTACGATCCTTTGTCTTCTATACAAGAGGATAAACAGTATAGCCCAAATGTTGCTAGTAATATGTATTTTATGTTCATAATTGTATTCAATTAATTAGTTCTTACCTCTATAATAATCATCTGGATTTGTAAATGCAGCCCATGCGTTTACTGGATCAAGTGTTTGTATAGCCATACACCACATCATTGTGCCGTCTTCGTCAATTACGGCATATTCACGTCCCTTGGCTGCCTGTTCGAGGAGATAGCGGCCTAATTGCTCTCCAATAACAGTTGCACGTGCAGATGACATCTTTTCATCGGTGTAATCTTCAACATCAGTGTTACTTAATTCCATCATTAGTCTCCATTTCTTGGCGCTAAATTTACCAAATGTACCTCCACCAGTTGCGGCTCCGAACCATCCTTCCGGTTCGCTCATCACATCACTGACTACAACTTTGTGTGCTGTAGCATCCATGTTATATCCGTACTTTGTTTCCGGATAATCGTATGATGGAGCATCTCCATAGTTGACAAAGGGGCAGGTAAAATATTCGTTGGGTTGTAGCAGAAGCTGCAGTGTAATGGTGTCATTTTTCATTCTTTCAGTACGGTTGAAAGTAATGTCAATATAGGCATATTGCTCTCCTGCTTTCAGTACATACTCTTTAGGGAATGGTTCGTAATCTTCACCTTCGGTGGCGTTAGTGCTATCTTTACCAATAGTGATGGTGAAAGGGCGGTCATAATTCTTTATCTCACCACTTGCCGTTACGCGCAAGTGTACATCATAACTTGTAGTAGTCAGCACCATATTTCCAAATTCTATAGGAGTGTAATATTGGTGTGCCCAATGTCCTTCCCGTTCTGCCATTCCCCAGCGAACGTCAAAGTATAATCCATCCTGTCCGTTGAAAGTCATGATTTCCTTTTCGCAGGAAGAAAAAGAAATTAATATGATGATTAGTTGTAATAAATATCTTAGACTTTTCATATCTGTATTTTTATTATTGACGGTTATTGGTTTCTGTTGTTGGCAATGGAACGACATAATTGTCGGGTACTACCATATTATAAGTTGTATTAGCACTGGTTCCAGAAGGAATTTCTTCCATTGCATTTCGTTTGTAATAATAGAATAATTGACCTTCACCGATTACTTCGCGTGCAAATTCGTTCATAATATAAGTAGAACGTTCTTCTTCCGTAAACTCCACTTCCTCTGTCAGGTTACGGTTCCAGCGTATGGTATTGATGCAAGATATAGCTTCGGCTAAATCTGTAGTACATTCTGCCAATATTAAATACATTTCGCTGGTACGCATTAGTGGAATCATGTAGCGATAGTGTGAGTCTGTCGTAATTCCTTGATATTTTAGAAAATAGGATGAACTTGTCATATTTGCATCTTCTTCAGATGAACTGACAACCACTTCTTCCCACATCTTTTTTCGGTAATCACTTGAGCTGTTTTCTCCATAGAAGGTTGCGACCTTTGATGTTTCTCCAGAGAGGCCTCCCACAAAGGTCAAGGCATTTCCTTCCAGTGATTGAGCAAACAGGCTATTGTACAAGTTTTCGCGGCTTGTGTTATAGAGTCCGAACATGACTTCTGTTGAGAATACCCGATCCGGGTTTGAAATATCGGATGCACTTGCTCTGTCTACCCATGGAAATGTATTTTTCTCAGTGATTTCTTTGAGTAGGTTGAAAACACAAGTATAAGCTTTGGTCTTATCACCTGTCCATAAATAAAGACGTGCTAGTAATCCTTGAACTGCGTAATAATTTAAACGATACTGACGATACCGGAAATCGTTAGTTTCATTCGGCGTTTCAGGTTCGGATGATTGTACACCATCTGTACGTATTGGATCATTTTCCAATAACTTGGCTGCCTCATTTAAATCGCGAAGAACTTTCCCTGCTACTTCTTTAGCAGACGAGATAGCCACCATCTCTTTGTTGTTGGGGATATCCAGATAAGGAATGGCAGGCTGAGTTTCGGTCTCTGCACTATAGATTGGTCCATAAAAACGCAACATGTCAAAATGTAACATTGCACGTAATGCCAAAGCCTCTCCCTTGACAATTGGATAATATTGCTCTGTAATGGCACTTCCTTCTTTATCGCAATGATCAATCAATACATTGATATTGGCAATCAGGTTGTAAAGATTTGTCCATAAATTACCCGAAGCGGTGTCAAAATTACTATCGTTATAAGAATATGTTGCATATAACTTATATGGATGATCTCCCGTGGCTGGTACATTGTAATATTGTGCCATAACGTCCAGAGCTCCCATACTCCAGAACTGGCCATAGGTACCGTTCAGGTTTGTATAAATGCCGTTGAGCACGGTCATGAATCCTTCGTCGTCACTGTATAACGCATCTTCCATGATACCATCTTCCATATCTACCTTCAACCATTCGGCACAAGAGGAAGCGGACACCATTAGGATAGCTGCCAGTGATATATTCTTGAAAAAAGCTTTTATATTCATAATTAATTAGTTCTTTAATTAAGTGTTAAAAACGGAATCCTACAGAGGCTGAGATGTTCCTGGAGAATGGATAATCAATACCACGTTCTTCTTTGATGGTAGATAAGCGGAAGAGGTTGTTACCGTAAATCCGTACATTAAATGCAGAAGCTCCGACAGCTTGCAACCATTTCGCTGTGGTTGTCTCATATCCTACTGAAAGTGTTGTCAGTTCCAATGTATTGTCGTCTGCAATGAATCGTGAAGACATGTTTGTTGTACTGGTATCATCAATACGTTTGAATTTAGCTATGTCACCCGGTTTTTGCCAACGATCATACAAAGCGCGCTTGTCTTGATTGTATTTGATTTCCGTGTCACTGATATTTTCTACTTTGTTGAAAAGAGTTGAAAGCTGTGCCTGTCCGCCATAACGGTAGCTGAAAATAGCATTGACTGAAAATCCTTTCCAATATACATATGTTCCGAATGATCCTTCCACATCTGGAGTAGTATCTCCACAGATTACTTCATCTGCAGAATCCCATTCGTAAGTGTATGAGCCATCTTTACGTATAAAGATCTCGTTACCAGTCATTGGGTCAATACCTGCAGAACGAACTGCGTACATGGCTGTGTTGCTGGCGCCATCATAGTAACGTGTCAAAGTTTGATTTGTACGTCCTTTTTCATTGTATTTTTCAAGCAAATCTCCTATGTTATAATAGGTAGTCTTGATGTGACGCAGATTAGCATTGACTGTCCAATTGAAATCTTCCTGACGGAGCAAAATATAACTTCCTGTAAAAGTAACACCTTTATTCTTCATTGCACCGATATTCATCGGAACACTAGATATACCGGTAGAAGGTGGAAAGTCGATATTCAGCAAAAGTGGGTCAGTTTTCTTTACAAAATAGTCTACTGTGAAGCGTAAACGGCTTTGGAACATTTCAAGGTCAATTCCCCAGTTCTGGTCGTTGGTGCGTTGCCATTTTAGTCCGGTATTTCCCCAAGAACTTATTAATGCTGCCAAACCAAACATATTTGGATAACCTGTTGAATAAGTGTATACGCTGTTTGCCATCTTTGCATTCAGGTTGGCATTACCAGGATTACCGATAGAATAGCGGAGTTTCAAATAATTTAATATATCATTCTTTTGGAAGAATGCCTCGTTATGTATATTCCAACCAAGACCTAATGACCAAGTCGTAGAGAATGGATTGTCTACTCCATACACTGATGCACCGTCGGTACGGAGATTGAAATCTAACAGATAACGCAATTGATAACCATAATTGAAGTTGGCATAATAACTGGCCTGACGTGATTTAGATATAGAAGAGGAAGGCTTTCCTCCATCAGGATATCCGTTAGAGAAATTAGGATTCGCAAATTTATCGCTTAAGTATCCGATAGCAGTGAAGGAAGATAGATTAGTATTTACTTCACTGATTTGCATACCTCCAATTGCATTAACTGTATGACCTCCAAATGTTTTACCATATGTTACGTCGAAACTTCCATCATAGGAAGATGATTTGGTATTCGATTCACTGTAACTTCCTTTTTTCAGTTGTTCTGTTGTTAGGAAACTACTCATTTCAGGAGAGGTGAATTTTGTGGCATTTGTACGTCCAACAGTAACACCTAATTTCGCACGGACACGGAGTTCGTTGATAGGACGATATTCAACTTGGAAATTATTGGTAAATCCTAATTGGTTACTTTTGTCATAGCTTTTTTGTTGTAAATCCCATAACGGATTGGTTACATATTGTGTACCACCAATAGTTGCAATCTGATCCAATACTTGGTCTACTTTACCATATTCATTGTATTTGTCATAAAATGGATTAGTACGTGCAAATGAACTGAAAGAGACCATTGGATTTTGAATATCTGTGTTGGTGATATTCGTCTGGTTGGTGAATGCAAATTTATCTACACGATATGTTAATTGTACGTTACCGTTTAACACATCACGGTCTGAATTTTTCATTACACCTTGTGTCTGAGTGTAGGTCATTCCAATACCATAGCGGAAAGCAGCATCACCGCCTTCTGCAAAAATGTTATGGCTTTGGGTGAAACCTGTTTGCAAGGGTTCGTTCAGCCAATAAGAGTCAATTCCTTGCTTACTTCTTAGTATGCGTTGATTATACAGGTTACGGTAATATTCGTCTATAATGCCTCCATTATCGTCTAATTCACCATAATATCCTGCCAGCTTTTCATATTGAAGTTTCTCGCTGGAATTCATCAGATTATAGTCTGTAAGGTCTGCCCATTCTACAGTGAAGTTACCATTATAGTTGAAGCGTAGTTTTCCGGCTTCAGGTTTTTTAGTTTCTACAACAACAACTCCATTTGCTGCTTTTGAACCGTAAATGGCAGTTGAAGCGGCATCTTTCAAGATAGTGATGCTTGCTACACGATCCATACTTAAATCGGTAATAGTAGAAAGTGTCGTTTCAAAGCCATCCAAAATAAATAATGGTTGGTTGGGGTTAGTGCTATATTCTGTTTCCAACCCTACAATATTGGTATTACCACGTACATTCAGGTTCATGGTGGCATTAGGGTCTGAACCGCTCAAATTGTTCTCTAACACAATAAAAGCAGGATCGAGTACTTTCAAACTTTCCAGTACGTTGCCATTACCAACGGTTTTAAGTTCTTTGTCTGTATATGTTGCCATAGAACCGGTAAAGCTTTCTGCTTTCCGATTATAGATACCGGTAATTACGGTTTCTTTAATGGCTACTGCATCTGGTTCCATGCGGACTTTGATCTTTCCGGTCGCTTCGGAAACACGTACCGTTTGTGTTTTCATTCCCACATACGAGAAGATAAGATTATGCACATTTGACGGTACCGTAATTGTAAATTCACCGTCAACATTGGTTATAGAACCTACTCCTTTAGCATCTTTGTAGGTTACATTAACTCCCGGCAAAGGCATATCAGTATCGTCGATAACTATACCTTTGTAAGTGACTTTACCTTGATTACTTTCTTGCTTTGTTGCTTGGCTCTCGCTCTTTTCAGTATATGCATATAGGTCTGTGACTGAAATGGTGCTGATGGCTAAAAACAGACATCCATACATGCAGCTACGATGTAGCCAATGCGGTAAGACTGAAATAGATTTTGGAGCTTGTTTTTGTACGTATTTATTCATACTCCTTTTAATAGATTAAGTGAATAACTAAGAAATACGTGGCGAAAGAAGTGATTTTTTCTTAAAAAAGCAAATAATATCGTTATTTTTGATAATAAAAGGTTGACTTTTACTAAAAAGAATACAAATAGACGGGAATATGATAAATATTCATATTTTATGCGTGCTTTTCTATGAATTGATAACTGCTTGTTGTGTGATATAAAGGGTGGTAGATTGCTGTTTTGTTTGTAAAAATATAAGTATAGTTTCTTAATGGAGAGTAAAAGTCTTTTTTCTGTATGTATTTGATTGAAATCAGTCGATAAATGATGACTTATTGTTATCGTTGAATGTGTTTGTACATTTAATAACTGTTTGATAGCCTGAAAGGCGTACTTTGATTGCTTATAGTGTGTTAAACAGATATAATCTGTAATTTTAGTGAGAATATCATATCAATAGGCAATGGAAATAGTATGTATTACAGACTTCCGACGCCCGATAGCTGATAATCTCAAGAAAAGTACGTTCTCTGATTTTTCTTGGAATGTTTTATAGCATTCTACCAGAACAGATATTTCTTTTAGACGACTTCTGAATAGATCTTCTTTATGCCTATCAATAATAATACAATGGTAGCGATTAGAATCGATTGAGGTTCTATGCTAAGTGTTACTGATTGAATTATGTTGCTAATGGCGTCGTTCAATGTCTTCCGGACAGCTTCTGGCCCATCTAAGTAGAAGAAAATGAATATACTTATGGCAGTGATTAAAATATTCCATACATATCCTGTTCGTTGGGGACGATCAGGTAGATGATGAATGACCTGCTGGGTGAATCCATTGTCATCAATCTCTTGTTTGTTGTCTGCGAAGAAGTTCTGCAGAAGTTTATCGTCTTTGTTTTCTGTCATATCCGTTCTGATGTAAATAGGTTGCTAACTTTTCTTTTCCTCGTGACAGGTGGCTTTTTATTGTGCCTGTTGGCATTTTTGTAATGTAGGCTATTTTCTCAATGCTGATATCTTCCAAGTAAAATAGAGTGATGCAGATGCGCTCTTCTTCTCTTAGCTGGTTTAGTGCACGATAAATATCTACTTGTTTATCAATTTCGTTTGGCTCTGTACATACAGTGGAGTCGATTTCCGGAACATCCAAAGGAGTTGTGGCTTTTAGATTACGAATGTAGTCATAAAATACATTGTAGGCAATTCGGTATAACCATGTGGAAAATCCAGATAATTTCTTGAATGATGAAAGATTGAGGTATGCTTTTATGAATGTATCTTGAGCCAGATCGTCGCTTAATTCTCTATCGCCGCAGGTTAGGTGCAAGAATATACGTCGGACAGGAGATTGGTATTTCTGCACCAAAAGTCCGAATGCATTCTTGTTTTTGAAGACCAAGACTTGTGCAATAAGTGTAAGCTCATCGGCGTGCTTCATGATTTATTCAGCTTTCTCGTTATTCGGAGTGTTTTCTTTTAGTTTACGGGCTGTTTTGTTGTCGATAATCCATTGTCCGATGCCAACAGACATGATGAGCAGTCCGATAGATCCAATTGAGAATTCTCCTGTTATAGCCCATAGAAAGATGAATAATCCGAATCCCAAAAAGGTTTTCTTGATACCTTTGAACTCTTGAGTACTTTCTGATTTATTTTTGAAAAGACTCTCGGGAAACGGTTGTCCGGAAGTCAAGGTCTGTTCAGCGAGCCGGTAACGTTCTTTTCTTCCTTTGTATTGGAAATAGAAGACAATGAATGTCAGGATAACGATGAATGTACAGATGATGATTAAGGCTGTAATCGGGCTTTCCCATACTATAGCCGGAGATGTACCAAGTAGCATTGTTTTCATAATGATTCTTTTGTTAGTCTTTTCTGTCTATTAGACGTAGCTCACTATTGTGAAAGTTGCAAAGAGAGAAAATATTTTTGATATTTACAGACTTTTATTGATGAAATGATATAAAAATAGGTCCAGTAATAGGCGTTCAGCGTAATTAAGATGTTCATCTTTTCTGCATTTTGTTTTTATGAAGTTCCGTGCCTATGAAACTTGAAGTTCTATGCCTATGGAACTTTCGGTTTGCTACTATGAAACTTTGAGTTTGCTGCGATGGAAATTTATAAAAACACTCGTCAAGTTTTGCATTTTATATTTTCGGGAAATATATTTGCAAGCAGATGACACCGAAAATGTCTCAAAAAAAGAATAGTTTAAATCATTTCTTAACGAAAAATGAATCTACCTGTCGTTTTTATAGAATCTGCCCGTACTTTGCTGGGAGAGAATGAATATAAGAAATTTGCTGCTGCTTTGGAGCAAGAACCTGTGGTAAGCATCCGCTTAAACCCGTTGAAGATGCAGGGGGGTGAAACGCTTTCCGATTGTGTTCCTTGGGCATCTGATGCGTTTTATCTGAAAGAACGTCCAGTCTTTACTTTCGACCCCTTATTCCATGCAGGTTGTTATTACGTACAGGAGGCGTCTTCTATGTTTGTAGAGCAGGTGATTCGCCAGTATGTCGCTTCTCCGGTAACAGCACTCGATTTATGCGCGGCTCCCGGTGGAAAGTCAACGCATCTTCGCAGTGTGCTGCCAGAAGGAAGCCTGCTGGTGGCTAACGAGGTGATTCGCAGTCGTTCACAGATACTTGCCGAGAATCTGATGAAGTGGGGTTATCCGGATGTGGTGGTGACCAATAACGATCCGGCTGATTTACGGAAACTTTCTTCGTTCTTCGATTTGATTTTGACCGATGTACCTTGTTCCGGTGAAGGGATGTTCCGTAAAGATCCGGTAGCTGTAGAAGAATGGACGCTGGAGAATGTAGAAACTTGTTGGCAACGCCAACGGCGGATTGTAGCTGATATATGGCCTTGTCTGAAACCCGGAGGTATTCTTATTTATAGTACTTGTACTTATAACACAAAAGAAGATGAAGAAAATGTTTGTTGGATATGTGACGAATTAGGAGGAGAGTTGCTAACGCTAGATGTACGTGAGGAGTGGGGGATTACGGGAAGCCTGCTGAAAGGAGAAGATATTCCTGTTTATCATTTTCTCCCTCATCGTAGCAGGGGAGAAGGCTTTTTCCTTGCTGTTTTGCGTAAACCTTGTGCAGAAGAGGAGGAGCCAGGATTATTTACCCGAAATAAAACCGGAAAGAAGAAGGAGAAAAAAGGAGGAAATACCGATGGAAAGGTATTGAAAGAGTATGCCTCCAGAATTAACCGATGGCTGAATAATGATGCTTCCGTAAGCTACGAGACCATTATCAATGGCAGCGAGATCTGTGTATTCCCAAAAGGATATATGAACGAACTTGCTTGTTTGAAAGATGTGTTACGGGTGATACAGGCTGGTGTTCAGGTGGGTGAAATGAAGGGAAAAGATCTGATTCCTTCTCATGCACTTGCAATGTGCCCTTCACTGATGGAAAAAGATGCATTTGCTGTGGAAGAGATAAACTATGAACAAGCTATAGCTTATTTACGGAAAGAGGCCATCACCTTGCCGGCGACAGCCCCTTGCAGTTATGTATTGTTGACTTATCGGAATATCCCTCTTGGTTTTGTGAAGAATATCGGCAATCGTGCCAATAATCTTTATCCGCAGGCTTGGCGTATCCGAAAGGAGCCTCCTCAAGATGTCTCGTTGAAGAAAGGACTTTGGTAGGCTCTTTTGTCAACTTATGGCTCAGCGCTTTATAATCTGTTCTTGTATATCTTAGCCATTGCTTTCTGGTACTGGTTCTCCAATTGCAGGTAGTTCAAATGGCTTTGATAAAGAACTGAGACCTCTACGAAAAACTCAATCATACTGATTTGCCCTCCTTTTAGTGCTTGTTTCAGCAGTTCGAGATTCTGCTGCGATTGGAAGGTCTGTTCATACTCTTTCATGGATGTATGGAGTGACTTGGCTTCTTGATAGAGCTGTGAAAGTTCCGACTCTACTTGTAGTGCTGTTCCTTCTTTTTGCAGATCGATGTTCATTGCCTGTGTCTTGGCAATCTTAACTTTGTTTCTGTTTTCGAACAGAGGGAATGAGAAGCCTACTACTACTCCGTTGAAGGGAGTTCCGGTTTCGGTATTTCTACGGTATCCTAACTCCAGTTTTGGAAGCCATTGAGACCTGTTCAGAGAAATCTGTTTGCGGGCAACCAGACTTTCGTTGTTAAGTGCCAGCAGGGTACGGTCACTGCTCACTACTTCTGATTTGAGCTTTTGATAATCAGAAGGAAAGGGTACAACAGGGTACTGTGTATCATCGAATGTGACAGGAATATTGCCGTTCAGTGCTTGCAATGCCTGTAATTTGTTCTGTAGGGTGGTTTCGTTCATTGAAGCTTCTGTCTTAACGTTCAGTAGCTCCAGCTTGATTTTATTTGTTTCCAACGAATTGGCATCACCCGTTTGCAGACGTTGGTCATACAAGGCTGCAAGTTCTTCTGCGTTGCGCAATCTTTCGTCTAATATCTGCTTCTGTTGGCGTAGCATGATAATGTCCAGGCAAAGTTCTTTGGCTTGGAGCAATAGGTCCTGACGTACAATGTCGGCGCGGCTATCGTATGCACCCGAGCGAAGGCGATTCAACTTTCCGCGTGTGGCATACAGACTTGGAAAATCAAAACTCTGTGAGATGACCAGTTCGCCGATTGTCTCATTCTTGTCTTTCGATCCCCACAGGTGGGCATACGAGAGGGTTGGATCGGGCAGATTGTTCTCTGTCCGGCTTTCCAGTTTTTGTGAAGCGACCAGCTGGGCATTGGCTTGCAGCTCTTTGTTGTTTGCTTCGATGCTGCTCAACACTTGATCGATGCTGTTGCCTTGGGCATGCAGAGAACTGCATGCCACTGTCAACAGCAATGTATGTATAAAGATACTTCGTTTCATATTCTATATTCTTTCTGTTTTTGTTTCTATTCCCTTTTTGTGCATCATCAAGTAGACAATGGGGATGATGAATCCGTTCAGGAAGGTGGATGTCAGCAGACCTCCCAGAATGACTTTTGCCATCGGACTTTGAATTTCATTTCCCGGCAAGTCACCTCCAAGAGCCAATGGTATGAGGGCTAATGCTGACGAAAGTGCTGTCATCAGAATCGGGTTCAATCGGTCGAGCGATCCTTGAATGACACTTTCGTAGACCGGCATTCCTTCTACCTGTTGCAGATGATTGTAGTGGCTGATAAGCAACATACCGTTGCGGGTAGCAATACCGAATAGGGAAATGAAGCCAATGATTGCCGGTATGCTGATTTCACCTGTGGTGATGAGCAGTGCAAATACACCACCAATCAGTGCCAGAGGCAGATTCAGCATGATGACTCCCGACTCTTTGACATTTCTGAATTCATGATAAAGCAGCAGGAAGATAACGACAATGCTGATGAAAGACGTCAATGCCAATGTGCGGCTGGCCGCCTGCTCACTTTCAAACTGTCCTCCATATTCGATGTGGTATCCTTCGGGTAGTTGGATGGAAGTGTCTACCAACTTCTGAATGTCGTTGACTACGCTGCGCAGGTCACGGTCGGCTACGTTGGCAGAGATTACAATTTTGCGTTTCACATTCTCGCGGTTGATGGTGTTGGGTCCCATTGCCGATGTTACTTCAGCCACGTAATCCAATGGAATCTTACGTCCGTCTCCGGTATCTATCATCAGGTTGCGGATTTTCTCCGTTTCGTTGCGGGCTTCATCTTTTACTTTTACAATCAGTTCGAAGCTTTTTCCCTGCTCGTAGACTTGGGAAACTGCTTTCCCTGCGAGTGCAACATTGACGTATTCTGAGAATTCTGGCAGTGTGATACCATATTTTGCGAGCATCTCGCGTCGTGGCTGTATTTTCAGCTGTGGACGTTCGATCTGTTGTTCTACGTTCAGGTCGGCAATGCCGGGGACACCGCTGATTACATCCTTTATCTGATTACCGAGCCGGAACATCCGGTTCAGGTCGTCGCCAAACAGCTTGATGGCAATGTTTGCTTTGGTACCGGATAGCATGGCGTCGATACGGTGGCTGATAGGTTGTCCGATTTCGATGTTGGCTCCGGTCAGCGTACTTAGTTTTTCTCGTACTTCAGCTACCAGCTCGCTGCGTGAGCGGTCTTTCAATTCAAACGGTGCTTCAATTTCCGAAACGTTGACACCAAGAGCATGTTCGTCCAGTTCGGCGCGGCCGGTCTTACGGGCTACGGTCTGTATTTCTGGTATCTCCAGCAGCAATTTTTCTGCTCTGCGTCCTATCTGGTCGCTCTCTTCCAGCGAGATGCCGGGCAATGAGCTGATGTTGATGGTAAACGACCCTTCGTTGAAGGAGGGGAGGAAACTGCGTCCCAGTGTAAAGAAGAAACCTAAGGCGATGAGGAACAGCGCAATGGTGCTTCCTAATGTAATCCGTTTGTGACAAAGTACCCACACCAATGCTTTTTCGTAGATTCCCTTCATCCAGACTGCGACGACTGACTCCTTAAGTGCTTTTCGTGTCCCGTTGCTGCCTAACAGATAAGAACAGAGTACCGGCGTCAGGGTCAAGGCTACAATGGTTGATGCAAACAGAGCAACGATGAATGCGATGCCCAGCGGAACCAGCATGCGTCCCTCCATTCCACTGAGGAAGAACAATGGAACAAAACTTACTACGATGATAAGTGTGGAGTTGAGTATAGGCATACGTACTTCTTTCGAAGCGTTGAATACAACCTCCAGTGTGCTAAGCCGTTCTGCTTCCGGTTTCAGCCGGTTTTCACGCAATCGTTTGTACACATTCTCCACGTCTACGATGGCATCGTCTACCAGCGAACCGATGGCGATTGCCATACCTCCCAGACTCATGGTGTTTATGGTCAGCCCCATATAGTGCAGGGTCAGGATGGATACCAGAAGGGAGAGGGGCAAAGTAACCAAAGATATGATAGTGGTACGTACGTTTGCGAGGAACAGGAAGAGTACAATCACAACGAAGATTCCTCCTTCGAGCAACGATTTCTTAACATTACCGATAGAACTTTCTATGAAACGGCTCTGACGGAAGATATCAGTAGATACTTTGACGTCGGGCGGCAGATTTTTCTGCAGGTCTTTCAGTGATGCCTCCAGCTTGTCGGTCAGTTCCAGTGTGCTGGTTGCAGGCTGTTTGGTGACAGTCAGCAGTACGGCTGCCTTGCCACGTTCCGAAGCGGTACCCAGTTTGGGCACTTTGGCACCGATTGCGACATGGGCAATATCGGATAAAGTGATGGGGTAATTATTGACAGTCTTTACAACAGCCTTGCTCAGCTGTTCTACCTGAGTGGTTGAGAGCACTCCGCGTACGATGTATTCGTTGCCGAACTCGTAGAGTACTCCTCCGTTGACATTCAGGTTCATGTCCTGTGTCACAGTCATTACTTCTCCCATTGTGACACCATAGTGTTTCATGCGTTCGGGGTCGAGCTGGATCTGGTATTCCTTGATGTCGCCACCTAACACAGCCACCTGTGCTACTCCTCCGGTCGACAGCAGGCGGGGACGGATGGTCCAGTCGGCAATTGTACGCAGGTCGAGCATGGAGGTCGAGTCGGAGGTCAGTCCGATAATCATCATCTCGCCTAGGATGGAAGATTGAGGGCCAAGTGTGGGATTACCGACATTGGCAGGCAGTGATTCGCTGACTATCGCCAGTTTCTCGCTGACAATCTGGCGTGCCAGATAGATGTCTGTTCCCCAGTCGAACTCTACCCAGACGATAGAGAATCCGTTGGTTGAGGATGAGCGGACGCGACGTACGCCTGTCGCTCCGTTGACAGCAGTCTCTACGGGGAAGGTGACGAGTTGTTCCACCTCTTCGGCTGCCATTCCGTTGGCTTCGGTCATAACGACTACGGTCGGTGCGGTGAGGTCGGGGAATACGTCTACTTCTGTATGCATGGCGGTATAGCTCCCGGCAATGAGCAGAAGGATAGCCGCACAGAGCACAACCAGCCGGTTGTGCAGGGAGTAATGTATGATTTTGTTTAGCATACTTTTTTAAGTTATGAGTTTTGAGTAGTGAATCTTTAGTGATAATACTCTCTTAGTGTTCGTGGCTATGTGCCGGGATGGCGTTGCTTGCACTTGCCAGGCGTACCTGATAGGCTCCTTCGGTCACTACACGGTCGCCGGCTTTGACACCGGTCAGAATCTGTACGCTTTGTCCGTCGTCTGCTCCGATGGTGACTTCCTGTTTCAGATAGCCTTCTTCATCAAGCTGCAGATAGACGAAATAGATTCCTTGCTCTTCGGTGAGGGCGGTGCGGGGCACGGAGATTACATTCTCCATCGGTGAGGAGAGCAGCCAGACTTCGACAAAAGAACCGGGGATGATGTCACCCTTGTTGTCGAACTCGAATGTGACGGGCACGTAGTAAGAGCTGTCGCCTGCAGATTTACCGTAGGAGAGGAGCTTACCGTTCAGCTGTTGCAGTTCGTATACACGGCTTCCGGCAGAGGTGCGGAAGTTGGCAGACGTGATGCTGCTCAGATACGGATAGTATTTTTCCGATACTTCGGCACGGAGGAACAGGCGGCGGTTCTGTGTGATGCTCATCAGTGGCTGGCCGATGTTCACGTAGTCGCCCTCTTTCACAAGGATGTTCTTGACGTATCCGGCCATGGGAGAGGGGATGCTTTGTCCTTTGTCCGAGTGGTTCTGGGCCAGTGCTTCGTAGCTGATGCGGGCATTCTCGTAATTCTGACGGGCTTGTGCAAACTCCTTGTCGGATACGATTTTGTTGCCAATCAGTGCTTCCATGCGTTCGTATTCTTTCTTTGCTGTTTCGTAGGCTACACGGGCACGCTGTACGGGGTCTCCTTCGGCTATGTTGTGTGAGGAGATGTTGGCAAGCGATGTCCCGCGGCTGACGGTACTTCCTTCGATAATGTTGCTACGGAGTGACACAACTCCCGCTACAGTGGCTACGGCGGTAGATTCTTCTCCCTGTGCTGCCATTACCTGTCCGCTGGTTTTGATGACTTGCCGGAAGGGGGCAGGCTGTATGGTGTTTACTTTTACTCCGGCTGCTTCGGCTTTTGCTTTGGGCAGGATGATTTCGTCGCTGTGTGCTTCTTCGCTGTGTGTGACGGCTGCTTCGGCTTCATGGTTGTGTCCGGCGTGTTCTTCGCCTTCTGCTTCGTGGTCGTGACCTTCTGCCTCGTGGTTGTGTTCGATGGCGTCGTGGTCGTGAGCGTCATGGTTGTGGTGGCAGGATCCTAAGGCGAACATGCCGAGGATACCTATAAAGATAAGTTTGTTCATAAATAGATGTATTTTGTTAATGTTTATTCGGTTGATGACTGGTGGCTGAGTTGACAGATAAACACAAACGGATGGACAAGCAGGTGCGCTTGCCAACTGTCATTAGCCATTCATCGGGTGTGCAAAAATAGATGGAAAGGCGTGCAACGTGGTTGCAAACCTCTGAAACCGGATGGTATGCCGGCTGGATTATGCCAGGCTGGGGGGAGCACGTAGCGAGAAGGTCTGTGCATGATTGGCATCGTGCAGTGCTTCCCGATAGATGTAGTAGTTTCTGAACCGTCGTTCCTGCGGTTTCAGAAGGTGTTCGATGATTGTATCGGTAAACAGCGTGGCTACAAAAAGGTAGACAGGGCTGTAGGTGTTCTGCAGATTGGGTGAGGGCGAGTGGAAACGCGTCATGCATTCGTCGTCGCAGCAGGTGTCGTGCTGCGGATGGTGGTGTGTGGGGCATTGCTGCTCGGCCGGGATGTCCTGCTTCATACAGATGGTCCCGTCGAAATGGTGATGATGGGGAATGAGGGTCACTATCAACATCAGCAGGTTGACTGTCAGCAACAGGATGGATATGTACCGTCTCTTTTCTTTCATCTTATAGTTTGATTTCTAACGCCGACAAAGATAGGAAGAGTTTCTGACTGACGTTGAACGGAGATGAGAGGTTTTGGATATTTTAAGGAATTGGTTGGCGGGTTGACAAGGGGAGTGTTTATTTGCTTGTTCCCTTGTCAACTCGTCTTCTTGTCAGCTTCCTACACTATCGGGTCGGGCGATTCGCCGTCGTCGCCTCCGTCGCCCGGTTCGATGGGGTCGGGTGCTTCTCCTCCGTCATCTCCGGGTGTAGGTGTGCTGCCGGTGGTGTGCGACTTGCCCATTTCCTGTTCGGCTCGATAGATGGCTCCATTGACAGCATCGATAAAGCTGTTGATTTCGTCCGTCGGAGCAGCGATGGCAAAGGCGTTTACAGTCAGTACAATCTGTTGGTAGAGGGCGTCTATCTGCGAGCGTAGTTCGCGGGTATCGATTGCCTCCAGCTCTTTGCGGGCTGCTCCGTCTGCCTCACTCTTGATGTAGAGGGTGTCGAAGTTGTTGTTTGCCGTCTCGAGTGCTTCTACCTCGTCGTCCAGATGGAGGGTGGTGACGAAGGGGGCGTATGTGCTGTCCTTCAACGTGCGGAGCATGCCGAACAGGGTGGCGGTCTCTTTGCGGTAGGCATGGTTTCCCACACCGCGATAGGTGGAGAGGGCTGCGTTCAGTTGCAGGGCGGCTGTGCGCTTCTCTTCGATGATGGAGGTGGTGTGGGCGGATACGATGTTCATGATGACACCAACTGCACGGTCGCGTTTGTAGTCCAGTTCCGACAGTTGTACGGTATAGTCTTGTGCTTTGGGGCGGTTGACTATCATTTCTTCCTGCGACACGAGTGCTTCATACTTTGAGGCATAGGCTTCAATTTTCAGTTTGGCAGCGGTTTGCTGTTCGATGTTTTCGTTTACCCGTTTGTGGAAGAGACTGTGGCTTCCCAATGTCAGGCGGGTGGTAGCAAAAGTCGTAATCTGTTTCATTGCTTCTTGTTTTTTAAGTTTGTATTAGAAAGATATTTGTCGGACGGATATCTCCGTTCGG
This sequence comes from uncultured Bacteroides sp., assembly GCA_944322345.1. GTDB lineage: Bacteria > Bacteroidota > Bacteroidia > Bacteroidales > Bacteroidaceae > Bacteroides. The sequence goes on along the minus strand of CALUOO010000003.1, from coordinate 108,642 downwards.
TGTTTCATGTTTGCCAATCGCGATTTTCTGCCCGTCGTAGCTGTTTGCCTGCCAGCCAATCGCGATTTTCTACCTGTCGTAGGCGTTTGCCTGTCTGCCAATCGCGATTTTCTGCCTGTCGTAGGCGTTTGCCTGTCTGCCAATCGTGGTTTTCTGCCCGTCGTAGCTGTTTGCCCGCCTGCCAATCGCGGTTTTCTGCTGTCGTAGCCGTTGGCCGACCTAAATATCGTGGTTTTTTATGGATTTTCTGTAGAAAAGAGGGAGAAAAAATGTTCTTTTTGTTTTTCACTGCTTGGAAGCCCCTCCCAAGTAGCGCCGCGCAGCTAAACTCCCCTCTTTTGGGAGGGGTTGGGGAGGGCTGTATCATTTCTTCTCCAGTTCGCTCAGCGAATCCATCTTTTTCTTCTCGAGGAACTCGTAGATGCCGCACAGATGTTCGCGTACCTGCTTGTTGCCGAACTCGTAGACTTTTGTCACCAGTCCGTCGAGGAAGTCGCGGTCGTGGCTGACTACAATCAGCGTGCCGTCGAAGTCGATGAGTGCCTGTTTCAGGATGTCCTTCGTCTTCATGTCGAGGTGGTTGGTGGGCTCGTCGAGGATGAGCAGGTTGACGGGCTCGAGCAGCAGCTTGATCATGGCAAGGCGGGTGCGTTCGCCGCCGGAGAGGACTTTCACTTTCTTCATCGAATCCTCGGGGCTGCCGAACATGAAGGCGCCCAGCAGGTCGCGTATCTTGTTGCGGATTTCGCCTTTCGCCACGTCGTCGATGGTCTGGAACACGGTCAGGTTCTCGTCCATCAGCGAGGCTTGGTTCTGCGCGAAGTAGCCTATCTGAACGTTGTGTCCCAGCGTCAGCGTTCCTTCGTGGTCAATCTCGTTCATGATACACTTCACGAGGGTTGACTTTCCTTCGCCGTTCTTGCCCACAAACGCCACCTTGTCGCCCCGTTCGATGGTGAGCGTGGCGTTGCGGAATACCACGTGGTCGCCATACGTCTTGCCCACTCCCTCCATGATGACCGGATAACTTCCCGAGCGGGGAGAAGGGGGGAACTTGAGCCGCAGAGCCGATGTGTCTTCCTCGTCCACTTCGAGCAGCTCCAGCTTTTCGAGCATCTTGACGCGGCTCTGCACCTGCAAGGTCTTTGAGTAGGTGCCTTTGAAGCGTTCGATGAACTCTTTGGTCTCGGCGATGAACTTCTGCTGTTCGTCGTAGGCCTTCTGCTGCTGTTCGCGGCGCTCCTTGCGCAGCTGCAGGTATTGCGAGTAGTTGACTTTGTAGTCGTAGATACGTCCCATCGTGACCTCGATGGTGCGGGTGGTGATGTTGTCCACAAACTTGCGGTCGTGGCTGATGACGATGACTGCCTTGCCGTTATTGATGAGGAACTCTTCGAGCCACTGGATGGACTCGATGTCCAGATGGTTGGTGGGCTCGTCGAGCAGCAGCACGTCGGGCTTCTGCAGCAACAGCTTGGCCAGCTCGATGCGCATGCGCCATCCTCCGCTGAAGTCGCTTGTAGGGCGGTTGAAGTCGCTGCGCACAAATCCCAGTCCGAGCAATGCCTTCTCCACATCCTCCTCGTAGTTGGTGGCATCGATGGAATAGAACTTTTCGCTCAGTGCCGACACCTCTTCGATGAGTGCCATGTACGAGTCGCTCTCGTAGTCGGTGCGTTCGGCCAGCTCCTTGTTCAGTGATTCGATGCGTGCCTCCATCTCGTGCAGGTGGGCAAACGCCTGTGCCGTCTCTTCGAATACGGTACGTCCGTCTTCCGTCATCAGGTGTTGTGGCAGATAGGCTATCACACAGTCTTTCGGAGCTGAGACTTTTCCCCGTGTGGGTTGGCGTACGCCTGCCAGAATCTTGAGCAGAGTACTTTTCCCCGCTCCGTTCTTTCCCATCAAGGCGATACGGTCTTTCTCGTTAATCACAAAAGAAATGTCGCTGAACAAGGTTGTTCCACCAAACTCTACGGTCAATCCGTCTACTGAAATCATATAATAACTGTTTATTTAATAAGGAGGTGCAAAGATAGGTATTTTCTGTGTACCTGCCGCCTATTTCTCATTGCTCAGGCTGTACATCTTTACCCAATCTACTTCCATTTTCGTCGGGTATTCTTTGGAGTCGGCTTTCCCTACCCACGAACCTTCTATCTGCATGTCGATCAGGAGATAATAAGGTGTGCCGAACGGATATTGCCCTTTTTTGTCTGTTTCGATGCGTGGATAGGTGAATGTATGATTGCCGTTGATGGAGAATACCAGACTGTCGGGCAGAATCTCTACGGCATATACATTGTAGCCGTCCGGATCGATTTTTCCCGTAGAACCTTGTTTGGGGTATTTCTCCTTCAACACGTAGGTATAATGGGAATGCACGGTCTGGTAGGCAATGGAGTCGTGATTGAGACGTTCCATGATGTCTATTTCTCCGGCATCCGGCCATTTGCCCTTGTTTGGCAGCATCCAGATGGCAGGCCATGCGCCTTTTGCTCCTTGCAGACGTGCCTTGACTTCCACTTTCCCATAGGTGATGGTCTTTTTGTCTTTGGTGTAGACACCTCCTGTGATGTAGCGTGCAGTGTCTTGCGCATCTACTCCTTTGTTCTCTACACCCCATAGAATCATTTTCCCTCTCTTTACATCATATAAAGAGGGATGGAAAGACATGTGTCTGTTCCAGTCGGAACCACCTCGCGGAATTTTGCTCCAGTATTGCTCATTGATTTCCCTGCCTCGGAAGTCCTCTTTCCATATCAGTTTATACTCTGGCTTTTGTGCCATCATACTGCCTGTCACAGCCAGTGCACAGGCCAATGTAAGTTCTTTCAGGTATTTCATATATCCATTTAAAATAATGTTCCCTGAATACCGTTTTGCCGATATTCAGGGAACGTTTGGTTAATATTGTTTGTTTTCTGTTCAGATCTCTGTCTCGGCCTGGAATTTGCGGCTCACTTTCATCAGGTTGATGGTGTAGGTCACTACGTTCTGTGCTTCCTGTATCATTGTGAGGTATACCATGCTGACACGGATACTTCCTGTCTGACTTTGGATGCGCTGCAGTTCCTGACGTTTCAGATGGGCCAGTTGTCCGTTAAGGTCGTTTGCCCGACGGATTTCCTCTTCCATACCGTGGTAGTCGTTGCTTTCCATTGTCTTGCGGCATTGCTGTATCAGATAGGTGATGTCTTCTGCCACATCGCTGAACTCACCTTTCTGGATAGCATCTAATGGATTGAAATTATTGTCGATATGCTCCAGACAAGGTTCACAAAGACGCGAAATGCTATAGACGATTTCACTGGCAAAATCATTGCCCTGATAGTAGTAGAGACCTTTTTCCAATACAGTGTTGTTGTCGAGACGGCACATGGCAACTGTTCCGCTGCGTTTCATCTGTTTGATGAGCTGTTTCTCAAAATTGCTGGCTCCCATGGCACGGCGCAGTCCACGCAAGTTTTCGTGGATAAACGAGTTGACTGTCAGCTCAAAATTACGTTCTGCATATTCCAGAACTTTAGATAACTCTTCGCGGGTATGTTTACGCATCAGTTGCAGAGCTTCTTCGTTGTCTGTTGTCTGCATCAGTTGTTTCAGTGTCTCGTTGCCTTGTTCTTTTGCCTTACGTTTCTTATACATCACCTGGCTGCGTATTAAGATAAATACAGCTACAGCAATCAAGGCTATAATGGATATATTGCCTCCATAGTATAAAATAGCTGTCACGAAGAAACAGATCGTAAATGCTGCTCCGGCCGTGATGAACCATCCTCCGATGACGCTGAGTACGCCTGTAATGCGGTAAACGGCAGAGTCACGTCCCCATGCTCGGTCGGCAAGCGATGTACCCATTGCTACCATAAATGTTACGTAAGTTGTAGAAAGAGGCAGTTTCAGTGAGGTTCCCAATGCTATCAGTAAACCAGCAAGCACAAGGTTGACAGAGGCACGCACGAGGTCGAAAGCAGCTCCGTCGGCGATAATCGCTTCGTCTTTGCGGAAACGGGTATCAATCCATTTCTTTGTACTTTCAGGAGTTATGCGTGATATCCCGTTTGCCAGTGCCAGACTGAAGCGGACAAGCGTACGGGCTATTGGGGTACTTCCGAAATTTTCTTCTCCTTCATCCTGACGGGAAAGATCTACTGAAGTCTTTATCACAGCATGTGCTTTCTTAGAGGTGGCAAGTGCATATACCATAATGACTCCAGCTCCTACAAGGAAGTACCACGGCGTTTTGGCTGGTCCGAGCAGCGAGCTCATAAGAAAACTGTCTGGAGAAGCTCCATTGCCGTTGGTTGTAAAATCGATAAATGAAGAATATCCTGCCAAAGGTACTCCGATGAAGTTGACAAGGTCATTACCGGCGAAAGCAAGTGCAAGGGCAAATGTACCCATCAGTACAACAACTTTGAACACATTTATTTTCAGCCAGTGGAGTATCTGCATCAGAATTGTGAAGAATACAAAGAAGCTACCGATTAGCATCATGGTGTTGTCTTGAATCCACTGTTTGTTTTCAGACGTCATGAAGGAACTGTCTTTCAGACCTTTTATCAGCATAAAATAGATAATGGATGTAGCTGCTATACCTCCAAACAGCCCAATGCTGTATTTGATTTTCTTTGTATAGTTGAATGTGAATATAATTCGTGCCAGCCATTGTACCACCATACCGAAAAAGAATGCAATGGCTACAGATACAAAGATGGCCATAATGACAGACAGCGCTTTATCGGTATTAATAAGGTCTCCTAAACTGAGTGTACCGTCATTGTTTACTTTGATTAATGAAAGTGCGAATGTTCCTCCCAATAACTCGAAAACCATCGAAACAGTGGTGGAAGTAGGCATTCCCATTGAGTTGAATACATCCAGCAACACTACGTCTGTCAGCATGACAGCCAGCAGAATACACATAATTTCGGCAAAGTAGAAATGTTCGGGCTGATAAATGCCATGCCGCGCAATGTCCATCATACCGTTGGATAGAGAGGCTCCGATAAATATTCCGATTCCGGCAATAAACAGTATGGTCTTGAAAGAAGCAGCCTTGGCTCCTACTGCCGAATTAAGAAAATTAACCGCATCGTTGCTTACGCCAACTATAAGGTCGAATATGGCGAGTACGAAGAGGAATAAAATAATACATAAGTAAATTGTCTCCATAAAAATGTGTTGTTATTTTGGTTGCAAAAGTCGTTTTTTGACGTTGCAAAAGAATGTCATACATATTACATTTCTGTTACATTCTATCTGAAGACTCTGTTTTTCAGCCATTCATAAAAGTAGTATTGGGCTCTGACGGCTTTCTCCTTAGAGGTTTTCTTTTTAAAGATGTTGTGCAGTTGATTGTCTACCCAGCAGGCTTTTTGATTGTCTGATAACTGAATTTGTAAAAACTGTGTCAAATCTTTTTTGAGATCAGAATCAAGGACGGGAGTTACAGCTTCAATCCGTCTGTACAGATTGCGTCTCATCCAATCGGGTGATCCAAGAAACAGCTTAGGATTGCTATTGTTGCCGAAGTACCAGATGCGTGCATGTTCCAGAAAACTGTCTACGATTCGTGTGATACGTATATTCTTACTATAAGGCTGATTGGGGATTAAACAACATATTCCTCTGACAATCAGGTCGATTTTTACTCCCCGTTCAGATGCTTCATAAAGGCGGTCTATCATTGCCGGGTCTTGCAGAGAATTCATTTTCAGTATAATTCGTCCTTCTTTCCCTTTCTCGGCCAATGCGATTTCATTGTCTATAAGCTGATTTAATTGTGGAATCAGGTTGAAGCGGGTGACTAACAGTGTGTGGAATGGGGTTGTATTTTTGCCTTGTAGCACTTGAAACAGTTTGTACACATCTGTTACAATCCCTTTTCGGCTGGTAAATAATCCACAGTCAGCATATAGCACAGCTGTCTTTTCGTTGAAGTTCCCTGTACTGATATAGGCATAACTGGGTACTTTCTCGCCATTCAGACCCTTTCTGCGTACTAGGGCTACTTTGGCGTGCACTTTCAGTCCCGGGATGCTGTAGATGATTTTGATGCCGGCATTTTGCATCATTTCTGCTGTTGCAAGATTGTTTTCTTCATCGAAACGTGCTTTTAATTCAACAAATACCGTTACTTTTTTCCCGTTTTGAGCTGCTGCTATCAGTGTGTTGATTACTGCCGAATTTTCTGCTACTCGATATTGGGTTACCATAATTTCGCTTGTACTCGGATCATGCACTGCTTCGTATAGAAAATGTATGAAATGTTCGAATGAATGATAAGGGTAATATAGCAGCAGGTCTTTCTGCATTACATAATTGAATATTGATTCTTTTTCGTCAAGACAGGTAAGTTTCATAGGCTTGGGCTTATCTTGAGCTGGAAGTGAACGGTTGGGGTTGGGCAAATATCGTAAATCTTCCAGATTCAGATGCTTGTCACCTGGCACAAGTTCGTCTTCCTGTATGTGGAAAGCATCTGTCAGAAAATGCAGGAAGTCCTGTGGCATGGAACGGTCATATACAAAACGGCATACATCACCTATTTTGCGTTTCTTTACTTTTTGTTTCAGTTGCTTTACCAGATCTGCTCCGTTAGCTGTATCGTCTATCAGTATGTCCGCATCTCGTGATATCTTGATGGAATAACTGGAATCAACTATATAGCCGGGGAAAATCTGTTCAAGGTTTGCTTTGATAATGTCTTCTGCGAACATCAGATAATAGTATCCTCCCTCTGAGGGAAGTTCGATGAAACGGGGGACTTTGGAATAAGGTTGTTTCATGACAAAGTAGAGAGGTTCTCCTCCTTCTTTAGGATAAAGCCGGATAGCCAGATACAACCGGTTGTCACGAAGAAAAGAAACGATTTTTCCTTTATCAACAGGCACGGGTTGGAGATATGGAAACATCTCTTCTTTAAAGAAATTTTTAATGAACTGTTGGTGAAAAGGTTCGACGTGATAATCCTGATAGAATATAATATGATTCTTTCGTAAGGCAGGAAGTATTTGTTTCTCGTAAATAAATACACGGTCGTCCAGTTGTCGGGTTACTTCCCGGTTGATTTCTTCGACCAGTTCGCGTGCACTTTGTACACTTTCCTCATCACTTTGGGTGGCTCCCGAAGCTACAGCCCTGTGATCGGCCACTCGAATTTTATAGAATTCTTCCAGATTGGATGAATAGATAGAAATGAAGTTAATCCGTTCATATACCGGAAGATGCTCGTCTTTGGCTTCCAGCAATACCCGATAGTTGAAGGATAGCCAACTGATATCTCGTTTGAAATAATGAAAGTCGTTTTCCATGTGCTCTCAGTAAGATTTGCCCAAATATACTACCTTTGCGGAATTAAACAAAGAATTTTATGACAAGAATAGGATTATTGTCTGACACGCATGCTTATTGGGATGAAAGATATCTGGAATATTTTGAGGAGTGCGATGAAATCTGGCATGCTGGTGATATCGGTTCGCTGGATGTAGCTCGCAGACTGGCCGCTTTTCGACCGTTCAGAGCTGTTTATGGTAATATCGACGGACAGGAAATTCGTCGTATCTATCCGCAGGTAAATCGCTTTAAGGTAGACGATGCAGAAGTCCTGATGAAACATATCGGAGGATATCCGGGAAAATATGATCCTTCCATTGTCGGAAGCTTGATGACACGTCCTCCTCAATTGTTTATTAGTGGACATTCACATATCTTGAAAGTGAAGTATGATAAGACCTTGGGCATGCTGCATATTAATCCCGGAGCTGCCGGGCAGTATGGCTTCCATCGGGTTCGGACACTGGTGAGGTTTACAATTGATAAAGGTACGTTTAAAGACTTGGAAGTCATAGAGTTGTCTGATAGAAAGTAATGCTTTGTGAAAACGGCTCTTATCCCGTTTGTTGGGAAAGGTTAGCTGACGTGTTGGGAAAGGTTAGCTGACATGTCAGCAAAGGTTAGCCAATCTGTTGGATAACCTTTCCCAATAAATCACTTAATCATGAGTAGGAAGACCCTCGCAAAATAGGAAAAAGATTTTGTCACGTCGATTTTCTTTCCGAACTTTGCGCAAAATCTATAGAATCATTAAGAATATGAAGGGAATTATTCTGGCGGGGGGAAGTGCAACACGTCTTTATCCGCTTTCTAAAGCGATTTCTAAGCAGATAATGCCGGTGTATGACAAACCGATGATTTATTATCCGTTGTCTACGCTGATGTTGGCTGGCATACGTGAGATTTTGATTATCTCCACTCCACGTGATCTTCCTATGTTTCGTGACCTGTTGGGGACAGGAGAGGAATTGGGAATGAAGTTTTCTTATAAAATTCAGGAGAAGCCAAACGGATTGGCACAGGCTTTTGTATTAGGCGCTGATTTCCTGAATGGTGAACCGGGATGCCTGATTTTAGGGGATAATATGTTTTACGGACAGGGATTCTCGGCTATGCTCCGCCGTGCGGCGAGTATCTCGAAAGGAGCTTGCATTTTCGGTTATTATGTAAAAGATCCCCGTGCATACGGAGTGGTGGAGTTTGACAGCGAAGGGAATGTCATTTCATTGGAAGAGAAACCTTTACAGCCGAAAAGCAATTATGCTGTTCCGGGACTTTACTTCTACGATGCTACTGTAGTGGAAAAAGCGGCGTCGTTACGCCCTTCTGCCCGTGGAGAGTATGAAATAACGGATCTGAACCGTCTTTATTTGGAAGAAGGCACGCTGAAGGTCGAGCTCTTTGGCCGTGGCTTTGCATGGCTTGATACAGGCAATTGCGACAGTCTGCTGGAAGCTTCCAATTTTGTTGCTACTATACAGAACCGTCAGGGATTCTATATCAGTTGTATTGAAGAGATTGCTTGGCGTCAGGGCTGGATATCATCAGAGCAATTGCTTTTGCTGGGGCAACGACTTGAAAAGACCGAGTATGGCAAGTATCTGATTGAACTTGCTAAACATTCTTGAAACTAAACTTAAGAATAAGATTTTGCTATTTATATGAAGACTTATTTAGTGACCGGCGCTGCCGGATTTATAGGTGCCAACTATATTAAATATATATTGGCTAAACATAGTGATATTAAGGTTGTAATTCTGGATGCTTTGACTTATGCGGGAAATCTGGGAACAATTGCCAAAGATATAGATAACGAACGTTGTTTCTTTATTAAAGGAGATATTTGTAATCGGGAGTTGGTAGACCGCCTGTTTTCCGAATATCGCTTTGACTATGTGGTCAACTTTGCTGCAGAAAGTCATGTGGACCGAAGCATCGAAAATCCGCAACTGTTCCTGATAACCAATATTCTAGGAACACAAAATCTGCTGGATTGTGCCCGTCGTGCATGGGTAATGGGAAAAGACGAACAAGGATACCCAACGTGGAGAAAAGGAGTACGCTATCATCAGGTGTCAACAGATGAGGTGTATGGATCACTTGGTGCTGAGGGATACTTTACAGAGACTACTCCTGTTTGTCCGCATAGCCCGTACAGTGCTTCTAAAACAAGTGCCGACATGGTGGTGATGGCTTATCATGATACCTATAAGATGCCGGTGACTATTACCCGTTGTTCTAACAATTATGGCCCATATCATTTCCCGGAAAAGTTGATACCATTGATTATCAAGAATATTCTTGAAGGCAAACACTTGCCGGTCTATGGCGATGGAAGCAACGTGCGCGACTGGCTCTATGTGGAAGATCATTGTAAGGCCATCGACCTTGTAGTGCGTGAAGGCAAGGAAGGAGAGGTTTATAATGTGGGCGGTCATAACGAGAAGACCAACCTTGAGATTGTAAAATTGACTATTGCTACTATTCGCCGGTTGATGGAAGAGTGCCCTGCTTATCGTCAGGTATTGAAGAAAAAAGTGAAAGATGAGAATGGTGAAATAGCAGTCGATTGGATCAATGAAGACTTAATCACTTTTGTGAAAGACCGTTTGGGACACGACCAGCGCTATGCTATCGATCCTACCAAGATAACCAATGAACTAGGATGGTATCCGGAAACGAAGTTCGAAGTTGGTATTGTAAAAACCATTGAATGGTATCTGAACAACCAAGAGTGGGTAGAAGAGGTAACTAGTGGCGATTACCAGAAATATTATGAAAAAATGTATGGTAAATAATTTTTTAAGCTAACGTATGTGTCGGTAAAGGGGAGTAAAAGTTTATGTTTTTATTCCCCTTTATCGTTCACTTTAATATGTAATATCATGAAGACGTATTGGACTTTATTCCTTCTTTTTTATTTATAAATCCTGTTAAAGCTCAAAAGGTAGAAATAAACTATCAGAGAGCTTCGTTGCCTGTTCTATCGGGGATGGAGACTAATCCGGTAGGCTTTATACGAGTAGTTAATTCAGACTGTCGGAAGATTGTACTGACAGGTATCTCTTATGATTTTAAAGGTACGTCAGATCTAAAGGATGTGAAGCATATTGCGCTTTATGAATGTAATGAGCAAGGAAGGATTTTAAAAAATAAATTATTGGCTTATTCTCGTGCAGATGCTATGAAAGGACATTTTCGGGTATGCTTGCCGCTTGTGCGGGATACTTGTTACTGGGCATTTGCTGTGGGGCTGAACACGGATGTAAATTTGTTGCACCGTATTAATGTCAACTGTACAGAGGTTAGTTGGAATACAGGAAATGTTGTATTAGACCAGGTTTATAAGGAGGGATTGCGTGTAGGATGTCCTTTGCGCTTATCTTTCCAAGATGGAGTTCATACAAGTAGAATACCGGGACTGGCGACTTCTAAAAAAGGAACTTTACTGACTATTTATGATGCGCGTTGGAGGTCTGCACGTGATTTGCAGGGAGACATCGATATTGCTATGAATAGAAGTGAAGATGGTGGACAGACATGGAAACCGATGCAATGTGTTCTTGATCAAGGAAAATGGGGAGGCTTGCCCGAAGAATTCAATGGAGTGAGTGATGCGTGTATACTTGTTGATGATTACACTGGGACTATTTTTGTTGCCGGATTATGGATGCATGGAGTACTTGATCGTAATACAGGGCAATGGGTTGAAGGGCTGACAGAAGAAAGTTCGCAATGGATTCATCAGTGGCATGCCAAAGGATCACAACCGGGGGTGGAAGTAAAGCAGACTTCTCAGTTTTTGATTACGTATAGTAAAGATGATGGTAAGACTTGGAGTACTCCGGTAAATATTACACCAGCAACAAAACGCCCTGAATGGTGGTTGTATGCACCGGCTCCCGGACATGGAATTACGTTGAAGGATGGTACATTGGTTTTTCCAACTCAAGGGCGGGATGCATCGGGAAAACCTTTCTCAAACATTACATATAGCAAAGATGGTGGACAAACGTGGGTAGCTAGTAATCCTGCATATTCAAATACAACTGAATGTATGGCTGTCGAACTGGAAGATGGTTCTTTAATGCTGAATATGCGTGATAACCGGAATCATAATGTTGAGAGCCCTAATGGACGTAGAATCTGTATAACTAATGATTTGGGAAACACATGGAGTGAGCATCCAACTTCACATTCTGTTCTGACAGAGCCTACTTGCATGGCTTCTATCCACAAACATTATTATAAGGTGAAGGGGAAAAAGAAATCTTTATTGGTATTTCTTAATCCGAATTCTTATTGTGCACGCAATCATTTGACACTAAAATTAAGTTTGGATGATGGTATGGCGTGGCCAGAGAAATATTGGCTGGTATTAGACGAATGGGGTGGTTATGGGTATTCTTGTATTACTTCTGTAGATAGAGAAACTCTAGGCGTTGTTTATGAAGGAAGTGGAGCTCAACTGATTTTTCAGAAAATAAAGATTGCAGATTTACTGAAGAATAATTAACCCCCGATTCTAAGTTAACAGTAATCCTATTGATAGTAGGATGCCAAATAAGAGCATGTTGCGTGAAGTTTCTCCGAGAATTCTGTTCAGCTCTTTACCGTTATTGATATGTATCATACGTTTCCAAGTTATAAAGTGCGGAATTAAATAAATTAAAGGAAGTAGTCCTGCATAAGGGCTGTTTTGTGTAATAAACCATGTGCAGAGTAGAGAAGCAATCAATCCAAGCAGGAGATAAAAGAACTCTCCGAATTTTTCACCGAAGCGGACAATAATTGTGCGTTTTCCACTGAGTGCATCAGCTTTCCGGTCTCGGTAATTATTGACAACCAATAATGTGTCAATTACCAGTCCGCATGCTAACGAGATGATTGTAACACTGGAGTTCCATGATAAAGATTGTACATAGTAAGTGCCTCCTACGGGAACAAAACCAAAAAATACAATTACTAGAATATCTCCCCAACCATTGTAAGACAAACAGGTAGTGTATAGAAAAGCAAAAATGACACAAAGAAGTCCTATAATAATCAGTTCCCAACCTGCGTAGAATAGTAGTGTGCAACCGAGAAGACATGCTATGGTAACAGTCAATAATATGCCAGCTTTCATTGCTCTCGGAGAGATCCATCCTTGGGCACAGGCACGTTCAGGACCGAGTCGGTCTTCACGGTCTGTTCCTTTCAGATAGTCAAAAAGATCGTTGATGAAATTTGCTGCTATTTGCATTAGGCAGGCAAATAGTGTACAGACAATGGCGGGGCATGCTTGGAAACAGTTATCTCTTACGGCAAGTGCTGTTCCGATCATTACAGGTATGATGGCTCCTGTCAGTGTTTTAGGACGTGAGGCCAAGACCCATGCGTATAATGAATTATGCTTTACGGTGTTCATGTTCTCTTCTTTTTAGTCACTTTGGGAATGACAAAAGTACATGAATTTCCTTATATTTGCATATTGGCTTAGATGGAATATGGAAAAAACTTTCTTTGTAGCATTGTGTGCTTTATTATTAATAATGACTTACTCATGTCGGTCAGAACAGATTGTGACGTTTGGATCTGAGGTCTCAAAAATACAGATTGTCCGTTCGCAAAAACGTTTAGGAGTAGGTGCTGCTCGTGGTGTTAAACGTGTTGTAACTTATCATATGACTCATCCGGATGTTCCTGCGTCATTTGAAGGATTTCGTATTGCTTTTGTCTCTGATTTGCATTATGAAAGTCTGTTAAAGAAGAAAGGACTGGATAATTTGGTGTGTTTGCTAAATAAATTAAAACCGGATGTCTTGCTGTTAGGGGGTGATTATCAAGAAGGGTGTGAGTATGTAGATCCGTTGTTTTCAACATTGTCGCAGGTTGAGACAACACAAGGAATTTATGGTGTTATGGGAAATAATGATTATGAACGCTGTTATGATGAAATTGTCCGAACAATGGAACATTATGGTATACATGCATTAGAACATCGGGTAGATACATTGAGGTTGGGGGATGAACAGATACTTATTGCCGGAGTCCGCAATCCTTTCCAATTGTCAGAAAACGGAGTTTCTCCTACACTTTCCCTTTCATCCGGAGATTTTGTTGTTTTGCTGACACATACTCCAGATTATGCAGAAGATGTTGATATTACTCATACTGATCTAGTATTGGCAGGACATACCCATGGAGGGCAGGTACGTATTTTGGGTATTACTCCTGTAATAAATTCACATTATGGTAAGCGATTTCTTACAGGTGTAACCTCTAATTCCTCTCGCATCCCTGTTGTGATAACAAATGGAGTTGGCACTTCACGTTTGCCTATTCGTATAGGAGCTCCATCAGAGGTAGTGATGGTGATTCTTCATAGTGCTTGTTTTTAAAAATCAGTTGTCAGATTCTGGCTGATTTTTGTAGTATGTTTTTGTAAAAAATCCCATACTGCCGGATGAAGAAAATACCTGATGTCTTTTCCTTCTTCTAGTGCTTTTCGGATGAAAGTAGAACTGATTTCTAGTATAGGGGAATGGACGAAACGTACGTTAGTATGTGTGTTTGTCTTTTCTGGGATAGGATATCCTGGACGTGGATAGACAATAATAGCGTTTTCTTTAATAATTTGTTCCGGCCGATACCAATGTTCGAATGTAAGCCAATTATCGGAACCTATAATTAGGTGAAATTTTCTATCGGGAAAAGCAAGTCGCAATTTCTCTAATGTATGTACGCTATAAGAAGGACGTGGAAGATGAAATTCGAAATCTGATGCTTTGAAGCGGGGATAGTCTTTTATTGCTAGTGTAACTAATTTCAATCGTAAGCTCTCATCCCATAAATCCACCTGTTGTTTAAAAGGATTTTGTGGAGTAACCATAAACCATATTTCATCGAGGTTTTCATATTCACACAGATAATTGGCTAGTGCCAAATGACCGATATGGATTGGGTTAAAAGATCCGCTGAAGACTCCAGTTTTGATATATGTTTTGCTATTCATTGAATAATTAGAAGGTCTTAGTCGTTTTTAAGAGCTTAAGCCATTTGGGAAGTATTACAATCTGTCGGATAGCAATGAGAAAAAATACAAGGATGGCAATGAGATAGAATGTTCTCTTTTCATTAGTGTTTAGATATATGTAGAGAGATAAAATGCCCCCTGTCAGGCTAATAAACCCAGTAATACAACATAGTGTTGTCATTGTTTTGACAATACGCGGCGGATAGTTCTTGGGGGCTTTTTTCTCCATTCGATATATTATTTGTTAAGAAAGTCGGTAATAATACGTAATGATTCTGCTTTAGCCTTGTCTAAATCATCATTGATAATAATTCGGTCGAATTTAGAAGCAAAACTTAGCTCATATTCTGCTTTAGCAATACGGCTTTCGATTACTTCTGCTGTATCAGTTCCACGGCCGTTTAAGCGCTTGCGTAACTCTTCGATAGAGGGTGGTTGGATAAAAACAGACAAAGCACGATTCCCATAATATTTTTTGATATTACAACCACCTACTACGTCAACATCAAAAATAATGTTTTGTCCTTCTTCTAACTGTTTTTCTACTTGTGCTTTCAATGTTCCGTAATAACGGTCCTTGTATACTTCTTCATATTCGAGGAATTCATTATTGTCAATTCGTTGACGGAATTCTTCGGGGGTAAGGAAGAAATACTCCACTCCATTCTTTTCTGTCCCTCTTGGCGCGCGGCTGGTAGCGGAGATGGAGAATGAGAGATTTAGGTTTTGTTGCAGAAGATAATTGATAATAGTCGATTTACCTGAGCCTGAAGGTGCTGAAAATATGATTAGTTTACCTATCATGGTTATTGTTTTTATTGATAAATAAGATCGAATATTACATCACATTCAAGACTTGTTCTTTGATTTGCTCTAATTCGTCTTTCATCTGTACAACGATTTTTTGCATCTCGGCATGATTAGACTTGCTGCCTAATGTGTTGATTTCACGCCCCATTTCCTGAGCGATAAAACCAAGCTTTTTGCCTTGACCACTACCGTTTTCCAATGTGTTGATGAAATATTTTAAGTGATTGCTCAACCGCTGTTTTTCTTCGTTTACATCAAGTTTTTCAATATAGTAGATGAGCTCCTGCTCCAGTCTATTTTTGTCATAGTCTGTATTTAATGTTTTTTCAAGTGCATCTGTAATGCGTTCTTTTATTTTTTCTACCCGCTCTTTCTCAAATGGAGTGATGGACTCCAATAAATTGGTAATGTTCTTGATTTTTTCTCGGAACTTCTTTTCTAATGCTTCGCCTTCTTGCTTACGGAAATCAACAAGATGACCTATCGCTTCTGAAATACAGTCTTGTGCGGTTTTCCATTCTTCTTCACTGAGTTCTTGTACTTCTGTTTTTGTCATGACGTCGGGCAATCGAAGCAATGTTTGGAACCAATCGGATGGAACAGGAATATTTAATTTTTGTGAGATTGCTTGAATTTGTTGGTAATATCCCTCGATTAGTGTTTGGTTGATAGGCGTTGCATTTTCAGTTCCTTCTTTTTTCTCTATCCATAAACTGAAATCTACTTTTCCACGTTCCAATGTTTTTGAAATTTCGTTACGTATTTCCATCTCTTTCTCCCGGTAAATTGGAGCAATACGAGTGGATAGATCCATTGCTTTACTATTAAGCGATTTGATCTCTACATTTATCTTTTTATCAGGAAGTTCGGCTGTCGCCTTACCATATCCTGTCATTGACTGTATCATAATCTTAAAGTTTTGTGCAAAAATACACGATTATTTTAAGATTTGGAAATAATCATGTACTTTTGCCACAACTAACTATGTAGATTTCTATGTCGTGTATTCTAAATATTGAAACCTCTACTTCTGTTTGCTCCGTTGCTGTTAGTCAGGATGGACAAACAGTCTTTGTAAAAGAAGATTTGACGGGTCCGTCTCATGCTGTTTCTTTAGGAGTTTTTGTTGATGAGGCTTTGTCATTTATTAATAGTCATGCTATACCATTGGATGCAGTTGCTGTAAGTTGTGGACCAGGATCTTATACAGGTCTTAGGATTGGTGTCTCTATGGCAAAGGGTATTTGTTACGGAAGTAATGTCCCATTGATTGGTATTCCTACATTGAAAATTTTATGTGTTCCAGTATTGTTGTATCATGATTTACCTGAGGATGCTTTATTATGTCCAATGCTTGATGCTCGTCGTATGGAAGTATATGCTTCTATCTATGATCGTGCCTTGAATGTGAAACGTGAAACAGCTGCTGATATTATAGACGAAAATTCTTATCTTGATTTTTTGGATAAGTATCCTGTATATTTCTTTGGAAATGGCTCTGCTAAATGTAAAGGAAAAATTATGCATCCTAATGCTCATTTCATTGAAGATATTTATCCATTAGCTAAAATGATGTTTCCATTGGCAGAAAAGGCTGTTGCATGTAAGGATTATAAGGATGTCGCATATTTTGAACCTTTTTATTTAAAAGAATTTGTTGCTTCACAGCCTAAAAAGCTTTTGTAAGAAGACGTTGTATCAGAAAAATAGATTATTATCAATTTTTACATAGGGAGAATGCAATATAATACTCAACAAAAAAAAATGTCGCTTCCTGAATACGGACGTAGTATTCAGAATATGGTGGATTATGCATTAACAATTCAGGATCGGGCAGAACGTCAACGTTGTGCAAATACTATTATCAATATAATGGGAAATATGTTTCCTCATTTACGTGATGTTCCGGATTTTAAACATAAGCTTTGGGATCATTTGGCTATTATGTCAGGCTTTCAGCTGGACATAGATTATCCATACGAGGTTATTCGTAAAGATAATCTGGTTACAAAGCCAGAACCAATACCTTATCCACATGCTTGTATGCGTTATCGTCATTATGGACATACGTTAGAAGTATTGATTAAAAAAGCATGTGAGTTTCCCGAAGGTGTTGAGAAAAACAATCTGGTAGCAATGATATGTAATCATATGAAGAAAGATTATATGTCGTGGAATAAAGACACGGTAGATGATCGTAAAATTGCAGAAGATTTACAGGAATTGTCAGGAGGAAAGTTACAGATGACAGAGGATATCCTTCGTGTAATGGCTGCACGCATTAATTTGTATTATCGTCCGAAATCTAGTAATGGTAATAAAGGGAATAATGTGAATCAGCGGAAAAAGAATTAAGTATTGCTTCTAAATCTAGGAATCTTAAAAAACACAGATTATTATGGCTTCTTTTGTAATTGAAGGTGGGCATCAGTTAAAAGGGGAAATTTATCCTCAAGGTGCAAAAAATGAAGTTTTACAGATTGTTTGCGCTACATTATTAACTTCGGAAGAGGTTATTGTTGATAATATTCCAGATATCTTGGACGTCAACAATTTGATTCAGCTTATGCGGGAAATGGGAGTTACCGTTACTAAAAATGCGATTAACTCTTATACATTCAAGGCTGAGAATATAGATCTTAATTACTTGGAGAGTGATGAATTCCTAAAGAAATGTTCTAGCCTTCGAGGTTCTGTAATGCTGATAGGTCCAATGGTTGCTCGTTTTGGAAATGCATTGATCTCAAAACCTGGAGGAGATAAAATAGGACGTCGTCGTTTGGATACTCATTTTATTGGAATCCAAAATTTAGGTGCAAGTTTTCGCTATGATGAAAACCGGGGAGTTTATGAGATTACTGCAAGTCATCTTCATGGGCGTTACATGCTATTGGATGAAGCTTCTGTGACTGGAACTGCTAATATTGTGATGGCCGCAGTGTTGGCTGAGGGTGTTACAACTATTTATAATGCAGCTTGTGAGCCCTATTTGCAGCAGTTGTGTAGGATGTTAAATCGTATGGGAGCTAAAATTAGTGGCATTGCTTCTAATTTGTTGGTAATTGAAGGAGTCAAAGAATTGCATGGAACAAAACATACTGTTCTTCCTGATATGATTGAAGTTGGCAGCTTTATTGGGATGGCTGCAATGACAAGAAGTGAAATTACTATTAAGAATGTTTCTTATAAGAATTTAGGTATTATCCCTGAAAGTTTTCGCCGTTTAGGAATTAAATTGGAACAGAAAGAGGATGATATTTATGTACCGGCACAAGAGAGTTATCAAATAGAGTCGTTTATTGATGGCTCTATTATGACAATAGCCGATGCTCCATGGCCGGGACTGACACCTGATTTGTTGAGTGTGATGTTAGTAGTTGCAACTCAGGCAAAAGGAAGTGTTTTAATTCATCAGAAGATGTTTGAAAGCCGGTTATTCTTTGTAGATAAATTAATTGATATGGGTGCGCAGATTATCTTATGCGATCCACATAGGGCCGTTGTGATTGGGCATAATCACGGCTTTACTTTGCGAGGTGCTCGTTTAACATCACCTGATATACGTGCGGGGATTGCTTTACTGATTGCAGCAATGAGTGCAGAAGGTACAAGTACAATTAGTAATATAGAACAAATAGATCGAGGATATCAAGATATAGAAAGGCGATTGAATACTATTGGCGCTAGAATTACGCGTATATGATCAGAAAAGAAGAAGTATATAAGATCGGAGTCTTTAATAAGCCTCATGGCATTCATGGCGAATTACAGTTCACATTTACAGATGATGTGTTTGATCGTGTTGAATGCGATTTTTTAGTGTGCATGCTTGACGGTATTTTAGTTCCTTTTTTTATAGAAGAATATCGTTTTCGCTCTGGTTCGACTGCATTGGTCAAATTGGAGGGTATAGATACAGCTGAACAAGCCAGAATGTTTACCAATGTAGAGGTTTATTTTCCTCTGAAGTACGTTGATGGATTAGAAGAAGGAATGCTTTCATACAATTATCTGGTCGGTTTTGAGATAGATGATATCCATCATGGTAAGTTGGGAAAAATTTTAGATGTAGATACTTCTACAATTAATACTCTTTTTATAATTGAACGTCAAGGAGCGGAAAATCTATTGATTCCTGCTCATGAAGAGTTTATTTTAGGAATAGATCAGGAAAAAAGATTGATCACAGTTGAACTTCCTGAGGGATTATTGAATTTGGAAAATATAGAAGATGAATACTAAGAGAAGAAGTAGAGCTTTTTGGAAAAACTTTAAGTTTAAATACAAGCTTACAATTATTAATGAGAATACTCTTGAAGAAATTGTAGGGATTCATGTATCTAAACTTAATGGCCTTTCAGTTCTATTGTCGGTTCTTGTAGTCCTTTTTCTGATAGCTTCTTGTATTATAGCTTTTACTCCTTTGCGTAACTATCTTCCAGGTTATATGAATAGTGAAGTCCGTAACCAAATTGTAGAGAATGCTTTACGGGTGGATTCTTTGCAGCAGTTGGTAGAGAGACAGAATCTCTATATTATGAACATACAGGATATATTTAGTGGCAGAGTCCAGATTGATAGTGTACAGACTCTAGACTCATTGGTTACGGCTCGACAAGATACCTTAATGGAGCGGACAAAACGTGAAGAAGAATTTCGTCGCCAATATGAAGAAAGTGAGAAATATAATTTAACAACGATTGCTTCACAGCCAGATGTAAATGGATTCATCTTTTATCGGCCTACCCGAGGAATGGTCTCTGACCATTTTGACGTAGAAAAGAAACATTTTGGGACAGATATTGCTGCTAATCCTAATGAAAGTATATTGGCTACAATGGATGGAACAATAGTATTAAGTACCTATACAACAGAAACTGGTTATTTAATTATAGTACAACATAATCAGGATTTTGTATCAGTCTATAAACATTGTGGTTCATTGCTAAAAAAAGAGGGTGACCGGGTTAAAGGTGGTGAAGCTATTGCTTTGGTTGGTAATAGTGGAACATTGAGCACAGGACCACATTTGCATTTTGAACTTTGGTATAAAGGAAGACCTATAAATTCAGAAAAGTATATTGTTTATTAAGTCACTTCACCCGGTGATGAATATAAAGAACGGTATGAGATAATGGATACAGACAAAAATAAGAAAAAGAAACAGATAGTAATATTGGGGTCTACCGGTTCAATTGGCACGCAGGCATTACAGGTCATTGAAGAACATTCAGATCTGTATGAAGCATATGCATTGACTGCCAATAACCGTGTTGAATTGCTGATAGAACAAGCACGGAAATTTCAGCCGGAGGTAGTAGTTATTGCTAATGAGGAAAAGTATATGATGCTGAAGGAAGCATTAAGTGACCTTCCGTTAAAAGTGTATGCTGGAATGGATGCTATTTGCCAGATTGTAGAAGAGGCGCCTGTAGACATGGTATTGACAGCTATGGTAGGATATGCAGGGTTAAAACCAACTATCCATGCAATTCGTGCAGGTAAATCCATTGCATTGGCCAATAAAGAAACGCTTGTTGTGGCAGGAGACTTGATTAACCGTTTGGCGCAGCAGTATCATACTCCTATTATACCTGTAGATTCTGAACATTCTGCTGTTTTTCAGTGTTTGGCTGGAGAAATAGGAAATTCAGTCGAGAAGATATTATTAACAGCATCGGGAGGACCTTTCCGGACATACACAATGGACGAATTGAAGACTGTCACTAAAGAGCAGGCTTTAAAACATCCAAACTGGCAGATGGGGGCTAAGATTACTATTGATTCAGCTTCCATGATGAATAAGGGATTTGAAGTGATAGAAGCGAAGTGGCTGTTTGGGGTTCGTCCTGAACAGATAGAAGTACTGGTTCATCCACAGTCGGTAGTACACTCGATGGTACAGTTTGAAGATGGTGCAATTAAGGCTCAATTGGGAGTACCCGATATGAGACTACCTATCCAGTATGCTTTCTCTTATCCTGACCGTCTGCATTCAAATTTTGGACGGGTCGATTTTATGGCGTGTTCTCATCTTACTTTTGAGCAACCAGACACAAGACGTTTCCGCAACTTGGCATTGGCATACGAAGCTATGAATAAGGGAGGAAATATGCCATGTATTGTCAATGCTGCCAATGAGGTTGTGGTTGCAGCTTTTCTGAAAGATGAAATAACTTTTCTGGGAATGAGTGATGTGATTGAAAGAACAATGGAACAGGTTACTTTTATTGCAGCACCCACATATGATGATTATGTGGCTACCGATGGAGAAGCCCGCAAAGTTGCTGCTCAGGCCATTAAAACATTATTCTCTTAGAGAGCTCGTTTAATTGACAGAAATAAATTATTAATATTCACATAACAAAAATAGAAGAATGATTTTTCTCCTTTGCTTTTAGAGGAAAATAGGAGGAAAGTTAAAACACAAAATTAGTAATATGGAAACATTTTTGATTCGTGCCCTGCAGCTGATTATGAGTCTTTCGTTGCTCGTGATTATTCATGAAGGTGGGCATTTTTTATTCGCCCGTCTTTTCAAGGTGCGTGTGGAAAAATTTTGCTTGTTCTTTGATCCGTGGTTTACGCTGTTTAAGTTTAAGCCTAAAAATAGTGAGACAGAATATGGAGTAGGCTGGTTGCCTCTGGGAGGATATGTCAAGATATCGGGAATGATTGACGAATCGATGGATACCGATCAGATGAAGCAACCCGAACAGCCCTGGGAATTCCGTTCAAAACCGGCATGGCAACGTCTGCTGATTATGGTCGGTGGAGTATTGTTTAATTTTCTGCTGGCTCTTTTTATTTACTCTATGATTCTTTTCGCTTGGGGTGATCAGTATATAAAAGTACAGGATGTTCCTCTTGGAATGGATTTTAATGAAACAGCAAAATCGGTTGGTTTTAAGGACGGAGATATTCTGTTGTCTGCTGATGGAGTGCCATTTGTTCGCTATGATGGCGATATGCTAAGCCAAATAGCTGATGCCCGTGAAGTGACTGTACTTAGAGGAGGCGCAAAAGCTTCTGTTTATATACCAGAAGACATGATGCAGCGTCTGATGGTAGATAGCCTGCGTTTTGCCACGTTCCGTTTTCCTTATGTCGTAGACAGCCTTGTGGCTAATTCTCCAGCAGCTCTTGCTGGCATGCAGCCGGGAGACAGTATTATTGCTTTGGATGGTAAGCCGATTTCATTCTCTGATTTTAAAGAAGCAATGGCCGAGCGTAAGAAAAATGCCGAGACACTTCGCAAGGATAGCATCGATCCTCGTCAGATCACACTTACTTACGTGCGAGATGGAGTTACTTGTTCGCAAACATTGCAGGTAGATACAGCCTATACAATGGGAGTGTTTGCTTGTGCTGATACAGAACGTCTGCTGCCGATGGTGAAGAAGGAGTATGGCTTTTTTGAGTCTTTCCCTGCCGGGATTGCTTTAGGTGTGAAAACATTGAAGGGATATGTTGGTAATATGAAATACCTTTTCTCTAAAGAAGGAGCCAAGCAATTGGGAGGATTTGGAACAATTGGAAGTATTTTCCCTGCAACATGGGATTGGCACCAGTTCTGGTACATGACAGCTTTCCTTTCCATTATACTTGCATTTATGAACATACTTCCTATTCCGGCATTGGATGGTGGACATGTTTTGTTCCTTTTCTACGAAATCATAGCACGGCGTAAACCGAGTGATAAGTTTATGGAATATGCCCAAATGACAGGAATGATTTTGCTATTCGGTCTGCTGATCTGGGCAAACTTTAATGATATACTGAGATTTTTCTTTTAATTATAAGGCTGTCTTTCCATATTGAGAAAGGCAGCCTTTATTATTTCTAACAACCATGAACAGATTCTTTTTCTCCTGTTTGACAGGAATCTTATTTTTTGTTTGCGTATCATTTTCTTCAGGTCGTATTCATGATCAGACACCCATAAAATGGGTAAATACTCTCATAGGAACAGCCCCGAGTACTACTAAGGCTGCTAAATCTCATGGCAAAGGTACAGAGGAATTGGGACAGACAATCCCGGCAGTACAAACTCCAAATGGCATGAATAGTTGGACTCCGCAAACACGATTGACTGAAAATAAGTGTGTAGCTCCTTATTATTATAAAGATTCATATTTCTATGGTTTCCGTGCGTCGCATTGGGTGAATGGGGGATGTACACAGGATTACGGATCTTATACCATTATGGGAAATACTGGGAAATTGAAATGCCTCTCGAAAGAACGTAGACTTTCTTTTTCTCATCAAGACGAGGTAACTACTCCTGCATATTATTCGCTCCGTTTTCCGGATACAGGGTTGTTGTCGGAAATGACTGCAACAGACCGTTCTGCTATTTTCCGTTATACAGTTGAGCAAGGAGACTCTTTATATATCCTGATTACCCCTAACAATGATCATGGTAACGGTACGATTCATATAGATCCGGACCGACAAGAGGTCAGTGGCTGCAATCCTGTCTCCCGTTTATATCAGGGACAAGGGAAACCTGCCGGATTCAGTGGACATTTTGTAGTCCGTTTCGATCGTCCTTTTACGGTATATGGAGTTTATAATGAAGTGAGCCGACATGCAGGTTCAACCGATATGAAGCAAGCACGTGAGTTGGGAGCTTATATAGGATTCAAACTGAAGCCCGGTGAATCGCTGAAAGTAAAAACAGCTTCTTCCTTTACAAGTGTTGAAGCAGCCAGACGCAATCTGGATGAGGAAATAAGCGGATGGAATTTTGAGAAAGTGCGTAAAGCCACAGAAAAAAAGTGGAACCGGCGGTTATCTTCTATCACGATAGAAACAGACGATGAAGAGTCGAAACGTATGTTTTACAGTGCATTGTACCGGAGTTCCATCCTGCCACGTATGTATAGTGATGTAAACGGGACTTATCCGGCTTTTTCTCTACAGGATTCAGTCGTTCGGGAAGATGCATTTGTCTATTATGATGATTTTAGTGCATGGGACACTTATCGTGCGCTGATGCCCTTGCTTCATCTGATGGAGCCGGAAAGGGGAGAGGACATGATTGCTTCTCTGGTTGCCAAATACGAGCAGGGGGGATGGCTGCCCATTTTCCCTTGCTGGAACAGTTATACTTCTGCCATGATTGGCGACCATCTGATTGCTATTATCGGTGATGCCATTATGAAGAACATTCCTGTGTGGCATTTGGATAATGCCTACGAGGGCATGAGAAAGAATGCTTTTTATTCTCCAACCTCCGCAGAGTATAAGGATGGGAAAGGACGAAGAGCCTTGGAGTCGTATCTGAAATATGGTTACATACCTTTGGAAGATCAGGTAAAGGAGGCGTTTCATCGGAGAGAACAGGTTTCGCGGACGTTGGAATATGCTTATGACGATTTTGTCCTTTCACAAGTGGCGGAGAAACTGGGAAAGAAGGAAGATGCGGAATTGCTGAGAAGAAGAGCCATGAACTACCAGAATGTTGTAGATACCGTTACCGGGTATGTTCGGGCACGATATCAGGACGGTCGTTTTATGGAGCCTTTCAATCCATTCACATTTGCCAGCTATATTACCGAAGGGCATCCGTGCCATTATACATGGTACGTTCCTCATGATATTCGTGGACTTATGAAGAAAATTGGAGGCCGGGAAATGTTCGAAGCAAAGCTTGATTCCATGTTCTCCGAAGGAAGGTACTGGCATGGGAATGAACCTTGCCATCAGGTGGCTTATCTTTATAATTGGGCAGGCCGTCCGGATAAGACACAACAGCACATACGTCGCATTATGCAGGAGGAATATTTGTT
Source organism: uncultured Bacteroides sp. (assembly GCA_944322345.1). Taxonomy (GTDB): domain Bacteria; phylum Bacteroidota; class Bacteroidia; order Bacteroidales; family Bacteroidaceae; genus Bacteroides. Next base: position 83,679 of record CALUOO010000003.1, on the reverse strand, counting down.
GGATGTCGGTGGGCTGTCGGGCAATGACGATGCCGGACAGATGTCTGCATGGTATGCTTTTGCTGCGTTGGGACTCTATCCCGTCTGTCCCGGTGTACCGGAATATGCCATTGCCAGCCCTACTTTCCCGAAAGCGACAATACGTCTGAAAGATGGAAAGCGTTTTACAATTATAGCCAAGAATGCCAGCGAAGATAATATCTATATACAGTCTGCAACTTTGAATGGCAGGCGATATACAAAGAATTATTTGGCTCATGCAGATTTGATGAAGGGCGGTGAACTGGTTTTTGTTATGGGAGATAAACCTTCTGCAGAGTGGGGAAGAGGTGAGGCTGATATTCCTTATTCTCTGACCAAATAAATATAGATTCATTGTATCTCCTTACACTGAAATAAATCTCATATATACTGCTTTTGTTGGAAAAGGTTAGCTAACAGATTGGGTAACCTTTCCCAACGTGAGCCGTGACCTTTCCCAACACGTCAGCTAACCTTTCCCAACAAATGTATCTTTTAAGGAGGAAAAAGGGATGGTTCTTGTGGGTGAAAATATCGTTTTACTATTCTTCGTCTGAATGGAGAATACCATTGGCTTTATAAAAAGAAAATGCCAAAAGCAGTTCCTTATTTTTCGGAACGATGCTTTTGGCATTCTTGTTTATGTATTATAGAAGATTATTCTCCTGCACCGGTATCCCAGAATGGGTTCTGTACGAGTGTACCTTGTGCACGTCGTATTTCGTCACGGTTGATAGGCCATAAGAAGTATTGGTTTCTGAATACACGGGTTTCTTTCAGGAAACGCTGCATCTTATATTTTTTACCGTTTACTTCAATCTTTCCATTAGGATCTTCTACAGGTTTCATACCATTGATCATACGCTGGCATTTAGGATACGAAGTCCAATAGGTGTCGATGTAATCTTGTGCGGCATTCTCGCCTAATGCGTTGTAACGGGTTTCTTTTTGAATTTCGGTTAGTTGCACGGGTTCCAGATTCCAACGACAACGCAGGAAGCGCTTGTTTTCGTAGAAATATTCTACTCGCCATTCACGTTCGATATATTCAAGGAACAGATTATCATCTGTTGCTACTTCAGGCGCCATTGTGTACATAAATGCACGTTCTCTGACACTGTTTACAAGGTCGATAGCCTTTTGACGGTTAGCTGCATCCTGAGTGCGTACTACAGCTTCGGCAAACATATAGTAGAATTCGGGCAGACGCCATGTGGGGTGAGTGACATGGTAGTTGGAAGAAGCTCCACTGCGATATGTATCCGATTGGAATTTACGGAAGTAGTATCCAGTAGTGGTACGTGCGTTGTTGTCACTTCCGATGGCATCATCACCTTCTGCCATGTTGACCGTATAAGCTCCGTCGCCGTTATATCCCTTCGTATACGGAGTCCCGTGATAGATAATGTCGCGATAGAAACGTGGATCGCGGTTTACGTAAGGATCTTCATCATCATAATACTTATGTCCTGCTTCGCGGTGGTATTTCCCCATTAGCGTTCCGTCGTCAGCAGCTTTTGCTTCGTCTGAGAAAATAGAGTAACCATGGTACTTTCCGTCCGATCCTTTGGCTATACATTCATATTCATCCACTTGTTCCTGTACAGGATGCTGACGTGCATGTCCTCCTCGGCTGGGTGGATAGATGTCGCCTGTCCAGTTACCGTCTTTCCATGAAGTTACAGCCCATACAGCTTCTGTCTTATACAGTCCCATATTCTCTTCTTCCATCAGGAACATTTTTGCCAACCGTGCATAAACAAGATTGTCATTGAAACTCCATCCGGCATCAATACCGCTGTCAAAGTCGTTTTCATCGTGAGTTCCTTTATAAAGTGAATAACGTGGCTGACCGTTGACTGTGAAATTGATTACATCCAATGCTGCTTGTTTTGCTTTTTCCCATCTGTTAACGTCATATGTATATTCATTCTCAAATATACGTGTTCCCGGATAATTGTACAGATCTTTGGCTCCGTTCCACATTGGGGTAGCAGCTACATAGCGTGCCCATGCAATCAATCCTAAACATGCACCTTGGTCTACTCGTCCGAAGTCAGTTCCGGAGTTTGCATTGCTTGCATTTACCTTGCCATAAGCAGTACGGCAGTCCGCTTCTATTTTTTCTACAACAGTATGTACCGATTCTTGTGTACGCCACATATCGTCGCCCGGATAAATGACTTCTGTCACATAGGGAATTTCACCGTACTTTTTCATTAGCAGAAAGTGGAGATAAGCACGTAGGAAGTGTGCTTCACCGATACGCTTTTCAAGATTTCCCGGAGTAACAGGGTCGTCAGGTGTATTGTATTTTTCAACTCCTTCAATGAATAGATTGATTTGACGGATGGCAAAATATGCTGTACGCCAGTCATTCCCTCGAGTGTCTTCCTGACTCCAGTTTCCGATGTTGAATTGTGTAGGCTCTTGGTCTTCTTTGAACTGTGACTCACATTCATCAGTAATACCAGAACTGGCAAAATGGTTGAAGTAGATAATAGGACGTTCCAAATCGCGAGCTTGTGCATATACATGTGTAACGATAGCATTTGCTTTTTCAAAACGTTCAAATGTTTCTTCTTCTGTGACTTGATCGTCGGGTCTTCTGTCAAGATAATCGCTGCAGGCAGTCAGTGACATGCTTGCCAAAGCGATGGTAGATAGATATGTAAATAATTTCTTTTTCATTGTTTTTTCATTTTAGAATGTTATGTCAACTCCAAAGTTAAATACTTTCAGGATTGGGTAGGAGCCTCCCCAACCATTCCCGCTTTCCGGATCAATATCTACATCTCCAAATTTGTCAAAGGTCAGTAGATTTTGTCCTTGCGCGTAGACGCGTACCTGTTGGAGATTAGCTTTCGTAATCCATCTGTGAGGCAAACGATAACCGACTTCGATATTTTTTAGGCGAAGATAACTGGAATCATACAGGAAGAGACTATTTGCTCCATTCTTGTTATTATCGTCCTTACCGATATGTAATGCTGGATAAGTAGCTGTTGCAGCTGTCTGAGGTGTCCATCTGTTCAGGTGGATTTTCTTCACTTTACCATATTGATCGTTGTCATAAAGCGGGAAAGCATAAATAGCAGATTCATTAAGCTGCATATCGCAAATGGCTGCTCCTTGCCATAACATACTGAAGTCAAAATTCTTATACTGGAATCCAACAGGAATACCAAACTGAATTTCTGGGAACTGAGGATTACCCGCTACTGTTTTATCGTTATCGTCGATAAGACCATCACGGTTCAAGTCGCGATATACACAGTCACCCGGAATAAGTGTACCCCATGATTGGTATCCGATGGAGTTCAGCCAGTCTGCTTCAGCCTGGTCTTTTACAAAGTGGTCAAAGATATATACATAGTGCTCACCCATACGTTTTCCTGTTTCCCGATTGTAGTTGTATCCAACAGGAAGTTCTGCATTATAAATAATTTCGTTTCGAGCAAACGTGAAGTTGGGGCGGATATAGTAGCTGAAATCTTTTCCAATCCGGTCTTGCCAACCAATTTCAAAGTCAATACCTCTGTTTTTAACTTCACCGGCATTAACATAAGAAGCATCTGCTCCGATGTATTCCGGATAACTAAGTTTGGCACCAACTAGATTTGTGATGATGTCATAACGATATTCATAGAAGGCATCTGCAGTGATTGTCAATCGGTTGTTGAAGAAGTTCATATCCAGACCAACATTCAATTTACGTGCTTTTTCCCATGTAATGTTGGGGTTTGCTAAGTTTCCAGACTGTGTACCTCCGTGTGAATTACTCCAGTTTGTTCCAAAATTATAGGAGGAACCTCCTTTATAATAAGTATTGTATAAGAAACGTTGTCCTGCCGCATAATCAGATCCAACTAAACCGTAAGAAAGCCTTAGTTTCAAAAAACTTAACCAGTTTTTAGTGCTTTCCATAAAGGGTTCGTTGCTAATAACCCATCCTAAAGAACCGGCGGGGAAGAAACCGTATCGTTTCCCCGGTGCAAAGTTCTCAGAACCATTGTAACCGAAGTTGAATTCTGCTAGATATTTCTTGTCATAATAATAACTGAAGCGTCCGGTTAAGCCTTGAGAACAGAAAGGTATCTGTGCATCAATGGTTTTCTTTGTACGATTGACCAATAACATACCAGTTACTTCATGGATATTATCAAATGTACGACTATAATCTAATTTTGCCTGATAATATGTACGTGCCACCGAACTATTGTGTGAGAAACTATTGCCGGGAGTTTTATTTTGTGCATTGTTGTTGCCTAACGTATAAGCACCATAATAATGCCCCGGATTCATATATAATTCAGTTCCTAAGTTTTTGTTGTCTGAACTTCCTAATAGTGGAACGAAAGTGGAATATCCCGGATAGTTTCTGTAACCGTCAGTATATCCATCTATTTTTTGTTGATGCCAGCGTCCTTCTGTTACGTCATATGCAAATGTTCCTTCAATTTTTAACCCGGGTGTGATGAAGTCCAAATCCAATCCCATGGAGAAGCTACTGTTCAGATAGATATTTTTCTCATTGGTTTTTCCTGTATAGATCAACTCTCCCAAGATATTTTTACGGTTTACATTGTCACCATAGAGTAATCCGTCTGGATGGTCAATCATATAGGTTGTATTGGAAGGATGTGAGTTGTCTTCTACTACGATTGGCAAATATGGAGGACGTACACTGGCCAACTGCATCAGGGTATTTGCTGTAGTACCCGGAGAAGTTCGGTCGGTAAATTGTGCTCCTAAGTCCAGCCTTGCCCATAAACGTTTGGTAAGTGTCAGGTCGATATTGGAACGGAAGTTATAACGGGTAAAATTTTGGTTTTTTCTATTTACGTAGTTGTAGTTACCTCCTTGTGTGAAATATCCAGCTAATACATAGTAGCGAGCAAGGTCGGAACCACCTCGGATAGAAAGGTTGTAGTCTTGTTGAACTCCCGGTTTCAATAGAAAATCATAGTAGTCGATATTGTAACCAAGTCCGTCAGAGTTATCTCCTTTGGCTCTTCTGAATTTATCGATAGCTTCTGGTGAGAATAGTTTCAAACCGCTAAGATCTGTAGTTCCGTTTTTAAGTGCATCATTGATTAATGCTTCGTTATATAATGTGGCATAATCTGCAGAACCTAAATATTCCGGTATGTTAGCAGGAGAGTTGATACCAACAGAAGCTTTCAAACTGACTGTTGCTTTCTCTTGAGCCTGTCCGCGCTTGGTTGTGATAACGATTACACCGTTTGCACCGCGAATACCATAGGCTGCTGTCGCAGAAGCATCTTTTAGAATGGTGAACGACTCAATCTCATCTGCCGATACATAGTCCATTCCTCGTTCAATACCGTCTACTATAATAATCGGATTTTGGTCTCCATAAGTAGCTTTTCCGCGGATATAAATGCTACTTTTGTCTACTCCCGGTTCACCGCCTCCGAATTGTGTTGCTATTAAACCAGGTAAACGTCCTGCCAGTGCATTGGTGATATTGGCTGTCGGGCTTTGGCGCAAATCCTTGGTTGTAATAGTTGCTACGGAACCAATCATAGTCTCTTTTCGCTGTTTTGTATATCCTACAACTACAACTTCTTCCAGTGCTTCTGTATCTTCTATTAGAAGAACTTTAATGTTCTTTTGTCCTTTAACGGAAACCTCTTTTGAGTTATAACCGATATATGAGATGACTAATGTGGCATCTTCATAAGGAACATTGATTGAGAACTTTCCATCTAAGTCGGTGATGGTTCCACCTTCAATACCTTTTATCAAAATAGTAGCACCCACCAACGGTTCTTCAGATGTTCGGTCCAGTACAACTCCTTGTATTGTTACACCTTTTTGTTGTACGGTTTCTTTAATCTCATCAGTTGCCCATGCTTTTGTGGAGACTCCCATGCTGCAAGTCATAGCCAACAGGCATATGCTTATTTGATATAGTTGTTTCTTATATTTTTTCATGAATATTATTATTTAGAATAAGTTATAATAATGCTTTCATTTCTACTAATGTAGCACCTGCAGTTTGAGCTTCAAGTGAAATGACTATTTTAGAATACCATTCGTCGCTAATAGAACTGCTATATTCATTTTCATAGGGAGGCTGGTACCATGTACTTCCCCACAGGCAATTTTCATTACTTTGTCCCATTACCCACATCGTTTCTACGTTATTGGTCAGACACAATGTGTATTTTTTAGTGTTAGAGGCTAAATTCTCGCTCACTTTAATAAGATCTGTCAAATAGCGGAAGAAGATTCCATTGTTAAGCAAAACACTACGATCTTGAGTGCCTATTTTCCCACTGCCATATGATGGATAGAACACTGCATAATTCTCATGCCATACTTCGTCGTTGTTTGTTCCATTTACTTGATAAGCGGCAATTGAGTTGGCATATTCCAAAGCAGCCTCGTTATGGTCCATATTATATGCTGCAACACAGGCTCCTAGCAGATAACCTTGATTTGCGCTGTTATAGCTTTGATCTTGATTTTCGTAGGCTCCATTTTCGCTTACTTCGGTTGAGGTATATACCAATCCTGTACTTTCATATAATGCGCCTTCACAGAAAAGTAGCACGTTGTTGGCGAAATTACGGTATTTATCGCCACTTTCTCCCAAAGTATTGGCTGCATTGTACATCTTGATGGACATCATTACAGCCATTGCATTTCCTGAAATTTCCCTTTGAGCATCAGCTTCAGAGAGAGGAATTCCGTAACTGCCATTGGTATAAGAGCTTACAGCTACATCTGCAGATTGAATAGTGGTTTCTCCTGCTTCTTCAAGTACATCGAATATTTCCTTAGCTGCTGTCCAATAAGTGTTGTCTTGCGTTGCTTCATATAAACGCATGGCAAGTAGTCCTATTGCGGCAGTTTCTGTATTGTCGGCCCCAATGTAACTATTCCCGTTTTTGTTGTAAATCGCATTTAGTACTGAAGAGGCTGCATTCAGCATTTCTTCATTTCTTGTACGTATATAATTGTCTATCATAACTTCTGCGGCCTTCAGCTGGCTTATGACAGATACATCTGCATTGGTCTGGGGTATAGTCTCAATGTCGGATGGATTGTCTTTAGTCCAACGAATCTCTTTATTGAAGAATGAACTTCCAGAAGTTATAAATTGGGATTTGAGTTGTGAGGTACTCTGATCAGCAGCTGTTGTCCAATTGACTTTCAGGTTTCGAATCATATCGCTTGAACCTCTATATCCGTCAAAAACATCATTTTCAGCTTCATCATTGCCGCAAGATGCTGCAAATATAGGGATTGTTATAAGTAACAACCAATTTATTTTCATGATATATACTGTTTTATTGTGTTAATTTGATTTTAGTATTTAAAAGATGCATTACTCTTGTGGACGTGTAACGGTAAAATTGCCAGTTACATTGCTAAGAGTTTTATCGAGTCCGCAATATGCTCTTACTTTCCATGTCAGTGTACCGGTTTCTCCCGGACTTATACCAGCATTTGCTGCGATGTCATTTAGTAAGATGTGGCTTATGCCTAATGCTGTGGATTTGCCTTCTTCACCAGAAGTAAAAACAGATAATATCGTGCTTTCATCTCCTTTAAACGTTTCGTCCTCGGTTCCCAAAAGCACTTGATATCTTACCATCATAGCACTTCCTTCATGTAGGGGGGATGAAACCCATTTCAATGTGTCAGCCTTTGCTACAATTTGTCCTCCATTTGATTGGATTTGGATGTTTTCGCCGTTAGCGAATGTAAGAAGTTTAGGTACTGGTTCAGGAGGATATACCTCTTCAAATTCGTCTGTGTAGTCAAGGTCTCTTACCATCGTGTTTTGATCGCATGCTGTCCACCACAGTGGCAATGTTGCGATACTGAACCAGATCAGATGTTTTTTCATTGGTTTCATAAGTGTTTTATTAGTTAAACAAAAATCTTTTGCAAAAAGATTAATATTTTATAAGAATACAAAATATATAGTTAGTTTTAACATATATCTTTAATATTATTTAATATATATGCTATGATTGCAGCGTAATTGATTGTTGTAAGTATTAATAGAGTTTGAATCCTGATTAAGTAAACTATATTCGATTTTGTTATGAAAAAAGTTTTAAGGGAATGACTGATTGCTTCTATTTATGGAAACAGTAATCTGCTGTATTAAATATTGCATTTGGAATTATACCGACACCCGGGTGTCGGTATGCCCAAGATGGGGATGTTGAGCTTACCGAGATCCGGGTGTCGGCATGTTTGAGATCCGGGTGTTAGAAAACTATCTGTTGTATGTTGGAATGATTACGTTAGGTATATAATACGCTGGTTGCTACTTCCACGAAATCTTAAATGTGGGGAAAAAAGAGATTTCTCAAACTTTCCGTCTACTAGCACGTCGATATATGAAAGAATTGGATTTAATATGGGAGAAGCCTTAATCTCTTCCAGTGTGTAGCCGGTGTAACACCAAATGTTCATTCCTGTCTCTTTTTTCACTCTTTGAATAAGATGCAGAAATTCTTTTGGATGGAAAAATGGGTCACCTCCAGAGAAGGTGATTCCATCCAATAGAGGATTTGAATTGATTTCATGGATAAGTTCAGTAATCCTTTCTTCGGTTAGCTGTTCTCCCGCCATCGGATTCCAACTTTCCGGGTTATGGCAACCGGGGCAGTGATGAGTGCATCCGGCAAGATAGATGGAATACCGTATGCCTTCACCGTCGACAATAGTCTCTGGATAGATACCTAACAAATTCATTGGTTGGTGTGTTTTATCCTGTCTCTTTCTTCAGCACGTTTGGCGGAATTCCATGAACTGAGATCTCCGGTCAGATAGCCTGTAATTCTTCTCATGCGCAAGATGTTTTCGCTTTGACATACCGGACATTTGTCTAATATTACTCCTTTATATCCACAATCATGGCAAGTATCTACGGGGTGATTGATAGATCCGTATCCGATGCCTTCGTCGTGCATTACTTTTACTATTTTTAGGATAGCACGAACATTCTTTTGTGCTTCTCCGTCTAATTCTACGTACGTGATATGCCCTCCTCGCGTAATTGCATGAAATGGGGCTTCTCTCCTGATTTTTTCGGTAATGCTGATTGGCTCTTTTACATCGACATGGAATGAATTGATATAATAGTCACGGTCGTTGACTCCAGCTATTATTCCGTATTTTCTTCTATCCATACGAGTGAACCGTCCTGACAGTCCTTCTGCTGGTGTGGCAAGAACCGAGTAATTGAGGTGATATTTAGTTTTGTACTCGTCTGCCACTTTATTGATTTCTATGATTGCTTCATATAATGTGTCCCATGCTTTCTGGCTGTGTCCGTGTCCCTCTCCATAGAGTGCCATCATGGCGTTGTGGCCACCAATGAATCCAATTCCTAATGTGCCACTACGAAGTACATCGCCTACCTGTTCGTTTGGTGATAATTTTCCGCCTCCTTTCCATACGTTGTTCCCCATCATGAATGGAAATTGGCGGGCCAATGCGGTACGTTGGTATTGATAGCGTTCATAAAGCTGGTCGGCCACCAGTGTTGCCATATCGTGTACTGATTCCAAGAATAATTCCTTGGCTTTCATTTCAATAGCGTCTTTATTACGTTTGTCGCTAACTATATTTTCAGCTTTAATGCGTGCTTCAATGGCAAGTCGAGGCATATTTAGAGTAGTAAATGATAGATTACCTCTTCCTAAAGATGATTTCTCGCCTGCTACGTTTTCAAATACACGTGTGCGGCATCCCATTGTTGCCAGTTCGTAGATATAACGTCGAGGGTCGTTTGCTTGCCATTTTTCGTTTTGGTTGAACGATGTATCAAGAAACATGAAATTAGGGAAAAGTGCCTTAGCTGTCGTTTGGCATGCTTTTAGCAAAAGGTCGAAATTCGGAGTTTCATATTGTTCTTTAAGTGCTTCTTCTATGCTGTTAGCAAGCATTGCTTTTTTGAAATCCTGTTCGGAGTATGAAACGCCGTTTTTTACCTTAAAAATCTGAATAGGAAATACCGGAACTTCTCCTCGTGTTCCGAGCCCTTCTATAGTCGCATTCAGTAGCTCTTCTATTACCATCCTCCCTTCAGCAGAGGTGTCGGTTCCATAGTTTATGGAACTGAATACAACTTGATTGCCTCCTCGTGAGTGCATAGTATTCAGATTGTGAATGAATCCCTCCATTGCTTGGTGAGTGTCTTTCCGAGTTTGCTGTACGGCTTTTTCTATGATTTTTGCTAAATGCTCTTTGCTAATGTTAATTTGCAGAGAGAGCAAGGCAATTCTCAATGTTTCCCGTTCCAGTTCGCTGGGAAAAATACTGCTTAGATGCTCCTCTATTAGTATACGTATGGATTTCTCGTTGGGCTGATTCCCATTTTCCATTGTCTGCCAGAAGTTGATGAACGATGCCATGTGCTTACGGAATGATTTGGAAACTCCCTTTGCCATAAAGAAATCGAAGGCAGGGATGGCTTGTCCTCCGTGTTGCTCGTTTTGATTGGTCTGGAAGATGATGGTTGCTAGTGTGGCGTAACTCTGTATGCTTTGAGGGGTACGGATACTGCCGTTTTTTGTTCGGAAACCACGTTCGAACAGATCGTCCATATCATACTGAATGCAGGTAGTTGTTTTGGTTGGATAGTAGTCGAGATCATGAATGTGAATGTCGCCCAACTGATGTGCCTCAGCAAAACGTTTGGGAAGCAAGTATTTGTAGGTATAGTCCTTGGTTACTTCAGAGGCAAATGTCATCATCTGTCCAGCAGGTGTATGGCTGCTCATATTGGCATTGCTTAAATTGATATCGTTGCGGTCGATAGCTACAATACCGTCCATTACCTGTTTCATTTGCGTTTTTTTATCCCGTTCTGTGTTACGCCATTCTCTGTAAATGATGTATTTTTTTGCAACTTCTGGACGTACTTTCATCAGCTCCTTTTCTACTATATCCTGAATCTCTTCTACGCTGATGGTAGCAGAAGTAAATTGTTGGATGACATTCATTGTAATGTCTGCAATGAGTGTCTGTTCGTTGTTGATGCCTGTTGCTACAAATGCTTTGCTGATAGCATTTTTGATTTTGTTGATAGAGAAATCTTCTCTTTTACCATCGCGTTTGATGATACAAATTTCTGCGTAGTTCATAACTTTAACTCCCGAAAGTTTTTTAATTGATAAATTGGATTTTGCTTTTGACTTCGGCAGGTTTTCTGGCTTATTCCTCCCTCGCATCGCCTTCCCGTCTCCGTTGTTGGAATACAGTGGCATTCTGGTGCGGCTTCTTTGGAAATTACAGCAGCGGGTACTGTCGCCGATTTGCACGGCGTTCCCTTGCAGGCTAAATCTCTTTTTAGTCCGAGTTTCTCCGAAATCGGATACAAAGATAAGATATGTGTTTGGAATAGGTATTCTTTAAAGTGTTAAATCTGGAAACTTTTTCAAAATGTCAGACTGAAAAGTTTTCCGTTTTGGGAAACTTTTGTTTGTTATCGATGGGCTGAGTATTACAGAATTCTTATGTTTTCTAAAAAAACAACCTGAGAATGGATTTTGCATTGCCTGATGCACAAAATTGCATTGTCCTGTGCACAAAATTGCATTGCTTGATACATAAAATTGCATTACGCTGCGCACAAATAGAGAATGAGGCTGTGGAATACCGGAGTTACTTTGTTGCGTTTTGCCGGACAGCTATATCCTGAAAAGAAAGTGTATGAAGAAGTGAATAGTTGTAATAGGGATTTTATTTGTTAAAAGATATGTTTTTTATGTGTTTATATAAAATAGTTCTTATATTTGTAACCTAAAGGTTTCTTTTAGGAACTTATAGGTGATAATTTTTGATAACTTTAATAACCATGATTATGAAGAAAAAAGTAAGCATTGAAGAAATGGAACGGAAACGTTTTTATGTATTGTTGATAAAAACAATTGTAGTGTTGTTATGGAGTATTGTTTTAGTGTGTAAATGGTGGGTATTTGGTTTTGGTGAATCCAATAAGATAATCTCCTATTCTTTTATAGGGGGAACTTTATTGTTTGTGGTGATAACATGGTGGGTAAGTTCGGTATTGGAAAAAATAAAGAAGGATAAAAAAATAGGGCAGGCATTGGAGTCTGAACTCTATACTCTTTATAACTATAAGGCAGTTGAAACAGGTTTTTATGCAGCATTAATATCAGGAGTGATTGTTTTTTGTGTCGGTCTTGCAACGGATATTCCGGCATCATTAGCAGCTTTTCTTGTGGCTGTTTCTGCAGGAATTGCTTCAGATATAAGGAGACTTATTTTATATCGACCATAAAAGATATGGGAAATAATGAATTGATAAATACAATCAAGGTTTATCGGGCTATGAAAGGAATCAGCCAAGAAGAGCTGGCTGCAGCAATAGGAGTGACTCGTAAGACAATCAATACTGTAGAAACAGGTAAGTTTATTCCTTCTACGGTATTAGCATTAAAGATTGCCCGTTATTTTGAGGTACCAGTTGAGAAGATATTTCAACTAAATGAAACGCCCAATCTCTATACATAATAATGTATGGAAGTCGGGCGTAATATTTTGAGGCTAATATACGTTATACCAAATGTCCAATCCATTCCTCACGGTCTCCTGGTAGCAAGTCGATAACAGGAATTTCCACCATTGTATAACATCCTGGTTGTTGCTTCATAGAAGCACGTGCTGCGCATACCAATACTTGTGCCGTTAGTGCTGGATTGTTGATGCGCATGTTGAATTCGAACAACTGGTTCTGAGTCTTGCCTGATACGCCTTTTCGGGTTAGGTTTACTCCATGTCCCATGTCTAGCAGCGCGTCTACACTGGGTACGAGTTTCACATGTGTCTCGTCGTTAACGAAATACGGGTCGGCCTTGATGGCAGCTGCTACCTCTTCGAATTTATATCCATCTTTCAGCTCGATGTATACCATGCGGCGGTGTATACCTGTTCCAGTTGGTATAGTCATAGAAAGAGCTGCTTTTACGCCTTCGATAGCTTTGACGGCAACCGTATGTCCCATACTCATACCCGGACCAAAGTTTGTATAGGTGATACCTTTAGGTGCGATAGCCTCCAACATTGTACGTACAATAGAGTCACTTCCCGGATCCCATCCTGCTGATATAATAGAGACAGCTCCGTGGGCCTTAGCTGTTGCATTTAGCGTACGTCTCAGGTCTACAATGCCTGTATGGATGTCAAAACTATCAACAGTGTTAATTCCCATTGCAAGGTATTCTTGTGCATATTTTTCTACACTACGAGTCGGAGTACATAGAATGGCTACTTCTACTCCCTCTAGCTCTTTAATATCTTTAACTACAGGATAGCTTTCTAATTCTTTTGGCTTATTTTCTGCACCTGCACGTCGTACAACACCTGCAATTTCAAAATCGGGTGCTGCTTGAAGGGCTTCCAATACGTAGTGTCCTATGTTGCCATAACCAACGATGGCTGCTCTAACTTTTTTCATACATTTAAAGGGTTTTAGTGATCATATGTCTTTCTTTTTGCTGCAAAAATAGTCATTTTAATATAATACATCCTTAATTTGTACTGATAAAATTGCTTAATGATGTAATCCTATCTTTTTTCTCTTGATAATCTGGGAAAAAGGAATATCTTTGTACAAATAAATTTGAATGCATAATTTGCTTGATTTCCATATATTACAATTATCTGGAAATGAGTATTTATAGAAATTGTTATTATGATAGAATATCTTAGAGGCGAACTTGTGGAACTTACACCGACAGTTGCTGTTATTGACTGTAATGGGGTAGGATATGCTACCAGTATTTCGTTGAATACTTATTCTGCTATTCAAGGAAAAAAGAACTGTAAATTATATATTTATGAAGCTATTCGTGAGGATGCTTATGTCTTATATGGTTTTGCTGATAGGCAAGAACGTGAATTATTCCTTTTGTTAATTTCAGTTTCTGGAATTGGTGGAAATACGGCACGTATGATTTTGTCTGCTCTTTCTCCGGCTGAACTCATAAATGTAATTAGTGCAGAGAATGCCAATTTGCTAAAGACTGTAAAAGGGATTGGTCTGAAGACAGCACAGCGTATTATTGTTGACTTGAAGGATAAAATAAAGATAATGGGAGTAGATACATTTGGAGGAGGAACATTGCCTGAAAGTGCAAAAATGTACTCTGCGAATACAGAGGTACAGGAAGAGGCTATAGCTGCTTTAACAATGCTAGGCTTTGCATCTGCACCTTCCCAAAAAGTTGTACTGGCTATTTTGAAAGAAGAGCCGACAGCTCCTGTGGAAAAGGTAATAAAACTGGCTTTAAAAAGATTGTAATTTAAGGGGAGAGAAGATTAAGGTTATGAAATGTGAAAAAATATACATGAAGACATGGCTGAATTTGCATAGTCGTGTGAAAATAATTCCAACAGATCAATGGTATCTTGATTTTGCAAATAACTTATTGGAGCATGTAGATAGCTCATCTTTATATGAATATGAACCTTTGCAGGTAAAACATAAAGTTGCACTTACTTTTGCTTTATATTTAGAAGATTGCATTGCTGATGGTGGTAATTGGAGGCAGTTTATGCGCTGGCATAAAAGAAATTATGAACGCTATCTTCCTTTTTATACACTAACAGAAGATTATGCGACTGATGAGATAAACTTAGAAGACATTGCCTTTTTGCTTTGGACATTGGAATCACCAACAGGTGATGATTTTGATGGCGTTGCAAATCCGTTTGACCAAGAACTCTTGAACTTTTCATCTAAAATCTATGAACTGCTGGATCAGAAATTTGAAGAGGCACCGGTAAGTAGTGGCTTGGCAGACGAGTGGTTGGTAAATGCTGAATGGCTAGAAAAGGAACGTACTTCCCTTCCAGCTGTTTCTTTGGATGGTGGGCTTCAATTACCTGCTAATGTTGAAAATTTCCTAAAAGCGAGCAAGGGAGCATCTCTGATGTTTTTTGATTCGTATGATTCTTTGCGTTATTTTTTTGTTCATTCTCTACATTGGGAAGATAAAGAAGAAGCTTTATTGCCAGAATTGAAGGAGTTTGAGAATTTTGTATTGTATGGAAATTCAAAAGGATTGCTGATTGCTCCTGATGTAGCGGAGTATTTTGCATACGAAAATAATACTTTATATAATTCTGAAGTTGCAGAAGAGGAAGCTTATGAATTGTTTTGCGAGCCAGGGCTTTGTCCGTTTGATTTATTAAAATATGGTATGTTACATCAGCTTTTGCCAGATGCTCAATTCCCTTTCGATGGAGGCAAGGAGTTGCTGCATGAAAATTGGGACTTTGTATCCCGTTGGTTTTTAAGAGAGTATTATGAAGGAGATTAATAGTTAATATGGCAGTTAAGAGAAATAATAATCCTTTTGCATGGAAGGCAAAATCTGTTAAAAAGAAGGCTTCTGGTAAGCGGATAGGTAAATCCAAACCTAGCAAGGCGAATAATCAATTGAATAGAAGGGTGAAATGATTTTATTGGCAGCCCACGAGAGAAAAAATTAAATTATTTTTCGTTGAGGGCTGCCGATGATTCTTTGTGTTTTTAACTTATTCTTCTTCTTGCTTTTCTAAAGCCTTTCTCTGTTTTTTTTCGTTGACAAAGCCTATTTTCAGATTGGCTGCTTCTTGCGCTTTTTTGATTGCTGCCATGTCACTGAGAATTTGTGCCAGCTCGTAAATACTAATAGCGGCTTGTCGGTCAGACGGACTCATGGTAGTGGTATATTTCCGCTCCCCGATATATTCGATACGGATATTCTGATCTTTGTGCAATGCAATAAATTCTACAAAATTCTTTATTTCTTCTTGTTTGTAATCTGCTTTTTCTATTTTCTCTCCCATGTCGGTAGTCTCGTAACTATCGCGTGATGCGGGGGTTTCCATATATGTTCCGTCAGCAGCTGTTGCCTTGACACTGATATGATGTATATTATTACTTCCACAATAGATTGAGGTCATGCTTAATACTCCCTGTTCACTGACTTGGAAACGGAGATAAGATCGGTGCAGGTTCTTTTCAATGGTTTGGGTTGGCCAAAGATAATTACCAATTTCCTGATAAGCTGTGTCTTTTTCTAGAATGTATTTGTCTTTGACTATATTAAATGCTTCTTCGCAGGTTTGAAGCATTTCTGATAGACTATCCAATTTCTGCTGTTGCCGTTTCAGCTCGACATCCAATATTAATTCCTGTCCGGCTTTACGTGTTTTGAGAGCTTTCGGATACAGAATTTTAATACTGTCAATTTGCTTTTTGGCTTCTTCATAATTGCCATGTTCGTAAGCATTGCGAGCTGTGATCAGCTTTTCGTTGGCTTTTTTTTCAATTTCATTCCCACAAGCAGTCAATATAAGAATGCTACATCCGAGAGCTATTAATTTTTTCATGTTATTTATTTTGTTATAATCAGCTACAAAAATACAATATAATCCTTGAACCTTAATCGTTTTGATGAAAAAACTCTTATATCTTATTATTCGTGTATAAATGTAGATGAATACTGATGACTGATAAAAAGTAGGAGGATATGTAAAAATATCGTCTGATTATATTGCGTCTCTAATGAATTTATTCGGTAATTCCGTTGATTCTATCTAAATTTGCACCCTTAAATTTCATATATAACTAATAGCAAAGATGTGATATGATAGAATTGACGCAAGGAGAATTGGAAAAGCATTTCAGTAAACCTATTTTCAAACAGATTTCCGAGACTGCTGATGAACTGGGATTAGAATGTTATGTGGTAGGTGGATATGTCAGAGACATCTTTTTGCAACGTCCTTCAAAAGACATTGATGTGGTTGTGGTTGGCAGTGGTATTGTAATGGCCGAAGCATTGGGTAAACGTTTGGGACGTGGAGCGCATGTATCTGTATTCAAGAATTTTGGTACGGCACAAGTGAAGTATAGAGACACAGAAGTGGAGTTTGTTGGTGCACGCAAGGAATCGTATCAGCGGGATTCACGAAAACCGATAGTAGAAGACGGTACATTGGAAGATGACCAGAATCGGCGCGATTTTACCATTAATGCCTTGGCGGTTTGCCTGAATAAAGAACGTTTCGGAGAGTTGGTAGACCCATTTGGCGGAATGGAGGATATGAAGGAGAAAACCATACGTACTCCTTTGGATCCGGATGTTACATTTAGCGATGATCCGTTGCGCATGATGCGTTGCATTCGTTTTGCTACCCAGCTGAATTTCTATATAGACGATGAAACTTTCGAGTCTTTGTGCAGGAATAAAGACCGGATTGGAATCATTTCCCGTGAGCGCATTGCCGACGAGTTGAATAAGATTATTCTTTCTCCTATACCCTCGAAAGGATTTGTCGATCTGGAACGGAGCGGGCTTTTAGCTTTGATTTTTCCGGAACTTATGGCACTACAGGGAGTGGAGACCAGAAATGGAAGAGCGCATAAGGATAATTTTTATCATACATTGGAGGTTCTTGACAATATAAGCAAGAAAACGGATAATCTGTGGCTGCGATGGGCTGCATTGCTGCATGATATTGCCAAACCTGTGACGAAACGTTGGGAACCGAAAGCAGGATGGACCTTCCACAATCATAATTATGTGGGTGAGAAGATGATTCCAAATATTTTCCGCAAGATGAAGCTTCCGATGAACGAGAAAATGAAATATGTCCAGAAACTGGTCGGACTTCATATGAGACCTATTGTAATTGCTGATGATGTGGTGACAGATTCGGCTGTCCGTCGTCTGCTGTTCGAAGCCGGAGACGATATTGATGACCTGATGACCTTGTGTGAGGCGGATATTACATCGAAGAATCTGGAACGGAAGCAACGTTTTCTGACCAACTTCCAACTGGTACGTCAGAAACTGAAAGATTTGGAAGAAAAAGACCGTATCCGAAACTTCCAGCCACCTGTGAGCGGCGAAGAAATTATGCAGGTCTTTGGTCTGCAGCCTTGCAGAGAGGTGGGTTCCTTAAAGAGTTCTATCAAAGATGCGATATTAGACGGGATAATTCCCAATGAATACGAGGCTGCCTATAGATATATGCTGGAAAAGGCAGAAAAGATGGGATTGAAAGCAGTTAAATGAAGAAGTATAGTGAAGAATGAAGAATGCCATGCAGGGTGTTGATATGCCCATGCGCTATTCTTCATTCTTCACTTCTCCTTTTTTAGCCAAGTTCTATGATTTGCTCTTCGCAAATGGTCAGTTTCTCTGCTCCTTCGTTGGTGATTACCCATGAGTTTTCGATACCTACTGCACCTACTTGCGGAATTACAATCTTAGGTTCCAGTGCAAACACCATACCCGGTTCCAATTCCTGTTTTATGCGCGGAGCAATGACGGGAGCTTCGTTTATTTCCAATCCGATTCCATGTCCTATGAATTTTGCCTGTTGCCCGATGCCCATGAACCGGTCTGCAAATCCTGCTTTGCCGGCAATGTCGACAGCGGCCTGATACAAATCTTCGCAAACAGCTCCGGGACATGCCATGCTACTGACTTTGTCTTGAATTTCCAGACATGTCTGATGGGCTGCATAAGCTTCTTCCGGCAGTTTGCCGATTGAAAATACACGGCTCATATCACCCATATATCCGTTGAAATTGCCGCCCAAGTCTACCATAACAGCTTGTCCTTCTTTCAGGGGAGTGCCGTTGGCACCTCCGGGGAGGGCGGGATCGAGTCCTTGTCCGCCTAGGGCAAAATCGTAGGGAGAAGGATAAGCGGCATTATCTCCCGACAGGACACTTCCCATGAAGATTTCCATGCTGCGTCCGAATACACGGAAGATACCCAGATTGCCTTGCAGGCGCATCAGGCGTTCTATCTCGATGGAAAACTCGATGTCTGTCATTCCGGGACGGTAGACAGCAGGAATCTGTTCGTAGGCTTTGGCGTGTGCTATTCCAGCGCGGAGGAACATTTCGATTTCAACATCGGTTTTTATGCTTCGTGCCTGTCGGATAATGGGGGTACCGTTGACTATTTCGGCGTCCGGAAACAGGCCTGACAGACGTACGTATTCGGTAAAGGGAAGTTCGTCGCCTTCGAGCATCAGCTTGGCAGGTGTGGGAAGTCCCTGTTCTTTCAGTATGTCGACTATCTGTTCGGGTTTGCGGATAGGGAAGGAGTGCTCGCCCTTGATGTTGTTCGGACGCTTGAAGAAAAGCAGTGCCGGTGAGTGGAGGGGAAGGTAAAGGTATCCGCTGACTACGCATCCGTATGTATAAATGAGATTGGCATTACAGGTGATGAGTGCCGCATCGATGCCTTGTAATGCCATCAGGCTACGAATTTTGTCGCGGCGGAGTTTCAGTTCCGGTTGTAACATAAGTATGTTTGAGTTTTATTGTTGTTTTTTTATTGATGTTGTGCACAAAGGTAATAAAAAAAGGAGTGCCATCCGCGTTCTTCACAGAAAACGGATGGCGATATGCTTTTTTGGAAAAGAGTACCATAGGAAATGGTACTATACGTATATCAGCAATAATATACTCGATTTAAATGATTCCTTGCCCCATCATGGCGTGAGCCACTTTCATGAATCCGGCGATGTTGGCACCTTTGACGTAGTTGATGTATCCGTCGGGTTCTGTGCCATACTTGACGCATTGAGCGTGGATGCCGTGCATGATGGTGTGCAGTTTTTCGTCCACTTCCTGTGCGCTCCAGCTCAGATGCATGGCGTTTTGTGACATTTCCAGTCCGGAAGTTGCTACTCCGCCGGCATTGACTGCCTTACCCGGGGCATACATCATCTTGTGTTCGATGAAGAGGTCGATGGCTTCGGGTGTACATCCCATGTTGGAGATTTCGCCTACGCAGAGCACCTTGTTCTCTATCAGATGGCGTGCGTCGTCTCCGTTCAGTTCGTTCTGCGTAGCGCATGGCAGTGCGATGTCTGCTTTCACTTCCCATGGGCGTTTGCCTTCTACGAAGGTGGCACCCGGATACCGTTCGGCATACGGAGCTACGATGTCGTTGCCCGAAGCGCGGAGCTCAAGCATGTAGTCGATCTTCTCGCCGCTGATGCCGTCGGGATCGTAGATATATCCGTCGGGTCCGGAGATGGTGATGACTTTGGCTCCCAGTTGTGTTGCCTTGGTGGCTGCTCCCCATGCTACGTTGCCGAATCCGGAGATGGCCACTGTTTTTCCTTTAATATCTATGCCTTTGGTCTGAAGCATCTGGTTGACGAAGTAGAGTCCTCCGAATCCGGTGGCTTCCGGACGGATGAGTGATCCTCCGAATTCCAGTCCCTTACCGGTGAAGGTTCCGGTGAATTCGCGGGTCAGTTTCTTGTACATGCCAAACATGTAGCCTACTTCGCGGCCGCCTACGCCGATGTCGCCGGCGGGAACATCCATGTCCGGTCCCAAGTGACGCCACAGCTCCAGCATGAATGCCTGGCAGAAGCGCATGATTTCGGCGTTGCTCTTGCCGCGCGGTGAGAAGTCGGAACCGCCTTTTCCGCCGCCCATGGGCAGTGTGGTCAGTGCGTTCTTGAATGTCTGTTCGAAGCCAAGGAATTTCAGGATAGAGAGGTTGACGGATGCGTGGAAACGGATGCCGCCTTTGTACGGGCCGATGGCGTTGTTGAACTGTACGCGATAGCCCAGGTTGGTCTGCACTTCGCCTTTGTCGTCCACCCATGTGACGCGGAAGGTGAAGATGCGGTCGGGTTCTACCAGCCGTTCGATGATTTTGGCTTTTTCAAATTCCGGATGTTGGTTGTAGATTTCTTCGATGGAAAGAAGCACTTCTTTTACTGCCTGCAAGTACTCGGATTCACCGGGATGTTTTGCCTCCAAGGAGGACATGATTTTCTGGATGTTCATAATGGTATGCTTTTAAAAGGTTTCCCGTTTGACGAAATGTCAATGGAATTCGGTGCAAATATAGGTATTTTTTGAATAAACAGCCGGAAATATGATTTTGTTTTGGTTAAATACTGATAAAATGATATTCCCGGCTGTTTCTTTGCCCCGGATTCCGGCTGCGGTCAGACGATGGGGTCGGGCGATTCGCCGTCATCGCCGCCTTCGTCGCCGCCACCCGGCTGTCCGCCGCCGTCTCCCGAGGGTTGGGTAGGCTTGGCGCTCTGTCCCAGCACTTCGCGTTTGAAGTGGACGATTTCCGTGTTCACGTAGTCGATGAAATTGGCGTATTCGGCTTCTCCTTCCACCAGTGCCAGCGCATTCACCATTTTTACCAGCATCCGGTAGGCTTCGTCCGACGCGCGTCGCGAGTCTTTCATGGCGCCTACGGTGACGGTCATGCGCTCTTCCGTGCGTTCGGCGGTGAGCGAGATGACGCGTTCGTTGGCCGCCTTCAGGTTGGTGACGAATGGGGTGAGCGACAGGGTGGTGACCTGTGCTGCGTATTTTCCCTCAAGGTCTTCGATGAAGTTGAGCAGCATTCCGCTCTCCTTGTCGAGCTGCATGCGCGGGTCGATGTCGTAGTCCTTGATATGTTGGTTGAGCACTTTGGCGGCCTGTGCAATGTCGGCTACGGGCATGTTGAGGAATCCCTGCACTGCTTTCTTGTATCCGCTATAGAACGCGTCGCGTTCGCTGTCGGCAGCGGCGATGTCATCGGTCAGCAGACTTTTGGTCGAGAGCTTCAGATTGGCATTCTCTTCGTCTGCGGCTGCTTTGAGTGCGCTGACTTGGGCGGCTGCCCGTTCTTTTACTTTGGCGTCGGCTTCGGCGCGTTGCAGAATGTGACTTACGAAGAGGTAGTGTGCGCCGTTGTTCATGCGCGATAATGAAATGTCTTCTATCTCTTTCATGATAATAGAGTTTTTAAAAAGGTAATTATTGGTGTTTTTTGGCAACTCTTTTTGCCAACAGTGCGAATGTAGTGATTTTTTTTTGAATATTTTATTTTTTACAATAAAAATAGAGTAGAAACGCACGCTTCCGGCTCCAAGCGGAACTGTTTGGAAGAAAAATCGCGTGAATCTTGCTTCAGCGGAACTGTTTGGAGGAAAATTCGCGTGAATCTTGCTTCAGCGGAATTGTTTGGAGGAAAATTCGCATGAATTTTGCTTTAGCGGAACTGTTTGGAGGAAAATTCGCATGAATCTTGCTTCATCCGGAATGGTTTTATGCTAGAAACGCTGTTTCCAGCTCCATCCGGAACGGTTTTATATTAGAAACGCCGTTCCCAGATTCGTAATTAAATAGAAATGATACATTTTTCTTTTTATACGGCTAAAACTATCTTCTCGGATATACAGATTTCTCTGTGATTTACTTATTTTTGCAATGAATGTTGCAAAGAATATTATTAATTTAATTCTATCGTCTATGTCTTTTAATAGAATTCGAATACTTGGAATTACATTTTTGCTTTTTATCTCTTTCTCTGTCCGTGCACATTTGGCAGATAGTGTAATCCAGTGTTTGTATGTCGATTCTTTGTCGCATACGTATACGGCTTTGTCGCCGGGTGAAACTTCTTTCCTGCTGTCCGGTAAAAAAATGTACGAAGTGGCACACATTGACGGTACGTTTCCCAGTGACGTGGAAAAACACGTGGAGCGGGGCATCTGGTGTCATCCGGTGAAGCTGCTTTCTGCCATCGATTGTGTTGTGGCAGAGGCGGGAGAGGAGAGTTGGACGTTGACCGATGCCCGCAGGTTCAGTTACGATTTTCATTCTGCCCGATTTGAATTTGATAAAAATGGTTTGCAGATTACGCGCAGAGATGTGATAGCCGAAGACGCTCCAGCTTTGTATATCGTTCTGCAGATTGCCAATACCCGCCGGAAGACACGCCACCTCTCTTTGACGTTTACATTTCATACAGATATCCGCCCTTCTGCCCGATGCAGTAAGCTTCTTCAAGACGAGCATGAGTTGACCGTCCGCTCACATGAAGCAAATGTGGTGGTCGGAAATCGGACTGGTGCATTGGTGGTAGGCAATGGCAATGTCCCTTGCCGTTACGAACAGCGTGGCTCGCAGGTAAAAGTAGAATATCAGCTGGATGTTCCGCCACATGGAGAAGCTGTGAGTTTTCCGTTGTTGATTGTGGGTAACAATCAAGGCAATTCCAACGAGGCAGAGGCTGAACACGGCAGGTTGTTGGCTCGTAGCGCCGAAATTGTGTCCGAAAAATCGGAATATTATCATCGGCAGCTGTTTCAGGGAGTTTCTTTCCGATGTTCGGACAATCGGCTGAGCGATGCTTTTTATTGTGCAAAAGCAAATGTGCTGTTGAACACTTGCGACCATTCCCCTTATGTGAAACGTCCATTTGTCAGAGCCGGAGTGCCTGTCTATCCCCGTTTGTTTGGCACCGATTTCTGTTTTTCGGTACGTGGATTGCTTGCCGGAGGCTTTGCCCCGCTTGTCAGGAGCACATTGCTGACTATGGGCGAGTATGCCCGCGAGCATTTGCGTGCTCCGCACGAAATCAGTAGCGACGGTGTTCTTCTGGGATGGGATCATATTCAGATTACACCCCAATGGATAGCTGCATGTCTTGATTATTATGCGTGGAGCCTCGATTCTGATTTTCTGCATGAGGTGTATCCCTTGTGCCGTAAGTTACTGGATGATGTGCAGGCACATGCCGACTCCGATGGAGATGGATTTCCTGAGGGGCATGGACTGATGGAAGAATCTGAGTTCAAGGCAGATTGGGAGGAACTCTCTTCGGCATCCTATTTATATACGGCTCTCAGGGCGGTTGCTTGTATGGCGGAGCTGGAGGGCGACCGTGCGGATGCCCGTGCATGCCGCCGTCGGGCAAACGATTATCAGCATCGCTTCAATGACATCTGGTGGAACAGGGAGGAAGCTATCTGGAACGGAGCTTTTACGGCAGACGGCAAACCTCGCCCTTATCATTTTTGGAACGTTGTGTTTCCTCAGAAATCGGGTGTAGCTATCGCTTCGAGGGGAAACGAGGCAATGGAGCGCATCGCCCGCCACTGGGTGAACGATGCATGGGGGATGGTGGGCAGGTATACTCCCGGCAGAGACCAATCGCAGGAAGGCGTGGGAATAGTGCACAACAATCTTTGCGCAACTTCGGCATTTAGTTATGGAAAAGGAGATTTGGGATGGCAATTGTTGAAACTCACTACGCAGTCGGTGTTTGACTTGCAGCATTCCTGCCTTGGATTGTTTCCGGAATGCCAACCCGGTCTTTGTTCTAACATTTCTCAATTATGGTCGTATGCCACTTTTATGGAAAGCATTTTCATGGGTCTTGCAGGAATTATTCCCAGTGTAGAAGAGGGTATCATAAATATCCATCCATTCTTTCCTGATGAGCTTTCTTTTGTATCTGTCGATCGTATGCAGGTAGGCAGTGAATTGATTTCTTTAAAATGGGTACGGAAGAAAAGTGACAGGATAAGCCTTGAAGTAGGTTATACAGGAGATACTCGCCGTATCAAGTTCTCGGACGATTTAAAGAAAACCATAGACTGTAGGGTTTATAAAATATAATTTTCAGTTCAGATAATATACATTAGTAAATATAATCATGCTAAGTAAATTCAAACTCAATCAGCTTTATTTCAAAGATACGCAGTTTGCCAATCTGATGACCAGACGCATATTCAACGTTCTGCTCATTGCCAATCCCTACGATGCGTTTATGCTCGAGGACGACGGGCGTATCGACGAGAAGATTTTCAACGAATACACTTCGCTCTCGCTCCGCTATCCGCCCCGTTTCTCGCAGGTGTCTACCGAGGAGGAGGCGATGGCACAGCTGGCGAATATGTCGTTCGACCTCGTCATCTGCATGCCCGGCACGGGCGACAACGACAGTTTTGCCATCGGCCGCCGCATCAAGGAGAAGTACGAGCATCTGCCCATCGTCATTCTGACTCCGTTCAGCCACGGCATCACGAAGCGCATCAGCAACGAAGACCTCAGTGCGTTCGAATACGTCTTCTGTTGGTTGGGCAACACCGACCTGCTGGTGTCCATCATCAAGCTGATGGAGGACAAGATGAATCTGGAACACGACGTGCAGGAGGTGGGCGTACAGCTGATTCTGCTGGTGGAAGACGGCATACGCTTCTACTCGTCCATCCTGCCCAATCTGTATAAGTTTGTCCTGCAGCAGAGTCAGGAGTTCTCTACCGAGGCGCTGAACGCCCATCAGCGGACGTTGCGTATGCGCGGACGTCCGAAGATTGTGCTGGCGCGTACGTTCGATGAGGCTGCCGGCATTTACCATAAATATCCGAATAATATTCTCGGAGTGATTACCGACGTGCGTTTCCCGCGTGTGAAGGGTGGCGAAAAAGACGCGCTGGCGGGCATCAAGCTCTGTGCCGAAATCCGGCGGAACGATCCGTTCGTCCCGCTCATCATCCAGTCGTCCGAGTCGGAGAACGCCTCGTATGCCGCCAAGTATGGCGCCAGCTTCATCGACAAGAACTCGAAGAAGATGGACGTCGACCTGCGGCGCATCGTCTCCGAAGACTTCGGTTTCGGCGATTTCGTCTTCCGCAATCCCGATACCGGCGAGGAGATTGCCCGCGTGCGCAACCTGAAGGAGCTGCAGAACATCCTGTTTGCCGTGCCTGCCGAGTCGTTTCTCTATCACATCTCGCGCAATCACATCTCGCGCTGGCTCTACTCGCGCGCCATGTTCCCCATTGCCGAGTTTCTGCGTCCCATTACGTGGAGCAGCCTTCAGGACGTCGATGCGCACCGCAAGCTGATATTCGAGGCAATCGTGAAATACCGCAAGATGAAGAATCAGGGAGTCGTGGCAGTCTTCAAGCGCGACCGTTTCGACCGCTACTCCAACTTTGCCCGCATCGGCGACGGTTCGTTGGGAGGAAAAGGACGCGGACTTGCCTTCATCGACAACATGGTGAAGCGCCATCCCGAGTTCGAAGAGTTCGACAACGCCTCGGTGGCAATCCCCAAGACGGTGGTGCTGTGTACCGATGTGTTCGACGAGTTTATGGATACGAACAATCTGTATCAGATAGCTCTGTCGGATGCCGCGGACGACGTGATTCTGAAATACTTCCTCAAGGCAAAGCTGCCCGACCGTCTGGTAGAAGACTTCTTCACGTTCTTCGACGTAGTGAAGTCGCCCATTGCCATCCGCTCCTCTTCGCTGCTCGAAGACTCCCACTACCAGCCCTTTGCCGGCATCTACAACACCTATATGATTCCCTATCTGGACGACCGCTACGAAATGCTCCGCATGCTGTCCGACGCCATCAAGGGTGTCTATGCCTCCGTCTTCTTCCGCGACAGCAAGGCATACATGCAGGCAACCTCCAACGTGATCGATCAGGAGAAGATGGCGGTGATTCTGCAAGAAGTGGTAGGCAATCAGTATGACGACCGCTATTACCCCTCGATGTCGGGCGTGGCGCGTTCGCTCAACTACTATCCGCTGGGCGACGAAAAGGCGGAGGAGGGAACAGTCAATCTGGCGCTCGGACTCGGCAAATACATTGTCGACGGCGGCATGACGCTCCGCTTCTCGCCCTACCATCCCGACAAGGTGCTCCAGACCAGCGAGATGGAGATAGCGCTGAAAGAGACGCAGACCCGCTTCTATGCGCTCGACCTGAAGAACGCGGGACACAACTTCTCTATCGACGACGGATTCAATCTGCTGAAGCTCCATGTGAAGGAGGCCGAGAACGACGGCTCGCTCCGCTACATCGCTTCTACCTACGATCCCTACGACCAGATTATCCGCGACGGGCTCTATCCGGGTGGGCGCAAGGTAATCACCTTTGCCAACATCCTTCAGCACGATGTCTTCCCCTTGGCACGCATCCTTCAGCTGGCACTGAAGTATGGCGAGCAGGAGATGCGCCGCCCCGTGGAGATAGAGTTTGCCGCTACGCTGAGTCGCGACAAGGACAAGACGGGGACGTTCTATCTGTTGCAGATCCGTCCCATTGTAGACAGTAAGGAGATGCTCGACGAAGACCTTTTGCAGATAGAGGATAAGGATGTGATTCTGCGTTCCTACAATTCGCTGGGGCATGGCATTATGAACGATATTCACGACCTTGTCTATGTCAAGACCGACGGGTACAGCGCTTCGAACAATCAGTACATCGCTTGGGAGATAGAGAAAATGAACCGCCAGTTCCTCGACAGCGGACGCAACTATGTGCTCGTAGGACCCGGTCGGTGGGGAAGCAGCGATCCGTGGCTGGGCATTCCCGTGAAATGGCCACACATCTCAGCCGCCCGTGTCATTGTGGAGGCAGGACTTACCAACTATCGGGTCGATCCGAGTCAGGGTACCCACTTCTTCCAGAATCTTACTTCGTTCGGTGTGGGATATTTCACCATCAATGCATTTATGAACGACGGCGTTTACGATCAGGATTTCCTGAATTCACTCCCGGCTGTAGAAGAGACCAAATATCTTCGCCATGTACGTTTCGACACTCCGATTGTAGTGAAAATGGACGGAAAGAAAAAACTGGGGCTTGTGATGAAGCCTTGACCGCCGGAAAATCAGATAAAGAGAAAACCCGGAACACAATCGGTCCGGGTTTGACAGATGAAATAGACAAAGGGGTTGCTTCGCTTGCGCAGAAGCAGCCCCTTGTTCAAAACTATAGCTTACTTATCTGTGTTTGATTCGTATTTTTTACAGCACTCCCTGTGCCATCATGGCCTTAGCCACTTTCATGAATCCGGCAACGTTTGCACCCTTCACATAGTTTACATATCCGTCGGGTTCTGTACCATACTGAACGCAAGCTTCGTGGATATTCTTCATGATGCTCTTCAGCTTTTCGTCCACTTCTTCTGCACTCCAGCTCAGTTTGATAGAGTTCTGAGTCATTTCAAGACCTGAAACAGATACACCACCTGCATTGGCTGCCTTACCCGGAGCGTACAGAATCTTAGCTTCCTGGAATACGCGGATGGCTTCCGGAGTAGAAGGCATGTTTGCACCTTCGGATACTGCGATTACGCCGTTGGCAACCAGCTTACGTGCATCGTCGCCATTGATTTCGTTCTGAGTAGCCGATGGCAGTGCGATGTCAGCTTTCTCTCCCCAAGGACGTGCTCCTTCTACATACTTGCAACCGTATTTCTCTGCATATTCGCGGATACGTCCACGATACAGATTCTTCAGTTCCATTACGTAATCCAGCTTTTCGCGGTCGATACCGTCCGGATCGTAGATATATCCGTCTGAGTCAGACAAGGTAACTACTTTACCACCCATTTGGATTACCTTTTCTACTGTATATTGAGCTACGTTTCCGGAACCTGATACCAGACAAGTCTTTCCTTTCAGGTCCATGCCCTTTGTTTTCAGCATTTCCATCAGGAAGTAGATGTTTCCGTATCCTGTTGCTTCCGGACGAATTAGTGAACCACCGAATTCGCGTCCTTTTCCGGTGAATGTTCCTGTGAATTCGTGTGCCAGTTTCTTGTACATACCAAACATGAATCCAACTTCACGACCACCTACACCTATATCTCCTGCAGGAACGTCGGTTTCAGGACCAATGTGACGCCATAACTCTAACATGAATGCTTGTACGAAACGCATTACTTCAGCGTTTGACTTGCCACGTGGAGAGAAATCGGAACCACCTTTACCGCCACCCATAGGCAGGGTTGTCAGTGAGTTTTTGAATGTTTGTTCAAAAGCAAGGAATTTCAGAATGGAAAGGTTTACAGAAGAGTGGAAACGGACACCACCTTTGTACGGACCGATAGCATTATTGTGCTGAACGCGGTAGCCCATGTTTGTCTGTACGTTACCTTTGTCGTCTACCCAAGTTACACGGAATTGATATACTCTGTCGGGAATACACAAACGTTCAATCAGATTGACTTTGTCAAATTCCGGGTGCTTATTGTATTCTTCTTCGATAGTAGAGAGTACTTCTTCTACTGCCTGATGGTACTCCGGTTCGTTAGGAAAACGTCTTTTTAAATCTTCTAATACCTTTGCTGCATTCATAATGTTTGTTCTTTAATTAAATGGTTATACATTCGATTACCTATTTCTCTAATGCGGTTGCAAATGTATAGATAAAAAATAAACTAACAAACAATTTTATAAAGAAAAATGCAATAAAGTATCAAAATGATGATTTATTGCATAAAAATAGAAAAAAAGATATTGCTAGCGTCGTTTGATTGACTTATAGACAGGAATAAAAACCAAAGCTGCCGAAATGATAAGCATAATGATGGTCATTCCGTCAATACGCTCTGCTTTTGTCAGAACCAGATAGCAAAGCGCCAGCCAAAGGAGGCTGACGCAAACTATTTGAGATGTAGAAAGAGGCCTTTTCATTTCTCTGCTTTTTTCTTCTTTTCAACGATGGCATCGATGACTGCCACTGCCGTTATGTTGACAATGTCGCGAACCGAACTCTCAAAGTCGGTGAAATGGATCGGCTTATTCAGTCCCATTTGGATGGGACCGATAATTTCTGTTTCGGGTGACATTGCATGTAACAGCTGATA
Source organism: uncultured Bacteroides sp. (assembly GCA_944322345.1). Classification (GTDB taxonomy): domain Bacteria; phylum Bacteroidota; class Bacteroidia; order Bacteroidales; family Bacteroidaceae; genus Bacteroides. Next base: position 54,191 of record CALUOO010000003.1, on the reverse strand, counting down.
GCCTGCATTGGCAGAACTCAGATTAGGGAATACCAACGTATTGACATCCTTATCCTTTAAGCGGGTAAAGGGGTATTTGGCATCGCGAAGTTCTCTGTTCATTGCGAAGTTAACCTGCATTTCTCCGTCAATAGCTAATTCTGGATATGCTTCTTGCATATATGCAACAGCTTCGTGTACTTTCTCGGGACTTCCTTCGTTGTCTGCTCCGAAGTTGGAGTATGATAACATGGCAATAGCAGGGGTATGATTGAAGAAGCGTACGGTTTTATCTGCCAGTTTGGCGATGTCTATCAGAGTTTCTGTGTCAGGATGCCGGTTGATTAGTGTATCTGCAAGGAAATATGTACCTTTTTTTGAATTAAGGATATGCATTGTTCCAAAATGAGTAAATCCCGGCTGAATACCTATCACTTCTTTGGCTACTTTGATAGTGTTACTATATCTAGTATAGAGTCCTGTGATGAAAGCATCTGCTTCTCCAGTTTCTACCATCATCATTCCAAAGTAGTTGCGTTCGAACATCTTGTCGTTAGCCTCTTCAACAGTGAAACCTTCGCGGGCACGTTTTTCGGCCAAAATATGTGCATAGCGTTCGCGCCGTTCAGCTTCGTTCGGGTGACGGAGGTTGACGATTTCAATGCCTTCCAGACTCAGGTCAAGTTCTTTGGCAAGCTTGGTAATTGCTTCATCATTGCCTAATAAGATAGGATGACAGATGCCCTCTGCCTTTGCTTCGACAGCAGCTTTCAGCATGTTAGGATGTATCCCTTCGGCAAATACTACACGCTGTGGGTTACGTCTTGCTGTATCATACAGCTGTCGTGTCAGCTTGGATTCATATCCCATCAGTTCGCGTAGGTGTACGCAATAAGCATCCCAGTCTTTGATTTGTTTGCGTGCCACACCGCTTTCCATAGCTGCTTTGGCCACAGCGCAGGAAACCTCTGTAATGAGTCGTGGGTCTACCGGCTTCGGAATGAAATATTCGGGGCCGAATGTGAAATTGTTCACATGGTATGCGGCATTTACTACATCGGGTACAGGTTGTTTGGCGAGGTTGGCAATAGCATGCACTGCAGCAATTTTCATTTCTTCGTTGATTGCCTTAGCTTGTGTATCCAGTGCTCCACGGAAAATGTAAGGGAATCCGATGACGTTGTTGATCTGATTGGGATAATCAGAACGTCCGGTAGCCATTAATACATCAGGTCGTGCTGCCATTGCATCTTCATAAGATATTTCAGGAGTAGGATTTGCCAAAGCAAAGACAATGGGCATTGGAGCCATGCTGCGAACCATGTCTTGAGTCAGGACGTTGCCCTTGGAAAGTCCAAGAAATACGTCGGCTCCTTTTATTGCTTCTTCCAATGTATGGATGTCTGTACGGTCGGTTGCAAAGAATTTTTTCTGTTCGTTCAGATCAGTACGTGCTTTGCTGATAACTCCTTTACTATCCAGCATAACGATGTTCTCGAGCCGTGCTCCTAACGATACATATAGCTTGGTACAGGAAACTGCAGATGCTCCGGCTCCATTAACAACGATTTTGACGTCCTCAATTTTTTTTCCGGCCACTTGTAAAGCGTTTACCAGTCCTGCACTGGAAATAATGGCTGTTCCGTGCTGATCATCGTGCATGACCGGAATGTCTAATTCTTCTTTTAAGCGGCGTTCAATCTCAAAACATTCGGGTGCCTTGATGTCTTCAAGATTAATTCCTCCGAAAGTCGGGGCAATAGCTTTTACGGCTTCGACAAATTTATCCGGATCTTTTTCGTTGACTTCAATATCGAAAACATCGATTCCTGCATAAATTTTGAAAAGCAGTCCTTTGCCTTCCATGACTGGCTTACCACTTAGAGCACCGATATCGCCTAGTCCGAGCACGGCAGTACCGTTTGAAATGACAGCTACAAGGTTACCTTTTGCTGTATATTTGTAAGCATCCTGCGGATTCTTTTCAATCTCCAGACATGGCTCTGCTACTCCAGGAGAGTAAGCGAGTGACAGATCTGTTTGAGTACTATAGGGTTTGGTAGGTATTACCTCTATTTTCCCTGGTTTGCCCTGTGAATGGTAGAGCAAAGCAGCTTCTTTAGTTATTTTAGCCATATTCGTATGTTAGAAATTTATTATTGGCTGCAAATGTACGAATAAAACTTATGATTTGTAGCATTATGATATAAGAAAGTGCGTTTTTAATATAAAAAGAAACGTGTATAGACTGTATTTCTATACACGCTCAATAAATTTCAGAAGATATTCTGTCGCTAGGTGAATAATACAAAGCAAGAACAATGCTAATTGCCACAAGCGGAATGATGCATCTGGTATCTTGGACGAAATAGCAATTATCTTACTGTTTTCTTTAGTGCCCCGCCTTCCATCATCACGGCTTATTTTTGCTATAAAGATAGGCGTACTGAAAACATGGAAGGGTAGATACATCTTTATTTTTCTACTTCTTCTTTGTCTACTTTGAGTAAGCCTCCTGTTGTCGGATCAAAATAGACTTTAAAGGTAGAATTTTTGTTGAACAATACTGGAGCCAAATATTCTGTTGTTCCAAATTGGGTAACTGCAATTTCTTTCTCGTATACTTTCTTGTTGCCATTGGTAATGGTGAGTAATGCCTGTCCGGGCACATTATAAGCAATACCTTCCGGCTTGTCTTTTTTCTTTTTTCCGTTCTCTTCTTGGGGTGGAATCTGAACAGTTTTCAAATCCTTAAGACTTATGAAAAAAGGATTCCCTCCTAAATCGTCCTTGCCTACGACGCCCAGTTTCTTAGAAAAACGGAAGACGATTTCATTGGCAAGTTCTTTGTCTGGAGTAATCCGGAAGGTGAATGTTTTTTCTTTTTTTTCACGTGTGCCGGTGAACATCTCAGTCATGGCTGTTTCTTGTATATTCAAGTTGTCAATCATGATTTTCATTTGTGTCCCGTCTGTAGGCATATTATCTGCCTGGCCACGTAATAATGCATTCTTACTTTCTCGTATATTGTAGATTTCTTTTGCTACAAGTTCCGCCATTTTCGCTGTAGACCCTGCGATGAGTATTTCTTCTGTCAGAAAATCACGTGGATTGACTTTCTTTTGTGTCTCTCCTGCAGGTTGGGCAGGAGTAGCAGGAGAGGTCTTGGCAGGAGTGTAAGGTACATTGATCGATTTTACGATGCCATCTTCTGTTAGTTCCATTAAAGGAGCTACTGTCTTATCTTTCAGTTTGACGAAATAGGTGGCCTCGCTATTGGGTATGCCAATGCCTTTAGCGGTAATCTCGGTGATTTCCCAGTATTCTTCCGCGTCATTGGATACATTGGGCATGCGCAGGAAACGTTCTGCATATTTGCTGAACTCTCCCGGCTTATATGTTATTTTATTGGCTTTTATTTCTATTTCTATTTCTGTCTTGGGGAGAGAGTATACCACACCATAATCTTTCCCTTGCATCACTCCCTGCAACACCTCTGTCTGGGCATAGATAGAAGAAGTTGTTAGCAACAGCCCTGTTGCAATGATTAATGTTTTCATATGCTACTTTTGTTTATTTTATCAACAAAGTTAATAAACATTCTGAATAGTCTGTAACTTCTTAACTTTTATTCGCTTACCAATTTCCATGCAGCAGGAAGAGAATCAATGATGTCGCTTGCTATCAGTCCGATTGTTCCCTGTTTGCTTTGAGCTACATCTCCTGCCAGGCCATGAACGTATGTTCCTATGCGTGCTGCTGCATCTGTGTCATAACCTTGAGCTAATAGTGCTAATATGACTCCAGTCAGTACATCTCCGCTTCCTCCGGTTGCCATTCCCGGATTTCCGGTTGGATTGAAATAGCATTTCCCTTCAGGAGTGATGATGGCAGAATATGCTCCTTTGAGAATTATATGCACATTGGCATTCTTGGCCAGTTCGCATGCTTTGGTCAGTCGTTCATAGGAATCCTGACATTTTCCTACCAACCGTTCCAGCTCTTTGGGGTGTGGAGTTAGGATGGAACCCTTGGGCAGGTGCGTAAGAGCATGCCGGTGATTGGCAAGAATGTTGAGTGCGTCGGCATCCAGCACAGCTGGTGTCTGACAGTGTTGCAGTTGTTCCAGCAATGCTGTCTCTGTCTCTTCCGATTTTCCAAGTCCGGGTCCAATGGCTATGGCCTGGTAGTCGTCTGTATCTGTTGGCACAGCAAAACAGGATTCATCCGCATCGCTTTCTACCATTGCTTCGGGTACTGAAGTTTGCAGGATAGTGCAGTTGCATAAAGGTGCATGTACCGTCAGTAGTCCAACTCCAGAACGTAGGCAGGCACGTGCTGACAGTATAGAGGCTCCTGCCATTCCTTTGGAGCCGGCAATGAGCAGTGCATGTCCGAAGTTTCCTTTGTGCGCGAATTGTTTCCTCGGTTTGATAAGTGTGCGAATGTCTTCCGCTTCTGTTAATTCATAATTGGTTTCCGACTGCTTGATAGCTTCCTGGCTGAGTTGAATATCCAGTAATTCCCATTTTCCTACAAATTCGGCGTTCTCGGCAAAGAGAAAAGCGAGTTTGGGAAGTTGCAGGCTGTAGGTATAGTCGGCACGGATGATATTGCTTTTTATGTTGAATGTATTCTCTTCTCCCATTAATCCGGACGGTATGTCGATTGACACTACCGTGGCAGGAGAGGAGTTGATGTATTTCACTACGGCAGCAAATCCGCCACTTAATGGCTTATTGAGCCCAGAACCGAAAAGTCCGTCGATTACCAGATGCTCTGCTGTCAGTGTCGGGGGGACAAACTGTGTACTGATTTCGTGGAATTTTACGTTCTTCATGGCGGCTATCTGTTCCTTGTTGGTTCGGCAGTCTGCAGAAAGTTCGCCTTTCGTGTTGAATAAGTAGACTTCCACATCGTATTCTTTTTCTGCCATCATGCGTGCTACGGCAAGTGCATCTCCGCCATTGTTGCCCGGTCCTGCAAAAACAATAACAGGAGTTTGGGGAGTCCATCTTTGTGTAATAGCCTTGGTTAGTTCGGTAGCTGCACGCTCCATCAGGTCTATGGAAGAGATGGGTTCATGCTCAATTGTGTAAGCATCCAGTTTCTTAATGCTGCTGCTTGGAAATATCTTCATATTGTTCTGTCTTTTTGTATATACGGATACAAAGATAGGGAAAAATTGTATAACACTTTTCTGTGAGAAGCTACAAATTATTGTCATGAATCATACTGCCCGATTTTGGTAAAAACCGATAGTGTCTCTAAGTATCCGTTAGTTCCCCTCTGTCAAAGCTAAGAGTTCATTGTTGATGCCATATTGATAAATCGTTAAACGGTTTCTAAAAATGTTCTGTTTTTAAGATTTTTCCTTTGGACAGTTGCTCTGAAACTCTGCTTCTGGCAGGAAAGAACCTTTTGAATCTGTAAGAATATGCACTTTGTTTCTTTTTTATAGATAAATATTCGCATTATATACCGTTTTAAGGGCATTGGCAAGCCTTTGGGGATTTGTTGGGAAAGGTTGCGGAACACGACAACTGACCTTTCCCAACAAATTGGGCAACCTTTTCCCTCGGAACAACCATCCTTTTCTTTCACAGGCAACGACTTTTTCTGTGGAAAAGGGGAGGTTTCGGTAGATATTTCTGCTATTTTGCCACTGGTTTCTGCAATTTGAAGAGTAGCTGTTTTCTTTTGTTCTTGTCGCATACATTGAATATTGTCATTCAATTCTCAAAGAAACTGTCAAAAAGAATATGTAGAATGTGAAATGATGAACAGATGGAATTTTGTAACAGGCAAATGCTTGGCTTTTTCGTCCGTCACACGTGGAAAGCACTGAATTCACGATGCATAGGCTAAGAAGATGTTCTGTTTTTCAGATTGTACTATAGAAAATGTAGGACTTTCCCTTAGATTGTCTTTTGTTTATATGTCAACTTGAATTGGAACTTTACATAGATTTCATACCTTTGTCGCCCAGAACAACAATCATTTTAATAGTATCGTGATTCATGAGTAATTTGAAAGGACATCCCAAAGGGCTTTATCTTATTTTTGCCACAAGTACGGCAGAACGTTTCAGCTATTATGGCATGCGTGCCATCTTTATTCTTTTCCTGACGCAGGCGCTGCTGTTCGACAAAGAGGCTGCCGCTTCCATTTATGGCAGTTACACCGGTCTGGTCTACCTGACTCCGTTGATTGGCGGTTATATTGCCGACAAGTATTGGGGCATCCGGCGTTCGGTGTTTTGGGGAGCCGTAATGATGGCAGTAGGGCAGTTCCTGATGTTTCTAAGTGCCTCCACGCTTGACAACACAGAGCTGGCACACTGGTTGATGTATGGCGGTCTGGGATTCCTGATTTTGGGGAACGGTTGCTTCAAGCCTACGGTTTCATCGCTGGTGGGACAGCTCTATGAACCCGGCGACCATCGGCTGGATGCAGCCTATACCATTTTCTATATGGGAGTCAATGTCGGTTCGTTTGCTGCTCCGTTGATTTGTGGATACTTAGGCGATACGGGTAATCCGGAAGATTTTAAATGGGGATTTCTGGCTGCGGGAGTGATGACACTGTTCACCGTATTGCTGTTCGAGACTCAGAAGAATAAATACCTTTTCTCTCCATCGGGTGAGCCGATAGGGATTGTGCCCGATGCAAAGCGGGAGAAGAAAGAAGATGTGGAAACAAAAGTGGGTGCCGATAATCAGAACGCGAATGGTAAGAACCGATGGCGCAATGCTGGTATTGCTGTTTTGCTGACAGTTGGTTTATTGGCCTTTTTCTGTTACACTTTTCCCGGCGACTGGGTAAGTATCGGCATTTTTACGGCATGTATCGTTTTTCCTGTCCTTGTTTTGCTGGATGGATCGCTTACGAAAATTGAACGTAGCCGTATATTTGTGATTTATATTGTGGCGTTTTTTGTCATCTTCTTCTGGGCGGCTTACGAGCAGGCAGGAGCTTCGCTGACTCTGTTTGCCGACGAGCAGACAGATCGTAGTATATTGGGCTGGGAGATGCCGGCATCGTGGTTCCAGTCGTTCAATCCGTTGTTTGTGGTGGTGCTGGCATATATAATGCCCGGTGTTTGGAGTTTCCTGAACAAGCGAGGTATGGAGCCTTCGTCACCTACCAAACAGGCAATCGGGCTGCTGTTGCTTTCGTTGGGTTATCTTTTCATCTGCTTTGGGGTGAAAGATGCAGCTCCGGGGGTAAAAGTCAGTATGGTGTGGCTGACCGGACTTTATTTCATCCATACGATGGGTGAGATTGCTCTTTCACCCATCGGGCTGTCGATGGTCAACAAGCTGAGCCCTTTGCGCTTTGCTTCGCTGATGATGGGGCTTTGGTATCTCTCGACCGCTACAGCCAACAAGTTTGCCGGGATGCTCAGCGGGCTCTATCCGGAGGAGGGTAAGATGAAATCTATACTGGGCTTTCAGATTACTACTCTATACGATTTCTTTATGGTATTCGTCGTTATGTCTGGTGTAGCTGCACTGATTCTGTTTCTTCTTTCAAAGAAATTGCAGAAGATGATGCACGGAGTGGAATAAAAATTGTACTTTTGCCTCAACTTTTAAGCATTTTGTTCCTATGAATACGACCATTCAAGTAAAAGACAAACGGTTTTCTCTGTCTATCAAAGCAGAGGATATCCAAAAAGAAGTGTGCCGTGTGGCAGATGAAATCAACCGTGATTTTGCAGATAAGAATCCGCTTTTTATCAGTATTCTGAACGGTTCGTTTATGTTTACTTCCGACTTGTTGCGCCGTATTACTATCCCTTGTCAGGTGTCTTTTGTGAAACTGTCTTCGTATGAAGGAACGGGTTCTACGGGAGTAATTAAAGAAGTAGTGGGGCTGACGGAGGATATAGCCGGGCGTGCTGTTATCATTGTGGAGGATATTGTGGATACAGGATTGACGATGAAACAGACACTTCGCACGTTAGGGGCACTTAATCCGGAGTCTATCCATATTGCTACGCTGTTGCTGAAACCAGATAAGCTGAAGGTAGACCTTGATATTAATTATGTAGCGATGAAGATACCCAATGATTTCATTGTGGGATATGGACTTGACTATGACGGATATGGACGTAATTATGCTGACATCTACACACTTGCAGAGGAGTAGTGGAGCATAGTGTATAATAGGTATAGAAACAATCACAATTAATAAATCCGAAATAAGATGTTGAATATTGTAATTTTTGGTGCTCCGGGTTCTGGTAAAGGAACACAAAGCGAGCGTATTGTAGCAAAGTATGGCATTAACCACATTTCTACAGGAGATGTACTTCGTGCTGAAATCAAAAACGGTACAGAACTGGGAAAGACCGCTAAAGGTTATATCGATCAGGGTCAGCTATTGCCGGACAATCTTATTATAGATATTTTGGCTAGCACATTGGATAGTTTTAAAGACAGCAAAGGAGTAATTTTCGACGGATTTCCTCGTACCATTGCACAAGCTGAGGCTTTGAAGAAGATGTTGGCAGAACGTGGTCAGGAAGTTTCTGTTATGCTCGATCTGGAAGTGCCTGAAGATGAATTGATGACTCGTCTTATCAAACGCGGACAAGAATCAGGACGCGCAGACGACAACGAAGAGACAATTAAGAAACGTCTGACTGTTTACCATTCACAGACTGCACCGTTGATCGATTGGTATAAGAACGAAAAGAAGTATTGTCATATCAATGGCTTGGGAACAATGGAAGGTATTTTTGCCCATATCTGCGAAGCTATTGATGCGGTAAAATAAGAAGTATTAAGTCTTTCGAGAAAGTGTAGGTTGATAGCTCTGAAATCTTAAGACTTACAACCTGATGCTTTCAATCAGAAATAGGAGCAACTGCATAAGATCTGGTCTAAAGACGGTCTTTGCGGTTGCTCTTTTTACTCTGTCACTCTTGCTCTTATTTCCTGATTGAACAATTATTGCTATCTTTGCCTCCTGTTGAAGGATCTGGTTATGATGGCTGTCAGAATGGCTATAGTAGCCTTCCCTTATCGTTTGTGATTAAAAAAAATAGTATGGCAGAATCAAATTTTGTAGACTACGTAAAGATTTATTGCCGTTCCGGAAAGGGCGGAAGGGGATCTACCCACATGAGACGTGAAAAATATTGTCCCAATGGAGGCCCTGATGGAGGCGACGGGGGACGTGGCGGTCACATCATTCTACGAGGAAACCGAAATTACTGGACATTGCTTCACCTGAAGTTCAATCGTCATGTGATGGCCGGTCACGGTGAATCGGGTTCTAAGAATCGCAGCTTTGGTAAAGACGGTGAGGATAAAGTAATTGAAGTCCCTTGTGGAACAGTAGTCTATAATGCTGAGACTGGTGAGTATATCTGTGATGTTACCGATGATGGTCAGGAAGTTATTCTTCTCAAAGGTGGTCGTGGCGGACTTGGAAACTGGCACTTTAGAACGGCTACCCGTCAGGCACCACGTTTTGCTCAACCCGGCGAGCCCATGCAGGAGATGACAGTCATCATGGAGTTGAAACTGTTGGCAGATGTCGGACTTGTGGGATTTCCAAATGCTGGGAAATCGACACTACTTTCGTCTATTTCTGCTGCGCGTCCGAAAATAGCAGATTATCCCTTTACGACGCTTGAACCTAATCTGGGCATTGTCTCCTATCGCGACGGTAAGTCGTTTGTGATGGCAGATATACCCGGTATCATCGAAGGAGCCAGTCAGGGAAAAGGACTGGGGCTTCGCTTCCTGCGTCATATCGAGCGTAATTCACTTCTGCTTTTTATGGTACCTGCCGATAGTGATGATATTCGTCGCGAGTATGACATTCTACTTAATGAGTTGCGTACATTTAATCCGGAGATGCTTGATAAACAACGGGTGCTGGCAGTTACGAAAAGCGATATGCTCGATGAGGAACTGATGGCGGAGATAGAACCGACACTGCCCGAGGGCATCCCTCATCTGTTTATATCCTCTGTTTCTGGTATGGGACTGGCTACATTGAAGGATATTCTTTGGGAGGAACTGAACAAGGAGAGTAACAAAATAGAAGGACGGATAGAAAGCATTGCACATCGCTCTAAAGATATGGGAAGTCTCCGTGCCGAGCTACAGGAAGAGGGAGAAGACGAGGATCTGACGATAGAATATATCGACGAGGATGACATTGAGGATCTGGAGGACTTTGAATACGAAGAAGATTGGGAAGAAAAATGATTTCACTGACCGATGACAATACAATGTTGGGATATGGCTTGCTGAATGCCTGTCCCAACATTTCTCATTTTGTAACCACCCGTCATGGAGGATGCAGTAAGGGGCGTTACGGCACATTCAATTGCTCTCCGTATACTGCAGACGAGGCGGAATGCGTCTGCCGTAACCAGCAGCTTCTGTTAGAGAGACTGCATCAGCCTGTTGCCGAACTTATTATTCCTCGTCAGTGTCATGGGACTACTTGCCGTATGGTCGATGAACAGTATGGAAATATGTCGGCCGATGAGCGGAAAGTCTTTCTGGAAGGGGTGGATGCTTTGATTACCGCCTGCAGGGGGTATTGCATCTGCGTTACTACGGCCGACTGTGTCCCGGTACTGCTGTACGATGGTCGTTCGCAGGTTGTGGCGGCTGTCCATGCCGGATGGAGGGGGACTGTGCGACGTATCGTTTCCAAGGTACTTGAACAGATGAAGTGCGTGTATGGCACAAAGGGAGAAGATCTGGTAGCATGTATTGGTCCAAGTATATCTCTCCGGTCGTTCGAAGTGGGAGAGGAGGTTTACGGACAATTTGCTGACGAGGGCTTCGACATGGCTTCGATTTCCTGTCGCAATGCACAGACCGGGAAGCATCATATCGACCTGTGGGAAGCCAACAGGAGACAGCTGATGGATTTTGGTGTTCCTGCATCCCGCATAGAGGTTGCCGGCGTTTGTACTTACCGTCATCATTCCGATTTCTTTTCGGCACGTAGGTTGGGAGTGGACTCGGGACGCATATTATCGGGAATTATGTTGAATGAATCATAAAACAAGAGTTATGTTTGAAATAAAAGTTTCTACAGAATTAAAGCAGGCGTGTCCTGAGTTCTCGGGAGTGGCCGTATATGCCACCGTGCGGAATACCTCCTTCAGTCGGGGGCTGTGGGATGAAATAGATGAATTTGCAGCTCGGCTGACCGAGACTGGCAGGCTGGAAGACATCAAGCTTCAACCGGCTATCGCAGCTACCCGCGAAGCGTACAAGCGCTGTGGAAAAGACCCGGGACGCTATCGCCCTTCTGCCGAAGCGTTGCGCCGTCGGTTGCTTCGGGGAATCCCGTTATATCAGATTGATACATTGGTCGACTTGATTAACTTGGTATCGTTGCGTACCGGATATTCCATCGGTGGGTTCGATGCTGATAAGATTGACGGTACTTCGCTGGAATTGGGCATCGGGCGAGCCGGCGAACCGTTCGAAGGCATCGGGCGGGGGGTACTGAATATCGAAGGCCTCCCGGTTTATCGTGATGCTCAGGGAGGGATTGGTACGCCCACCAGTGACAATGAGCGGACAAAAATGGACTTGAACACTACTCATATTCTGGCGATAGTGAATGGCTATAGCGGAAAAGAGGGGCTGACGGAGGCTGCGGAGATGATTGTACAGCTGCTGCAGCGCTACGCCGGGGCAACGGAAGAGTCGGTGCTCTATTTTGAATAACGGTCGGAACGGATGCCTGTACGTAGCCGTCTTTTTGCAGATACGTATCTGCGCGTCCGTACTTACGTATCTACACGTCTGTAGATACGTATCTGCAAATTTGTACTTACGTATCTACGCGTCGGCACTTGTGTATCTACGCGTCCGTATCCGCAGGGATATGCCTCCGCATCCCGGCAGATGCAGGCGTGCAGACAGGCAGGAGGGGACGGTGTGAAACTCCCCTGCACTCTTGTGACTGCCTTCGAAAAGGCGTTTGGTTGATAATCATTTGTTTAGTCAGATTATTTTCCGTTTCTTTGTTTCCCGTAGAATAGTTATGTCTTACGCCTTTAATACCAGTTTTGATATGAAGAAGAATGTTTGTCTACTTGCCGTTTGTTTCGTATGCCATCTGATTGTGAGTGCGCAGAACGTGGATGACCTGCAGCCACTTCCGCAGGAATACACCCTGAAGGAGTCTGTCCTCAAGCTGCCCGTCAGTTACAGACTGGAAGGGAAGCAGGATGCAAATCCTCATGCCGTAGAAGCGTTGGTGAATGGAATCTTTTCCGGTAAGCAGCCGGATGAGGCCGGTATGCCTGTATATATTGGCGAACGGAATGACAAAAGTGTGCGCAAGTACAGGAAACTCATTCCCTCCCATGACGAAGGCTATTATCTCTCCGTCAGCTCGCAGCGAATAGTGTTGGCAGGGCATGATGAAAGAGGAACTTTCTATGCCGTACAGACTTTACGCCGGCTGTTGGATAGTGGGCAGCTCCCCGAGATAGAGGTAAAGGATTATCCTTCTGTACGTTATCGTGGTGTTGTAGAAGGATTCTATGGCACCCCTTGGAGCCACGAGGCACGCCTGCGCCAGCTTGACTTCTATGGTGAGACGAAGTTGAATACCTACATCTATGGCCCTAAAGACGATCCGTACCACAGTTCTCCCCATTGGCGCCTGCCCTATCCGGAGAAAGAAGCGGCACAGTTGAAAGAACTGGTAGCGGCTGCCGGAAAGAATGAAGTCGACTTTGTGTGGGCTATTCATCCGGGGAAAGACATAAAGTGGAATCAGGAGGACAGAGATCTGCTGCTCGCTAAGTTTGAGGACATGTACCGGTTAGGTGTCCGTTCGTTCGCCGTATTCTTTGATGACATCTCCGGCGAAGGTACCAATCCGGACAAACAGGCAGAACTCCTTAATTATATAGATGAGCATTTTGTCAGAACAAAACAGGATGTAACCCCATTGATAATGTGCCCTACGGAATATAATAAAAGTTGGTCGAATCCGAAGGGGAACTACCTGACCACACTGGGCGAGAAGCTGAACCCCTCTATCCAAATCATGTGGACGGGCGACCGTGTGATTTCCAACATAACAGCCGACGGACTTGCATGGATTAACAGTCGGATCCGGCGTCCGGCATATATCTGGTGGAATTTCCCCGTCTCTGATTATGTCCGCGATCATCTTCTCCTCGGCCCTGTATATGGTAATGATACAACGATAGCCGACGGGCTGTCCGGTTTTGTAGCCAATCCGATGGAACATGCCGAAGCATCAAAGATTGCTATTTACAGTGTGGCAAGCTATGCATGGAATCCAGTAAAATACGACGCGTGGAAGGCATGGCGACAAGCTATCCACACTATCTTGCCGGGCGCTTCGGATGAACTGGCCTGTCTGGCCATCCATTCTTCAGATTTGGGAGTCAACGGACATGGCTTCCGTCGTGATGAATCACAGAACATTCAGCCTGTAGCAGAACGCTTTCTTGCAAAGTACAAATCGGGCGACCGGTATGATGAGGCAGACCGTCAGCTACTGTTGCGCACATTCGAACGGATGCAGGAGTCCAGTGATATATTATTGACAAATAAGGAGAATGAGGCTTTAGTTTCCGAAATCAAACCCTGGTTGCTTCAGTTTAAGCTGCTTGCCGAAACAGGAGAAGAAGTTATGAAGATGGTAGAATACCTTAGTCAGGACTCGCTGTCTTGTTTCTTGAGAAAATACCGTCATATACGTGCCTTGCAGCAACGGATGTTTTATGTAGACCAGACATTTAACCAGAATCCATACCAACCGGGAGTGAAAATAGGGACAAAGGTGATAAAGCCGCTGATTGATCAGACTTTTGTGGAAGCCGTCGGACGATACAATAAGCAGAGCGGGGAGAAGCTGGAAATGGTGACAGACTATATACCTCATAAATTACATAGCAATGTGGAACAGATAAAGAATTTGCCTTTACAGGTAAAAGCTAATCGGGTGATGATTTCTCCGGCTAATGAGGTTATAAGGTGGAATTCCGGAAAGTACGTTGAGATAGAACTAGACCAATCTTATTTAGGAGAAAAAGTACAAATCGATTTTGGAGTTGAAACGAAATGTATGTGGGGGCGTCTGGAAGTCTCTATTGATGGAAATGAGTGGAAGCAGGTAGATTTTGTGCAGAGAGGTAGGACGCTTACTACCGATTTGCAAAAGATTCCGTTCCGTTTTGTTCGTTTTACGAACATAAGCGATCAGGAACAGCAGGTTTACCTGCGGCAGTTTATTGTTTCCTATGTTTTGCCTAAAGACGAATAATTTGAACTTTGTGGATACAAGATTACAAAAAGTAGTGGAGATTATAGAAGTATTTCTTCTGCTTTTTGTATCTTTGCAACCGATTTTCTATCAATTGTAGAAAAAGGTCATGGGGTTGACTGGATTTGACAGCGGGTAGAAATGGTAAGTAAGCATGCAGTGGGTCGGTAATTTCCACTTAAATCTCAGTTATCAAAAGATTATCTGGCGAAACAAACTACGCTCTTGCTGCTTAATCGAAGTACAGTAGATTAGCTTAATCCAGACACAAGGTGTCAGGACGAGACATCACTCGGAAGCTGTTGCTCCGAAGCATTCCGGTCAAGTGGTGCAGTTATATCGGAGATAGTTGGAGATAGCCTTGTATTTCCAATGAAATTTTTAAAGGATAAGGTTGAAATTGATGGCTTTGGTTCTGTTTCAGCACGAAAATTTAGGCAAAGATAAGCATGTAGAAAGCTTATGATTTCCTCGTTTGGACGAGGGTTCGATTCCCTCCAGCTCCACATTCATAAAATAAAGGCTGCTGATTATCAGCAGCCTTTATTTTATATAATTACTTATATTTTATTCTTAGCCGACAGTAGATTTCTTTATTGCTAGTTTAGTATCCTTTTAAGATGAACTTGGTGTGTAATTTTTAATCTTATGCGGATACGGTCATTATGCAATTCCAAGTAATTCAATTTCGAATACCAGTGTCGATCCGCCGGGTATGCCTGGCTGAGAAAACTTTCCGTATCCCATTTCGGCAGGAATGTATATCTCCCATTTGTCTCCGATACACATCTGTTGCATTGCTATAATCCAACCTTCGATCAGTTCGTTCAGCCGGAATGCTATGGGCGTTCCTCCACGGCTGCTGTCGAATTTCTTGCCGTTGATAGTCCAACCTGTATAATGGGCAGTAACTATACTTCGGGGGGTAGGATGTTTCCCGTCATTATTCCCTTCTTTTATTATTTTGTAATAGATTCCTTTAGGAAGTGGTTTGACACCTTCTTCTTTCGCTTTAGTTGCCAGCCACTCCCTATTGGTTTGTATGTAATCCTGCTTGCTCATAAGATATTGGATTCTGAAATTTGAGCTTTTTCCATATTTTATTTATTCAGTGCCTGTTCGATATCAGCAATCAGATCGTCTACATTTTCTATTCCTACTGACAGACGAATCAGGTCGGGGCGTACTCCCGCTTCGATTAGCTGTTCGTCTGTAAGCTGCCTGTGAGTATGGCTGGCAGGATGAAGCACACAACTGCGTGCATCTGCTACGTGGGTAACAATGGCGATGACTTCCAATGAATCCATGAACTTGACAGAAACGTCACGTCCTCCTTTAAGGCCGAAAGAAATAACCCCACAAGAGCCATTAGGCATATATTTTTGGGCAAGTGTGTAGTATTTGTTATCTGGTAAGCCACAATAGTTGACCCATGCCACTTTCTCATGCTTAGAAAGGTATTCGGCGATTTTCTGGGCATTGCTGCAATGGCGCGGCATACGTAAATGCAACGTTTCCAGTCCTAAATTCAGGAGAAACGCGTTTTGTGGGCTTTGGATACTGCCAAGATCGCGCATGAGCTGTGCCGTTGCCTTGGTTATATATGCCATTTTGCCAAAAGCTTTGGTGTAAGTCAATCCATGATAAGACTCATCTGGTGTGCACAGTCCGGGGAATTTCTCTGCATGAGCTTCCCAGTCAAAATTGCCACTATCAACAATACAACCACCTACGCTTGTTGCATGCCCGTCCATATATTTGGTGGTAGAATGAACCACAATATCTGCTCCCCATTCAAAAGGACGGCAATTAATGGGGGTAGGGAAGGTATTGTCTACAATCAGCGGCACTCCATGCTTGTGAGCTATGCGGGCGAACTTTTCGATATCTAGTACTTCGAGAGAAGGATTGGATATGGTTTCTCCGAATAATGCTTTGGTATTAGGACGGAAAGCTGCCGAAAGTTCCTCTTCGGTTGAGTCTGGATGGATGAACGTGACGTCTATACCTAATTTCTTCATTGTTACGCCAAACAGATTGAATGTACCTCCATAGATAGCTGAAGAACATACAAAATGGTCACCCGCCTGACAAATATTAAATATGGCATAGAAATTGGCAGCTTGTCCGCTGGATGTTAACATTGCTGCTACTCCTCCTTCGAGTGCTGCGATTTTGGCTGCTACTGCATCATTTGTCGGATTTTGTAGACGTGTATAGAAATAACCACTGTCTTCAAGATCGAAAAGACGTGCCATCTGCTCACTTGTTTCATATTTGAAGGTTGTACTTTGATAGATAGGAAGTACACGTGGCTCTCCTTTTTTAGGAGTCCATCCTGCCTGTACACATAAAGTTTCGGGTTTAAATTGCTTTGCCATAATGTTATTTAGTTTATGGTTTTACGATCAAAAAAAGTTTTTGCCACGCAAAAGTAGAGAAAATAATTGTATTTTTGCCCGATTCATTCCATCAATGTTTTTGGAATGAAGCCTTGTAAAGGAGAGGAACGAGAGGAATTACATTGTTGGTATTGCTGTAGGACCTGTCTGCGTGTTCTATTTTATTTATATATTTATGTGCTGTATGAGGATGACGAAGCGACTATATGTTTTTATAAATTTTATTTTTCTTTTTTCCATAGCAACACTATGGGGGCAACAAAAGGCTACTCCAAAAACAGGAGAGGGTATCGCTGCTTTTTTGTTGAGGCATAATCGCTCTCCTCAAAAATATTACGATGATTTTGTTGAGTTAAATAAGAAAAAGTTGGGCAAAGGGAATGTATTGAAAATGGGAGTGACTTATGTAATACCTCCAGTAAAGTGTGTTGAAACATCCTCATCCTTTTCGAAAGAAAACTCAAAAAGTGGGAGTAGACAAGATATAAAAGCAAATACAATTATTGAGCCTTTATTTGGAAAGAGACAATCAAAGGTCAGAGTCAAATCCCGCCGTTTAGAAGGGGCTTGTTTCTATGTTGTCAGCGGTCATGGTGGTCCCGATCCGGGTGCAATAGGAAAGTCCGGGAGGCATGAGCTTCACGAGGATGAATATGCTTATGATATTGCTCTTCGCTTGGCGCGTAATTTAATGCAGGAAGGAGCGAAAGTATATATTATTATTCAGGATGCGAAAGATGGTATACGTAATGATGCTTATTTGCCTAATAGTAAGAGGGAAACTTGTATGGGTGACCCCATTCCTTTAAATCAAGTGCAGCGCTTGCAACAGCGTTGTGATAAAATAAATTCTCTTTATCAGAAAGATCGTCATCGTTATCAATATTGTCGCTCGATTTTTATTCATGTAGATAGCCGGGGAAGGGGAAAACAAACGGATGTCTTTTTCTATCATTCAGGACAGACAGAAGAGAGCAGACGTTTAGCTATTAATATGAAAAATATGTTCGAAACGAAATATGATAAACACCAACCTAATCGTGGTTTTTCGGGAACTGTTAGTAGTCGGAATTTGTATGTCCTTTCTCATTCTATACCTTCTGCTGTTTTTGTAGAATTAGGCAATATTCAGAATGCGTTTGATCAACGTCGTTTAGTAATTAGTTCAAATCGTCAGGCACTCGCTAAATGGTTGATGGAAGGATTTATTATAGATTATCAGTCGAAAAAATAATTTTTTATTTTTCTGTGAACAAAAAAAGAACTACTTTTGTTGTATAATTGCAATCGCCTGATAAATCGTTTGTAAGTATGTGAATATATATAAATGAATATTGTATGTCTCCCCGACATTACACAGGTGGATTTGCATAGTAGTTTTGTCGTGTTTTATTTTGTGTTTGTGTTGTGACGGTGCTGCGATGTGAATCGGAGTACCGTTTTTTTATTGACTTTCTTTCTGTCTGATAGTGTTTTAGTGGATAATGAATATTTTTATAGAAACGATTAAATATGTTTTTGTTCTTCTCCCTGTCTTCTGTGTATTTTTTACGAATAGCAAGTCTGGCTAAAAATGGATTTTCAGAAATGGAAGACTTATAAATTGAAACCTCATTACAGGAAATCTTCTTGTTTTTCCTTATTTTTTCAAAGAATCTGAGTTAAAATAAGAACTTTCTCATGGCTTAGCTTACAGATTATAAAAAAGGCTACCTTTGAGACAGCCTTTTTGCTAAATGTTGTACATATAGCCTATAGAATTTATAAAGGTATATTCCCATGTTTCTTTGGCGGGTTGGTCTGCATCTTATTTTCTGTCATTTCTAAAGCTTGAATCAGTCTTTTTCGGGTTTGTCTTGGATAGATAATTTCGTCAATGAATCCTAATTCGGCAGCCTGATAAGGATTAGCAAATTTTTCTTTATAAGCCTCCAATTCTTTAGTTTTTGTGTCAGTATCGGCTTTACGGAACAAAATATTGACAGCTCCTTCTGCTCCCATTACTGCAATTTCAGCACTTGGGTAGGCGAAATTGATATCTGCTCCTGTCTGCTTGGAGTTCATTACAATGTATGCACCACCATATGCTTTACGGGTGATTACTGTAATCTTTGGTACAGTAGCTTCGGCAAAGGCATAGACGATTTTTGCACCGTGGCGGATAATACCGTTATTTTCTTGCGTATATCCCGGCAGGAATCCCGGCACATCTTCAAAAGTAATTAGCGGAATGTTAAAGCAGTCACAGAAACGGATAAAACGACTTGCTTTGTCACTGGCATCAATATCGAGTACACCGGCAAGATAAGCTGGCTGATTGGCCACAATACCGACCGAACGTCCTGCTAATCGAGCAAATCCGATGATAATATTTTTTGCAAAGTTGGACATTACTTCAAAGAAGTATCCATTGTCCACAACGTGCTCGATAATATCTTTCATATCATACGGAATGTTCGGATCATTTGGAACGATACTGTCCATTTCGGTATCTTCACGGTTGATGTCATCTGTGCAGTTCTGCTTTTTAGTCTCGTCCATGTTGTTTTGTGGTAAGAAGGAGAGTAATTCACGAATACTCATAAGTAGTTCTTCTTCTGTATTACACATGAAATGAGTCACTCCACTTTTACTGCTATGTGCCATTGCACCGCCTAACTCTTCTTTACTTACTTCTTCGTGGATTACTGTTTTTACAACATCCGGACCTGTGACAAACATGTGACTTTTCTCCTTGACCATAAAGATGAAGTCAGTAAGTGCTGGCGAGTAGCAAGCTCCTCCTGCACATGGGCCGAGAATTGCTGAGATTTGTGGGATAACTCCACTTGCCATTGTATTTTGGTAGAAAATGTCTGCATAACCTGAAAGGCTTTCAATCCCTTCTTGGATACGTGCTCCACCCGAATCGTTCAGGGCAATAATAGGAGCACCGTTTTTCAGCGCCAGTTGCTGCACTTTCACAATCTTTTTAGCATTGGATGCAGAAAGTGAGCCTCCGTAGACAGTAAAATCATATGCATAGACAAATACCTGACGTCCGTCAATTTTGCCATAGCCAGATACGATACCGTCGCCGGGAATTTTGTTTTTATCCATACCATAGTTCGTACAACGATGAACCATCAATTTGTCCAGTTCTACAAATGTACCTTTATCTAGTAACATCTCGATACGTTCGCGGGCAGTCATTTTCCCACTTTCGTGTTGCTTTTCTATTTTTTCGATTCCGCCACCCAAAGAAGCAATACGGTCGCGTTCTTCGAATGTGGCATATGCTTTGTTTATTTCTTCCATTATGCAATAGGTTCTAATGTTATTAATGTCTGTTCTCCGGCAATGTTATCTCCTTCTTTAACAAGTATTTCCTTGATGCGGCAATCAGAAGTCACTTTATAGTTACTTTGCATTTTCATTGCCTCAATTACGATTGCGGTGTCTCCGGCTTTCATCTCTTGTCCCACAGTTACGGGGACTTTGACAACTTTACCCGGCATTGGCGAAGAGATCCGATCGTTTAGTTCCTCTTCTCCTTTTTTACGCATACGCAGATATTTAGCTTGGCTGTCTACAATCTCTACATTGAAGCTGCTGTAGTGTGTATTTACCTTATAACTTTTGCCGTTTTCTTTACGAATGAGTTGTGCGTTGGAACTACGTCCGTCCATTAGGATGTTACAGGTTCCGTTTTCGGCCATTACTACATCGGCTTCAAACGTTTTTCCATCAATAGTAAGTATTATTTTGTTGTCTTCCTTACTGACCAATTCTACTTCGGCCACTCGGTTTCCTATGTGAATTTCCATAATTTTAAGTTTTTGAGTTGTATGTTTTAAGTTTTGATTTTGAGTTATAAGTTTTTATAAAACTTATGGCTCAATTATTGTATACTTATAACTCAAATACGCAATACTCCTTTATGTAATCCGAATTCTTTCCATTTACTGATAGGACGATTATCGGTCGCGGTACCACTGTTGTTCTCTTCCAGATTCATCAGATAGTCCATGTATGCGGCAATCAGCGCGATGTTTTCGGCACGCTCGCTGGTACGTGTGATGCATTCTCGCAAGTACTCTCCGTTTTTGGCAATGAATCCGGTGTCGTAGTGTCCTTCTACAAAGTCGGGTGTATCCATAATGGCACGCAGGTAGCTAATATTGTTCTTCACTCCTGTCAGTTTATATTCGTGTAGCACACGGCGCATACGTTCGATGGCATATTTACGGTTGGTAGCCCATACAATCAGTTTTCCAATCATCGGATCGTAGTAGATAGGAATTTCATATCCTTCGTAAACGTAGCTGTCAATACGTACACCGATTCCGTTGGGCTCTGTAATCTGTTTGATGATTCCTGGGCTGGGCATAAAATTCATTTCAGTATCTTCAGCACAGATACGGCATTCGATGGCATGTCCTCGTTGCTTGATGTCTTCTTGTTTAAGTTGCAATACCTGACCGTCGGCTATTTTGATTTGTTCTTTTACCAGATCCACTCCAATTACTTCTTCTGTAATAGGGTGCTCAACTTGCAGGCGGGTATTCATCTCAAGAAAATAGTAGTTGCGGTGTTTATCTACAAGGAATTCGATAGTTCCTGCGCCAATGTAGTTGACGGCTTTGGCTGCGGCTACAGCTTTCTCACCCATATCCTTGCGTAATTCGGGAGTAACGAATACAGAGGGAGTTTCTTCCACAATCTTCTGGTTTCTCCGTTGTACGGAGCATTCACGTTCACAAAGATGAATGACATTTCCATGTTTGTCGCCTAAGATTTGGAACTCAATGTGGTGAGGCTCTTCTACAAATTTTTCCAGATAGACAGTATCGTCACCAAATGAAGAGAGTGACTCGCTTTTTGCGGTAGTATAGGCTTCTTCTACTTCTTCGGGGGAGTGGATAAGACGCATACCTTTTCCTCCACCTCCCATAGATGCTTTCAGCATTACAGGATAGCCAATCTGATTACAGAGTTCGATGGCTTCTTCAACACTTTTTAGATTTTCTTGAGTCCCGGGAACAACAGGTACTCCGGCATCAATCATCTTGATACGTGCTGAGATTTTATCTCCCATTGCTTCCATTGTTTCTGGATCAGGACCTATGAAAATAATCCCTTCTTCTTGGCAACGGCGTGCAAAAGTTGCATTTTCTGATAAAAAACCATATCCCGGGTGGATAGCATCTGCATGAGCGGTTTTCGCTACTTCAATAATTTTTTCAATATTCAGATAACTTTCTTTCGATGCAGCAGGTCCTATGCAATAGGCTTCATCTGCATATAGCACATGTTTCGCGGTACGGTCTGCTTCTGAAAATATGGCAATGCTTGTGATTCCCATTTCTCTACAAGAACGCATTACCCTTACGGCAATTTCACCACGATTGGCTACTAAGATTTTTTTTATCATAATTTACTCAATTAGGTGCAATACATAATATTTTATATGTGTATTTCCTTCTTCAGGCAATTTTGTCTGCTGCAGGAAACATGGCATCTGCCGATTTTAAGGTTGGAAAAAGGTATGCATGATTTTATCACTTTCTCGGGCACATTGCTGGACCGCTTGTTTAAAATCGGGCGCAAAGATAGATAAATCTTGAATAGGATGTGCTTTTAATGCACGAAAGTTTAGTTTTTGTGCAATGTCCGATATCTCGTCTCTCTGTTTTTAGTTGTACGATTTATTATGTATTTGATAAAAACAGAAAAATAAAATCAAAAACAATATAATGATAAACTTTAAATAAGTTAAAGTTATTAGTTTGTAATTTTTTAGTCAGAGTAAAGAAATAACTACAAATAAAAAACTGGAATATTTAGATGAAACAAAGAATCAATTTGGACATGTATGCTGCTTGTATTATCTAGCAGATGAAAGAAGAGGGACGTTTGGGTACTGCCCATGTGTATGAGAGTATGCTTAATCGAGTAAAAAACTTTATGGCAGGTACTTCTGCCCATTTGGACGATATTACTCCCTTATGGCTAAAAGCTTTTCAGAATTATTTGCTTGGAAGGCAGTTGCATTGGAATACAATTTCTACTTACATGAGGATGCTGCGTGCCGTTTATTTTCGTGCAGTGGATGTTGGGCTGGCGGTTTATCGCCCACGGCTTTTCAAGGGTGTATATACAGGTACGCGAATCACTGTGAAACGGGCGATAGATGAGCAGACATTACAACGGCTATACGGTTTACAGGTAAAACAAAACTGTCCGATGGATAAAGCACGGATGCTGTTTCTTCTTTTATTTATGTTACGTGGCATTCCTTTTGTCGATATTGCTTACTTACGGAAGTGTGATCTTAAAGGGAATGTGCTTACCTATCGTCGTCGAAAGACTGGAAGCTGGCTGACAGTAGAGGTATTACCGCAAGCAATGAGGCTGATAGAAAAGCTGAAAAGCAGGGATACGACATCTCCCTATCTGTTTCCATATATAAATAAGGTAGGCAACGAGGCTTATAGGCAATATAGAAATGCTTTGAGGAGGTTTAATGCGTTGCTAAAGAGGCTGGCTGTTTTTGCAGATATTCCCTGTTCTCTAAGTAGCTATTGTGCACGCCATAGTTGGGCGACTATTGCTAACTATCGTAATTATCAGCAGGAGTTGATTTCTAATGCAATGGGACACTCCTCTGTTCGGGTAACAGAGACATATTTCAAAAGGCATACTGATGAACAAATTGGGCAGATGAATCGTGAAATAATTTCTGATATTCTTGTTGGGATACATTAATACTTTGCGGGAAATCTAAAATAGAGACTAAGATTTTAAGAAATAGTCCTGATAGCTAGTGAAAGGAAAAGGGGGGAAAAGATAATACAAAACTACTCTTTTACTTTGTAGGTAACGGTAACTTTGTTTCTGACAAAATTAGAAATGTTTTATTAAACAAACAAAAGAAACACAGAAAAAATTTAGGTTTTAACAAAAAAGAAAATCGGAAATCGATTCAAGCATTTAATTCAAATATTTGTCAGCTAATTATTTATATGATACGATGTATCTTTTTGTTACAATAAGCACAATAAAATCGATTTAAATATTTCCTAATTTATTTACATAAGATTATTCTTGGGGTTTTAGATAATAAAATGACAGTTCTTTGAGCATAAAAGCAACTGCAGGACGTTTTCATCCTCATTCGAATGGAGGTTGACCTGATCCTTGTATATATATATGATTTGTCCTCTCGCTTTTATTCTTTTTTTTTCTAATAAACGATGTTTTTTAGGTATAGGAATCTTGGTATGTACGAGATGTGCATGTTGTACATACCAAGATGTACATCTCATGCATGCCAAGATGCACATCTCATGTATGCCGAGATGTACATCTCGTACATAATAAAGAAGGATAGAATAAAAATTGAGCAACTTTTCCTCCTATAAAAAGAATATACAGTTTCAATACAAGATTTCTACTCAAAGCACTTTGCAAATATATTTTCAACGACAGTATTCCTGTTACCTACAAAGTAATGGTTTTAGAATGGGGTGAGAATGAACAACAACTACTATCAAGTAGTGCTATAAATACTAAGAATCATGAAACGAAATCTGATTTTTTTATTGCTGCTTGTCAGCCTCTCTTTGTCTGCCCCAAAAGTGGCGGTAAAGACCAATCTGCTGTACGATGCAACAGCTACTGTTAATTTGGGTGCAGAAATCGGGCTGTCGCCAAAATGGACGTTAGATCTGTCCGGGAATTATAATGGATGGACATTTAACGAAAATAAGAAGTGGAAACACTGGATGGCACAACCCGAAGCGCGTTATTGGTTTTGCGAACGTTTCAACGGCCATTTCCTGGGATTACACTTGTTGGGCGGACAGTATAATGTAGGAGGCATTGATTTTCCCTTTGGTATTTACGAAGGATTGGAAAAACACCGCTACGAAGGATTTTACTACGGAGCAGGTGTAGGTTATGGATATCAGTGGCTGTTGGGAAACCGATGGAGCATCGAAGCTGAGTTGGGCGTAGGTTATGTGCGGGCACATTACGATCGTTACGACTGTCCGCGTTGTGGTGAATGGAAAGGTGATGGCGATAAAAACTATTTAGGTGTGACCAAGGCTGCCGTATCACTGATATACATTATTAAATAAGTAGGAGGGAAGAGCGATATGAAAAAGAGACAAATACTCGTTGCATGGCTATTGGCTGCATGCCCGTTTGCCTTTGCACAGACATATTATTTGGAGAATATAAAAGTAGAGAATCGCAGTGTAGAGAAGGTGGGAAAAGCGGTGAAGGTTCAGATGGATATCAATCTTGATGATCTTGATATGAAAAGACAGCATTCGCTGAAACTTGTTCCTACGTTGGTCTCTGCTGATGGTATACAGCAGCAAGCACTTGAGCCCGTACTTATTAACGGAAAGATCAGAGATAAGGTGACGCGCAGACAAGAAAGTCTTGGCGAAACAGGCTGGGCAGATTATGATGTCCGCTTACGACGGAAGAATGGCCAAAAACAGTCGTTGCACTATTCTGCTGAGATTCCTTTTCAGACATGGATGGTAAACAGCCGTATGGAGCTGAGAGGATATACTACCGGATGTGCTTCGTGTGATGAAGGTGACGAGAATTTGATCACTGGTACGGTATTACCTTACGAAGAGCCCCGGTTTGTTATGACACCTGTGATGAAACCACAGGAAGAGACTGTAAAACGTCGTTCGGAGGTGAAGACTGCCCGTCTGCAATACCGGCAGGACAGCCACAACGTGTTACCTGAATACAAAAATAACCGCGAGGAATTGGCAAAGGTGCAGGCTTCTGTTGATGCGGTGAAAGAGGATAAAAACCTTACTATTACTGGTATTTTCGTCACCGGGTATGCGTCACCGGAAGCTACTGTAGCGTATAATATGGAGCTGTCTAAACGGCGTGCGCAGAAGTTTACCCAATATGTTCAGGAACAGAATCCCGAGCTGGACCGCAATTTGTGGCATGTAAACTGGAAAGGGGAGGATTGGGACGGACTGCGTGCCGAAGTGTTGAAACATCCTAAACTGTTGAAAATAGATGAGGTGCTGGCAATTATTGATGGATGTACGGGCGATCAGGATGCCTGCGAAGAGAAAATCAAGGCATTGGTTCCTCCGGAAATCTACCAGCGGTTACTGAATGAAATGTACGGACCGTTGCGTCGTAACGAATATCGTATAGAATATAACGTGCGTCACTTTGACCTCGGGGAAGCACGTCAGCTTTTGAAGTCGCGCCCCGAACATCTCAGTGTAGCCGAAATACAAAAAGTGGCAGACAGTTATGGACGTAACAGCGATGCTTACCGCGAGGCGCTGCAAATAGCAGTGCGTACTTATCCGGACAATTTGGCGGCACGCAACAACGCTGCTCTTGCCGAGATAGAGACTGGACATTACCGCGAAGCTATTGCCTTGCTGGAAGGAACCAAAGAGGGTGCTCTGCTCAACCTGCTGGGCGTTGCCTATTTCAAGAACGGGCAGCGGAAGGAAGCCGCCGTTGCGTTCAATAAGGCGAAGGAGGCAGGATATGCCGGAGCTGCTGGAAATTTGGACATGTGCCGGAAGGCAATGGAATTGTTGGAATAGAATCTTATCGAAGAGAATACAGAGTTTCACAGAGGAAAAGTAAAGGCTTTTTTTATTCCCCTAGTTCCCCTGTTTTTTGCCCGATCGGTTCTCGTGAAACTCTGTTTGTCTTCCTCTGCAACTAGGTATCAGAAAAAATTCTGTAAGGGGATTATCCCCCCTTTGGGATGAAATCTATATTTATACATTAACTAAATTTATTTTAATTATGAAAATGAACAAATTCTTTATGCTGGGATTAGCGGGATTGGCTTTTGCCGCATGTAGTAACGAAGAAGATTTGACTTCTGGTGTAAGCAATGATGGAACAAAGAGCATGTATCTGAAGTTCGAAGGGCTGTCTTCCGGTGTTTCCGGTCGTGCAGTGGAAGAAGGCAAAACAGCAGGACAGATTGCTCTGACGAATTTTACCGTGTATTTTACTGATGCAACAGGTGTTATTAAAAAGACAGAGACCTTGAATGACGATGCTGATGATTGGGCTACTATAGGTACTGCAGGGCATCTTTTCCATAGTATCCCTAACTCTGTGGAACAGGTGTATGTAGTTGGAAATGCAGAAGGTAAAAATTTGCCAGCTGTAACACCTAATACGACAAATATTTCTGCTGTAAAAAATCAAGCTTTGCAGATAGCTGGCGAACAGGATTTCGGAGATGTCATTTTGTTTGGTGGGGATACACAAATTGCACCTGTCACAGAGGGTGATGGTATTACCGACGATCAAGAAGGGCATAACTTACTGTATAAGGCTGAAGTGGCATTGGCTCCTTTTGTTTCCCGTTTCGAAGTAAAGGGAATCCAGTGCGAAGATTTGACAGGTAGTAAATACAAAAAGATTGTATTGGAGGCTATCGGTTTGATGGACTATAATAATCGGTTCACTTTAGGCGGCACTGCAAGCGAAGAGATGACAATTGACAATGTATTGGAACCGGGATCTACTGCTGTAAAAGGCAAGTATATTTTTGGTGAAACAACAGATAGTCAGAATGGTACATATACTAATTATAGCTGGGCATGGGATAAGATTATAGGTGCTGAGTTAGCAAAAAATGATGATATACATAATCCTGCTGCCGGCTATTATGTTTATCAGTTCTCTCCTGCACAGATTGGCTCTACATCAAAGAAGAATGTCCAGATTAAACTTGCCGTAGACGCTTATACGGATGAAACAACAAAAGACCCATTCGGAGCAGTGGTAACTGCAAGCTTCAATAAATCATCGGATGGACAACCTTTGACTGCTTTCGAAGCCGGTAAGATTTACAGAATTGACAGCTATAAGTTTAAAGTTGAAAATGTAGGACCTTGGAATCCGGATGAAGAAATCTGTGTAAATGTAAAAGTGACAGTAGCAGACTGGGAAATCGTTGCTTTGACTCCGGTATTTGAGTAATAGACGGAACAGAATAGTTGCTCCGGTTGCTTTTCGGGGATAAGGAAATGAGATGGACAGGGACAGACGTCCGTGTCGGACAGGTTTACAGTCTGTTCCCTGTCTCTTTTAAAGTAAAGCATAAATATACAGATTAAATATGAAACATTATGTATTAGTACTTTTGTCGGTTATCTGCCTGTTGCCCACAGGTTGTATAAAAGACGATTGGTCAGATTGCGACAATGTCATTATCTACTTCCAGTATCTGGCAGATGGTGATAAAGACGTGTTATATCAATATATGGATCAGGTAGATCTGTATGTTTTCGATGAGAATAACCGTATTATGGGCATACGGCATTACGATTCTGAGCAGTTGGCAAGCTTTACGGCCACTCCTTCGTTCAGGTTGCCTGCCGGAAGTTATAAGATTGTGGCATTGGGCAATGCCAAAGAACGTACGGCTGTAGTCAACCTTGAATCTCAGAATTTTGGTACTATTTATATTCAACACCCTAACTGGGGTACATCAAAAAAAGTGACTGGGCACGATGACAATTATATGACACAAAAGGTGATTGAAGTGCCTGGCAACAATCAGCGCTTGAGGGACACTGTGACATTGGTGAGCTCACACATTGATGTGGCAGTAGAGATTTTCGGTTTGCAAAGACCGGCAAGTACAAGGGCGGAAGATATACCTTATGAATTGAGTTTTGAGAACTCGAATGCACAGACTTCTTTTAACAACGAAATCAACGAGGCAGAAAAGGGTACCTGCTATCCCGATTTGGTGTACGACGAAGAACGGCAATGTTACCGTACTGATGATTGTGCACTCTTCCGAATGGACCATGAGGGTGAATTGGAACAGGATATTTGTTCGCATATTCTTGTGCTAAAGGACAAACGCACTGGAGAAGAATTGCTTCGGGGAAGCATCTACAATTATCTCCGGCAGAATGCTGGAGAGATTGATGTAACCAAGCAGGAAGCCTTATTGCCAATTTCTATAAAATTCAGCTCTATCGGCGTTACTGTGGAAGTGCCCGAATGGGTGATAGAAGATATTAAACCGGAATTTTAAAGACGGAGGACAGTTATGAACAAGTATGGATTGAAAATAATGGCCACCTTGCTACTTGCAGGAGGGTTGGCGGTCGGGTGCATTCGCGATGAAGACGGAATGCCATGCAACAATTCCAACGAAGGAGTAAACCTGATTATCTCCGTTGCCGGTATGGACAACAAGAATCTGACACGTGCTGCTTCCGAGCGTACCGACCGTAGCCGCATCGAGGATATGAACATTGTGCTGGCGGATGCTGGTGGGGTGATTCGGGAAATTATCTATGTGCCGAATAATGCAAAGCCAACAAATCCGGAGATGGGTGACAACGGCTTGATTGACGGAAGTTTGCCTGCTGATAATGGGACATTGACCTATCATGTAGGAAGCAAGTCTTGGTCAGGAAAAAGTCAGATATTCATAGTCTGCAACTATTGGCAGGTTAATAGAAACACAGGAGAAATTATTCCGGAAAAAAATAATCTGAACAAGTGCTTGACAGTAGGTACTTCCACTGTTAATGATTTAAGAAATTTGCAACAGGGAACACCCCGTAAGCCGGGTATCCTGACTTCTACCCTGTTTGGTGAAGCTGTAGAAGACTCAAGCTCTGGAACAGACACTCACGGCGGTCGATACTATACCTGTATGTTGGAACGTACAACGGCAATGACTACGGTGGCAATCACTTCGGGGTCGGGCGATGAAGCGTTGAATAAGGGTGTAAAGATAACCCCGCGATCCATCTGCTTGCACAATGTGCCGGTGAATTGTAACATCGGTACAGACAATAAAGTTACAACAGACGACCGTATTTGGGAAGAAGGTTTGGTGCAGCAAGTAGGTTGGGATGCCTTGACCTCCGAAAGCCATGGTACTACCGTTGGTGGACATGGCACAGACCCAAATATTGTTCCGGTCTTTATGTTCGAGAACTTACAGGGGACTAATGGGGCGGAAGATGGAAATCAGATACAGAAAACTCCTAAGGAAGGTCAGGAAAAATATTGCAGTTACATCGAGGTTATAGCGGATTATCTGTATGTTCCGTCTGCTTCGGGAGAAAATCAGAAATATATCTCCGGTCCTATTAAATATCGTCTTTATTTGGGTGAGAATATTACAAACGACTTTAATGTACACCGCAACAAACACTACCAGGTAACCCTTTCTCTGAAAGGCATGGGGGGACTGGTGGAAGACGGCAGGACTTATGAAGATGGGAGTTATATAGGTGATGGTGATGGGGCCAGTTGGCGCGTGGAAAGTAGCGGTGTAACCGGTGGCGGTTCGTTCCTGACGGAAGGGACAAATATGCCAAGTAACGGTGCTATGGCATACATTGGATTCGTGGGTGAACAGGGACACCAGTATGCTGTTTATTGTAAAGAAGGTGTAGATGGTGCTCCTTGGTTGTGGGCTCAGACACCGGGTGGTATGTTTACTCCGTCTGAATCTTTTCCGGCTACTCTATACTCTCATGACCAGTGCGGTGGTGAACCGGGGGTAACTTACATTCTGCTCTTTGCCCAACCGTGGATTGATGAATGGGGGAGCTGGAAGGAATGGTCGCAAGGAGACATTAGTACCATAACAAATTGGATTAACAACGGTTACCGTGTAGCTCACCTGATATTGAAAGACAAAACTACAGGACGGATAGTTCATGAACTTGAAGCCCGCCAGTGGCTGCCCATGCCGGTGATGGTGGACAATAACGGAAACCCAATATCAGGTGATCCGAACAATGCTTCGCTCTATTACAGCCGTATCGACCTGTACGAAGGTGTGGAAATGGTTTGGGGACCGGACTTTTACAATGATAATTGGGATGCAAGTAATTTGAATCCGAATTCCATGACATACTACCAAAGTTATCAGGGTAAAACACGCACTTATAATGCAGAGTATGGCTTTGATGTGCTTGCAGCTCTATATGGCACCAATCCGAATGCATTTGATTTCCAAGGCGACCATGGAAAGCCGGACGATGCGGTGGGTGCGGCGCTCTTCCGTGCGGCAAATGCCGTAACATCCACTGGTGGTAGTATCAAGTACAATGCCAATGAAATGGCACGTATCGGTCTGCCCACTGTGAAAGAGTGGGAAAAGATTATGCAGTATGGTGTGGTGGATGTCCGTTTCGGTATCAGTAATGTGCCCTATTGGACTTCTTCGATGAGTGGTACGCAGACCTATACCTATAACTCGATTATCGGTGTGCAAAGCTTGGAGGACCGTACCAGCAAGCATCGCGTCCGCCTTGTTTATCATAAGAACGATTTTGCAACGAAGAAATAATAATCGGTTTATAGAGAATCAAACCGGCCTCTTGTTTAATGAGGGCTTTCTTAAGATTGAAAAGTATAATTGAATGTGCATGTCATACTGAACAAAGTGAAGAATCTGGATGTATTAGTCGCTGCTCCCGGATTCCTTGCTTTGCTCAGGATGATAAAACGTTGTTACTTTCCATTTTAAGAAATCCTCTTTTTTATTCACTCCCCCTATAAGAATCACTCTTTTTTTGACTTTGTCTTTTGTTTGTTTTGTGGCTAATTTGTATTTGTTTTTTAGTAGTCTGTTTATGAGTAAATATTGTCTGATGTTTTGTATTCTGTGTGGAGTGGTTGTTGGGCATATTCATGCTGTCCTGCTTCAACCGGCGGACTATTTGACGGATTCTGCTATCGTCCGTCCATATTTTCCTTTTCCTGCTATTCCCGATTCATTGACCTCGTCGGAAGAACGGAAAGCTTATCTGCTGTCTCATTATTGGGACCAGTTCGATTTTTCTGATACGTTGTTGGTAGACAACCGTAATGTCACCGAACAGGGATTTGTCGATTTTATAGCTTTGCTTGGTGATAAAACTACATCGGAGTTATTGGTGAGAGAGAGTTTACAACATTGGTGTAGTCGGCTGGTTACATTTACATACGCGCGTCAGGTACTTTCAAAAATAGCTGATAGCTATTTGTACAATTCCACCTCACCTTATTATAATGAAAAACTATATGCTTGTTATTTGGTAGCGATGCTTCGATCAGTGCCCGAGAATGATGTCCATCGTGCCACTTATCAGTTTAAGCTGCAATTGCTTGGTCGTAACAATGTAGGTGCAAAAGCGAGTGATTTTTGTTATTACCTGCCTGACGGGGAAAAGTGTACACTTTCTGAAACTTCTGCGGTTAACAACCGACTGGTGGTCGTATTTTATGATCCGGAGTGTGAATCGTGCCATGAGGTACTGCGTCAGATGGCTATGGATTCTAAGCTGGAAGAAGCGGTGAGAGCAGAGCGGGTAACAGTATTGGCAGTCTATACAGAAGGTGATGAAGAAACATGGAGAAAGTCGCTACCCGACATGCCTTCTGGGTGGATAGTAGCTACCGACCGTGGCATAGTAAAGGAACAGGCACTTTATGACCTGAAGGCAATGCCTTCACTTTATCTGCTGGACGGGCAGAAGCGGGTGGTGCTGAAGGATGCTTCGTATGATGCTATACGGAAAATGCTTGATTAAGCTTGCATGGGAGAAGTGCGGGAAGTGGTTGGCTAATTTCATCGGTCCGTATGCTTCCCAACAAACGTGTGGATGAATGTGGACAAACATGCTAATGTTTTTGAAATTCTATTCATTGTATTTTGAGTTTTTGAGCTGATAAAATGTGAATAAATATATAGAATGGTCTTGTGTTATCTTTTGTTTTGTTAATTAATGTTTTTATTCTGCTTTTTCTTGGCAAAATATTTGCAGATACAATAGAAGTCTGTATCTTTGCAATGTGTTTTTCATGGTATTAGATTTAAGGTTAACAAAGGTTGGAGTACAGCGGTACTCCTTTTTTATTTATATACCTTTTTGCTTTTGATATAAACATAAGTCATACAAGCATGCATCTACTTCTTGAGAGCTGCCTGAGTGTTTCCCAATATCATCGGATAGTTTTATACATTCCCTCCATTCTTGATTAGCATTCATTTTGCATTGAGTAAGTTTCATTACGATATTGGAAGGTTCAAAGCCTGTGTCGTTTGTTAGATTGGTTCCTATGCCAAATGAGCAACGTATTTTATTATGGCAATACTTTTGGATTTCTAGTGCTTTGGTAAAATCGAGTGCGTTACTGAAAACGATTGTTTTGGTAGTTGAGTCTATCCCGAACTCTTTGTAGCGAGCTATCAGCTTGTCTATGAAAGTGAATTCATTGCCGGAGTCGCAACGGACTCCATCGAATAATTTGGCTTGTTTGCGGCTGATATTGCTGAGAAATATGTCTGATGTATAGGTGTCTGACAGCGCAATACCCAAATCTCCGTCGTAGACGTTTACCCAGTTTTCCAATGCCATGTAGTTGGCGTGCTTGTATCCGAATTGTGCTCCATGAAACATGAACCATTCGTGGGGATGAGTTCCTATCATTTTCATACCATATTTCATAGCGAAATGGCAGTTGGATGTACCAGTACAGTAGCTGGCATGTGTGCTCAGATAGCTGATAACGGCCTCCTGTACCTCTATTGAAAACCTTCTTCGTGTACCGAATTCGGCAAATAAAAGTTGGTTTTGATTAGATAATTCTACTTTTTCAGATAATTTCTGAAGAATGTTATGGATATCTGCAATGTTTCCATAGAAGCGGTTCTTTATTTCTGATACGATGGCAAGTAAAGGAACTTCGTATAAAGTAGCTTTGTACAGAAAGTCGCTTACTTCGATATGTAGCTGATGGTTATCGTCAAGTTCTACTTTTATTTTCTTCGGATCAAAGCGAAATGATGATAGCCACTCCCAATATACACGTGGAAGGAAACGGCAATTACAAGCCATGTATTCCAGCTCATCCTGAGACAGACGTAATTGGCTCAGATTTCTGATTTCTTCTTTGAGTGCTTTCAGAAACTCTTTTGTATATTGTGTAGCATTTCGGTCATTGAAACTGAAAGTTCCAAGTGCTGAAGGAAACAACTTGATGTAGGCATACGAAGTTGTAAACTTGTATAAGTCTGTGTCTAATAATGTCTTGACAATCATTATTGTTGATTTATGATAAGTAACAGCCACAAAGTTAGCATTTTTTTCAATCGGATAATTCCTATTTTGGGGAATGTATAGTGTCTTGTTAATACGTTTGTACAGCTATTAAATCATGTTATATATAATATTAAGGAGTTGCTTATGAAACAGAAAAGCCCTACATTTGCAATGTGTTTTTCATGGTATTAGATTTAAGGTTAACAAAAAGGATTGGCTGTCTGTGATAGATAGCCTTCTTCTTTTTATAGGGTATTCCTTTCTTATTTCCCCCTCTTTCCTCTTTTATCTGTATAATAAGTTAATTCAATTCGAAGAAATTTAAACCGTGTTATATTTTGCTTGTTTTTTAGCAAGTAGATTTGTCTTTTACATGTAAGTCATTATTTTTGTGCTGTGTTTTTTTCATAAGTATTAGATTTAAGGTTAAAGAAAAAGATTGGCTGTCTGTGATAGATAGCCTTTTTTTATTTTCTTTTATCCGAAGAAAGAAAAACAAACAGGGTTGGTTCCGAAAGGTATTTGCCTGATAGAACCAACCCTGTTTGATTTTGGAAAGATGGTTGAGATTAGTCTAATACAATGGGTTTGTATTTAGGAACTAATATTTTCATCAGAATCCATCCTATCAGGTAGGCTATAGCACAAATACAGAATATAATGAAGTATCCTGCGGGTTTCCCTTCAAATCCCATGAATGCCATGTTTGTGTTGTCGGCATATACGAACAAATTACCTGCGCAGTATTGTAGGAGCATTGAGCTGATACCACCTGCCATACCTCCAATACCAGTGATACTGGCTATAGCAGATTTTGGGAACATGTCTCCTACAGTGGAGTAGATATTTGCTGACCATGACTGATGGGCAGCACATCCGATACCGATTAAGATTACCGGGAACCATGGTGAATAGGTCCCTAACGGTTGTGCCAATAGTACGACCAACGGGAAGAATGCGAAGAGTAACATTGCTCTCATACGTGCAGCATACGGATTGGCTCCAGTCCGGTTGATAAAGATGGTAGGTAATTTACCACCATAGATAGAGAGTACGGTGGTGATGGCATACAGAGTAAATATGAGTGCCATTCCAAGTCCGTCTGATGTTTTGATTCCAAACTGGGTGTTCAGGTAAGAGGGTATCCAGAATAGGAAGAACCACCACACGCCGTCCGTCATAAACTTACCGATGATGAACGCCCATGTCTGCCGGTAGCTGAAACATTGGAGGAAACTCATCTTCTTTTCCTCTTTTGTCTGTTCTTCCTGAACGGCAGAAGTTGTTGTCTCCTCATGCTTATCCATTTCGATATATTCCAGCTCCGCTTGATTGACATGTTTACTTTTCTCCGGTGTGGTATACATGAATACCCATATTCCCATCCATATAAAGCCTAGTGCACCAATGGTGATGAATGCCATTTCCCATCCCCATATTTTGGCCAATGGAGGGATACTCAGTGGGGCGATTAATGCTCCGATAGATGCTCCTGCATTGAAGATTGAAGTGGCGTAGGCGCGATCTTTTTTGGGAAAATATTCGGCGGTTACTTTTACTGCGGCAGGGAAATTTCCCGCTTCTCCGATGGCCAGAATACAGCGTGCAACAAGGAAGCTATACATACTGACCGTAGCCAATATGACTACTATATCTCCCGTGGCTGCCATAAGTTCGGCTGCGCTGTCCATACCAACATAATATTCGGTAATTATACCACACAGAGCATGCATACATGCTCCTGCTGACCATATACCGATAGCCCATAGGTATCCTTTCTTGGTGCCCAACCAGTCGATGAAACGTCCGGCAAACAACATACAAAGAGCGTATACAAACGAGAATACGGCTGTAATCTTGCCATAGTGTGATTCATCCCAATGGAACTCTGGCTTTATAAATTCATCCCATGTAAGTGAAAGCACCTGTCGGTCGAGGTAATTAATAGTAGTAGCAAAAAATAGCATAGAGCAAATAGCCCATCTGTAATTGGTCATTGTTTCTTTTGTTTTTTGAAGTGCATTCATGATAGCGAGTCTTTTTTATAGTAATAATTTAACGCATTTCTTTGTATTCTACTTTATCCATATCGCCATAATCAAGATTTTCGCCTGCCATTCCCCAGATAAACATGTAATTGCTGGTGCCTGCAGCTGCGTGGATAGACCATTCTGGTGACATGATAGCCTGTTCGTTTTGCATCCACACTAAACGTTCCTCTTGTGGTTCGCCCATCAGATGACAAACGGAGTTGCCTTCTGGAACATTGAAGTAGAAATATGCTTCAATACGCCGACTGTGCGTGTGTGCAGGCATTGTGTTCCATACGCTTCCAGGCTTTAGCTCAGTCAGCCCCATCTGTAACTGGCAGGGACCTTCTTCTAATACGTTGTTGACAATTAGTTGGTTGATTACCCGGTCGTTACTTTCTTCCATTTTTCCTGCAGCAAACGAGTTAGCTTTCAGCGACCCTTTACGTCCATCGATAGTAATCAGCTGTGTCTTATATGCCTTGTGGGCGGTTGCCGAGTTTAGATAAAATTTGGCAGGATTGTTGGAGTCTTTGCTTTTGAAGGTGACTTTTTGGTTTCCGCAACCTACATACAATGCCTCTTTGAACTTTAGAGTATATTCTTTTCCATCTACAGTGACAATCCCTTCACCGCCGATGTTGATTACGCCCAGTTCGCGGCGCTCGAGAAAATACTTGGATTTCAGTGGGTCAATAGTCTCCAGTATCAATTCTTTGGTGGCAGGTACGGCTCCTCCGAAAATAAAACGGTCGTACATTGAGTAGGTCACATTAATTTCGTCGGACACCATTACTTTTTCCATCATAAAGCTGCTACGCAGACGGTTTGTGTCATAAGTTTTCACATCTTCTGGATTGCATGCCACCTGCATTTTATAATTCACCTGAGCAGAGCCGGTGATAGCTGCGGCGCCCAGTAGCATTGCTGTTGCTAGTCGTTTCATATTTTCTGAGTTTTTAAGTTTCTATGTTTTTACGGATTTTTTATTTAACTGCTTTCGTGATTTTTTTTCGGTTGTATATGGCCATTGCCAGCGTGATGACTACTAGAATTGTGGCACCTACGGCTTTCAGGCTATGTGTGAGGTGAAAAATTGCCCAACAGAAAAGGCTGGAAGCAAAATCGAGTGCTCCGCCTTGGAAACCTTCGGGGATGTTGACTGTTGGATCGCCTGTCGCAGCATAGACATCTTTGGCGGCAGCTGTAAAGAATCCTGCTAGTTCAGTGACGAAATAGAGTCCTACGATTAGAGCTACTAATCCTACAATGAACGATTTCACTACGTTACCTTTTGTAATGGGTAGTACCATAGGGAAGAGGTAAAACATACCCGCCAGTGAGGCTAGAGGTAGGAACTGATTGCCTGGTAGTACGACGGCAAGGAAAATGATAACGGGAATCAGGAGCAACGATACAACTAGTGTTGTGGGGTGTCCGATTACCAATGCGGGACTCATGCCGATATGCAATCCGCCGCTATGTTTATATTTCTTTGCAATCAGCTCGCGTGTGGCATCCGATATAGGTTTCAGTCCCTCGATAAATAGCCCTGTGATACGTGGAATTAGCTCCATCACTGCTCCCATCTTGATGCCTAGTCCCAAAATACTGGGAATGTTGTTCACAATTTCTGTCCAGCTACTACAACCTAGCATACCGATACCACAACCTATTATAATACCCAAAAATAGCGGTTCACCCATCAGTCCGAATTTCTTTTTCATTCCTTCGGCATCGATGTTCAGCTTATCGAATCCGGGAATCATATCCAATAGCTTGTTGATGACAATGGCAAACGGTACAAAGCTTTGACAGAAAGGCTGAGGTATAGAAATACCATCCATCTTGTCGTAAAACTTTTGGAAAGCAGGGGCAGTGAGATCTGCCATGATCAGTGTAATAATGTAACAGATGATAGCAGCAAAGAATCCCCACCAGATACTGTCGGAAGCAAAATAGACAATAGCGCCGATGAAGGCAAAGTGCCAATAGTTCCACAAGTCGATGTTGATGGTTCTGGTAGTTCGTGTGAGTAACATTAGTAGGTTGATACCTAGACAGACAGGTATGATGAAAGCACCTACCGATGTGTTATAGGCTACAGCAGCTGCCGATGGCCATCCCATATCAAAAATTTCCAACTCAAGTCCGTAGATGTCTACCATTTTGCTCAGTGCAGGTCCTAAACTGCTGGTGAGCAATGCTGTCACTACTGATAATCCTACGAAGCCGACTCCTACCAAAAGTCCGCTTTTAAAAGCTTTTGCAAATTTTATGTGGATACAAACACCTAAAATGGTAAAGATGACAGGCATCATCACTGCGGCTCCTAAGCCGATAATGTATTTGAAGATTTCTTCCATTTCTCTCTTCTTTTTTTGATAATAGTTGTTAGGTATTTTATTAGTGTTTCTCCTTGTGGAGAGTTGAACGACGTACCAAAAGTAGTATTTTTTTTGTTTACTTCCAAACCGTAACTGAACATTTTAGTATTATCGGCAATTTTTTGATAAAATCGTATGTTTGCGGGCACGAAATAGATGTTTTCGTGCACGATTTGTTTTTCTTCTTTTGACAAGAGTTGTATGTTTCTCTCATTTTTTTCTCTATTTATTTTTATTCTTTGTTCTGATTTTTATATTTACTTACTAATTGGCTGTTTACTTTTTTTGAAAACTGGACGGGAAATTCTTTGTATGATGTCGATAAGAGATTGTATTATAATCGTAATGAATTTTATTTTTTTTGTTAAGCTGGTAACATTTCTGCTTCAGAGTCATTAAAGGGCAGAAAAAACAGTCGTATGTTTTAATGGAAAGCATACTTTTGGGAATCTAAAAACATTGTTTTCTGTATAGCAAATCGATATGTTGGTTTTATTAACGCAAAAATGTGTATTATTAACAGATTTTCGGTGTCTTAGCAATACTTCATTTTGGTAGTCATCAATAGATGGCTTACATTTGTAACAGAATCTGTTGCATCACATGAATCTGCATCGTTTCTATGTGTTCCTTTTTAATTAAAATTCTCTGTTCTAAAACTAAAAGAGTTAATTATGTCCGAATATGCTTTATATAATGACTTCCCAACTTTTCTGAAACGTTTTTTCCCGTTTAAGGTTCAGAAAATATCTCTGAATGCCGGATTCACTTGTCCCAATCGTGACGGAACAAGGGGATGGGGAGGATGCACGTATTGCAACAATCAGACGTTTAATCCTGACTATTGCCGGACGGACAAGAGTATTACCGTACAGTTGGAAGAGGGAAAGCGTTTTTTCGCTCATAAGTATCCCGAAATGAAGTATCTTGCGTATTTTCAGGCTTATACTAACACTTATTCGGAACTGGATGAGCTGAAACGGAAGTACGAAGAAGCATTGCAGACAGATGGGGTGGTGGGGCTTGTAATTGGAACGCGTCCCGACTGCATGCCCGAGTCGTTGCTTCGCTATTTGGAAGAATTGAATAGGCAGACGTTTTTGATTGTAGAGTATGGCATTGAAAGTGCACTGAACAAGACATTGGATCGCATCAATCGGGGGCATTCGTTTCAAGACAGTGCAGAGGCAGTAACACGTACCGCTGGTTGCGGCATTTTGACGGGCGGGCATATCATCTTGGGACTTCCGGGCGAGACGCGGGACGAGATGTTGGATCAGGCGGAATTGTTGTCTAGTCTTCCGCTTGATACGCTGAAGATTCACCAACTTCAACTGATACGAGGTACACGGATGGCACATGAGTATGTAATAAATTCGTCTGAATTTCATTTGTTTACAGATGTTGATGAATATATCGATCTGGTCATTGATTACGTAGAACGCCTCAGACCCGATCTGGTGTTAGAGCGTTTTATTTCTCAATCCCCCAGGGATTTACTGATAGCACCCGACTGGGGAGTGAAAAATTATGAATTTGTTGCCCGTTTACAAAAAAGAATGAAAGAAAGGGGAGCATATCAGGGAAAGAAATATATGGATTCAGAAAAAAACAGTAACTTTGTACAGATTTAATGATGAGTTGAAAAGTAAATTGACAGGTTGGCTACTAATCTGCTTGTTAACTTATCTACAAAAAAATAAGCAAAATGGAACAGAAAACAAGGATTAAAGGAAATGTCCACTATGTGGGAGTAAATGACCGTAACAAACACCGTTTTGAGGCGATGTGGCCGTTACCCTATGGTGTTTCGTATAACTCTTACCTGATCGATGACGACATGGTTGCACTGGTCGACACGGTGGATATCTGTTACTTTGAGGTATATCTCAGAAAAATTAAACAAGTGATTGGCGAACGTCCGATCAACTATCTGATTATAAATCATATGGAACCAGATCATTCCGGATCGATCCGCCTGATCAAGCAACACTATCCCGATGTCGTGATTGTGGGAAACAAGCAGACCTTCGGTATGATAGAGGGTTATTATGGGGTGACAGGTGAGCAGTATGTGGTGAAGGACGGTGATTTCCTGACTTTAGGGCATCATAAACTGCGCTTTTATCTGACCCCGATGGTACATTGGCCGGAAACAATGATGACGTTCGATGAAACGGAGGGAATTCTTTTTGCCGGAGATGCGTTCGGTTGTTTCGGTACGTTGGACGGAGGATTTCTGGATACTCGCATCAATCTGGATAAATACTGGGGCGAGATGACACGTTATTATGCCAATATCGTAGGCAAATATGGAAGTCCTGTACAGAGGGCTCTACAGAAGCTGGGTAGTTTGCCCATCTCAACTATCTGTTCTACGCACGGACCGGTGTGGACCGAAAATATAGGTAAGGTAGTGGGTATCTACGATCGTCTGAGCCGCTACGATGCCGATGAAGGAGTGGTGATTGCCTATGGCAGCATGTATGGAAACACTGAACAGATGGCAGAGACCATTGCTGCCGAGCTTTCGGCACAGGGTATCCGCAATATTGTGATGCACAACGTGACGAAAAGTCATCCATCTTATATTCTAGCCGACATTTTCCGCTACAAAGGATTGATTGTGGGATCTCCAACCTATAGTAACCATATCTTCCCCGAGGTAGAGTCGTTGCTGTCTAAGATTTTACTACGCGAGATTAAAGGACGCTATTTGGGAATGTTCGGTTCATTTACGTGGGCAGGTGCTGCAGTAAAACGTATGGGCGAATTTGCAGAGAAAAGCAAATTTGAAATTGTAGGCGATCCGGTAGAGATGAAGCAAGCAATGAAGGATATCACTTATACTCAATGTGAAAATCTAGCGCGCGCCATGGCAGAACGCCTGAAAAAAGACAGAGTTTAGATGGAACTTTGAGTTATGAGTTTAAAGTTTTTGGGGATAGTCTTAGAACTCATAACTTAAAAAACTTAGAAGTTCAAAGAATTAGAAAACTTATAACTTAAAAACTTAAAAAATGAGACTTATTATTCAACCGGATTATCAATCCGTATCTTTGTGGGCTGCACATTACGTAGCAGCTAAGATAAAGGCAGCTAATCCAACTCCTGAAAAACCGTTTGTATTGGGATGCCCAACCGGCTCTTCTCCGCTGGGAATGTATCGTGCCTTGATTGATTTAAACAAGAAGGGTATTGTCTCCTTTCAGAATGTAGTAACTTTCAATATGGATGAATATGTAGGATTGCCTAAAGAACATCCTGAAAGTTACTATTCGTTTATGTGGAATAACTTTTTCAGCCATATTGACATTAAACCTGAAAATACGAATATCCTGAACGGTAATGCTCCAGATCTGGATGCAGAGTGTGATCATTATGAAGAAAAAATAAAGTCTTATGGAGGTATCGACCTGTTTATGGGTGGTATCGGCCCTGACGGACATATTGCGTTCAACGAACCTGGTTCTTCTTTGTCGTCACGTACACGTCAGAAAACGCTGACTACAGATACTATTATTGCCAATTCACGTTTCTTTGACAACGATATCAATAAAGTTCCCAAAACTGCGTTGACCGT
This sequence comes from uncultured Bacteroides sp., assembly GCA_944322345.1. Taxonomy (GTDB): domain Bacteria; phylum Bacteroidota; class Bacteroidia; order Bacteroidales; family Bacteroidaceae; genus Bacteroides. Next base: position 12,422 of record CALUOO010000003.1, on the reverse strand, counting down.
TGGAGTTGGTACCGTATTGTCGGCCAAAGAGGTGATGATCATTGTGAACGGTCATAATAAAGCACGAGCTCTATATCATGCTGTAGAAGGAGCCGTGACTCAGATGTGGACTATCAGTGCCCTGCAACTTCATGAAAAGGGTATTATCGTTTGTGATGATGCAGCTACAGATGAATTAAAGGTAGGTACCTATCGCTATTTCAAGGATATTGAAGCCGGGCATCTAGATCCGGAATCCCTAATAAAATAAAGGATTCCTCTTGTTATATAAAATAGCAAAAAAGAAGGCTGATCCTTTAATGAAAGGATAGCCTTCTTTTTGTTTTTGGTATGTGCTGGTTTAAAAAATACCGGAATTTAATATACCCTTTCCCTGACGTACAATCTCAAACGTGTCATCGGTACATTTGATGACTGTAGATGGCTCAATACCTCCTATACCCCCGTCAATTACAAGGTCTACCATATCTCCAAACTTTTCGTCGATCAGTTCAGGATCGGTTACATATTCGATATCCTCGTTTTCGTCGTATGGTAGTGTTGTAGTCATGATAGGAGCATCCAGTAAGCGAGTAATTTCACGTATGATTGGATTGTCTGGCATACGGATACCTACTTCTTTACGGTTGCGAAAAATCTTGGGTAGGTGCGTCGTTCCGTTCAGTATGAATGTGAAAGCACCCGGCAAGCATTGTTTCATCAGCTTGAACACTTTGTTGTCAACCTTGGCGTATTCACTGATACTACTCAGATCGTAACAGATAATAGACAAATTGTTCTTGCGAGGATCTATATCCTTGATGCGGCAGATACGTTCGATGGCACGTTCCTTCAGACCATGACACCCAATTGCATACATTGTATCGGTAGGATAGATGATGATGCCTCCATCGCTCAGAATGTCTATTACACGTTGTAGATCTTGTGGATTATTGTTCTTATCGTAGAGCTTGAGTAACATAGTTTTTCCTTGTTTTAGTTGATGCTTCGATGAGTAAACAAATTGGCGGGTAAAGATGTTTTTATTAACTCGCCAATTTCTTGAATTGTCAATTTGTCAACTTTATTTAATATTCTTCAGAAGATCCAACAATTTGTCTTCCACGTCTTCTGTTTGTTTATTACTATCGTTATTACTGTTATTTTTTTTGTCTGAATCTTTGCCTAGCCATTTGCCCAATGCTTCTGTGGCTATAGATTCGATAGCCTTGTTGGTAAGACTATTCATATCAACACTGACTTTTGGAGAATTGAACGATCCTCCTATTTTCAGTCCGACATCTAGTTTTCTACCAGATATTGGTACACTGAGTTTACCGTTGTAGTCGATTGTCTGATCCAATCCTGTGCTCCCAGCTAGGTTTAGCGAGTAGTCCCCCATTTTTATGTCAAATGGTTTTGTGGTAACTCTACCGTCTTTGATAGCGAAATCCACTTGTGTGTTTTTTACTTCCAAATTCTTTAGGCTGGGCTGTTTGATGGCATCGGCTATCTGGTCGATGGCTTTTACACCGCTAAGACTTAGGTCCTTAATCAATAGTGTTCCTTCTCCCTGAGTTGTGTTTAGCAAAGGATTCATCTTTTCATCGAGGCTGGTGGCTATCTGGATATTTCCTGAAAAATTCCCTTTCAGATTTTCAAAGATAGGAGCTAGTTTTTGCACCATATCCAGCTCTTTGTAGGCTTGCGCAAAGCTGATATCCGTCAATTTTAATCCTGCTTCTACTTTGGGACGCTGACTGTTGATTGTAGAATAAACACCATTTATCACAATATTCCCTCCCATTGTGTTTATTGACAGATTCTTCATATTCGCCGATTTGTTTTTGATTACAATTTGTCCAAGGACATTATTGAATGCCATTTTATCTAGTAAAACTTGCTTCATGTTGGCATCCATCTGAAGATCGATGTTTTGAGGGACTTCGATGACACCTGTACTTGTAATCGTATCTTGAACAGTAAGTTGTTGTCCAGAAGTAGCTACAACACTGTCTGTCTGTTCACTCATAAAATCATTTAGATTTAAATATTCGGATTGGATGTTTAAGTTGCCTTTCAAAACACTTCCTTTTAATAGATAGCCAATGTAGTTTTCGAAGCGGCAATTAGCAGTGAAGTCATTTCTACCTATATTGACTGTGGTCTCATTCAATTGTAAATATTGGGGAGCAAACGTAAAGAGTGAATTCTTTATTTCTACGTCGGGTATGTTTTTCATTTTTAGCTTCATGTCTGTCAAGCGGATTGTACCTGTTGCTTTTACTTTGTCATACTGCTCTTTTTCGATGTATGAGAGGTTACCCGATACCAGCATATTAGCATCTATAATTCCATTTAGAGTCATCTCGTTGATGGGGCAGACCTGTTTTATCATACCCAGATTTAGTTTCCCTTTAGCTTCGATGTTAAATGCTGGATCGCTAACTGGAGTCTCTATATGTGCAATAAGACTAAATTGATTTTCAGCTAAACGAAAGTTAAAGGGTTGAATATTGACAATGGTTTTATCTATATTTCCTCCTGGATTTTGTATGTTGGCACTGATGTTGATCTGATCTACTCCAGCAGGTAAAGAAGGATAGCGGAACATAGCATCCTTCACTTTCAAATCGACGTTAAATGAGGGAATGGTATCACCTAGTAGTGTACCCTTGGCAGAAGCTGTAAGGGTTGCTGTACCGTCTGTTTTCAGACTAGAGAAATCTGTGGTATAGATAGCAGGAATCAGTGAAAGTATTTCTTTAAATCCGATATCGTTCGTCTTTAGTTTCAGATCCATATTAATGGCGGGATCGTCTATAGTTATCCACCCATCAAGACTTGTCTGAATGGCATTAATGCGCAGAGTGTTTTCCTTGAGTGTAAATTTGTTGTTGGTGAAATCAGCATCCACATCCATTTTTACTGAGATATTGGCATTGGATAGGAAAGGGATTCCGTTCGTTTTATAAGTTAGCGCCTCTGTTTCTGCTTCAAGTTTCAGAGTTGTGTGATCGCTTCCTAAATCACCTGTACAAAAAGCATCAAATTCTTTGATGTTTGCATAGTTATTTGTCTGCCGGTCGTCATAGATAAGGTTCATGTCTTTGATGGCTAGTTGTTGCAGCTTGATTCGGAAAGTAGATGATGAGACTTCTTCAGATTTTTCTTTATCTTGCATGTTCGAGTTACTAGGTTTCATTATGTCCCAGTTAACACGCCCGTCGGGTAGTATGATAGCATGTAGGCGAGTATTGTCAATGTAAATTCCTCCGATGTCATACCCACTACTCCCAAATAGAGAGAAAATATTGATGGCTGCTGTTACTCCCCCTGCTTGTACCAAGGTGTCGTTGGCAAAGTCACCTGTTCCTTTCAGCCAGAAATCTTCGAGGGTGACGGAAGCTTGTGGAAAATGTTTAAACAAACTTATGTCTAGGCGCTTGAAGTCAAATTGTGCGTTCAACATTTTGTTCCCTTCTCTCTTTACGATTTCTGTTATTTTCCCTTGGAAAGCAAATGGAAGTATCAACATTAATAGAATGATACTCCCTAACGTAATAGTCGCGATTTTTAAACCTTTTTTCATAAATGGCTTTATTTAAGGATTGAATAAACTGATAGTTCTATAGGGTATAACTTATCGATATCCAATAGGAATCTCGGAGTGTATTCTCTTCTTTGGCAAATAGATAAGAAAAATCAGCCTGTATTCCTTTTAGACAAATTCCTGCTCCGGCTGTAGCATAACTTGAATCACCTTTCTTTTTGTCTCCATAGTGATAGCCTCCTCTGAACATAAGGAGTTTTTTTAATGTGTATTCGGCTCCTGTACCGAAATTGGGGGCTTTTACATTCGAAGGGGTTATCCGATAACCTATCTCGCCTGTGAAGGTAAAACGGTGGTATTGGTTGATAGGTATCCCTATAGCACCACCTGCTTTTGCTAAGGTTGGTATGCTTTCTGAACTGTTAGGATACTCAAGTTTGGCTCCTATGTTGGCGAGTCGCATGCCGACTGTCCAGTTTGCTCCTTTCAGTGAGTGGATTTTCCGGTGATAAGCAATTCCTAAGTCAAAAGCCGCTGTATTGGCGCTTTGTGATTCGCCGAAACTACCCAAATCAGAATGTATCATTCGCGCTGTAATCGAGAGCGATAAGTGAGGAATTACTTCACAGGCATATCCCAAATCGATTGCCCATTCTTTGGGGCGAATACGTTGTGCTGTACTTTCTTCATTTGCAGTGATATTCAGCGAAGGATAGTGATAAAAGCGGAAACCTCCAAGAATCGCATTTTTCGGATTGAGCTTATAAAAACCTGCGAGGCTGTGTAGTGCATGTCCTGATTCGTATTGGCGAAGAACTGGAGCAAAACTATATCCTAGTCCTCCTTTCTTGGGAGTGAACAAAGAGGTGGCTGCATTCTGAAAAATAGCATAGGCACTGCCTGACATTGCCACTCCTGTACTTCCCATACCTGCGCTACGTGCATCTGATGGGAGGGTAAGGAAGTTGGCTGCTCCTGTATTGATGGGCGACATTGTCTCTTGAGCTTGCACTATTCCTGTCGCTAATGAGAGGATTATGAGTAAAGTGATGGATATTCTTTTCATTCTAAGAATTTACTGATTAATACTTAACAAACTTTTCTTGTATTTGCTGCCCGTTACATTGATAAACGAGTGTATAGTATCCAGCTGCAAGAGAGCGGATATCAATAGAAATGTTGCTGTAAGGTTTTACATTCAGCTGTTGGTTGAGGACCTTTGCTCCTATGCTGTTTCGGATGGTCAGTTCGCTTTTCCCCGATAATGAAGAATTTACACGAAACACAAGGAAACCGTCTGTCACAGGATTTGTTTTCAGTGTAAAGGTTGCTCCTGTCTTGTTTGGATCGTATCCAGGTGTATTCTCGACATTAAGGGCGGCTTCAGCATTGACGCATCCATTGCCCAGTTGGTCTGCATACTGGGGATTGTAAGTGTCTACGTCGTATGCGGTGCTGAGCAAGATTTCTTTGAGTTGTTCGGCTGTGAATCCTTGTTTGCCTACACCGTATTTCTGAATAACGAGTGCTGCTACTCCAGAAACGTGAGGGCATGCCATGGATGCACCATACAGGTATCCGTATCCTCCACCGTCTATGGTGCTCAGTATTTGTGCTTCTTCGGCTCCTCCCATGTTTCTTGGTCTTTCTCCTCCGGGTGCACAGAGGTCAATGTAATCGCCATAGTCTGAATAGGAGGCTTTTTGGTATTGAGAGTTGATGGCGGCTATGCCCAATACGTTCTCATAGTCGGCAGGAGTGGCGTCGCTGGGATCGGATGTGTTATAGTTGTTGGTGGCAAACAGTACGAGGCCTCCTTTCATGGGACTGTCGGGCAATTGGTTGCCTTCGTTGTCGCATCCGGCATACTTCACAAAATAGTCGATGGCTGCTTTGTCGACAGGGTCTATAGTGCCTGTGTAGCCCCAACTGTTCTGACAGATGACGGCTCCGTTGTCGGCTGCATATTTGATGGCTTCTGCACCTTTATTATTATATATGTAATCGATAATCTGGCAACACATCAGCCGGACGCCACTTCCGGGGGTGCCGTCGCCTCCGGCAATACCGCAGACTCCTGTTCCGTTGTTGTTTGATGCTGCGATGATGCCTGCTACGTGTGTGCCATGCTCGCTGGGAATCATGTTGGGGCGGTCGCTGTAGAAGTTGTATCCGTTGATGTCGTCTACGTATCCATTGCCGTCATCATCCAGTCCATTGCCGGGGATTTCTGCCTGGTTGACCCACAGGTTGTCTGTCAGGTCAGGATGTTCTGTGTCGATTCCTTCGTCTATGACTGCTACGATGATACTGGGGTCGCCGTTGTATTGTTGCCATACGTTAGCGAGGCGGATGTCTGCTCCTTCGCTTTGCCATGTCTCCGTGCCGGGATTGTAGAAGTTCCATTGTGTCTCCAATGCCGGGTCATTCCATGAGGGTGTGACACTGCGGGTGCGTATCTTGCGGACGGGGCAGGCAAGCTCGATGCCTTCCACCAGTTCTACTTCGTCGGCTGCACGCAGGGCAGAGGTGTTTTCTTCGTACCATACGTCATACCAAAGGTGCAGTCCCTCGCGGCGTGTGCGCTCTTCGTATTGCTCTGAATAGGGAAAGGTGCGTTGCATGCGGGTGACCTTTAGCACGGAGGCAGTCCCGTCGAGCGCTTGGATGCCTGTACTGACTCCGTTGGAGGTGGTTCTGACCGATACGTTCCCCTTCGGCTCTTCCCGGAGTTTGATTCTCATCCGTCCCGGCAGCACGTCGTCTTCCGAGAGTGGGGAGGAGAGGGCGGTCTGACCGTTTGCGTCGGGTTGGGAAAGGTCGGACAAGGCATCGTTTTGACATGCGCATAGGCATCCTATTGACAGTAGACAAAGCAGGTATTTTTTCATTATTATTGATTGTTTTCTAATCGCTTGACAAATGTACGCTTTCATCTCTAAAAAACAAATGTTTTGTGTCCGATGTTTCTTTTTTTCTTGGCGAGGAGTGGGAAGACGGTGCCTGCGCTGGAGGGTGAAGGTGAATGGCTTCACTTGCTTTGAGAGGTATACGGGAGTCGTCGTTCATGACATACGGATGTCGTTGCTCATGACATACGGATGTCGTTGCTCATGACATACGGATGTCGTTGCTCATGACATACGGGAGTCATTGCTCATGACATACGGATGTCATTGCTCATGACATACGGGAGTCGTTGCTCATGACATGCGGGAGTCGTTGCTCATGACATACGGATGTCATTGCTCATGACATGCGGATGTCTGTTTACGTCTCTTCCGGGTTGGGGCGGCGCTTCTTCCTTTTTTCCAGTTCTTCGGCGATGCGTAGCTGCAGTTCGGCTTCCTCTTCTTTTCCTGCCCGGTAGAGGGCGTCTCCAAAAAGGCGGTGCGCTCCGGCATGTTCGGGACGGATGGTGGTTGCCTTGTCGAGGTCGGATATGGCTTCTGCGATATGTCCTATGCGCAGGTGGAGCCTTCCGCGGTTGTAGACGGCTTTGAAGTCCATTGGGCGGAGGCGGACTGCGCGGTTCAGACAGTCGGCGGCTTCTTCGTGCAGCTTTTCGTCCATCAGTGTGACGCCTTTGCGTATCCAAGCGTCCACATAGTCGGGGTCGAGGCTGAGCGCCTTGTCATAGTTGGCGATTGCCGCCCGCGGGTCGTGTGCCTGTGTGATGCACTCGTTTCCCATCAGCAGATATTCGTGGGCATACTGCCGGAGGCGTTCCTGCTGCAGCTTCATCTGTTCTTGCAGCCGTCGGTTCTGCTGCCGGAGGGTGTTGACTATGTTTAGTTTGCGGCGTATCAGTCGTCGGGCGGCCGGCTTCTCGATGTCATATCGCGAATGGATGGCACGGAAGAACTGTTCGAGGCACTGCTCCATGTCTCCCTCGCTGAAGGCTTTGGCTGCTGCTGCGTACTGCAGGTCTGCCTGTGCCTGCTTCAGCGCCTTGTCGATTGCCTGCCGGTTGTTGAAGGAGGTGGCGAATTTGACTATTTCGGGCCGTACGAAGATGTCGGCACGGTTGACAGGCTTTCTTAGGTAGATTCCTTCCAGTGAGGTGCATCGGCTTAGTGCCACATACGCTTGTCCGCCGGCAAACACTCCTCCTGTGAAGTCTATTACTACCCGGCTGAAGGTGAGCCCTTGGCTTTTATGTATCGTGATTGCCCATGCCAGCCGTATGGGAAACTGTGTGAAGCTGCCCAGAACTTCTTCTTCTATCTCATGTGTCTGTTCATTGTAGCGGTAGCGTATGTTGCGCCAGGATTCTTGCTTGACGTCACATTCCTTCCCGTCGTCCGTGATGACATAGATTGTTCCTTCTTCGTCGTCGATGCCTGCCACTACGCCGATAGTGCCGTTTACCCAACGCCGTTCAAAGTCATTCTTGATGAATATGACCTGTGCTCCCGGCTTTAAGACCAGTTCTTGTGAGGTAGGCAGACTGCTTTCGGGAAAGTCTCCTTCGATAGTTCCTTCAAAAGTCACTTCCTCTCCGGGCAGTTCGTTCAAACGCTTTTCATTGATCGAGTCTACCGTATCACGTCGGGTGGCAAGCGTGATATACATTTCTTTTTCATTCTCTTGCGGCACGGTTCCATAACGTGTATTGAGCAGTTGCAAATCGGCAGCTCCTGCTGTATTGCTTCGGATACGGTCGAGCACTCCGACAAACACCTTGTCTGTCTGTCGGTACACCTTCTGCAGTTCGATGGACACAAGATCGATTTGTCCAAATACACGTGCCGAGAAGAAGTAGGGAGTGGGGTAGAAGCGGCTGAGTATCTCTCGTTCATCTCCTTTTACTACTGGTTCCAGCTGGAATACGTCGCCTACCAGAAGCAATTGTTTGCCTCCGAAGGGCTCTCTCAGATTGTGTGAATAGACTCTCAGAATGCGGTCGATAGCATCAATAATATCTGCTCTTACCATCGATATTTCGTCAATAATGACCAGCTCAATTTGCTCTAACAGCTTTCTGTGGGGTTTGGTATATTTGAAGAATTCGTGGATACGCCCACGTTGCAAGCTGAGCTTTGGATCATCGGGCAACAACGGATAGAACGGTAGCTTGAAAAAACTGTGCATGGTACTTCCTCCAGCATTAATAGCGGCGATTCCAGTGGGGGCAAGCACTACATGCTTTTTTTTCGTATGCTCGCAGACGTAACGTAGAAATGTCGATTTACCCGTTCCGGCTTTTCCTGTCAGGAATATTGATTGGCGGGTATATTGTATTAGGTTAAGTGCATCCTGAAAGACTGCATTATCAGTATCTATGTTCATTGGTCAGATGATGCCAAAGTGTTCCATCGCTTGACTGATCCCATCTTCGTCTACAGAGGTCGTTACATAGTCTGCAGCAGCTTTTACTTCCTCTTTGGCTTGTCCCATAGCCACACCGATGCCTGCATGTTTGAGCATACTGATATCATTTCCTCCGTCGCCGAAAGCCATTGTCTCTTCCAATCGTATGTTGAAATATTTAATTATCTCGTCAATTCCTACTTGCTTGGTAACTCCTTTAGCGGTAATATCGGCAAATGCTGGATACCATCGGCCTACTTCACAGTTAGGTATAAACGGCATTACTTCTTGTTCCTCTTTTTCTGTAATGAAAGGTGTTAGTTGAATGATTTCCTTCTTTGCTGCTTCTTCAAATGTTGTGGTAGGTATAGTTTCCACATGAAGGAAATCGTAGAATATTTTTTTTACCATTTCATTGGATTGACAGACGGAAATATCATGCTCTTCTACAAATATACAGGCATTTCCATTTTGCTTGCAAAAGTCAGCCATTGCTTTTACTTCTTTCGGATGTATTGTTTTTTTGTAGATAATGTTTTTGCCTACAAAACAATAGGCACCATTCATTGTAATATATCCATCAATGAGATTTGCTTCTTGTAATTCTGCTAAATTATTGATGAGGATTTTAGGGCGTCCAGTAGCAATAAACACTTTAACTCCTTTTTGATGTGCTTTTTTTATAGCTTCAATAGTGGAAGATAGGATATGATGTGTGTTGAAACTGACTAGTGTGCCGTCAATATCGAAAAAAAGAGCTTTTATCATAATTGTTTCCGTTGGATAGTATCTGAAAAACTGACGACAAAGATAGTGCTTTTTAATAAAATGAATGATATACTGTTTGATATAAAATATACCCTTTTGTTTTCATATATTATCAATGGAATTATGGAATCTGTGTGTTACAAAATCATGTTAATTCTATATCGAAGTTTGCAAACAATTTTAAGTATAATTTGTAATATGGGAGATTGTGACTAACTTTGTTTGCGGTAATTTCCTAAGATTATGAATATAAATGTCCTGAAAAGATATTGGTTATTGTTATTTTTATGTAGCATAAGTTTTTCACTATATGGCCAAAATGAATTGAGCTTATTAGCCGATTCATTAGGTAAGCTTATTGACCATGAACAAAGTTTTATTGACCAAAAAGAAGAACGCATTAAAAAACTGAAATTGAAGCTCAAAGATGCTGGTATATTGGAAGAATATAAATTGAATCTTAAGTTGCACGATGAATATAAAAAGTTTTGTGTTGATTCTGCTATTCATTATATTAAGCGTAATATAGATATTGCTGTAGCTTTAGGAGAAAAAGAACAGGAAATTGATGCAAATTTAAAACTTGCTTTGTTGTATTCGATGGGAGGAATGTATCGAGAAGCCGAATTAATTCTAACAGAAATTGATCCTTCGGGGCTTTCACGAGAACTTCTGTCCATTTATTATGACGTTTATCGTCGTTTTTGGGAATATTATTCTATTTCTACTACTCGCACCGATTTGTACAAACATCAGGTGGAGAAATATTTAAATCTTTTTTTGGATAATGCAGATCCAAACTCTACTAATTATAAGGTATGTTATATAATGAATCGGATTGCTCCGCATAATTTGGAAGAAGCTGAAAAACAATTGCTTGAACTGCTAGCAATTGAAGAAAAAGGAAGTCCTGACTATGCGATTATCACTTGTGAATTAGCTATAATTAATAGGAATAAGAAACAACCGAATCAGGAGAGAAAATATTTTATGCAATCCGCTATAGCTGATATTATTAATGTCACTCGTGAGAATTTTTCATTGCAAAACCTGGCAATTATTAGTTATGCAGACAACGATTTGGATAGGGCTTTTAAATATACACAAACAGCTGTTGATGAGGCTATTGCTTCTGGTATACAGTTTAGAGCCACACAGATTAATGAGTTCTATCCTGTAATTAGTGCTGCTTATCAGGTACAAGAGGCTAAAGTAAAATCTAATTTAATTATTTTTCTTATATTACTTGGCATATTTTCTGTGCTTGTTGTTGCTTTAACAGTTTATACATATCGCCAAATTAAGAAAATAAAACAAATAAAAGAGGCGCTTTCTGACAGTAATACAAAGTTGCAGAATCTGAATAAGGCACTAAATGATGCTAATAATCAACTTTATAGTAAAAATACTCAATTGCAAGATATTAATAATATAAAAGAACAGTTTATCGCTCAATTTTTTGATTTATGTTCTAATTATATTACAAGGATGGAAGAGCATCAGAATTCTTTGTACAAATTAGCTGTTAATCGTCGTTATGAGGTTTTATTGAAACAATTGAAATCTACAGCAAATATTGATGAGGAGTTAGAAGCTTTGTATAGTCATTTTGATAATATTTTCTTAAATCTTTATCCAACATTTATTACTGATTTTAATGCTCTACTGAGAGATGGAGAACAAGTTATTCCTAAAACAGGCTCCTTATTGAATAAGGAACTGCGAATTTATGCTTTGTTGCGTTTAGGTATTAATGATGGTGCGAAGATTGCAAGTTTTTTGAGGTGTTCAACAAGTACAGTTTATAATTATCGTACTAAGATGAGGAACAAATCAATTATTAATAAAGATGATTTTGAAAATGAAGTTTTGCAAATAGGGCAGGGAAGTAATCGGATATAACAATAAAAGACCTTTTTTAAAAAAGGTCTTTTATTGTTATCCTGATTTTATATAATCTTTTTACATTCTGCGAATCCATATATTACGGAAACTAATTGGAGCACTAGGATCTCCATGACTTTGCAAGAGAATTGGACCAGCTCCATGTTTTACAACTCTTGGGAAACCGATATATTCTGTTGTCCCCAAAATTGTTGTATTATTCTGTAATACAACTCCATTAAGCATAACTGTTACTTGAGGACGAGTTCTGTATGTACCGTCTTCTTTAAAAACGGGAGCTGTATAAATGATGTCGTATACGTTCCATTCACCAGGCTTACGCATTGCATTTACTAATGGAGCAGTTTGTTTGTAAATACTTCCTGCTTGTCCGTTTACGTAAGTAGCATTCTTATAACTATCCAATACTTGTAATTCGTACATTCCTTGAAGATATACTCCACTGTTTCCACGTCCTTGTCCATCACCTTGTATATCTTCAGGAATTCTCCATTCAATATGGAGTTGGAAGTTCTCAAATTTTTCCTTTGTACGGATATCTCCTTTACTTTTGTCTACGGTTAAAACACCATCTTTAACTTTCCATTCGGCTGCTCCTCCTTGTGTGTTTTCCCATGCAGAAAGATCTTTTCCATCAAATAGGATTATAGCATCAGAAGGTGCTGTAAAACCTCCTCCGGGAAGATCTTTTCCCGGAGTGACAACTGGTGTTACAGGTTCATAGAATTCAGACATTTCCGGCCTCATACCTTCTTGTGCAAAGGTATATTGTAAGGCTGTTAGGCAAAATGCTGTAGTAATAAAAAACTTGTTGTTCATTTTGACTAATATAATTATTCCATGACTTTGACCTTGATGTTTCTGAACCATACATCGTCTCCATGATCCTGGAATCCGATGAATC
>CALUOO010000002.1 GCA_944322345.1 uncultured Bacteroides sp. | reverse complement strand
GAAGATGCTGATTCTTCCGGCACAGGCAGCGGTTCGGGAGAAGAGGGCGGAAGCGACAATGACGGAGAGTCTCCGGATCCGATTGTATAGCCCATAAACAGGGACTATCTACTCACAGAGAGGCATGACGAAAGTTGCGCCTCTCTTCGCATATGCAAGTCACACCAGCAGAGACATCATACCAATCTTATTTTCAAATAAATAGACATTTAACATTCTGTTGAAAACTTCCCGAAAAGTTTTTGGTGGAAAATTGTGGGGAATTGTGGGGAAATGTCTACTTTTACACTCGCTTAATATACTAAGGTAAGCAGAATTATAGCTTTGTAAGTTTTTTAAACTTTTAAGTTGAAGTAAACCAACAGCCTAAAACTCATAAAATGAGCCAACAGTTCAGGGGTTAAATGATACGTTTTTTAGGAAATATTGAAGCAAAGGTAGACTCAAAAGGAAGAGTGTTTATTCCTGCTACTTTCCGGAAGCAACTGCAAGCTGCCTCCGAAGAGACGCTCATTATCCGCAAAGATGTATTTCAGGACTGCCTGACATTGTATCCGGCAAGTGTATGGAACGAAGATCTGAACGAGCTGCAAAGCAGGCTGAACAAATGGAACAGCAAGCATCAGCTCATTCTCAGACAATTTGTAAGCGACGTTGAAGAAGTGAGCATCGACAACAACGGACGCATCCTGATTCCCAAACGCTATCTGCATATTTGCAGCATACAGAGCGACATCCATTTTATTGGCATTGACAATAAAATAGAGATTTGGGCAAAGGAACGTATGGAACAGCCTTTCATGTCGCCCGAAGAATTTGGGAAGACTCTGGAAGAAATTATGAACAAAGCAAAAGATGAGGACTGAAACAATGAATAGAATTGAACCAACATACCATGTGCCTGTATTGCTGAAGGAGAGTGTAGACGGAATGAACATACGTCCCGACGGCATTTATGCAGACATGACTTTCGGTGGAGGAGGACACTCACGTGAGATTCTTTCACGCCTTGGCAGCAATGGGCGTCTGCTGGGATTTGACCAAGACGAGGATGCAGAGAAGAACATTGTTGACGACTCACGATTTACATTCGTACGCAGCAACTTCCGTTTTCTACACAACTTCCTGCGCTATCACGGCATCGGGCAGGTGGATGCCATACTTGCCGATCTGGGAGTATCTTCCCATCACTTGGACGACAGTGAGCGGGGATTTTCTTTCCGTTTCGAAGGGGCATTGGATATGCGCATGAACAAACGGGGAGGATATACGGCTGCAGATATAGTGAATACCTATGATGAAGAACGGCTGGCAAACATTTTCTACCTATATGGAGAACTGAAAAACAGCCGTAAACTGGCTTCGGTCATAAGCAAGGCACGGAACGCCCAACCCATCCGGACTACCGGCGAATTTCTGGAAATTGTAAAGCCGCTGTTCGGACGCGAACGGGAGAAAAAAGAACTTGCCAAAGTGTTCCAGGCCTTGCGCATCGAAGTGAATCAGGAGATGGAAGCACTGAAAGAAATGCTCTATGCAGCTACCACCGCCCTTAAACCGGGAGGAAGACTGGTAGTCATCACTTACCATTCGCTGGAAGACCGCATGGTGAAAAACATCATGAAAACCGGGAATGTAGAGGGAAAAGCAGAGACAGACTTCTTCGGAAACCTGCAGACACCTTACCGGCTGGTGAACAATAAAGTAATCGTGCCCGACCGGGACGAAATTGAACGTAATCCACGTTCACGAAGTGCCAAACTCCGCATTGCAGAAAAAATATAAAGGACTAAAGATATGGAAAGCTCTACGAACAAGAACGAAAAGAAAAAAAAACGTACCTCGCTAAAGAGTATATTGGGAGGAGATATTTTAGCAACAGATTTCTTCCGGAGACAGGCCAAACTGCTGGCTCTGATCATTCTGTTTGTGATTTTCTACATACACAACCGCTATGCCAGCCAACAGGAACAGATTGAAATAGACCGTTTGAAAAAGGAGTTGACCGACATTAAATATGACGCCCTGACACGTAGTTCAGAGCTTATGGAGAAAAGCAGGCAATCGCGCATTGAGGAATACATATCCACCAAAGAGAGCGATCTGCAGACATCGACCAATCCTCCTTATTTAATTAAATGATATTGAGTATTAAAAAGACAGATTGTGGCAGTTAATAAAAAGAGTATAATGACCCGCTATTTCTTCGTCGTCCTTGTGATGGCGTTGATAGGCATAGCGATTGTTGTGAAAGCAGGCATTACAATGTTTGCCGAACGACAATACTGGCAAGAAGTGGCCGATCGTTTCGTAAGCGTGAGCAAGCCATTACCCACCAACCGGGGAAATATCATCTCGTCCGACGGAAAATTAATGGCAAGTTCCCTGCCCGAATATCGTATCTACATGGACTTCATGTCCGGAGAAAGAGACGAAAAGAGAAAAAAGAAAGATCAGGCATTACGCGATTCGATGCTGACAGCCAACCTTGATTCTATCTGCGATGGACTGCACCGGATATTCCCGGATCAAAGTGCAGCAAAATTCAAGGCACATATACGCAAGGGAAGACGGATGAAAAGCCGCTATTACCTGCTGTATCCGAAACGTATCTCGTACATTCAGCTGAAAGAAGTAAAACAACTGCCAGTCTTCCGCTTGGGGCGCAACCGGAGTGGACTGATAGAGCTTCCCTATAATCAGCGGAAAAAGCCATTTGGCTCGCTGGCCGCACGCACACTGGGCGATGTCTATCCGGACACGGCACAAGGGGCTAAAAACGGACTGGAACTTGCCTTTGACACCGTATTGAAAGGAAGAGTGGGACAGTATCATCGCCAGAAGGTGATGAACAAATACCTGAATATTGTAGACGTACCCCCGGTAGACGGCTGCGATCTGATTACCACAATCGACGTAGACATGCAGGACATCTGTGAAAAAGCATTGGTGGACAAGCTGAAAGAGCTGAACGCCAGTGTAGGAGTGGTAGTACTGATGGAAGTGGCCACCGGAGAAGTGAAAGCCATTGTCAACATGACTCAGGGAAAAGACGGCGAATATTATGAAATACGGAACAATGCCATCAGCGACATGCTGGAACCGGGATCAACATTCAAAACAGCTTCGATTATGGTAGCGCTGGAGGATGGCAAAATCACTCCCGACTACATAGTGGACACCGGAAACGGACAAAAGCCAATGTACGGACGGGTTATGAAAGACCATAACTGGCATCGTGGAGGATACGGGAAACTGACTGTAACCGAAATTCTGGAAGTTTCTTCGAACGTTGGTACCTCCATGATTATCGACGAATTCTACAAAAAAGATCCTCAGAAATTCGTAGACGGGCTAAAACGGATGAGTATCGACCAGCCGCTTCACCTGCAAATTGCTGGAGAAGGAAAACCGAACATTAAAGGGCCAAAGGAACGTTATTTTGCAAAAACTACCCTACCGTGGATGAGTATCGGATATGAGACACAGGTGCCTCCTATCAACATACTTACTTTCTACAATGCAATAGCCAACAATGGCGTTTCGGTAAGGCCCAAATTTGTAAAGGCAATTATGAAAGACGGAGAGATTGTCAAGGAATACCCGACAGAAGTAATCAATCCTAAAATATGCTCAGACAAAACATTGGCACAAATCAGGGAAATATTGCGTAAAGTAGTAGGCGAAGGGCTGGCCAAACCCGCCGGTAGCAAGCAGTTCCATGTATCCGGAAAGACCGGAACGGCACAGATTTCGCAAGGTACTGCCGGGTATAAGACCGGTAGGACCAACTATCTGGTCAGCTTCTGTGGCTACTTCCCATCAGAAGCACCCAAATACAGTATGATTGTCTCCATCCAGAAACCCGGACTTCCTGCTTCTGGAGGATTAATGGCAGGAAGTGTATTCAGCAAAATTGCAGAAAGAGTATATGCCAAAGATCTTCGGCTTCCGCTGACTAACGCCATAGACAGCAACAGTGTCGTGATTCCAGATGTGAAGACAGGCGAGCTGCGGGAAGCAAAAGTGGTATTGGACGCATTGGGCATCAAGATACAAGGCAATATCAGCGAATCATCAGCCAAAGAGATATGGGGAAGCACCTCGACGGTCGCCCAGTCGGTAGTGATGGAAAGCCGGAACAACATGAGAAACTTTGTGCCAAATGTAATCGGTATGGGTGCCAAAGATGCTGTATATCTGCTTGAGAGCAAAGGACTGAAAGTTCGGCTTACAGGCGTGGGAAAAGTAAGGAAACAGTCAATAGCCAGTGGGACCACAGTAAAAAAAGGACAGACCGTCACACTGGAACTAAGATAAAAAAGGACCAACGATAAAAGAAAGAAATAAGATGATGTTGTTAAAAGAATTACTGAAAGGAATACAAGCAGAAGTAGTCTGTGGCAATATAGACCGGGAAATCACCGGAGTCAACATCGACTCACGACTAATAGAGAAAGGACATCTCTTTATGGCCGTACGCGGGACACAGGCAGACGGACACAACTATATAACAGCTGCCATACAGAAAGGAGCGACAGCTATTCTCTGTGAGTCCATGCCACAAGACAGAGACGAGGATGTTACTTATATCCAAGTAAAAGACAGTGAAGACTGCGTTGGCAAGATAGCAACCACTTTCTATGGAAATCCGACAAAGAGATTGAAACTGGTAGGAGTGACCGGAACCAACGGGAAAACCACTATTGCCACCTTATTATATAATATATTCCGGAAATTCGGATATAAAGTGGGACTGATTTCTACTGTTTGTAACTATATAGACGATGAAGCCGTACCAACAGATCATACAACTCCCGATCCCATCACACTGAACCGTCTGTTGGGAGAGATGGCAGATAAAGGATGCAGCTATGCTTTTATGGAAGTCAGCTCACATGCCATCGCACAAAAACGTATTAGCGGGCTGAAATTTGCAGGTGGTATCTTTACCAACCTGACTCGTGACCATCTGGATTATCACAAGACAGTGGAGAACTACCTGAAAGCAAAGAAAAAATTCTTTGACGATATGCCCAAAGATGCTTTCTGCCTGACCAATCTGGATGACAAAAACGGTCTGGTAATGACACAGAACAGCCGTGCCAAAGTATATACATATTCACTTCGAAGTTTAAGCGACTTTAAAGGACGGGTATTAGAATCGCATTTTGAAGGAATGTTGCTCGATTTCAACAATCACGAACTTGCCGTTCCCTTTATCGGACGATTCAATGCATACAATCTGCTGGCAGTATTCGGTGCAGCCGTATTGTTAGGGAAAGAGGAAGAAGAGGTCCTGATTGCTTTGAGCACTCTGCACCCTGTAACCGGCAGATTTGAGGCCATCCGTTCACCCAAAGGATATACTGCCATTGTAGACTATGCTCATACACCTGATGCACTGGTAAATGTACTGAATGCCATTCACGAAGTATTGGAGGGCAAAGGGAAAGTAATAACAGTGGTAGGAGCCGGAGGAAATCGAGACAAAGGGAAACGTCCTATTATGGCTAAAGAGGCAGCCAAAGCAAGCGATCGCCTGATTATAACCTCAGACAATCCGAGATTTGAAGAACCGCAAGAGATCATCAAAGATATGCTTGCTGGACTGGACACTGATGACATGAAGAAAACGCTCAGTATTACCGACCGCAAAGAAGCCATTCACACAGCATGCATGTTGGCTGAGAAAGGAGACGTGATTCTTATCGCAGGTAAAGGTCATGAAAACTATCAGGAAATAAAAGGTGTAAAACACCATTTTGATGATAAGGAAATAGTAAAAGAGTTCTTTAACTAAAAACATTATAACTATGCTATATTATCTGTTTGAATGGCTGAATCAGCTAAACTTCCCCGGAGCAGGGATGTTTGCTTACACATCTTTCCGCGCACTGATGGCAGTCATTCTGGCATTACTGATTTCAAGTATCTGGGGTGATAAATTCATCAATCTGCTGAAACGTAAACAAATTACCGAGACACAACGTGATGCAAAAACAGATCCGTTTGGAGTCAACAAGGTCGGAGTTCCAAGCATGGGAGGAATCATTATTATTGTAGCAATCCTTATTCCTTGCCTATTACTAGGAAAGCTACATAATATATACATGATATTAATGCTGATAACTACCGTATGGCTGGGATCACTCGGATTTGCCGATGACTATATCAAAATATTCAAGAAAGACAAAGAGGGCTTACACGGGAAATTCAAAATCATCGGTCAGGTAGGTTTGGGATTAATTGTCGGGCTCACTCTGTATTTGAGTCCGGATGTCGTAATACGTGAAAACATCGAAATACATAAGCCCGGTCAGGAGATGGAAGTGATACATAAGAACAATAATGTAAAATCTACTCAAACCACTATCCCTTTCCTCAAAAGTAATAATCTTGATTATGCCGATTTTGTGGCATTCATGGGCGACCATGCACAAGAAGCAGGCTGGATATTATTCGTCATCGTAACTATTTTTGTAGTTACAGCAGTCTCTAATGGAGCAAACTTGAACGATGGAATGGATGGAATGGCTGCCGGAAACTCAGCCATCATTGGAGTCACATTAGGAATACTGGCTTATGTTTCCTCACACATCGAATTCGCCAGCTACTTGAATATCATGTATATTCCGGGATCGGAAGAACTTGTTATTTTCATCTGTGCCTTCATCGGAGCATTAATTGGTTTCCTATGGTATAATGCATATCCTGCACAAGTTTTCATGGGTGATACGGGAAGCCTTACTATCGGAGGAATTATCGCAGTGTTTGCTATCATCATCCATAAAGAATTATTGATTCCAATTTTATGTGGAGTATTTCTTGTGGAAAATCTATCAGTCATTTTACAACGGTTCTACTACAAAATGGGGAAACGGAAAGGAGTCAAACAACGCTTATTCAAACGGACACCGATTCACGACCATTTCCGTACTTCCATGAGTCTGATAGAGCCGGGATGTACAGTAAAATTTACTCAACCGGAAAAGCTATTCCATGAGTCTAAAATTACCGTACGCTTCTGGATTGTAACCATTGTATTGGCTGCAATTACCATCATTACATTAAAAATACGATAACAAAGCATATCGTTGCAAGCTATCTGTTGCAAGTGCTTGTAACAATACTGCAAAGTCAAACCCAAAACTTGCAACAAAAACATAACTATACGGCACTGCCGGTAGTATCAAATAAGGAAATGAAAAGAATTGTAATTTTAGGAGCAGGTGAAAGCGGAGCCGGTGCAGCTGTACTGGCAAAGGTCAAAGGATTTGATACTTTTGTATCAGACATGTCGACTATTAAAGACAAGTATAAGACTCTTTTAGACAATCACCAGATCACATGGGAAGAGGGCAGTCACACAGAAGCACTCATCTTAAATGCGGACGAAGTAATAAAAAGTCCCGGCATCCCCAATGATGCTCCAATCATCCTGAAGTTGAAGGAAAAGAACATTCCCATTATTTCAGAAATTGAATTTGCGGGTCGCTATACGGATGCCAAAATGGTCTGTATCACCGGTTCGAACGGAAAAACTACCACAACTTCACTAATCTATCATATATTCAAAAGCGCAGGACTGAATGTCGGTCTGGCTGGAAATATCGGTAGAAGTCTGGCACTTCAGGTAGCAGAAGAACATCACGATTATTATGTGATTGAGCTGAGCTCTTTCCAACTGGACAACATGTATAACTTCCGTGCAAACATAGCGGTGCTAATGAACATAACACCCGACCACTTAGACCGCTATGAACATTGTATGCAAAACTACATAGACGCCAAGTTCCGAATCACTCAAAACCAGACGCCAGACGATGCCTTCATTTTCTGGAATGACGACCCTATCATCAAACGTGAACTGGACAGACATGGAATCAAAGCCCACTTATATCCTTTTGCCGCCGTAAAAGAAGATGGAGCTATCGCCTATGTAGAGGATAGCGAAGTAAGAATCACAGAGCCTATCGCATTCAACATGGAGCAGGAAGAACTGGCACTGACAGGTCAGCACAACCTCTACAACTCGCTTGCTGCCGGTATATCGGCAAATCTGGCAGGAATTGCCAAAGAAGATATCCGCAAAGCACTTTCTGACTTCAAAGGAGTGGAGCACAGACTGGAAAAAGTAACCCGCGTACGAGGAATAGATTTCATCAATGACTCAAAAGCTACTAATGTCAACTCCTGCTGGTATGCCCTGCAAAGTATGACAACTAAGGTTGTTCTGATTCTTGGCGGAAAAGATAAAGGAAACGATTATTCAGAAATAGAAGAATTAGTTCGCAGCAAATGTTCTGCACTCGTTTTCCTGGGATTGCATAATGAAAAACTTCATGAGTTCTTCGATCCTCTTGGACTGCCTACAGCAGACATCCAAACGGGAATGAAAGATGCAGTAGAAGCAGCTTACAAACTTGCAAAAAAAGGAGAAACTGTTCTGCTGAGCCCATGTTGTGCTTCGTTCGATCTGTTCAACAGTTATGAAGACCGAGGAGAACAATTTAAAAAATACGTAAGAGAATTATAATACAACAACATCACAATTCAGAATCGTGGATCTATTAAGAAACATATTCAAAGGAGATAAGGTAATCTGGATCATTTTTCTTTGCCTCTGTCTAATCTCAATCATCGAGGTGTTCAGTGCATCCAGTACACTCGTTTATAAAACGGGGAATCATTGGGATCCGATAACAAGACACGGTGTTTTTCTTATTATCGGAACCATCCTCGTTGTTCTCTTTCACAACATTCCTTATAAATGGTTTCAGGCATTTCCCCTGCTTCTTTTCTTTTTTGCAATACCATTCCTATTGTTATTGCTGATATTCGACAATCTCAATATTGCCGGTATACTGGTGATTGAAAAGACCAATAATGCAGGGCGATGGATTCAGTTGCTTGGCATCCAGTTCCAACCATCGGAACTTGCCAAAATGGCCACCATCATTGTCACAGCCTTTACATTGTCGAAGAAACAAGACGAGAACGGAGCCAATCCTAAAGCATTCAAAACAATCCTGATTATCTGTGGAGTCACCTGTGCTCTGATTTTACCAGAGAACTACTCTACGGCAATGCTATTAGGAGTAACCGTCTATTTAATGATGTTTATAGGAAGAATCTCTGCCAAATATCTCCTATGGTTGGGAGGGTCTATTGCTGTGGCAGCCATACTGTTTGTCAGTTTTCTGCTTGTCACTCCGGATAAGCAACTGGAGAATATACCTATGGGACACCGATTCACGACATGGAAGGGACGTATTTTGGATTTCACTTCTCAAGAAAAAGTTCCTGCTGCCAAGTTCGACATTGACGACAACGCACAAGTTGCACATGCGCGTATTGCCGTTGCTACAAGCGATGCCATAGGGAAAGGCCCCGGAAACTCTGTACAACGCGATTTCCTCAGCCAGGCCTTTTCGGATTTCATCTATGCCATCATCGTAGAGGAGCTGGGACTTGCCGGAGGAATTTTTGTTGTATTCTTATATATATGTCTGCTCATTCGCGTCGGGCGTATTGCAAAAAAATGTGACAGAGCATTCCCGGCATTTCTTGTTCTTGGAATAGGTCTTTTACTGGTTGTACAAGCACTCTTCAATATGATGGTAGCAGTAGGGCTGGCTCCCGTCACCGGACAGCCGTTACCACTTATCAGTCGTGGCGGTACTTCTACACTTATCAACTGTATTTATATTGGAATGATACTCAGTGTGAGCCGATATACAGCCCATCTGGAAGAACAACAAAAAATGCAAGAAGCCCAGTTGAGCCAACAAGAGCAGACTCTTCTGACAACTGAGCTGCCATCTGAAGCGCAAACTGCCGCAGAACCAACTTCCGAAGTATTGAATAATGATGAAAAATTTGAATAAAAAGATATCTATAATATATGGACAAAATTAAAAACAGTTCTGCAACCGTCAGTCAAAAGAGCAAACAGCCTCTGCGAATCATTATTAGTGGAGGAGGAACTGGAGGACATATTTTCCCAGCTGTATCCATAGCCAATGCAATCACAGAGCTACGTCCAGATAGCAAAATTCTATTTGTAGGAGCAGAAGGGCGAATGGAGATGCAAAGAGTGCCGGATGCCGGCTATGAAATAATCGGATTACCGATTGCCGGCTTTGACCGCAAGCATATCTGGAAAAATATCGCAGTACTTATCAAGCTGGCACGCAGCCAGTGGAAAGCACGCAGTATCATCAAAAGCTTCCGTCCGCAAGTGGCTGTAGGTGTAGGAGGATATGCCAGTGGTCCGACACTGAAAATGGCTGGAATAATGGGCGTTCCGACACTTATTCAAGAGCAGAACTCTTATGCCGGAGTTACCAACAAGCTATTGGCCAAAAACGCCCGGAAAATATGTGTGGCCTATGACGGTATGGAGAAGTTTTTCCCTAAAGAGAAAATTATTCTGACTGGCAATCCTGTACGGCAAAATCTTACTCAAAATAATATATCCAAAGAAACTGCTTTACAAAAATTCGGTCTGCAGCCCGGGAAAAAGACAGTATTGATATTAGGAGGGAGCCTTGGTGCACGTACCATCAATAATACACTGACTGCCGGATTACCACAAATACGGGCAAACGAGCATATTCAGTTTATCTGGCAAACAGGGAAATACTATTTTGCCCAAGTCACTGAAACAGTCAACAGAATGGGTAAACCCGACAACCTCTATGTTTCGGATTTCATACAGGACATGACTGCTGCATATGCTGCTGCCGATCTGGTTATCTCACGTGCCGGTGCAGGATCAATCTCTGAATTCTGTCTGTTAGGGAAGCCGGTCATATTGGTACCGTCACCCAATGTTGCCGAAGATCATCAGACTAAAAACGCGCTGGCATTGGTTCAGAAGCATGCTGCTATTTATGTCAAAGATGCTGATGCAGAGCAACAATTGATAGATATTGCATTGAAGACCGTCGGTGACGAAAATGCACTAAAAGAGTTAAGCAACAATATCTCAAAGCTTGCATTACCCAACTCTGCCCGGATGATTGCAGAAGAAGTCATCAAGCTTGCAGAAGAAACAAACGCTAACAATCAAAAGAAATGATGAACATTGAAACCATAAAATCAGTCTATTTCGTAGGAGCAGGTGGCATAGGCATGAGTGCTCTCGTACGTTATTTCCTTTCCAAAGGGAAAGCAGTAGCCGGATACGACCGTACAGCTACTCCACTTACAGAAAGTCTGATTGCTGAAGGAGCACAAATACACTACGAGGAAAATATCGACCTGATTCCCGCAAGCTGCAAAGACAAAGCGACTACACTGGTCGTATTGACTCCTGCCATACCGCATGACCATAAAGAGCTGGAGTTTTTCCGCAGCAACGGATTTGAAATACAAAAGCGGGCACAGGTGTTGGGCACCATTACACATTCCAGCAAAGGACTTTGTGTGGCTGGAACACATGGAAAAACCACAACTTCTACCATGGCTGCCCACTTGCTCCATCAGTCACATGTAGAGTGTACCGCTTTTCTCGGCGGAATATCCAAGAACTATGGCACTAATCTGCTGATTTCACATCAAAGTCCCTACACGGTGATTGAAGCAGATGAATTCGACCGGTCATTTCACTGGCTGTCTCCCTATATGTCGGTCATCACAGCGACCGATCCCGACCACCTTGACATCTACGGGACCAAAGAGGCATATCTGGAAAGCTTCGAGCATTACACCAGTCTGATACAACCGGGAGGTGCTTTAATTATCCATAAAGGACTTGCCCTTCAGCCTCGTCTACAGCAAGGAGTGCATACCTACACATACGCCCTCAATGAAGGAGACTTTCATGCCGAAAACATCCGTATCGGAAACGGAGAAATCATCATCGATTTCATCGCACCAGACACAAGAATCAACAACATACAACTGGGGGTTCCTGTTAGCATCAACATAGAGAACGGCGTAGCAGCCATGGCATTAGCCCATCTGAACGGAGTGACAGACGAAGAAATCAGACAAGGAATGGCCAGCTTCCGGGGAGTAGACCGACGATTCGACTTCAAGATAAAAGATAACCGGTTCGTTCTGCTGAGTGACTATGCACACCATCCTGCCGAAATCAGACAAAGTATACATTCCATCCGCGAATTATATTGTGACAAGAAGATCACAGTCATCTTCCAGCCTCATCTCTATACACGAACCAGAGATTTCTATCAGGATTTTGCCGATAGTCTGTCGCTGGCAGACGAGGTAATACTGACCGACCTCTACCCTGCCCGCGAACAACCTATTCCCGGAGTCAGCAGCCAATTAATCTACGACAACCTCAATCCAAAGGTAGAGAAAACCCTCTGTAATAAGGCAGAGATACTGAATCTGCTGAAAGATAAAAAGCTCGAAGTCCTGATTGTGTTAGGAGCGGGAGACATCGATAATTATGTACCCGCCATAGAGCAGTTGTTACGGTCACGTGAAGAATCAGAAAATTTACGTGTCTATTAAACGGATAGGTAACGGCCTATTAAACGGATAGGTAACGGCCTATTAAACGGATAGGTAACGGTCTATTAAACGGATAGGTGTGAATCCAAGCGCCCGAGATTAAAAGAATTAAATAAAATGTCAAACTGAATATATCCTTTTAAGTATGATAAAGAGAATCTTTCTGTCGATTGTCATGTTGGGACTTATTGCCTATCTGTGTATGGCAATAACAGCCCTCAATCGCCCTTCTGCCAATCAAACTTGTAAGGACGTGGTGTTGGTCATTAAAGATACAGCCTATGCAGGATTCATCACCCCGGGTGAATTGAAGAATGTACTTCAGCAAAAAGGTATCTATCCCATCGGTAAGAAAATGGAACGCATCTCTACCAAAACATTGGAGCATGTACTTTCCCAGCATCCACTGATCGACGAGGCCGAATGCTATAAAACTCCCAGTGGAAAAGTCTGTGTAGAGGTGACACAGCGCATTCCTCTCCTCCGCATCATGAGTAGCAAAGGAGACAACTATTACATTGACAACCGAGGAACAGTTCTTCCACCCAGTGCCAAATGTGTTGCACATCGGGTAATTGCAACAGGAAACATAGAAAAGTCGTTTGCAATGAACGATTTATATAAGTTTGGTGTATTTTTGCAAAACAATAAGTTCTGGAATGCTCAGATAGAACAAATCAATGTGTTGCCCGACCAAAATGTCGAACTGGTACCGCGCGTCGGGAATCACATCATCTATCTTGGCAAACTGGATAAGTTTGAAGATAAGCTCGCACGCCTGAAAACGTTCTATCAGAAAGGGCTCAATCAAGTAGGATGGAACAAGTATTCACGCATCAATTTAGAGTTTAGCAACCAAATTATTTGTACGAAACAAGAAAAATAGCAAGAGATATGGTAACAACAGAATTTATTGCCGCAATCGAACTGGGTTCATCCAAAATAGCCGGTGTGGCGGGAAAAAAGAACAGTGACGGAAGTATGCAGATTCTTGCATATGCCCAAGAAGACTCTTCCACATTCATCCGAAAAGGATTGATCTTCAACCTCGATAAAACAGCACAAAGCCTGACCTCTATCATCAACCGACTGGAAAGCGAACTGAACAATTCCATCACAAAAGTCTATGTAACAATCGGAGGACAATCTCTGCGCACGGTGCGGAATGTAGTAAGCCGCGACTTGGACGAAAACACCATCATTTCAGAAGAGCTGGTCAATGCCATCGGTGATGAAAATGTTTCCATTCCGGTAGTCGACATGGATATACTGGATGTTGCCCCACAAGAATATAAAGTAGGAAACAATCTGCAGGCTAATCCCGTAGGACTGTTAGGAGATCATATCGAAGGAAGATTCCTCAATATTGTTGCAAGGTCATCCATACGCAAGAATCTGGAACACTGCTTTAAGCAGTCAAAAATAGAGATTGCCGACCAATTGATAGCACCACTAGTCACAGCTAATGCTGTATTGACAGAAAGCGAACGCCGTTCGGGTTGTGCACTCATAGATTTTGGAGCAGATACGACTACCATCTCCGTCTATAAGAACAATATTCTGCGCTTCCTGACTGTACTTCCACTGGGAGGCAACAGCATTACACGCGACATAACCACCCTTCACATAGAAGAGGAAGAAGCAGAACGGTTAAAGAAAGAATATGGTGATGCGCTTTATGAAGAAGCAGACATGGAAAACCCTGCAACCTGTCAACTGGAAGACGAAAGCCGCAGTATCGAACTGAACAAGCTGAACAACATAGTTGAAGCACGTGCAGAAGAAATTATCGTAAACGCATGGAATCAGGTACAACTTTCAGGCTACGAAGACAAACTGCTGGCAGGAATCATTATCACCGGTGGAGCTGCCAACCTGAAGAATCTGGATGAAATGCTACGCAAACGCAGCAAGATAGATAAAATACGAACCGCCAAACTGCCACGGAACACTGTATATGCTTCCGACAATGTGCTGAAAAAAGACGGTTCACAAAACACACTGTTTGGCATGCTGTTCGAAGGGAACCAGAACTGCTGTCTGGTAGAGGCAGGTACACAAGGAACGCTGTTTACCGATAAAGAGATAGAAATGGTACAGGAAAAACCGGTGGAAGAGCCTCAAAAAGAGGAAAAGAAAGGAGATAAAAACAACCAAGGAGGAAAGAAGCCCTCACAGAATGGAGCAAAAGACCCTAAACAACCCAATTGGTTTACACGCAAAATTAACGAGTTCAGCAGTAACTTCTTCTCGGACGATGATATGAAATAACAAAAAACAATATAATATGGACGATATAGTACAATTCGATTTTCCGACCGATTCTCCGAAAATCATCAAAGTAATCGGTGTAGGTGGTGGTGGCGGAAATGCCGTCAATCACATGTATCGGGAAGGCATACACGACGTAACGTTCGTTCTCTGCAATACCGACAATCAGGCATTGGCAGAATCTCCCGTTCCAGTCAAACTGCAACTGGGACGCAGTATCACACAAGGCCTTGGAGCCGGTAACCGCCCGGAAAGAGCACGCGATGCTGCCGAAGAGAGCATCGATGACATCCGTCAACTGTTAAGCGACGGTACCAAGATGGTATTCATCACAGCCGGAATGGGAGGAGGAACCGGGACAGGAGCTGCTCCGGTCATCGCACGTATTGCCAAAGAGATGGACATCCTGACAGTAGGTATTGTGACCATTCCCTTCATCTTCGAAGGTGAAAAGAAAATCATACAGGCACTGGACGGTGTAGAACGGATTGCACAACATGTAGATGCCTTGTTGGTAATCAACAACGAGCGCCTGCGTGAAATCTATTCAGACCTTACATTCATGAACGCATTCGGCAAGGCCGACGATACCCTCTCAATCGCAGCCAAAAGTATTGCCGAGATCATCACCATGCGTGGCAAAGTCAACCTCGACTTTGCCGATGTCAAGACCATTCTGAAAGATGGTGGAGTAGCTATCATGAGTACCGGATTTGGTGAAGGCGAAAACCGTGTGACCAAAGCCATCGACGATGCACTGAATTCTCCGCTGCTGAACAACAATGACATCTTCAATGCCAAGAAAGTGATGCTCAATGTCTCCTTCTGCCCTGCATCCGAGCTGATGATGGAAGAGATGAACGAAGTACACGAGTTCATGAGCAAGTTCCGCGAAGGAGTAGAAGTGATCTGGGGTGTTGCCATGGATGAAGAATTGGGCAATAAAGTCAAGATTACCGTACTTGCTACAGGCTTTGGAGTAGAAGACGTACCCGGCATGGACAGTCTGCACGAAGTACGCAGTCAGGAAGAAGAAGAACGCCAGATACTGCTGGAAGAAGAAAAGGAAAAGAATAAAGAACGCATCCGCAAGGCATACGGAGAAAGTGCCAATGGTATCGGAAGCAAAAGTATCCGCAAGCGCCGGCACATCTACCTCTTCAATGCCGAAGACTTGGACAACGATGATATCATCGCCATGGTAGAAGACTCGCCTACCTATCTGCGCGACAAGACAACGCTCACCAAAATCAAGACCAAAGCCGCACTTGAAGAAGAAGCTGCAGCAGAAGATGCAGGTAATGAGGATGGTGTGATCACCTTCTGACCCCTCTCTTCCGAACCACCTTTGCCCCGTTTGTTGGGAAAGGTTAGCTGACGTATTGGCAAAGGTCACGGCTCGCGTTGGGAAAGGTTAGCTGACATGTTGGGAAAGGTTAGCTGACACAAGCCAAACCCGAGCCTTGGAAAAGAGAATAAAAGAGACAAATATTTTATTGATAACCAATTAATTATAAATATAGTATTATGGATTTGTTTGATCGTGTCAGCGAAGACATTAAAAATGCGATGAAGGCGAAAGACAAAGTAGCCCTCGAAACACTGAGAAACGTAAAGAAATTCTTTATTGAAGCCAAGACAGCATCGGGAGCAAACGATACATTGACAGACGACGCAGCTCTGAAAATCATCCAGAAGCTTGTGAAACAAGGCAAAGATGCAGCCGAAATCTATGTAGGTCAAGGCCGTCAGGATCTGGCAGATGCCGAACTGGCACAAGTGAAAGTGATGGAAGCCTACCTGCCCAAGCAATTATCGGCAGAAGAGCTGGAAAGCGCATTAAAAGAAATCATTGCCGAAGTAGGAGCTACCAGCGGAAAAGACATGGGAAAAGTGATGGGAGTTGCTTCCAAGAAGCTGGCCGGACTTGCCGAAGGACGTGCCATCTCGGCCAAAGTCAAAGAACTGCTGGGATAATCACAGACTCTCAGACGAGCTTGTTCTTACACAAGATCGCACATACAACATACCCCACCATTGGCGCACGATACAATGGTGGGGTATTTTTTTACTGTGAAACAGGCATCTCTCCTTTACCTAATCTGCCCACTAGTGGTTCTTCAGATCAAGGAAAAGTTCATAACCCTGCTTCGGTGTCAGTC
Source organism: uncultured Bacteroides sp. (assembly GCA_944322345.1). Classification (GTDB taxonomy): domain Bacteria; phylum Bacteroidota; class Bacteroidia; order Bacteroidales; family Bacteroidaceae; genus Bacteroides. The sequence goes on along the minus strand of CALUOO010000002.1, from coordinate 338,525 downwards.
CGTCATGTACAACAGCATGCACAGCCTGAATCATAGCAACCGGCGATTCGCTTTGGAACACATTTCTTCCCATGTCTACCCCAGCGGCACCATCATTGATTGCTTTATAACACAAAGCCAACGCCTCTTCTTCAGGCAATTTCTTGCCACCGGCAATCACAATAGGCACAGGACACGAAGCAACCACTTTCTCAAACCCTTCACAATAATAGGTCTTTACAATAGCTGCTCCATTTTCTGCACATACGCGTGAAGCCAGTGCAAAGTAACGAGCATCACGCTCCATCTGCTTGCCAACTGCTGTAACTCCCATTACCGGAATGCCATAACGGTTGCCTAAATCAGCAGCCCTGACCAGATTGGCTACAGTAATTGCTTCCTGCTCACCATCTCCGGCAGAAAGCATTACGGCCATAGCTGAAGCATTGAAACGAATGGCATCTTCTACGTCAATCAGCACATTACGGTTAAGTTCTGTAAGCACAGTAGTCCCAGCATCCGAACGCAGACAAACCGGTTTGTTCACATTTGCAGGAATGGAAGAACGGAGAATGCCCCTTGTACACATCAGGCAATCGGCATACTGTATTAAAGGAACAATGCTCAAATCTATACGCTCCACTCCCGAAGTAGGACCCATGATAAACCCATGGTCGAACGCAAGCATTACCGTACGTCCGGTTGCAGGACTGAAGATACGGGACAAACGGTCTTTCATTCCCCAACCCATAGACGAGGCACCTTTTACATGGAAGCCTGTTTGCGGCGAAGCTTGTCCGATTCCGAAATCTGCAGCTTCCCTGAATCCATCCATATCAGCCATAATTATCTACTTTTTAATTGATTAATAACAATTTTATATTCATTCCTTAAAGGACTGGGCGAAGGCCTGAAACATACAGCTCCAAGAGGTGGCACCACTATCGGCAAATCCAATAGAACGTTCTCCATAGTTACGAGCTCTGCCAAAGTTGGCTTTCATCTGCACGGTAGACTCTGCACCACGTAATGCAGCATCTGCCCCAGCCTCCAACAACTGTTGTATGTCATCCGACTGACAGTTTTCCATTGCCTCTATCGCCGGAATCAGTGCATCCATCATTGTCTTATCTCCAACTTTTGCCTGTGTCTGAGCCTGCACATTGGCAAGTCCGCCAGAAAACATCTGCCGTACCCCGCTGGCATCAAGCTCTGTTTTCTCTTCCACAGCATCGCTCATCCCTAGGAAAAAAGCACCCAGCAAAGTACTGGTCGATCCATTAACCTGAAGCATCACTCCCATACCCATATCACCAAGCATCGATTTGAAGCCGACACCTGCACGTGCAATGTCCGTCACTACTGTCATGGCTGCTGTTATGGCCTGTCCATGATCGCCGTCACCAATCACTGCATCCAGCTTGGAAAATTCATCTTCACGTTCACGAATGTTCTTCAAAGCAGTCTCCAACATAGCTTTGAAGTCTCCTATAGTCAGCAATTTTTTCATCATCACTCTACTTTTTTCCAAGAGTAGTCCAATAAGGAGCATTTGAAGGAGCATCCTTGATATATGCGATGTGATCGTCGTCCAGAACAGCCATAATCATCTGGAATCCGGCCTGTTCCTGTACCGTCAGCAGTTCCTGTATACGGCTCACAACCACCTTCAGTCCACGGGCTTCCAGTTCTTTATACGCCTTACGGAATATGATGTTCAGCTCCATGTGAGTCGTTGCACCAACCCCATTGATAATCAGCATCATCTTATCGCCACTTTTAGGCTGCAACTGCTGGCAGAGAAGTTCCACCATCTCTGCTGCTGTATCGTCTGCCGAAATCAGAGGTTTCTGACCGCCACCACCTTCGCCATGTTGCCCCATACCAATCTCCATTATTCCAGCAGGTAAATCGGTAATGACAGCACCATTCTGCGGATGCGAACAGGCCTTCATGGCAACAGCCAGTGTTGCGACATGCTTGTTGTAACGTTCTGCTATTTCAACCAGTTCTTCCAATGTTTTTCCTTCGTCTGCTGCAGCTCCCAAAATCTTATACAATGGTACACATCCTGCCAATCCACGACGTTCGTTTACATCGGCACCAATACCGGCACTTATATCATCGTGTGTCAATACTTTTGCCACCTTAATCCCAGCACGTTCGGCCAACTGACAAGCCATATTGGCGCTCATCACATCGCCGGAATGATTGAGTACAACGAGCAAAATGCCAGCTTCACGCTTCATCAGTTGCAATGCCTGAAACAGCCGTTGTGCCCCCGGTGCAGCAAAAATATCACCTACAACAGAGCAATCAAGCATTCCTTCGCCAACAAATCCGCTCAATGCAGGCTCATGTCCAGAGCCTCCCAAGGTAACAATAGCCACTTTATCCCCACTCTTCGGATGAGCTCTGACCACAATATTCTCCGCTGCCAGCTTTACCTGTTCGGGATAAGCAAGTACGTAGCCTTCTAACAACTCTTTCGTTATATTTTCTGGATTATTTATAAATTTTGTCTGCATAACATTTCCTTTTTATTGGTTCAAAGCTTTAAACTCTCTTCTATAACCTTCCTTACCAAAGGCTTACTTTATCTCCATCAATTCGATAGCAACGCCTTCTTCTTCAATAAAAGCAATTGTCAGATGCTCGTCGCAGACAGCTGGTCCGAAAATGACCTTCTTACCTTTCAGTTCTTCCTCAAGCGAAGGAACTGTATATGCAATATGTCCCTGCTTCTGCACCAATTCGGGCAGACAGCTCCCGCTTTCAAACTTTAAAAATTCAATCTTGTTTGGACTTTTGCTATAGTCTGTAAGCCAAACACTCAAGCCACTGTTATAAGAGGCTCCTTCACGAATAACGTCAGTTACAATACCGACATGGTTAAATGTTCTCATGATGTTAACTCAGTTTATTTGATTTATAAATTATTTTGTTTAGATGCAGCCCGATAAGAGAAAGCACCTAATAAAAATACAAGTCCAAAGGCAATTATAATCCAAATGAACAGATTGGAAATATGCTCGTTCTGCCCATACGAATGCATTCCGCTCAAGAAATAATTGACTCCGAAGAAAGTCATCAGCACAGACGACAAAGCAAGCACAGACAAAAAGTTGAACAGCCATTCTTTCCTCTGCAATTTCAGCAGATGAATATGGGTTACCAATGCATATACTACCATCGTTATCAGCGCCCACGTTTCTTTGGGATCCCATCCCCAGTATCGTCCCCACGACTCATTAGCCCATACTGCCCCCAGAAAGACTCCCGCAGTCATTAATACAAGCCCAATCCACAAAGACATTTCATTCAGCAGACTCAGTTCACGAATCCGATCGGACTGTCTCATATTTTTCCCCTCCCCCGGAGGTCGGACAATCATCAAAAACAGATTAACAATCCCCATAAGCGCACTCACACCAAAGAAACCATAAGCAGCTACAATAACAGCCACATGGAACATCAGCCATGGAGATTTCAATACAGGAACCAGTGGAGTGATCTGGGGATCCATCCAGTTAAGCCCTGATACAAACAAAATGACTCCACCAAACAAAGTGGCCAAAGCAAACACCAGCAAGTTACGTCGTACGAACAGCAGTCCTGCCAAAACCGTTGCCCATGCCATATAAACCATGGTCTCATACGAATTGCTCCAAGGGGCATATCCACCGATATACCAACGCACTCCCATTCCATACATGTGAAAACAGAAAAACGCCACAATTCCCAGCACCAATATCCATTTCACCCACCGCATCCGGAACCATCCAAACAAAAGTCCCAAGGCCCAGACAAGTGTCATTCCTCCTAAGGAGAGATATCCAACACGGCAACGGGAGAAAATATTCAGTCTGTTATACTCAACTTCTGCTTTCATCTTTTCGCGGTCAATATCCACCCCTGTCGCCTTAGCCTGCTGATAGGTATCAATCATGTCCAGGACCTTGTCTGCACCATCCCAGTTACCATTATACACAGCCTTCCCTACTTCCTCCAGATACCAGTCGAAAATACGGGAGACAAACATAGAATCTTTCCCGCTAAACGCCGACAAATCATCTCCGGGAGCATACCATGTGTGGGTGGAATCATCCGGCAAAGGGAATAGATTCAGTTGCTGCCTGTTTGACAACAGATGGAAAATATTTACCTGCTCATCCAGTTTCAACAAGTCTTTTTCCAATCGGTTGCGTTGAGCCGGTGACTTTTGGTATATACCCTCCAACTCACTTTGCAGTTTATAGTTCCCCAACGAATCAAACATCTGAACATACGAGCTATAGGGGGTAGTCAGCCGATAAAGCGAAGCCAGCTCCGTATTCTCAAGAGAGATGCAAGGGATATTCATCCACACTTCGGGCATAAGCAACAGACTGACAAGGAACTGATCGGAATTCAGTTGTCCGATATAATCAGATTTATACAATTTACGCAACACCTCAGATGAAAATGTATTTATCGGCATCATCCTTCCGTTGGCCGATTGCACAGGCAATTGTCCGAAATGTGCTGCATGAGTAATACTTACTTTATATTGCTCGGCAAGCTCCAATCCGTCTTTCTCCTCTCCCATCGCTGAAAGACTACATCCACCAGCTATCAACAGAAGTAACAGATATTGTTTACTTTGTAAAGCCTTCAACCGTCTGTACAAAAACCTGAAACGTCCATTCCTGCTAACCAACGACAATAGTAATCCCGCTCCCAACAACAAATATCCGAAGTATGTCACATTTCTACCTGCAACATCATGATTGACCGAAAGCACACTTCCCTTCTCATCCGGATCGTATGACGTCTGGAACAAACGGTACCCCTCCACATCCAATACATTATTCATAAAAATATGAGCCTTATACTCTGAATCAGAGGCATGTACAGTTATCATACTCTCATAAGAAGAAGGACTGCTGGAACCCGGATAACGCTTCAAAATAAAATCATTCAGTTGGACAGAAAAGGGCAGTGTAACAAGTATTTCCTTCTCACCGTCACGGGCAACCATTGTGTTGACAGACTCTCCCTCACGTACATGTAACAATCCTTCCTGTCCATAAAGATATGTAATGAAAGCTCCTGTCAGAATCACTACAAAAGCTAAATGAGTCAACACATATCCCGGCCTGCTTTTCAAAAGATAACGATGAGTAAAAGAATAGATTATAAAATTAATAACCAGCAATCCCTGCAACACAAAAAAAGGTACGGAATGATAGATAAGGGCCTTAGCAGTCAAAGTTCCATACACGTTTTCAATCCATGTCGCAGAAGCCAATACTATGGCATATATCAGCAACACCGTTATACGGAATGAAGAGAACAGCCTGACGATAAGGTTGTTTTTTCTGTCCATGCTCAATAATCTGTTTTTTAAGTAAATACAGGTGAAAGTAAGCACTACTTCTTACCTCCACCTGTCAAGACCAACATATTTCTAATCTTCAATAATCACACGGAATCCGACATTGAATACACGTTGATAAGGATAGAATCCTTTACGGGAATAAGAGGTAGAGAATTTAGGTCTCTCGATATAAGAGCCCCCACGCACTACTTTATATTCAGCTTCTCCTTTTTTACGCTCCTTATAAGGATAAGGCAAATAATCGGAACGGGTCCACTCGCACACATTACCGTGCATACAATACAAACCGAAAGGATTGGCTTCATACTGTTTCCCGCCCACTTGAACAAGATTTCCATCGTCTACCTGCTCAGCTTTAGGCAAGTATATATAATACTTGTACCAATAATTATCAGGCGACATCGGCTGAGGATCTATGCCCGATACAGCAAACTTCAACGTTGTCTTATCCGCAAGATTATCTTTTTTGCCAAAATCAGAATGAAGATCACCAAACCAGAAATCGCTGTCACTACCAGCCCGACAAGCCCACTCCCACTGAGCTTCAGTAGGCAAGGTTATGTTCAGTCCTGTTTGTTCACTCAGTTTTCTGCAGAACTCTACTGCATCATTATAGCTTACACGAATCACTGGCTGATCTGGTTTATTGGCTGGATACCCTTGCACCACATGATCTTTCCACTGCTGGTCTACATACCGGCTGTCATGTTCAGGGAAGATCACATTGAACTGTTCATTGGTCGTCTCCAGTTCTGCCATCCAGAATGCTTTCTTTATCTTAACCTTTGTTGTAGGATATGTGTCCGAAGGACCATTATAGCTACCCATAATAAACTCACCTGCCGGAATACGCACAAAGTTCATTTTTACTCCAGGAGCAATTTCAATTACTTTATGTGTTTCTCCTTCGGCTTCCTGCATTTGCTTGGCAGTTGCGGCATCAAAAGGCCAATCTTTTGCCTTTAAGTCTTTCATCTTCAGTTCTTCCTGTTCCTGAGGCATCTCTGGAACAATTTCTCCCTTACTTTTCAAATAAGAAGCATAATCAGCAAGCTCTTTCTTCCAATCCACCCCTGCACCATTTCCATATTTATTAGTGAGTTCAATACGCCGTTCCACCTGATCAAATCCTTTATAAGGGAAATCCTTGAGCACATTTGCATTAAAATAGCCTTTATCCGGAGCATTGTAGTCAATCCAGTTATACAACGTACGCCACTCTTTGTCTGTCAGTTTCACATTATAATGTCCACGCTTCAGCATACGCACCAGCTCACTTGTATTCGGATGATACTCATAAGGCTGCAATACAACCATATCTCCTTCTCCTCCTTGCCGATGAATATACGGATGGAAATTCAGATACGAAGTACCATAACCCTGCTGGTCTTTCTTTCCGCCACGCAAATCAAAAGCCTTATCACCGTTATGGCAGGCAATACATGCCCGGTCTAGAATTGGCTGAATCTCAAGATCAAAGGTAAAGGAGCGTACTCCACCTTCGGGGGGAGTCAATTTTCTAGGTGCTTTCTTCGAAGCGATTACCCTTTTTGGAATAACTATCTGGTTCTGATCTTCATGGCAACCGACACAAGATACCACCTCACCCGGTTGGCCAGTCACCCAGCTTCTCATCCACTGAATTGCCACACCATCCTTATCTATCGGTTGAATGGAAATAGGAGTATTGGCAGGTGCTGTAAACATAACCGATCCGTCCTCTTCAACAGGTACCGTACCAAGCAAACGTTTGATATCCCAGCCAGACTGAATTCCATGCCAGTTATGATCAGACTGTGTCTTTACATAAGCATATTCATAGGCATGAAGACGAAGTTCCTTGACCGTTCCACGAGGAATGCCGCGGAGTCCTTCTCCTTCATAAATATCCTGAATAAAGAAAGTTGCTTCCTTTTGATCCAGTTTCACACGATCAGGAATCACCGGAGGTATATTGGTTTTCTTGACAAGAATAGGGCTGATAAAACCTTCGCCTTCCGTTTCCATAATACAAGTCACATTATCATATACATCTACCAAATAAATTCCCCATAGAGAATTTGGAGTAAGTTTGGCTGCTACAAGGAAATACTTATCGTTCAAGACGGTAGGCTTAATAAACTGAGGCCAAACCCCATTTACCAATTCATCTTTGATAAGTTCTTTGATAGGCCGGTTCCGATACGGAATCTCCTGCACCATTCCAAATATACTTTTCCTGCCCTTAGCCGGATCAAAAACAATCAGACGTCCCGACCGTGCTATGCCATGGTGTCCGGAAATAATCCCGATAAACGAAGAGCCGTGTCCCGGAATAGGTTGCACATCAAACGTGCTGTTAGGGAACATTGCACCGCTTCCATACAATGCTTTATTCTCTGTACCGTCGGGATTCATATGCATAACAATTCGTGAATAATAATGTGTTAGGTCTGTATATTCCCAACGAGTATACATCACACGTCCGTTGTTCATAATAACCGGGGTCCAGTTGGCATCCTGGTCAAAAGTAAGACGGCGAAGTTTCTTGTCTTTGGGGTTATAAAGAACCAGATTACCCACAGCATCACTACCACTCACACAAGGCACTCCCTGATAGCCGATATTGGAAACCGCCAGAATCCTGCCATCGGGCAAATAAGTTCCATCATAAAATTCAAGATCAGGTTCTTCATTCTCTATCAAAGGATGAAATCCGCTTCCATCCAGATTTACTTCAAATACATTCCAACGCCGATCGCCTTGAGTCTGGGTAAACATCATACGGTCACCATCCCAATGCATACGCAGGTCGGCAATCGAAGAACCATTGTCAGGCTTATATACCTGACGAAGAGTGATATCCCCGCGCAAATTTGAAAGTTCCACAATTTCAGCATCAAACCCTCCACGTCCGGCCGACTCCTGATTACTCCAGTTGTTTGCCTGTGTACCCAAATCCGGCGCCATTGCAGAGCGAGCTTTAGTGCCCAGCTTATATCTGGAAGCTACAATCTTATCAGAGTCAAGCAACGGATTACCTAACAGAATCGACCGTTTCAGCCACAATGCACGATGTGCATCAGAAACTGCCTGTGCATTTCCTTTATAAATTCCAGAAAAACCTTTTTTCAATAAAGAAGAAAGCTCATTCAACATTGGCTCATATTTACCAACATTAAAAGAGGCAGATTTCTTCATGTCATCAAAAGCCAGTTTAACAGAAGTTCCATTAAGCCAGGCCAAAGAATTTTGCAGCTCTACAACCTGCGATATTTCTTTCAATAATGCCAGAAGTTCTCTTGATCTCAGAGCTAAGGAAGGCTCTGCTGAAAGCGACTTCAGTTTTTCAGTATAATAAGAGGAATCTTTAAGCTCAGCCAACAGACTGCCCAATATTCTCTCTTCAATAGAAGTATCTTTGGCAATCAGCCAATTGTCCAGATTACCAATTAAAGAAAGAAGAAATCTGTATTCTTCAGGATATGCCTTCTTAAAATCTTCTACATAAGTCGAGGGTAGAGCAGGAAGTGCTATAAAATAGGCACTCCCTGCATAAGATGCGTCATCAATACCTACCTCCGCTTCAAAACGTACAAATTCATCTTTTTTCAAAGGATATACCAATAAGCCATCAGCATGGCAAGTAACTCCATGTGGATATTTTTTCCCGACAATTGCTATCTGATTTCCATACACGTTTTTATTGATCATCGGGTTGCCCCAACCGGCTTTACCTGATTCATAGCGCAACTCATCCAACCACACAAAAGTCCCATCCTTTTTTATCAGACGGGCATTTCCCCACACGGCATGATCATAGCTGCTTCCGTCTTTACCACCTTCTGTGACCAGCACCAGTTTATCAAGCCCTTTTAGAGAGACAACAAACGGTTCTGCTTTTACGTTCCGTTTCATCCAAGCAGATACAACCGGCATGCCCTTCTTCTCTAAATCTACCAATATATCCATTTTGGCCTTGACCGCCATATCTGCCCATGTATCAGCTATTTCCTTTTTAGGCGAAGCCAATGCAGACATTATCCCAAGCAGTAAACAGCATCCTGCTAAAAAATACGCTTTCATAAACGCATGGTATTATGGTTATCTTACTTATTATATATCCTAAATGCCTATTTACAAAGCAGCCTTTTGATTGGTAAATCTCAATCCTGCATTATCGTGATAGCATGCCCATTCATCAACAATAGCTCCTTCGGGACCTGCCATCATAAAATGGAATGTACCTAGTTTTTTCAGTCTGAGTACATCACCAACTTTCTGAACTACAAAATTTTTACTTTTAATAGGGCCATGTACAGGAGATACAGATGGGGCATTCGGAGTATTTTCTCCCACTTCTGAGAAATTATATACCCAACCGTGTTCAACCATCCATGATTCATGCTTGGCCGGAAACCCCGGAGTGGCTACATGTGCATGTTCAGGGATCATCTGCCCGGGCAACAAATAAATAGCATGTGCAAAATATTTATATTCAGGATCGTTAACCCAGAATATTCCTCCCATGCCTACATTCTCAAAGTCTCCTAGTCCAAAGTCTGTTACCCACATGTCTTTTTCCATCAACTCTGTAAAAGGCACATTATAAAATTTAAACATGTCTTTCATGGCCTCCATTGCGACCTCTTGTTGAAACTTGCCATCCTTATAGAAATCGGCATTTGTAAATTTCTTACTGTACTTCATTGTTTCTTTATTTTGTTCTACATTCTTATTATCTGAAATTTCGGCAGTCTGTCTATTGCCTGCATTTTCTATACACGCAGAGAATATTCCACAAGCACACGCAAACAAGAATATTTTCATAACTTTTTTTCTCATAATCTATCCTCCTATAAATTTAAACATGTATCATTCAATTGCTATACCTTCTACTTCTATCAATAATTCGTTCCGGCAAACATCTGCACATAAATAAGAGATATCAACAGAATCTTCATAAGCATTCAGGCAATGTTTTACGGTCGGATAGTCTTCCGGATGCTTCAGATATACTCTCAGCAAGCGGATCCCGGCATCTCCTATTAATTGAGAAATATTCTCCATCGTGATTTCCAACTGACGTTTTACTCCTACATCTCTCATGCTTTCCTCTCCACGGATAGCAGCAGTACCCGATATATAAATCAAACTACGCCCATCCAAAGTCATGCTTTTAGCCCGTTCGAACTTAGGAGTTGTCTTTATCCGCCCGGCTTCTTCCAGCACATCACTGGAGTAGGCATGAGCTGCAACCTGCAACTTATTATCGATTGGAGTGGCAAAACAAGAATCTGAGCAGAAGGTAACGGCATCTACATCTATCAACACGCCCCCACAACGACTTCCAATTCCCGTAGCAGCCGGATATCCATTTTTCCAATTCACAGTAGCATAGCATTCGCTTCGAGCATTATTAAACATCTGGTAATGCTGATCATTGCCTTCACATGCTGTGATAGATTCAACATAATTCCACTGACGGATAATAGTGTTTAGCGGAAATCCTTCCTGTTTCAACAAATCCTGTATTGACTGAAAGACTTCTTGTGATTGTCTATAGATTGTCGACGACAAATCCGATTGAAAACCACCGGCAAAAAGAAATCTTCCACAAGCATTTTCAATAAGTATATAAGGGGAAAGCCCATGCAATCGGAAGTATATCCGATCACCTTCATCCGGCAGATAGCTATGTAACTCCATGACAAGGTGACCTTCTAACGGTGGCTGCGCCACATAACTCACAACCGGGAGTTTACCTGCCAATCTACAGTTTACCCGCCTATACAATATATCCCTCTGTTCTATATACTGCTCATTATTCTCAGGAGCCCCAAACACTACCAAACGTAGAATTACCCTGTCATCAGGCAATTGAGACATCAACTCATCGACAGCTCTTTCGAAAGAAGGATCGTCCGACCGAAAAGCCGAATAGCAAATCTTGTCACAGTAACTCATAGGGAATTCACATATTCAGTTAATGCTTCAATTTCTTTCTTGGAAACCTTACGGTCAATGCCATGCCGATGTATCTCAAAAACGTCTTGCATAGTAGCAGCACGTCCGTCAAACAGATAAGGAGCAGTTCGCCACACTTCGCGCAATGTAGGGGTATCCCATCCTTTCTCAAACTCAACATCCTCACCTATACGATGCATCTTCAAATCTGTATAATAAACATCTCCATGACATTCGCCACACTTAAGTTTATCGAAAACTTTCTTTCCTTCCTGAGCTTTTTTAGAAAGTTGTCCATCAACCAGATAAGGGCTAGGTACAGGCTGCAATGACTTCAAATAAACATCTACACAGCGGGCATCCTCTTCCGACACTTCAAAAAACTGTATGAACCGGAATCCGGCACGAACCGCCCACTCCGCAGACTCTCGGACACCGGAAATCATGCTGGGTGGCGTCACATGGCTAAACAGCAAACTTTTACAGTTTTTCGGATTTCCTACTCCATCGTTTACCAAATCCCAGTTCATCCCGTCTGTACGGGCCTCTCCCGGATGACATCCATTACAGCTTTGCCAATTCTGGAAGCAATTCGATGCATCATTAAAGCAACGTTCTCCCTTGTCAACATCACTTTCCACCCGACCGGGATTCATATTGACCACAGTCAGCGCATGGGTATGAATGTCCATGACATTCAGAACATCCGCAAAATAAGTGGGAACAATCAACCGGTTATCTGCCAAATACATTGTCCTCGGCCCATTTCCCTGCAAAGGCACACGCTCACGAAGCCCGTAGAGAAATGTCAGGTCATACTCAAGCGCCGACTTATCCGGACATGCCAGAAACTTGTCAAGCATCTCCTTATGCCGTATTATGCTAACCTCATGAGTTCCTGAATGAGATACAAAGATGTATTCTTCGTTACAGGCAATGCTCCAGACTCCTGCAGCTCCACGTTCCGGTTCATCCACAATCACCTCCCCCAGATATTTCTGCTGTTCTGCATCAATCACACTAAAGGCGCTTGTATTCATCCATCCCTGTTGTAATTGAGAAGTTGGCACCGTATAACGTCCCAAATTATGAGAAACGTAGATATACTTTCCATCAGGAGTCAGGCATATATCGTGCAACGCATTACTACCATTGGCAAGCTGAATATCCTTTACCTTGGTAAAGCGTCCGAGGTCAATCACAGACACACACGCAGCCACATAATCCAAATCTGCTCGTTGCGAAGGAAGGAAGTTATTGACAAACAGATATTTTCCATCTTTACTTATCACTGCCGACTTTGGTTCGCGAAGCACATCAGCCGTACGGGTAACCTTATTTGTAGCCACATCAATCTCTGATACGGTGTTCTGGAACTGGTTGCACACATACAATTTTCCAGTTTCCTTATTAAGGACAGGCGAACAGGCTCCCGACCCCGTCTCCACCGAACTATCTATTCGTCCGGCATCCAGATTCACAATGTTCAGCATTCCCTTTGTCTCAAAAGAAGTGACATACATTTTATCGCCATCAACCACCACTCCAGTCGGAACTTCGGGCATACTGTATTCCTTCAGCAGTTCACGGCCATTCGGTGAATAAACAGCTACACGCTTACGTCCTTTTTCTGTAATAACCAGATTTCCCTGTTTATCCAACGTAAGGTCTGTGGGAAACAATGGAGTTTGATCCGCCAAAATCGGCTGACACCAATCTGCCAATACTATCAGTAGCAAATATTTTATGTTTCTCAGTGTTTTCATGACGTCTATATTTATGTTTGTTTATTTTGTTCGTATATAGCCTAATTCTGTAGAAATCTTTGCAGCCACTTCCATAATTATTTTTGCATCTTGCCTAACTATATCACTTGGGAGCCGGTCTTTGGGACCCGATATCCATATAGCACCACACGGATAACCCTTATAATTGAACACCGGAGCTCCAATGCAAATAACACCCGAAAGTTCTTCTTCATTATCAATGGCATACCCTTTCTCAAACACCTCATCCAACTCCTTCAGATATGCTTCGCGCGAAGTAATTGTACGCTCGTTATATTGCTTAAACTCCATATAGGACAGATAGCGTTCTCTTACATTACGAGGCAGATATGCCATAATGGCTTTCCCGGGAGCAGAGCAATGCAATTCGAACGGTTTTCCCGGAGAAAGCGTGAAGCTGAAAGCATAAGTTCCCAAGGCCTGATCTATGAAGATTCCCTTCTCCTCGCCCATTACCCCGAAACAGGCTGTTTCTTTCAACGTGTCTCGAAGCTCACGCAAATGTGGCAATACTGTTTCAAGCAATTGATGTTCATTTAAAGCGCGAAATCCTAACGTCAGCAGTTTGCGCGAAAGCTTATAGCGCCTTGAATCTTCATCATACAACAAATAATCGAGCCTGACCATAGCATTTAAAATGCGATAAGCCGTTGTCTGAGAAATATCCAGATCACTTCTAATCTCTTGCAAAGTCTTTCCCCGATAGCTGAAAGAAAGATAATCCAATACAGCCAACCCTTTTTCCAGATTGGGCACTGTATAGTTAGCCATCGAATTTTCCATATCTGAACTTAATTTTTCCATATTTGGAATACCTTTCTACACTGGGTATAAACATATCGGTTTAAATTCAATAAAGCAAATATTTTCTCGTTTTTTTCCTTTCATCTCATCACTTTATTGAAAATACTATAAGCACCTATTATGTGCCCTATCGAAAATATGAATCAGTTTACCAAAAAGTCAGTCGAAAAGTTCCTTCAGCACTTCCAGCGATTTCAACACCGGGAAATCCGGCAAATGCAGACGATAATAATCATTAATAATAGTAAGGCAACGGGCACGGTCGCTGCGACTCATGGCAAAAAGATGCATCGTCTCATAGTTCATCCGCATAAGCCGCCGAAGCCGGACCGCTTCTTCAGGAAAAATATATGAAGAATGCGACAAGGGACGCGAAGAGGTAAAACAAGCATTCAGCAAATCAAAATAATCTCCTTCGTGATATTCCTCCAGATTAGGATACAGCCCCAAAAAGCGCGACAGACGCATCAGAAACACCAGATGAAAATTAGAGAAGTTCTCCTTACACTCGTCAAGCCACGTAATAGAATACTGCAAATAAGCAAATAAAGGATGGTTTTCCGCCTCTTCGCGCACAGCCCTGTAGAGAAATTCGGCTAAGAAGAACGCTATCGACGACTTATAGGGGTCATAAGGTATAGACGAAAATGGATAGAAAGTTTTCGCCTCTTTCACCCGATACAATGTTGCATTCGGACGATAATCCGCCTCAAACTCAATGAAAGCCAGCGGACGGAACAGTACCGACTTGACCAACGCTTTCTTTGACCGTGGTATAGGTACAAGAAAAGAAGCCCGTCCCATCAAATCCGTGTACATATCCACAATCATTGAAGCATCATTATACTTTAATGTATGGAGCACAATTCCTCTGGTCTTTTGCAGCATAAAATACAACACCGGTTATTTATTCAGCCACAAAACTACGTATTTATTACAGAGAGACAAAACCGCGGAAAGAAAATCGGATTATAAGAATGTTTCGTCGCAGCGAACGCAGAGTTTCATCGCAGCGAACTCACAGTTCCGCAGGCAACGAACAAGAAATCCGTAGGCAATTCTCAAAAAAGAAACATTTGCTTTGAATTGCGAAGACACTGCATCTGGCGATTTTATATATAAATAAGGTGTAGGGAAAAAGAAAGCATATCATAAAAACGCAGCTTCAAAACAAGTAGCAAACATCTGTTTATCAACATTTTAAACAATAAACACAAAGAAACTAAAAAACTTTTTTCCTTTTTTTTCACCCGAATGTTTGCCAATTCAAAAATAGTTCTTACCTTTGCATCCGCAATCGAGAAACAAACTATACTTCAAGAGAGCAAATGCAGAAATGCAAACGAAGGATGGCCCGTTCGTCTATCGGTTAGGACGCAAGATTTTCATTCTTGAAAGGGGGGTTCGATTCCCCCACGGGCTACAAATAAAAGAAATAAAGAACTAAAAAAACAGATTAGTCGAGATGGCAAATCATAAATCATCATTAAAAAGGATTAGACAAGAAGAGACAAGAAGACTTCGCAACAGATATTATAGCAAAACGATGCGTAATGCTGTTAGAAAACTTCGCGCTACAACTGACAAAGCAGAAGCTACAGGTATGTATCCTGTTGTAACAAAGATGTTGGACAAGTTGGCAAAGAAGAACGTAATCCACAAGAAAAAAGCTGACAACTTGAAATCTAAGTTGGCTCTTTACATCAATAAATTAGCTTAATAAAAAAACAAAAAGCAAGATAATCGAGGTCGGACTTTTCAGTTCGACCTTTTCTGCATACAAAGCTCGAACAGCTAGTTCTGTTTACTCAGAGATATAATCCCTTTCCACATTTGCCTTTTTTCGCTATTCCTTCTTCGATGTATCGACATTTTTCCGTATATTTGCACTCCGTGCGAATATAGGATACAATTCGGCAGGAAGAGATGAAACAAGCTTATTTCATTTTCCACTCACCGTTCACTATATTTGCTCTGTTTTTATAAGTCAGCAAAGTAACTATGAGCGAAGAACAAATCACCCCCAACAGCGGATCATATTCTGCGGATAGTATCCAAGTGTTGGAAGGTCTTGAAGCAGTTAGAAAACGTCCGGCGATGTACATTGGTGACATCAGCATCAAAGGACTTCATCATTTGGTATACGAAATTGTCGATAACTCGATTGACGAAGCACTGGCCGGCTACTGCGACCATATCGAAGTGACAATCAACGAGGACAACTCAATCACTGTACAGGATAACGGACGCGGTATTCCTGTTGACATGCACCACAAAGAGAAGAAATCGGCTCTAGAGGTAGCCATGACCATTCTCCACGCCGGAGGTAAATTCAACAAAGGTTCCTACAAAGTATCCGGAGGTCTGCATGGTGTAGGTATGTCATGCGTAAATGCGCTGTCTACCCACATGATTACACAAGTATTCCGCAACGGGAAAATTTATCAGCAAGAATACGAAATAGGTAAGCCACTTTATCCTGTAAAAGAAGTCGGAGTGTCCGACCATACAGGAACCCGCCAGCAATTCTGGCCAGATGGAAGTATCTTCACCGAAACCGTATATAAATATGAGATTCTGGCAGAACGTATGCGTGAGCTTGCCTACCTGAATGCAGGCATTAAGATTACGCTTACCGACCGTCGCGTACAGAAAGAAGACGGTACGTTCAAATCCGAAATATTCTATTCAGAAGAGGGATTGAAAGAATTTGTGCGCCACATCGATTCTTCACGCGAACACCTGATCAACGATGTAATTTACATCAACACCGAAAAGCAGGGAATCCCCATCGAAGCCGCTATAATGTATAACACCTCCTATACAGAAAACATACACTCGTATGTAAACAACATCAATACGATTGAAGGAGGAACACATCTTGCCGGTTTCCGTGCTGCACTGACACGTACACTGAAAAAGTATGCCGAAGACAGCAAAGCACTCGAGAAAGCCAAAGTAGAGATCTCGCCCGAAGACTTCCGGGAAGGTCTGACTGCAGTCATCTCCGTCAAGGTGGCAGAGCCTCAGTTTGAGGGACAAACCAAGACAAAACTGGGCAACAGCGAAGTATCAGGAGCTGTACAACAAGCCATCGGTGAGGCACTCAATTACTATCTGGAAGAACATCCCAAAGAGGCCAAACTGATTATCGATAAAGTGGTACTTGCCGCTACAGCACGTGTAGCAGCACGTAAAGCACGCGAATCCGTTCAGCGCAAAAGCCCAATGAGTGGAGGCGGTTTGCCCGGTAAATTGGCAGACTGTTCAAGCAAGAATCCGGAAGAATGCGAATTATTCCTTGTCGAGGGAGATTCAGCCGGAGGTTCGGCAAAACAAGGACGAAGCCGGTTATTCCAAGCCATTCTGCCACTGCGTGGTAAGATTCTGAACGTTGAAAAAGCCATGTGGCATAAAGCATTCGAAAGTGACGAAGTAAACAACATCATTCAGGCACTGGGCGTACGTTTCGGTATGGACGAGGAAAACAGCAAGGCTGCCAACATTGAAAAACTGCGCTACGGAAAAATCATCATCATGACCGATGCCGATGTCGATGGTTCACACATTGACACTTTAATCATGACGCTCTTCTTCCGCTACATGCCAGAAATCATCTATGGCGGACATCTATATATCGCCAACCCACCGCTTTACCTTTGTACAAAAGGGAAGGTGAAACAGTATTGCTACAACGATAAAGAACGCGAAGACTTCATCAAGACATACGGAGAAGGATCAGAAAGCAGCATCCATACTCAACGCTACAAAGGTTTGGGTGAAATGAATCCGGAACAATTATGGAGTACAACCATGGATCCGGAAACCCGCCGCCTGAAGCAAGTGACTATCCAAAATGCAGCCGAAGCAGATTATATTTTCTCTATGCTTATGGGTGAAGATGTAGGGCCACGCCGTGAGTTCATCGAAGAAAATGCAACCTATGCCAATATTGACGCATAACTTATATTAATTATATAACCAACCTCACATCTTACAACGAGAAAGCGCCGGATTAAAAGGGATTTTCCTTTTCCGGCGCTTTTCGTTATTTTACCTCATATTCTCCTCAATTAACAAACAAGATATACATATCGCTCAGTCTGAGGAGAAGTGTATTTTATTGTCGATTATTATTGATAAATAAATTAGCCTACAAATTATGTCTATTTGCAGATTAAAGTCTATATTTGTCAGGAAAACATATATTGAATCTATCATCGGGATTCTTTATAAGATATCGTGAGAAACTATTTAAAAACAATTATGCAAAAACTTCTATTATTAATTATCGGACTATTCTGTATCGGAACAACATATTCCCAACAATATTGGAAAATTGATGAAGGTAAAAACAGCATAACATGGCAGGTAAAGCCGGGAGAAGAACACTATGACCACATTGAAATGGCAGGTAAACGTGTAGCTGCCGTATTACGCTATGGCGTGGATAAAAAGGGAGATTTTCATCTGAACAAAAGTATGGTATGGCCAATGCTACGTACTATTCCCAATAACACACATGCCAGTTTAATGAGGCGATTCGAGTGGGATCCCTTACAGTCAGTAACAGTGAATGGTGGAAGTTTCAAGGAACAGGTAAAAAACATTACACTAAACGGGACACTGGAAGTAAACAGTGAAATCAAATTAGGACAAGACAACACACTGTCGCTGAAACGCATTTATTTCCCTTCAACAGAACAACCGGCTTTATGTGAAATATACAAATTCACCAATACAGGTAAACAGAACATTCGTTTAGAGCTACCCAAAGGGAGTGAAAAATTAAGCACAGATAAAAATAAAGGAGTAGACGGAGCTTACCAAATTTACCTCTCTTCTTATGGCAATGAAGCAGTGACGCTGCCTCCCGGACAGCAGATAGATTTTACTGCTACAGTTTCGGCCTATAAATCGGCTGAATCCCCCACCAGAATTTCATGTCTGGATGAACTGCAAAAAAGAGAATCTGCAGTTGATGAATGGATGGAAAATCTAGTATTAGACACCCCAGATCCGGTAATCAATGAAATGTTCGCTTTTTCTAAGATCCGTGCCTGTGAAAGTATTTACGAAACAAAAGGAGGACCGTTACACGGTCCGGGAGGAGAATCTTATTATGCTGCTATTTGGGCAAACGATCAGGCAGAATACATCAATCCTTATTTCCCCTTTATCGGTTATGAGTATGGTAACGCCTCAGCTTTGAACTCTTTCCGACACTTTGCCCGCTATATGAACGATGAATGGAAACCAATACCAAGTTCTATTATTGCCGAAGGAGAAGATTTCTGGAACGGGGCAGGTGACCGTGGTGACGGTGCCATGATTGCCTATGGTGCTTCACGTTATGCTCTGGCAAGAGGCAGCAAGACCGAAGCCGAACAATTATGGCCGTTGATAGAATGGTGTCTGGAATATTGCCATCGCAAGCTCAATCAGGAAGGTGTGGTAGCCTCAGATGCTGACGAACTGGAAGGGCGCTTCCCGGCAGGTGATGCCAATCTATGCACATCCTCCCTCTATTACGATGCTCTTCTTTCTGCAGCATACTTGGCCGAAGAACTGGGCAAAGGAAAGGCGGTAGCAAAAATGTACCGGAAACGCGCTTCCTCATTGGAAAAAGCAATAGACAGTTATTTTCCGGCAACAGTAGAAGGTTTTAATACATATGCCTATTATAAAGGAAATGACATTTTACGTGCGTGGATCTGTATTCCTTTAACAGTAGGCATCAATCGGCATGCAAAAGGGACAATTGAAGCCCTATTCTCACCGCGTTTATGGACAGAGAACGGCTTGCTCACTCAAGCCGGAAGTACCACATTCTGGGATCGTTCTACCTTATACGCGCTGCGTGGTGTTTTTATGGCTGGAGAAATTGAAAAAGCAATGACATTTATGAAACGGTATTCTGCAACACGTCTGCTAGGCAACCATGTTCCTTATGCAGTTGAAGCATGGCCGGAAGGAGGACAGCGACATCTGTCTGCTGAGAGCGGACTATACGGACGCATCATTACAGAAGGTATTTTTGGAATCAGACCTATTGGGCTTCGCTCATTCACCATGACTCCACGACTGCCACAAGAGTGGGACCAGATGTCTTTGCGGCATATCAAAGCTTTTGAAAGTGATTTTGACATTGAGATAGAGCGTATAGACAACAACACTATTCAAGTAAAAGTAATAACTGAAGGTAAATCTATTTTAAACAAGAAAATAAAAGAAGGTGCTTCCTTAAGTTGCACACTTTAAAACTACCAATAGAACTATAATTATGGAGAGAGCTGGACAAGAGTCTTGGGAAGGTACAAAGCCGGTAAGGCTGGTTGCCATAGGAGCAGGAAACCGTACAAGCAAATATGTAGAATATGCACGGAGATATCCGGAGCGATTACAATTGGTTGGAGTTGTAGAGGTAAATAAGACCCGCTTGCAGAACATTGCCAAAGAGTTTAATTTGACATCTTCACAGTGTTTTGCAGATTACAATGATTTCTTTGCCCAGCCTTTTCAGACAGATGCAGTACTGATTGCCACCCCAGAGGACCTTCATTACGATCCCTGTATAAAAGCAATAAATGCAGGTTATCATGTGTTACTGGAAAAGCCGATTGCACAACGGCTGGACGAATGTAATGACATAGCAAAACGTGCCCGGGAAAAAGGAGTTAAGGTCGGAGTGTGTCATGTGCTGCGTTATCACCCCTATTTTCAAAAAATAAAAGAGATTGTTGATTCCGGTGAACTGGGCACAATTATCTCTATCAACCATGTGGTATCGGTAGGTCTAGACAGATCGCTGCATGGTTTTGTCAGAGGATTATGGCGTAGAGAAGAAGTCAGCAACCCGATGCTTATAGCCAAATGTTGCC
Organism: uncultured Bacteroides sp.; assembly: GCA_944322345.1. Classification (GTDB taxonomy): domain Bacteria; phylum Bacteroidota; class Bacteroidia; order Bacteroidales; family Bacteroidaceae; genus Bacteroides. Next base: position 317,748 of record CALUOO010000002.1, on the reverse strand, counting down.
ATGACATCGATTTCTTATTATGGCTGATAAATTCTCCATGCCGTCGTCTTTCCTCTTTTGGTTCGCTGCGCTGGTTCCGTTCAGAGAATGCGCCGTCAGGAAGTTCCGACAGATGTATCAATTGCAAGATTGAAAAACAGTGTCCCTACTCTGCCGTCGACCTCTACTACAACCGCCGCAGCTGGATTGCCAATTTTGATGTACCAGAAGGGAAAACGCAGGAAGAGGTATTGCTGGAAGAACTGCAGCATGGAATGTACGGACGCTGTGTATTCCATTGCGACAACAATGTAGTTGACCACCAAGTGCTTTCGATGGAGACCGAAAATGAAGTGACAGTCAATTTCTCAATGGATATATTTACGAATGAAGACTGCCGAGAGACACACATAAAACTGACTCATGGAGAGATAGACGGCAACGAAACCCGATTGCGTGTACGTCATTTCCGTACCAATGAGGATCGGATTTTCGACTTTTCGGACATCGCAAAGAAACCGTTTCATGCAGGGGCAGATCTGAATATCGTTGATGATTTTGTCAAAGCTGTTTCTTGTAAAGAATATCCATTAAAGACGCCTATCGACAAATCGGTAGAGAGCCACCGTGTCTGCTTTGTGGCAGAGCAGAGTCGCCTGACAGGGCAGACTGTTTATTTATAATCCATAAAACATGAATTGGCATATAAGAATTATTCTTTCCTTTATCTGCAGTTTCACATTCATGGGCAGTGCTTTGGCCATGAGAGCAGATACAGTTTCTCTCCTCCGCTTCGGCGCTGTTCCTGATGATGGGAAAGACGATACCCGGGCATTGCGTAGCACAGCCGAATATTGCCGTAAGCATCCGGGAACAACATTAATTATTCCACCCGGCATCTACCGGCTACGCGATGCGAAAGCAGAGCAACTGGAGAATGAGGTATTGGAGGGGAAGATGGGAGGTAATCCGGAAAAAGTAATTTTTACTCCTTATTATCCTTATGTCCGCGGGCTTGATTTTGAGGGGGCCGATTCGATAACGATAGAAGGCAGTGGTGCCACTCTTTTATGTGAAGGATGGATGGAGCCACTGTCTATTGTCGGCTGCCGCAACTTTACGGTTCGCGGGCTGACTATTGATTACAAGCGCAAACCTTTCTCTCAAGGAATTGTCCAACAGATCAATGAGAACTCGTTTGTAGTCCGTTTCGACGACAAACGCATCATTACCAATGAAATTCCTATTACCCGAATCACCTTGTGGGACAACGAAATCAGTGGATTCTATGCAGAGCCGTTCTACTTTCCCAAACGTAAGTTGTTAGGAAACAACTTGGTTGAGTTTGAAGGGCAATTACCTCGCCGCATACTGGGAGCTTCGCTGGCCGCCCTCCATTCTTTCCACTTCAGACCAGCCATATTCATAGGCAATAGCAATTCTACCGTTATAGACAAAGTCACTATCCATTCACAACCCGGCATGGGTATTGTCGGGTTCGACAGTGCTGATATTATGATGCGTGGACTATCGGTCACACCTGCCGACGGTTTCCAGTTTTCTACCAACACAGACGCCACCCATTTTGCAGCTTGCCGAGGGACAATCAGTTTTGACGGTTGTTTTTTCAGAGGGCAAGGAGATGATGCCACCAATGTACATGGATATTACCACAACATAACATCCGTAGAAGATGGAACAATCACACTACAGCTTCAGGCCCCTACTTTCACCCATGCACAGCTTGCCGATGTGCCACAGATAGGTGATAAGATGGAGTTGGTACGCATCTCCACATTAGTCCCCGAAAAGACACTGGAAGTGACAGCGGTGGAACATAAAGCGCAAGAGACAGAAGTAAAAATCGGGTTGAATGGTGAGCTTCCGGACAATTTTGGTGATTATTATCTGTTCAACGTCTCCAAACTTCCCCGTTTGGAGTTTTGCCGTTCCATGGTGTGGGGACAGCTGGCACGCGGAGTATTGGCCAAGACGCGTGGAGTCCGCATAGAGAATAACATTTTTCGCGGATGTACAGGCACAGCCATCCATGTCGGAGCCGAATCCGGATGGAAAGAAGGAAGTCATGCAAAAGATGTTACTATTGCAAACAACGTGATAGTAAACTGTGGTCTTGGAGCAGGTACACAGTTTGGTGCATCAGGCATCGCAGTAGTCATCGACGCTCCGGATACTGACGCCACTTTTCTGCATGAGCACATCCGCCTCATCAATAATACAATAATCGGTACCGGCGTAAACGACTGCGGCATTACAGTACGCAACGCCCGTCATATTGAGTTGCGTGGCAATCGCGTAGAAGGTTGCCGTCAGGAAGTCACATTCCATTCAGCCGAAGATATACGAATTGAAGAATAGTACTTTCAAGTTTTCTGTATCTTATGAAGATAATAGAAGAAACTTATATAGAAGACAAAGAACTGGGGCCTCTGCTCATACGTGTCCATCCCCGGGCCCGGCGGATGACTTTCCGGACCAAAAGAGATGCCATACAGATTTCAGTACCCCCGGGTACTACCTTACAGGCTGTAGAGCGTGCCATCGACGAACTGCGTGACAGACTGCTTGCCTCGCAGCAACGTCTTAAGCATTCGCAGATTGATTGGAACTACAGAATCGAAACAGAACATTTCACTTTCTTCTTGTCGGAAGGACAAGGCGACCGTTTTCTTGCCCGAACGCAGCCCGGAAGGGTACAGATTGTCTGTCCACCGCAGACGGATTTTACAGACGAGCATATACAGACATGGATGCGCAAGGTTATTGTCGAAGCATTGAAGCATCAGGCAAGATTATTTCTGCCCGACCGGTTGCGACTGCTTGCCCGGCAGTCCGGGCTCTCTTTCCACTCCGTCAGAATCAACTCCAGTCAGGGACGGTGGGGAAGCTGCTCTGTGCGGAAAGACATTAATCTGTCGTGCTATTTACTGCTGCTTCCTTCTCATCTGATAGACTACGTGTTGCTTCACGAGCTGTGTCATACTCTCGAGATGAATCATGGCGACCGTTTCTGGCAACTGCTCAACCGCTTTACCGATGGAAAAGCATTGGCTCTGCGGAAAGAACTGAAAAAATACCGTCCAGAAGTCTGACAACAGACGGAATAACACCTACACCATCAACCAGTTCCTCAATACTTTTCCACATACCCAAAGAATATACCCTATAAGTGCAATCTGACAGATTAGCCAGACTGTCAGCCTCGTATATTTCTTTTCGGCGGTGAATTTCTTCCATACAGTGATGCCTGTAGGTATGCCATACAGCAATGCTCCGGCACCGCAAAACAGTAATACCATTGGCATTATTGAAGGTGCATTGTCAACCGACAGAAGTGCCGCCCCAAGAATGGCAACAGCGATTAAAAGCAGTACTTTTAATCTTAATGAGAAGAAAGGTTTTTCCTCCTTGCCGTTCATTTCTGCCGTCGGTTTGTTGTCTGTTACATGCTCCATTGTCTCTTTAGTTTTTATCAGTCTGCTCTTTAGCTATTAAGTTCTCTTCTTCCAGAATCTTTTTTAGCCGTTTATACTGTTCCAGTTTCCATTGCCAGTATTCAGCATCTTTTTCTTGTGTAGGCGTTGATTTTATCCGCTCTCTAAACGCTTCGTATGTCTGTTCGTCGATGTGTGGAGTAGCTTCATTGAATTCCGCAAATTCTATGTTGATTTCATCACCCACTTTCAGTGTTCCGCCTTTCCAATATAAAAAATCGTGTTCTGGATTTCTGATGCCTCCTGCCGACCAATAGGCTTCTTTCGCATCATTACAGCAAATCATGACATCTACAGCGCTTTCCGGTATGCCTACCCTGTGAACTTCATCTTCTGCCCACGTTGTACTTTTTACAATAAATCCTTTCATATTCTTTTTTATAACAGCCCCTGCTCTGTAAGCTCTTTCTTTAGTTGTTCATATCTTTCCTTCATCTTCTCTCTGTCTTTCTTCTGGGTTTCCTGTGCTGGAGAAGCAGACTCAATCTCTACCACCCGCACTCGCACACGGTCGCCCTTTTGGGGCTTGCGGTCAATCCAGTAAAACATTTCCGAGTCGTTCCAGCCTCGTATCATCATATCGTCCAAGCCCCGTTTGCCGTTGCTGTTGCACAAACGGATAAAGACATGCCTCTCTGCCGCGATCAACAGAGGCGGCTGATTATTGATAGTAACTTCAAATCCAATCATCTTTCCATTAATTGTTTGTACATGTTATACCATTGTATAGATAAATAGATAATTCCTATCCATGCCGTTGCCATGAGGGCAACGTGGCTTGCGTATTTGAATTTTTCAATCCTGTTTTCCGCTTTCTTGTAACCCTTCACACAGTTGATAACACTCTCTATATAAATGGCGAAAGAGGGTATCAGAAGAAAAGCTGCTGTATAAAGTGGTACCTGCATATAGAATCTGCTTTTACAGTAAGCAACAAACGAGTAACACAGCCAGATAGCTCAGATGAATCACTGCCTCACTCTTCCTTTTCACAGTTAGCTTCTCTCCCTTTTTTCGCAGGCGGCGGACAAAACTGCCCAGTTCGAGCAAGGCATAGATGCCCATAATGGCTATTAAAGCAATCCTTGTCCAGTACAATCGGGGAACAACGTCTTCACCTTGCCATACACCAACGATGATTGCAATGGTCACTGCCACATACATAATATCGAAAACAATATCCGTCATAAGTGACTCTTGTGAGGATTCTTCCGTGTGTCTTTTCCTTAGGAAAACGGAGAGAAACAGAATGAATGCTATAAGTATAAACCAGTGTTCTTCCATAACGTAGTAATTTTATCTGTCATTGCTAATTATCTTTTTTAGAGACAGTTCTTGGGCTCCGCTTGTAGAAAGTCTCCCATTGCCATCATATCGAGTATATTGTCCTTATTTATCTACAATACCAGTTATCTGGATTTTCTTTTCCTGCGACAAACAGGCTTTTCTTCAAATAATGTACTTTTATCTTCCTCTTTCTTAAAAGACAAAACTCTATTAGTCACAAAAATAATAAATTTATCAGGCATCTGCAAAAGCAAGTAATAAAATGTTCTGTTTTTAATATTCCTCCCCTATTTGCTTGTGCAGAAAGTCTGCTTTCAGGTTGAAAAAACTTTCTGAATATGTAATAATATGCATTTCAGGCGTATTTAAACAAATAAATATTCTCCTTATATACATTTTCGACCAGATTGGCAAAGAATTCCGGACACATTGGGAAAGGTTGCGCAACACGTCAGCTAACCTTTTCCAACAAATTGGGCAACCTTTTCCATCGTGACAGCTATCCTTTCGGCATACGAGCGACAGGGTTTATCACAAAAAAGACAAGATTTCACAACGCTTTTCTGCTATTTCACATCTTTTCTACGACACAACAAAAATAACGATCCGCTTCTGTCATCGGCAGAGTAACGACAGAACAGATATAAATCGGAAGCATGTCATTTCAGAATGACAGATAAAGACGAATCAGGATAACATACAGATTTTAAGAACAGGCAAATGCTTGGCTTTTTCCACTCTCCGCAGTCCGGAAGAACAGAAATTCCAATCAGTTAAGGATGGAATGTTCTATTTTTCATTTCACACCATAATTTGCCACAAACTACGGCGCAAGAATTCAGCCAAGCCGGCAATAGCCTCAACAGGCACAGCAATTACCTACCCCTCCCTGTTCTACCTAGCTATATCCACCAGCTTACAAGCAAAAGGAATCACTTGCTGGTGAGCCTGATTTCTCCCTCTTCCTTGACAAAACGGTAGGCGCCGCCTTTTTCGCTGAGGTCGAAGGTAGAGACAAGTTCGGTGCGGTTGTCCACAATCATCAGGGCATTGTATTCGGCAAAACGCCCTATCTCTACGGTATAAGGCTCGGTGTGTACGGTACGGCAGTCGATAAGACTGTCGTTGACGAACAGCGACAGGGAGTCGCCGGCAAATCCCTTCTCCAGCGTGATGGAATAGGTTTCGATGAAACGTCGCTGTGTTTTCTGCTTTTGCTGTAGCCTCATGCTCATATAGACAAAGATGACTACTACGAAAATTACGGCAAAGGCAAGAATGCCGTTGCCTATCATGAATTGTTTGTTGGTATTGAGACGATGAGACATAGCGGTTGAGTTTTTAAGTTTCTGAGTTTTGAGTTATCGAGTTTTTTCAGTTCTTTGTTCTTTCCCAAACAGATATTTTTGCAAAAGTAGGTAAAAGAAACTGATAATCAATAGACGCCTCGGCTAAAACCCGTTTGCGCACAAAAAATAGATACGATTTTTGTCAAGGTTCCAAAATTTCATATCTTTGCTCGAAACAAACAGAATACTTATGGATAAGAAAAAACTGACCCGCTCGTCCCATCGCATGATTGCAGGTGTATGTGCCGGTATTGCCGAATATTTTGGATGGGAGGTCACATTGCTGAGAATCGTATATGCACTGGCCACCTTCTTCACAGCCTTTGCCGGTGTCATCGTATATATCATCCTGTGGATAGTCATGCCCGGTAAAAAGATAAGTGACGGTTACGAAGACCGGGTCAGAGACAAAATCCAGAACGGGACGAAATGACACCCCGAAAAAGAATGGCTTACGAATATTTCCTCGGATAACGTAAGAGGATTGCCAGAAGAGCACAAACTCCCATAATGAACGGATAATAAAGATTGCTTATAATGCTGATTGGAGAGATCTTGGCCAGTCCGGCAGCTATCAGCATCTGTGCTCCGTAGGGGATAATGCCTTGTATCAGACAGGAAAACGTATCCAGAATACTGGCCGTCTTTCGCGGGTCGAGGTGAAACTTACGGGCAATGTCTCTGGCTATCGGGCCGATTGTGATGATAGCAATCGTATTGTTGGCCGTACACAGGTTGGCTATACTGACAAGCACGGCAATGCTCAGCTCCGCACCGGTCTTTCCACTGATGTGTGCAGTCAGCTTCTGAATGACAAAAGTGATTCCCCCGTTATAACGTATGATTTCCAGCATCCCGCCTGCCAGCAGCGTGATGATGACAAGCTCACCCATTCCGGTGATACCTGTTCCCATGGCATTGAACCACCCGAATATGTCAAAACTGTTTGTCACTATCCCTATCAGTCCGTTTGCGAGGATTCCTATAATCAGGACACGCATCACATTCATGCCGGCAATGGCACATCCCAATACAATGAAATAAGGAATAATCTTCACCCATTCGGTGGGCTGCATATCGGAAGGAGTGGCAACAGATAGCCCCTGAAAAACATAAATGACCGATACGATAACGGCAGCCGGAATGACAATCAGGAAATTGACATGAAACTTATCGCGCATGGCACATTCCTGCGTTCGCGTAGAAGCAATGGTCGTGTCGGAAATGAAAGAAAGATTATCTCCAAAGAATGCCCCTCCCACCACAATGGCGACCATGAACGGCAACGACAGTCCTGTCTTTTCGGCCAGCCCGACAGCTACAGGCGTCAGGGCGACAATGGTACCTACACTGGTGCCGATAGAAAGAGAGATAAAACAGGCAGCCAGAAAGATACCTGCCAATAAAAGATTGTCGGGAAGGATATGCAGCGTCAGATTGACTGCCGCATCAATGGCACCCATTTGCTTGGCACTTTGCGCAAAAGCCCCTGCCAGCACAAATATCCAGAGCATGAAAAGTATGTTCTTGTCGGATGCGCCTGCCGAGAATTGATGAATGCGCTGTTCCAACGACAGCTTGGGCGTAATGACAATTGCATAACAGGAAGAAATCAGAAATGCCACTGTAATGGGAACCTTATAGAAATCATCAGCCAGAATGGAGGCAACCAGATAAAGGCAAAGAAAAACAAGCAGCGGAGACAATGCCCACCAATTGCCAGCTTCATTTTTTTGCATATACTTTTCGTTCAGGAAGATTATTTTTATTTCGCGGGGCAAAGATACAAAGTAAGTAAGAACCCCAAAAGCTTCTAAACAAAGAAACTCTCAAGGTTAATTCATACTTTTTTCTGTTAATGTTTTGTAGACGAACAGATTATTTGTATCTTTGCAAACGAAAACGGATGAAAGGTGGAGGGGCGATTAAGCTCCTTTTTTTATTCTTAATAACGAGTAAATGATAGAAAAAAAAACTGTTAGCCAAATTGTTGAAGAGTGGCTGAAGGGGAAGGACTATTTCCTTGTAGACGTGACTGTAAGTACGGATGATAAGATTGTAGTTGAGATTGACCATGCCGAAGGAGTGTGGATTGAAGATTGTGTAGAGCTGAGCCGCTACATCGAATCGAGACTGAATCGCGAAGAAGAAGATTATGAACTGGAAGTGGGTTCGGCTGGTATCGGACAACCCTTTAAGGTGCTGCAACAGTATTATATCCACATCGGACAGGAAGTGGAAGTGCTGACAAAAGACGGCCGTAAGCTGGACGGCGTGCTGAAAGACGCCGATGAAGAAAAGTTTACGGTAACCGTACAAAAGAAGGTAAAACCAGAAGGCGCCAAACGCCCGAAGCTGGTGGAAGAAGACGAGACCTTCACATACGAGCAAATAAAATATACTAAATACTTAATTAACTTTAAATAGAGTTATGGCCAAAAAAGAAGAAACAATCAGCCTGGTTGATACCTTTTCGGAATTTAAGGAACTGAAGAATATAGATAGAACCACGATGGTCAGTGTATTGGAAGAGTCATTCCGCAGTGTCATCGCAAAAATGTTTGGTACCGACGAGAATTACGACGTGATCGTGAACCCGGACAAGGGTGACTTCGAGATATGGCGTAACCGTGAAGTGGTGGCAGATGAAGATCTGACCAATCCGAACATGCAGATTCCGTTGAGCGAAGCACAGAAGATTGATGCCTCTTATGAAGTGGGCGAGGAAGTGACCGACGAAGTGATTTTCTCAAAATTCGGACGGCGTGCGATTCTGAATCTGCGCCAGACACTGGCTTCCAAAATTCTGGAACTGGAAAAAGACAGTCTTTACAATAAATATATAGATAAGGTAGGAACCATCATCAATGCAGAAGTATATCAAATCTGGAAAAAGGAAATGCTACTGCTGGATGATGAGGGCAACGAACTGTTGCTGCCGAAAACAGAACAGATTCCAAGTGATTTCTACCGTAAGGGAGAAACGGCCCGCGCTGTTGTTGCACGTGTTGACAACAAGAACAACAACCCGAAGATTATCCTGTCGCGTACATCACCGGTGTTCCTGCAACGCCTGTTCGAGCTGGAAGTACCGGAAATCAACGACGGACTGATTACCATCAAACGAATTGCCCGCATCCCCGGTGAACGTGCAAAAATTGCCGTAGAATCCTACGACGACCGCATCGACCCGGTAGGAGCCTGTGTAGGTGTGAAAGGAAGCCGTATTCACGGTATTGTACGCGAGCTGCGCAACGAAAATATTGATGTCATCAACTATACTTCCAATACTGCATTGTTCATTCAGCGTGCGTTGAGCCCTGCCAAGATCTCATCCATCCGTCTGAACGAAGAAGAAAAGAAGGCAGAGGCGTTCCTGAAACCGGAAGAAGTATCGTTGGCTATCGGTAAGGGAGGTATGAATATCAAGTTGGCAAGTATGCTGACCGAATATACCATCGACGTATTCCGTGAGCTTGACGACAGTGTAGCTGATGAAGATATCTATCTGGACGAGTTCAGAGACGAAATAGACGATTGGGTAATCGATGCTATCAAAGCCATCGGTATCGATACAGCAAAATCTGTATTGAATGCTCCTCGCGATATGCTGATTGAAAAGACCGACCTGGAAGAGGAGACCATAGACGAAGTTATCCGTATTCTGAAGGCAGAATTTGAAGAAGACGGCGATGCCGGAAACCAAGGATAAGCAGAAATTTACAAGTTGATAAGCCGTAAAAGATTAAAGCTAAACGGCTTATAACTTGAGAACAGAAAATTCCAGCTTATTCTCCATTTACTCATTAAATTTATAATATGACGATAAGGTTAAACAAAGTTACAAGAGATTTAAACGTAGGAATCGCGACGGTAGTTGAGTTCCTGCAAAAGAAAGGGTACACCGTTGAGGCGAATCCTAATACCAAGATTAGCGAAGAGCAATATGCGATGCTCGTAAAAGAGTTTAGCACAGACAAGAATCTTAGAATTGAATCGGAACGTTTCATTCAGGAACGTCAGAATAAGGAACGCAACAAGGCCTCTGTCTCCATTGAGGGTTTTGACAAGGAACCGGAGAAAGTGGACAATGTAATCAAGACGGTTGTGCCTGAGGATGCACGTCCGAAGTTTAAACCTGTCGGAAAAATAGATTTAGACAAAGTGGGTAAAAAAACGGCTAAAGAGCCTGAAAAGAAAAATGAACAGACAGAAGCAGAACAGGCTGTTCCGGTAGAACCTGCTATAAAAAAAGATGAAATCGAGGTGAAAGCCGAGGCAACAGTAGCAGAAGAGCCAGTGGCCACTGTAGAAACAGCTGCTGCAACTGAAATAGAAATGGAAAAAACACAGGAAAAGGCGAAAGAAGAAGTAATGGAGAATGCACAGAATGAAAAAGAAGAGCCGGAAACAGTCGTAGAAACAGTTCCAGATGTGGAAGAAACTAAGCCAAAGACTGCCCTACCGGAAGTTCAGACAGAAGGAAAGATGGACACAAAAGAAGACAGAGTCTTCAAAATCCGCCAGCCGGAACTTGGAGCGAAGATCAATGTTATTGGTCAGATTGACCTTGCTGCGCTGAATCAGTCTACACGTCCGAAAAAGAAATCGAAAGAAGAAAAACGTCGTGAACGTGAAGAAAAGGAGAAGATTCGTCAGGACCAGAAACGCCAGATGAAAGAAGCCATCATCAAAGAAATCCGTAAGGAAGACAGCAAACTGGCTAAAGACGGCACGAAAGATGGTATAGAAAACGGCGGAAAGAAGAAAAGAAACCGAATCAACAAAGAAAAAGTAGACGTAAATGATGTAGCTGCTACCAGCTTTGGAAAATCCAAGCCAAATACGCAGAACACCAAAAATGCAGCTAATAATGCTCAGGGAAGCGGAAAGAAAAACAAGGAACGCTTCAAAAAACCAGTCATTAAGCAGGAAGTCAGCGAGGAAGATGTTGCCAAGCAGGTAAAAGAAACATTGGCACGACTGACATCCAAAGGAAAAAATAAAGCAGCCAAATACCGTAAAGAAAAAAGAGAACAGGCTTCCAACCGTATGCACGAGCTGGAAGATCAGGAAATGGCTGAAAGCAAAGTATTGAAGCTGACAGAATTTGTAACAGCAAACGAGCTGGCTACAATGATGAACATATCTGTCAACCAAGTAATTGCAACCTGCATGAGCATTGGTATCATGGTTTCCATCAACCAACGTCTGGACGCAGAAACCATTAATCTGGTAGCAGAAGAATTCGGATTCAAGACAGAATATGTCAGTGCCGAAGTAGCACAAGCCATTGTGGAAGAGGAAGACAATCCGGAAGACCTATTGCCACGTGCTCCTATTGTAACGGTGATGGGACATGTCGATCATGGTAAGACATCATTGCTCGACTATATCCGTAAGGCAAATGTAATTGCCGGTGAAGCCGGAGGTATTACACAGCACATCGGTGCATATAACGTGAAGTTGGAAGACGGACGCCGTATCACATTCCTCGATACACCGGGACACGAAGCGTTTACCGCTATGCGTGCACGTGGTGCGAAAGTAACTGATATTGCCATCATCATTGTGGCTGCCGACGACAACGTGATGCCGCAAACCAAAGAAGCGATCAACCATGCAATGGCTGCGGGAGTTCCTATTGTATTCGCTATCAACAAAATAGATAAGCCAACGGCCAACCCGGACAAAATCAAGGAAGAACTGGCTAATATGAACTTCCTCGTAGAAGAATGGGGAGGTAAATACCAATCGCAGGATATTTCGGCAAAGAAAGGTATCGGAGTGGAAGAACTGCTGGAAAAAGTGTTGCTGGAAGCCGAAATGCTTGAACTGAAAGCCAACCCAAACCGCAACGCTACAGGTTCTATTATTGAATCATCATTGGATAAAGGTCGTGGGTATGTAGCTACCGTATTGGTTTCAAATGGTACACTGAAAGTTGGCGATATCGTATTGGCTGGAACAAATTACGGTCGTGTAAAAGCGATGTTCAATGAGCGTAACCAACGCATCAAAGAGGCAGGTCCGGCCGAACCGGCATTGATTTTAGGATTGAACGGTGCACCAGCAGCCGGCGATACATTCCATGTAGTTGAGAATGAACAGGAGGCCCGTGAAATCACAAACAAACGTGAGCAGCTGGCACGTGAGCAAGGATTGCGTACACAGAAGATCCTGACATTGGATGAGCTGGGACGTCGTATAGCCTTAGGCAATTTCCAAGAGTTGAACATTATCGTCAAAGGAGACGTGGACGGTTCTGTCGAAGCCTTGAGCGATTCACTGATCAAACTATCTACCGAACAGATACAGGTAAATGTAATACACAAGGGAGTCGGACAGATTTCAGAATCAGATGTATCTCTTGCCGCTGCTTCGGATGCTATTATCGTTGGATTCCAGGTACGTCCTTCGGGAGCTGCCGCTAAGATGGCAGAACAAGAGGGAGTAGATATCCGCAAATACTCAGTCATCTACGATGCGATAGAAGAAGTGAAGTCGGCTATGGAAGGTATGTTGGCACCAGAACTGAAAGAGCAGGTTACTGCTACTATTGAAGTACGTGAAGTGTTCAATATTACCAAAGTGGGCATCGTGGCAGGTGCTATGGTGAAGACAGGAAAGGTGAAACGAAGCGACAAGGCACGTCTGATACGCGACGGTATTGTAATCTTTACCGGCAATATCAATGCACTGAAACGTTTCAAGGACGATGTGAAAGAAGTTGGTACTAATTTTGAATGTGGTATCAGCCTTGTAAACTGCAATGATATGAAGGTGGGTGACGTAATTGAGACGTTCGAGGAAGTTGAAGTGAAACAGACTTTATAAGAGTAGACTCAAAGTGCCATCACATTGAAACAATATATGGCATAAAAAATATAAAGGTGGTAATGTGTGGTATGCTTAAAACACCACCTTACCGCCTTTTTTGAGTTTTGTGTTGTAAACTTTAAGTTATAAGCATTTTAAGCTATAAGTGATCTGAACTTTGAGAAATCCGGAAAAGCCTTACTACTTTAGCGAAATGACTAAACCATATAGATTAGCAACAGAAAACTCATAACCTATAACGTAAAACTCAAACAGTGGAGACTATTGACATTATTATCCTTGTAATAGTAGCAGCAGGAACCGTAATCGGATTTATCAAAGGATTTATACGGCAACTAGCAGCTATTCTAGGTCTGATAGTCGGATTGTTAGCAGCAAAAGCTCTGTATACGTCACTAGCCGAAAAGCTCTGCCCTACACTGACAGATTCGATGACAGCAGCCCAAATTGTCTCTTTCATCGCCATCTGGATAGCCGTACCTATTCTTTTTACGTTGATAGCATTGCTGCTCACCAAGCTGATGGATGTTATCTACCTTGGATGGTTGAACCGCTTGTTGGGAGGTGTGCTGGGAGCTGTTAAATTTTTGCTACTAATAAGTCTGTTTATTGGCGTACTTGAGTTTGTAGATAGTGATAATAAGTTAATAGAAAAAACAAAAAAAAGAGAGTCATTGTTATATTACCCAATGAAAGCTTTTGCAGGGATATTTATCCCCGTAGCAAAAAATATAACACAACAATATATATTACAGAATGAAGATGCAACAGGAAGAGCCCAATAAATATGTAAAGGAACTGACACAGGAAAAATACAAGTATGGATTCACTACAGAAGTACATACTGACATTATTGAGCGAGGACTTAACGAAGATATTATCCGTCTGATTTCTTCCAAGAAGAATGAACCAGACTGGCTGTTGGAGTTCCGTCTGAAAGCATATCGTCATTGGCTGACATTGGAGATGCCAACATGGGCACATTTGCGTATCCCAGAAATTGACTATCAGGCTATCTCGTATTATGCAGATCCTACCAAGAAAAAGGAGGGTCCCAAAAGTATGGATGATGTGGATCCGGAGCTAATCAAGACATTCAATAAGCTTGGCATTCCACTAGAAGAGCAGATGGCATTGAGCGGAATGGCTGTAGATGCCGTAATGGACTCGGTCTCGGTAAAAACCACATTCAAAGAGACCCTGATGGAGAAAGGAATTATTTTCTGCTCATTCAGTGAAGCTGTGCGCGAACATCCTGACTTGGTAAAAAAATATCTTGGATCGGTTGTCGGCTATCGTGATAATTTCTTTGCAGCTTTAAACTCTGCCGTTTTCTCTGACGGATCGTTTGTTTATATTCCCAAAGGGGTACGCTGTCCAATGGAACTTTCTACGTATTTCCGTATCAATGCCCGTAATACCGGTCAGTTTGAGCGTACACTTATTGTAGCCGATGATGATTCGTATGTATCTTATCTGGAAGGATGTACAGCCCCCATGCGTGATGAGAACCAATTGCATGCAGCCATTGTAGAAATTGTAGTACACGATCGTGCAGAGGTAAAATACAGTACAGTACAGAACTGGTATCCGGGAGATGCCGAGGGAAAAGGAGGCGTTTATAATTTTGTGACCAAACGTGGCAATTGCAAGGGAGTAAATAGCAAATTATCCTGGACTCAGGTAGAAACAGGTTCGGCAATCACATGGAAATATCCTTCCTGCATTCTGTCAGGGGATAACTCTACAGCTGAATTCTACTCAGTAGCTGTAACCAACAACTATCAGCAGGCGGATACAGGAACAAAAATGATTCATCTCGGAAAGAATACCCGCAGTACTATTGTAAGTAAAGGTATATCTGCCGGACGAAGTGAGAATTCTTATCGCGGATTGGTACGTGTAGCAGAGAAAGCAGATAATGCCCGAAACTACAGCCAATGCGATTCACTGTTGTTAGGCGATAAATGTGGAGCACATACATTCCCTTATATGGATATTCACAATGAAACGGCAGTTGTGGAACACGAAGCAACAACCAGTAAAATCAGTGAAGATCAGATTTTCTATTGCAATCAACGAGGCATTTCTACAGAAGATGCAATCGGACTGATTGTAAACGGATATGCAAAAGAAGTGCTTAATAAGCTTCCAATGGAATTTGCTGTTGAAGCACAGAAACTGCTAACCATCTCATTAGAGGGAAGTGTGGGATAAAACAAAGAATATTTAGATTAAGAATTAGCTGAAATTATGTTAGAGATAAAAGACTTACATGCCAACATTAATGGCAAAGAAATATTGAAGGGCATTAACCTTACGGTAAAGCCGGGTGAAGTACACGCTATTATGGGGCCCAACGGTTCGGGCAAAAGTACATTATCATCTGTATTAGTAGGGAATCCGGCATTTGAAGTAACAAAAGGTACTGTTACTTTTTACGGCAAGAATCTGCTGGATTTAAGTCCTGAAGACCGTAGCCACGAAGGAATCTTTCTCAGTTTTCAGTATCCGGTGGAGATTCCAGGTGTAAGCATGGTAAACTTTATGCGCGCCGCAGTAAACGAACAACGTAAATATAAAGGACTTCCAGCACTGACAGCCAGCGAATTCCTTAAGTTGATGCGTGAAAAACGTGCAGTAGTGGAATTAGATAACAAACTGGCAAACCGTTCCGTGAATGAAGGATTTTCGGGAGGAGAGAAAAAACGGAATGAGATTTTTCAAATGGCTATGCTCGAACCTCGTCTGAGCATTCTTGACGAAACAGACTCCGGCCTGGATATCGATGCACTACGCATTGTGGCAGAAGGAGTGAACAAGCTAAAAACTCCAGAAACAAGTACAATCGTCATTACTCACTATCAGCGTTTGCTCGACTATATCAAACCTGATATTGTACATGTACTTTACAAAGGCCGGATTGTAAAGACTGCAGGACCAGAATTGGCCTTGGAATTAGAAGAAAAAGGATACGACTGGATTAAGAAAGAATTAGGTGAATAAGAATGAATGCTGAACAACAATATATAGAACTATTCTCTCAAACAGAAGCCATGATCTGCAAGCATAGTGCCGAGGTACTGAATGTGCCACGTGCCACCGCCTTTGCTGATTTTGAGCGGCTGGGGTTTCCAACCCGCAAAATGGAGAAATATAAATATACGGATGTAAGCAAATATTTTGAGCCGGATTATGGACTGAACCTGAACCGACTAGATATTCCGGTAAATCCGTATGAAGTGTTCAAATGTGACGTACCAAACATGAGTACGGCACTTTACTTTGTGGTAAATGATGCTTTTTACAGCAAAGCGCTTCCCAAAGGACATTTGCCAGAGGGCGTTATTTTTGGCAGTCTGAAGGAGGTGGCGGAACAGTATCCTGAACTCATAAAGAACTATTATGCTCAGTTGGCAGATACTTCAAAAGATGGTATTACCGCTTTTAATACAGCATTTACACAAGACGGTGTAGTTTTGTATGTTCCGAAGAATGTGGTAGTAGAGAAGCCTATTCAACTGGTAAATATACTCCGTGCAGATGTCAACTTCATGGTAAACAGACGCGTGTTAATAATACTTGAAGAAGGTGCACAAGCACGTTTGCTAATGTGTGACCATGCAATGGATAGCGTAAACTTTGTAGCCACACAGGTCATAGAAGCATTTGTCGGAAGAAATGCAGTATTTGACTTGTACGAACTGGAAGAGAACCATACCAGTACCGTCCGTATCAGCAACCTGTATGTGAGACAAGAAGCCGGCAGTAATGTATTACTGAATGGCATGACTCTAAACAATGGTACAACCCGTAATACCACCGAAGTATTGTTGGCTGGTGAAGGAGCAGAGATAAATCTTTGCGGAATGGCTATAGCAGACGGCAACCAACATGTAGACAATCACACATCAATAGACCATGCCGTACCTAATTGCACAAGTAATGAATTGTTTAAATACGTACTTGACGAACAATCTGTGGGAGCTTTTGCTGGACTTGTTTTAGTTCGCCCGGGAGCACAGCATACAAGTTCACAACAGACGAATCGGAATCTCTGTGCAACACGCGAGGCGCGTATGTATACACAACCTCAATTGGAAATTTATGCAGATGATGTGAAATGCTCGCATGGAGCTACAGTCGGCCAACTAGATGAAAATGCTTTATTTTACATGCGTGCAAGAGGAATCTCTGAAAAGGAAGCCCGCCTGTTACTGATGTTTGCTTTCGTCAACGAGGTCATTGACACCATCCGATTGGAAGCGTTAAAAGATCGCTTACATCTATTAGTAGAAAAACGTTTTCGGGGAGAGCTGAACAAATGCCAAGGTTGCGCAATCTGTAAATAATCCCAAGGAGACAATCGGTCAAATTATAAGGAATAAGAATATAAAGTAGAGTAATGGATATTCAGAGAATACGTGAAGATTTTCCAATTCTAAATCGTACGATTTACGGGAAACCGCTAATCTATTTCGACAATGGAGCTACGACCCAGAAACCACGCGTTGTGGTCGATTCGTTGGTAAATGAATACTATTCAGTCAATGCAAATGTACATCGTGGAGTACATTATCTTTCTCAACAAGCAACCGAACTGCATGAAGCTTCGCGCGAAACAGTACGGCAATTCATTAATGCACAAAGTACTAATGAGATTGTGTTTACCCGTGGGACGACTGAAAGTATCAACTTGCTTGCTTCCACTTTTGGAGAGGCATTCATGAAAGAAGGAGACGAAGTAATTGTCTCTGTCATGGAACACCATAGCAATATTGTTCCATGGCAATTATTGGCTAACCGCAAAGGGATTTCCATCAAAGTTATCCCTATGAATGACTGTGGCGAGTTGATGCTGGATGAATACAAAAAGCTGTTTTCCAATCGCACAAAGATTGTCAGTATCGTACAAGTTTCGAATGTATTGGGGACAGTCAATCCTGTTAAGGAAATGATTCGCATAGCCCATGCACATGGAGTTCCTTGTCTGATTGATGCAGCACAGTCAATCCCTCACATGAAAGTTGATGTACAGGAATTGGATGCCGATTTTTTAGTCTTCTCTGGACATAAGATATATGGTCCAACCGGGATTGGCGTGCTCTTCGGAAAAGAGGAATGGTTAGACAAACTACCTCCGTATCAAGGAGGAGGAGAAATGATTCAGCATGTCTCATTCGAAAAAACAACTTTTAATGAGTTGCCATTCAAGTTTGAAGCAGGAACTCCAGACTATATAGGAACTACAGGACTGGCAAAGGCTCTTGATTATGTAAGCAATATTGGAATAGAGCAAATTGCCAATTACGAACAGGAACTGACCGAATATGCATTAAAACGTTTATATGAAATCCCGGACATGCATATTTTTGGTAAAGCAGCAGACAGAGGATCGGTAATCTCTTTTCAGGTAGGTAACATTCATCATTTTGATTTAGGAACATTACTCGATCGTCTGGGTATTGCAGTCCGTACAGGACATCATTGTGCACAACCCCTGATGCAACGGTTAGGTATAGAAGGGACGGTTCGGGCATCCTTCGGATTATATAACACAAAAGAAGAAGTGGATCAGCTTATCATGGGAATAGAACGGATCAGAAATATGTTTAACTGATAATTCTGTTTTTTATCGATCAAAAGCGAAAGCTGATGCTCCCATAAGGTATGCAATGGCTATTCCATGAAACAGAATAAAATGTAAGCATATCCTCTTCAGGAAGATTACCTATGATATTATAAAATCCGAAACGTAACAACAAAAGTTTTTCTCTAAAGTTACGTTTATAAGAATATCCTGCATCTACTTTGTAATTCATAGGAGCACGTTCGGTTCTAAAGCATGAAACAGGTAATGGGTCAGACCAGCTATCGGTAGCAATTATCTTTCCGGAATACAACATTCCACCTATAGAAAGTGATGAACATGACATTAGTTTATACGAAACTGCACCACCAAACTGGTGAGGAATATCATAGAGAGAGGGGATTTTTCCCCTTTCTTTTAATCCATCAAGGTCATATTCTTCCAGACTTCTTGCATATGTATAAGAAAGTTGCAGCATCCAGCGATTCCAATTATTCTGAAGATAGAATTTAAAGCCATAACTATTTCCACGCCCTTCCATAATATAATTTTTCCAATTGCTATCCTCTACATATGTTTCCGGGCGTAATGCCAGAACATTCCTTCGTGTCTTATAATATGCCGATATTTCCCATTGCCCGTTTTTCAAGAAATGTTTCCATCCCACTTCATAATGTTCCGACGAACGAGGCTTATAACCATCGATACTAGGCATCCGGAAATCGGTAGGTAAAGCTATATTTTCAAAACGCAGATAATGATAGAACTGTTCCATTTTAGAAAAGTTCATATAAAATAAATTGAAAGGCGTAGGTGAATATCTCAACGAGAAACGTGGTTGTATGCTATAATAAGAATGATGATTCAAAGGTTGGTATCCCACAAAATGGACACCAATTTGAGCCTGTAGCGTTTGAGTAATGCAGATCTGATTGTCATAAAATAAAGAATATTGATTAATCGGTTCACGCCGTGTATGTATCTGTTTCCCAAAATTAAAAGAAGTTAGATCGTAGATCTCATAAGAATATTTTGCTCCCCAACGCGCACTATATATATTATCGAGGCTATAATTGAATTCTGTCACAAAATTAGCAGACTTAATGCTGCTATGTGCATAACCTTCTGAATCGAATCCTAGTTCAGCGACATGTGCTTTATTCTGATGAGAGGAATAGAAAAGCGAAGTGGTATTTCCGAGTCTTCCCATCGCTGTATTATAACGTATCTGATAGATCCTGTTTGTCCATTGCAATATTGGCAGATTCTCTCTATCCTCATCCGGAAGATGATATTCATCCTTTGCTCCATAAGTAAAAAACTCAAGTTGTTTCCGGGAAGAGATACGATATGACAATTTTGCATTATAATCGTAGCTGGAATGATTCATCCGATTCTCTTCGGAGAAAAGATTATCAAAAAAATCAAGCCAACTTCTACGACCACTTACAATATAAGATAGCTTATCCTTTACAAGAGGTCCCTCAAGGGTAATGGAAGCTGCAGGCATATCAAGTCCCAATGTTCTTACGTGTTCCTGTTTATTACCTTCTTTCAGTTTTACATCAGTAACAGATGATAATTTCCCTTCAAAACGCGTAGGGAAATATCCCTTATAAAAGACAATATTTTTCACAGCATCTCCATTAAACATAGAGAACAGTGAATTGATATGCCCAGGATGGTATACTGGCACTCCATCCAACAGCAATTGATTTTCATCCGCTCCTCCCCCATCCACTTGAAAGTTAGCTCCAGTCGATATTCCTGTAACTCCAGGAAGAATCCATATCTGTGAAAACAAATCATTTCCACTAATTGACAAAAGATTGACTGGGGACAATTCATCCAAATCATCTCCACGCTTATGAGATTTTACTGTAACTTCATCTATTTCGAATGGTAATGGACAAAGCTGTGGATAAACATTATGTTCTCCCGAGACCTTCAACAATCTCTCATATGAAGAATACCCCATATACGAGACAAGCAACCGATACTTTCCTTCGGGTATATAAAAATGAAAATTCCCGTTTTCATCACCAATAGTATATATCTTTTCACCCCTATCATTTATCATCTCAACAACGGCTCCGTATAACCGTTCACCAGACCCTTCCTCATACACAGTTCCACTAACATTACAGTACTGCTTAGGCATGACCTGAATTGCCAGCTTCCTGGAAGGAAGACATGCAATCTTGATCCGATAGTCACTCAGAACTATTTTCAATAAATCTTCAATGGTAATGTCTGACGCCTGATCAACTTTACAGATTTTATCCAAATCAATCAATGAGGCATTATAAGAAAGAACAATTCCTTTGTTTTTTCTATCCAGTCAAACCATTGACGTACAGTGGCAGAGGAGATATCCACCTGTACGTATTCTCCAGCTACTTTTTTCCAGTTATTATCTTCTTGTCCGCATAATGGAACAACAAATATGAATACTATAATTACAAAAGCTACTATTTGGCGTTTATTCATAATAAAGCTTGTAATGTTTTCCTTCAACAAGCGTCTCATAATGACATCCACAGACAAATGCCAGTTCTTCAACAATACTTTTACTATCTACAGGATCAATCCGCGTAGTCACTCTATTTCTCTCTACTTCTTTGCTAAGCTCTATACGGACTCCTGTTTGTTTCTCTATTGTCTGTACAACATTTAATATTGGCTCATTGTTGAATAACAATACCTGTTTTTTTTCACCAAACAGTTCGCATGGGTTATCAATTACTCCGACATTCAAAACATTATTTAGCAACTCAGCCTTCTCATTCTCCCTTAATATTACCTCATTTTCAGTAGATGAGACTTTCACACGCCCTGTTTGTACAAAAACACCAGCCTCATTTTCTTGTATCGCATCCACCAAGAAAGAAGTACCTAGAACTTCTACAGTCAATTGCTGCGTGGATACTTTAAAAGACTTACCGTTCTTTTTTACCTTAAAAAAAGCTTTTCCTATCAGTTGTGCTTCTCGTTCTTTACCAACAGCAAAAGAAATCTGCGAATGAGGATAAATAACAACTTCTGAACTGTCAGACAGTATAACATGTTTCACGTGATCAGCAGCATTTGCATAGAGTTGCTGCTTATCGGTCACCGAGAAATACTGATAAAATACAGCCACACCTACAATTAGTGCGAGACAAGCTGCAATGGAACCATAAATAATACTCCACCGATGAACAGATTTCTTCCTTACAGACATAACTGAAAGTCTTTTCTCTACGTTTTCCCATGCTTTATCCGTATCAAAGGATGGATATATCTTTTTTTCCAGAGGAGCATTTATCAGCAGTTGAAGCTGACGATACTCTTTTTCATGTTTTTCTATCCACTCATTCAGCCGTTTTTGCTGGGTGACAGACAAAGTCTCATGAGCAAAATGCCTAGCTAACAGGCTATCGATATTTTCGTTTGTTTCCATGTGCTACATACAATTGATTACAAATAATAAAACAATAGCGACAACAGTTACCAATAATGAGCTATTTGACATTGCATAATCACGTAACATTTTAATGGCTTTGCTCATCTGATTCTCGACGGTCTTTTCAGAAATACCCAGTCCATTCGCAATTTCACGATAACGCATGCCTTTTAACTTTGCCATAAGAAAAATCTCACGACACTTAACCGGTAAAGTTGCAAGTGCAGCCTGTAGTAAATCCTCTGGTGAAACAGACTCAGCATCATGAGAATCATCAGGTACAGCGCTTGCTATGGTCGAATAGTCTTCTATAGAGACAGGGCCGTTCTGTCTTTTACGTAAAAATGTAAGGCAACTATTGCGTACGGCAACAGTAATATAAGCAGCAAACTCTTTGTCGGGCAACAAATCTTTTTCTTTCTCCCATATATTAATAAATAGCTCCTGCACAATATCCTCTGCGTCTTCTTCATCTGCAACATAGCTATAGGCCATACAGCATAACCTTGCATAGTGCTTCTGAAAACTTTCTTTAAATTTTTCTTTCCGATTAAACTCCATAGCATAATAAGCTGCTTGTAAATAAATTGTCTAATACAAAAGGCAGGAAGGTTACAATTGTTTCTCACTTTTTTATTGCCCCTTCCTGCACTATCAGAATATTAATCCTATTTTTTAAAATCTCAAGCTTATACCTGCTGTCAAGAAACCTTTGTTTCCCAAACCAGCCTCTACAAAACCGCCAACACATTCATTTCCTACACGGAAAGCAATGGGATTCACCTGATAAGCAAATGAAGTAGATAGACTACTCTTTTGTGCAGTTTTCTTCCCTGCCTCAGTCAGACCACTCTCTGTATGCCTAACCAGATTGACACCAGCCGATGCTCCTCCATAAAGTTCAAACAAACGCCGCTTATAATAAATAAACTCAGCCGTTGGTAACACTAAGAAATTCAGTTCACGTTCTTTTATAGAAGGGGATTTTTCTCCACTAAGAGCCAACTTACTGCTAGTCTGCGCAAATCCCAAGTCACCACCTAAGCGGAAACGACTGATAGAATAGCGATATCCCAGACTATATACAAGTGATGACTTTTCATCAGAACGTTTGCTGCCTATAATAGCATCAGCCAGTCCCATGCCAAAGATATCAACAGTTGTCAATGTCAATCCGTCACTTGCTGCTAAACGGATTTCATGCTTATTCGACACGGAGGAGAAGCCACCATTAGAACTCTGTCCTTTAACAAAAGAACTACCTATAACTGTTAAACACAAAGATAATGCAATCAACTTTAATTTCATAACATTCAGAATTTTAATATCAATAATTATTTTCCAACTCACTTAGCTAAGGTGATTTCAATTATATAACGCAAGCTCGCATAAAAACCCCTACTCCCATTCCCTTTATTTTAATCAAGAAAAACAAAAACTAAAACTAAAAATCTAAGATTCAATCATTTACATTGCATTTTTTTTGAGAGATAAATTCATTGTTATTTATATATCTTTGCCTTTAGCAAATAAATATATGGCAGATCTCACAATTCCTTATATTATATGAAACAAGTTATTTGGTATTTGGCAATATTGCTATTGACCTCCGAAAACATTCATGCACAAAAAAAAGTACAAGCCCAAAGTGCATACGACTTTCTAAATAGTATTGGAGTAAACAGTGCTATTTTCAGAAGAGGAGAAACAACAGAGAAAACCATACAATGTATCAACTATTTAGGAGTCAGATGGATCAGGACAGACGACGACATGGATACAAATAAAAAGTTTCAGGAGATTAAAAAACTACATCAACAGACTGGAGTAAAAATCAGTACCAGTTTGGGAAGTTCAGGAAACAACATCCAAAGCCTAATAAACGGATCCCGAAGAATAGCCCTATCAGGAGCTTTATTAGCCATAGAAGGTAATAATGAGCCTAATAACTGGGGTATAATCTATAACGGAGAAGAAGGAGGAAAAAATAAATCGTGGATACCTGTAGCAAGGTTACAAAGAGATCTGTACAAAGCCGTCAAAGCAGACAGCATATTAAAAAATTATTCTGTTTGGACAATATCTGAAAGTGGAGCTGAAACTGATAATGTCGGGCTGCAGTATTTGTACGTCCCCAAGGAGGATTCTGATGTAATTGATGAATTTAGAGGTACTACTTTTGGAGATGCTGTAAATTGCCATAATTATTTCACGCATCCCAGTTGGCAACCACTACAGGATAACCAAACATGGTTGGCTGCGAGTCCGACAAAGAATGCCAAAGGCGATCATCTGTATGGAAATTATGGTAAAACATGGCTGAAAGGATATAATGGATATAAGGAAGAAGAGCTGAAATATATTAAGCGTGTGACGACTGAGACTGGAGTGACAATTGATGGAGTTGTAACAGAAGAGATGCAGGCACGGCTTTATCTGTCATGTTACTTGGCACAGTTTGCTCAAGGGTGGAGCCATACGGCAATTTATATCATGCGTGATCGTTCGGATGAATCTGGGAATCAAAGTTTCGGATTTTATGATAAAGAATATCGTCCACGACAGGCTGCACATTATTTACATAATATGACTACTATATTAAAAGACAATAACCGCCTAAAGCGTGCAGACTTCTTGTCATATTACATTTCCGGGGAGTCAGCAACCACACACGATTTATTATTACAAAAAAGTGACGGTACATTCATGTTGATAATATGGGGAGAAATGTATACTGGAGGCGAAACAGAAATTGAAGTAAAACTCAGCAAAAAACATCAGATAATAAATATATATGATCCGACCCAAGGAATATATCCAACAAACAGTGTGAAAAATGTCCAATCAATAGTTCTCACTATCAGCAATCATCCTTACATTCTGGAAATAAAGAAATAAGCCAACCGGCTGGATACATTCCATAAGATATAATCCAGCCGATTGGAAATTAATATTTTCACCACCTGTCTGTACGGAAAGGAGATACAGGCAATCCATTTTTACCATAAAGGTTACAGATCGGATAATCTGCCCATCCATAACGCACAGCTGCAGGAGCTTCGACTTGTGGTGAGCTTATAACAATCTCATCACCTTCAATTTTAGCCTGTGCAGAATAGAACTGATGATCAGTCCCAGCTATGGAAAAACCTTTTAGTTCCTCTTTACCAAGAAAACCGTCTCCTACATTTTTAAAACGAATCCGTATACAATTTCCTTCCACGCAGTAGCTGTCATAGACAGGCGCCGAGGCCTCTATTCCCGATTTGCCATAATCATTCTTCAACGCCAATAATGCTAAACGGCGTCCCACTTCCTGTTTGTTCTTGGGATGTATATCTTTACTGTCGCCAATATCTGTTGTCACAATCATTCCGGTATGAGCGAGTGACAATGCCGCACTTTGAGCTTCACGTATGTAAGGCCATTGGGCGTTAACGTCAATAATAGCCTCTTTTCTGAATGCGGCAAGCTGCACAAAATAGAACGGTAGGTCCTTATTATCCCATTTCTGTCGCCAGTCATTAATCATAGCCTGAAACAGGTCGGTATATTCATAAGCACGTCCTTCATTGGCTTCACCCTGATACCAGATAAATCCTTTGACAGGGAAATTGATGAACGGATTCACCATTGCGTTATACAGAGTGCCGGGAGTCAGCTGAGTAACCTTGGGCTTTGAGGCATATTCCTTTTGCAGTTCTCGGGCCTGTGCACCAACGTTATACTTCCACTCTCCTGCTAATGTGACAACTTGTTTCTTACCATAACAGATATTCATACTTTCCGAAGCACCAATGAATCCTCCGTCACCTCCCGTATCCAGAATTCGTACAGCGATGGTATTAAGTCCGGATTGCACCAATTCTCCCGGTATTGTATACTTCCTTTCGATGTCAACCCCAGTGGTTGCGCCTATTTCTGTACCGTTGAAATAGACAATATCGTCATCATCTATTTTGGAAAGATAAAGTGTAAGTTCCTTTCCTTGGTATTTAGACGGAATCTGAATCACTTTTCTGAACCATGCCAAGCCGTCAAACCCTCCCAGACCTTGTTTTTCCCAAAATCCGGGTGCACTCATTGTCTTCCATTGACTATCATCATAGTCGGCAGCTGCCCATACAGCTTCTCCATTTTTCATACCTTTATCTATTGGAGAAAGTCTGTCCATCCATTTGCGCCATTCCTGTTGGTACGTATTCCCCGAATTTTCTTTTTCCTTAGAAACTGCCAGCATTTTCTCGGCATAGGCCTGATAATTGTTTACCTGTTTCAATCCTTCGTAGCTGGTCCATGCTTCTGCCGGTGTACCTCCCCAAGAACTATGTACCAAACCAACAGGCACTTTCAGCTCCTCCCATAATTTTCGAGCGAAGAAATAGGCTGTTGATGAAAATCCCGGAACAGTGGCCGGGCTGCATTCTTCCCACCCGAAATCGAGGACTGCATCGTCCTGAGGAGCAAAGGCTGTAGTATGTTTTACCTGAAGCAGTCGGATGGAAGGATAGTTGGCATCAGCTATTTCTTGCTGGTAGTTCATTATTTTCCCCCAGCCATCCAAGGGCATTTCCATGTTCGACTGTCCGGAACAGAACCATACCTCTCCCACCAATACGTTTTTCAACGTCAGCTTCTTTCCGTCCGAGAATGTCAATTCATATGGACCTCCGGCCGCGGGTGTCTGTATGTTCAGGCTCCATTGTCCCTGTTCGTCCGAACGGGTCTCGTAGGTCTTGCTGTCCCATCCCGTACATACGATTACCCGTTTTTGCGGAGAAGCAGTTCCATGCAATTTCAACGTCGTTCGTTGTTGAAGCACCATGTTGTCGGTGAAGAAAGAAGGGAGCGTGATTTTGGCTTCCACCTCTGTAAACGTGGCACAGCAGATGGCTGCAACCAATACTTTTTTTAGTAGACTTTTAGAGTTCATGCCTTTAATGGATTTGTGGGAGTTTGCCATGCAGTGGCTCCCGTGTTGTTAACAAGATTGTTTTGTTGGGTTTTCTCTTTGTTGCAGAATGTAGCAAGAAAAATCCCCATATTTGCCCAAAGATAGAATGAAAAATGATATCCTCTTCTCTTATTAAAGATTTTTTTATTTATCAGAGCTATTCTTTGAATATGACAGCCAGAGGCTTGTGAAGACTTCCGTCAAACAATCGGTTCAATAAAGATCTTGCCGTAGTGAACTTACCATAGCAGACTCATAATTTTTCCATCGTAACGAACTCGCAGTTTTATCGCAATGAACTCATAGTTCCGTAGGCAACGAACTCACAGTTCCGTAGGCAACGAACTCACAGTTCCGTAGGCAACGGACAGAAAGTCGTGCTGGCAACGCGTGATGAGAAATATCACTTTGGTATGTAAACCAATAAAGTTTTGGGAAAGAATTGTTTATTTCATTTTTAATTTCTATTTTTAGCCAGTTGAATCTTTTAAATTAAAAATTCAAGCCATGAATAACGTTCTGTTTTGGCTAGTCCCGTCAGCATCGGTACTGGCATTGTGCTTTGCTTATTACTTTCATCGGCAAATGATGAAAGAGAGTGAGGGAACCCCTCAAATGATGAAAATTGCAGCTTCTGTGCGTAAAGGAGCCATGTCCTACTTGAAACAGCAATACAAGATTGTAGGATATGTATTTCTCGGCCTGGTGGTACTTTTCTCAGTAATGGCTTATGGTTTTCATGTGCAAAATGAATGGGTTCCGATTGCCTTCTTAACAGGGGGATTCTTCTCAGGACTTGCAGGATTTTTGGGAATGAAAACGGCTACTTATGCTTCGGCACGGACAGCAAACGCCGCCCGTACCTCTCTGAATGGCGGACTAAAGATAGCTTTCCGCAGTGGTGCAGTAATGGGGCTTGTGGTCGTAGGACTTGGTCTGCTCGACATTTCATTCTGGTATCTCTTACTTAATGAAGTGATTCCTGCAGATGCGCTGACTCCGACTCATAAGCTTTGTGTAATCACCACTACCATGCTGACATTCGGCATGGGAGCTTCTACTCAAGCACTGTTTGCACGTGTCGGAGGCGGTATCTATACAAAAGCTGCCGATGTGGGAGCCGATCTGGTAGGGAAAGTAGAAGCAGGTATTCCAGAAGACGATCCGCGGAATCCAGCAACGATTGCCGACAATGTGGGTGATAATGTCGGCGATGTGGCAGGCATGGGAGCCGATCTGTATGAATCCTACTGTGGTTCCATTTTAGCGACAGCAGCATTGGGAGCAGCAGCTTTCATCCATTCGGCCGATGTATCAATGCAATTCAAAGCCGTAATAGCACCGATGCTTATAGCCGCTGTCGGCATTCTGCTTTCCATTATAGGAATTTTTGCCGTACGGACAAAAGAGAACGCAACAATGAAAGATCTGTTAGGAGCACTCTCATGGGGTACAAACCTCAGTTCCGTACTGATTGTGGCTGCCACCTTCTTCATCCTGTGGTTACTGAAACTAGACAATTGGACATGGATTTCATGTGCAGTAGTAGTCGGCCTGTTGGTTGGCATTGTAGTAGGTCGCTCCACAGAGTACTATACCTCCCAATCCTATCGTCCGACACAGAAACTAAGTGAAAGCGGCAAAACAGGGCCTGCTACAGTCATTATTTCCGGCATCGGTCTGGGAATGCTTTCAACAGCCATTCCGGTAATTGCAGTAGTAGTCGGTATCATTGCGTCTTATCTGTTGGCAGCCGCAGGCGATGTCACCAATGTAGGTATGGGATTATATGGCATTGGCATTGCCGCTGTGGGAATGCTATCTACTTTAGGAATTACGCTTGCCACAGATGCCTACGGTCCAATAGCAGACAATGCCGGAGGTAACGTGGAAATGTCTGGCTTGGGAGCAGAAGTACGGAGACGTACAGACGCACTCGATTCGTTGGGCAATACGACAGCAGCCACGGGTAAAGGATTTGCCATCGGATCTGCCGCATTGACAGGGTTGGCATTATTGGCTTCATATATTGAAGAGATCCGTATCGGCCTCAACCGATTGGGAACAGCCGAACTGACTTTTGCCAATGGCGATTCAGTCAACGTTTCAGATGCCACCTTCTTTGACTTTATGAACTACTATGAAGTAAACCTGATGAATCCCAAAGTACTTGCAGGCATGTTCATCGGTTCAATGATGGCATTCCTCTTCTGTGGTCTGACAATGAATGCCGTGGGACGTGCCGCAGGGCATATGGTAGACGAGGTACGGCGACAGTTCCGTGAGATTAAAGGTATTCTGACAGGCGAGGCCGAGCCCGATTATGCACGTTGTGTAGCAATTTCAACCAAAGGGGCGCAACGCGAAATGGTATTGCCATCATTAATAGCCATCATTGCACCAATTCTGACCGGACTGATTTTTGGCGTTCCCGGTGTACTTGGGCTACTGATAGGAGGATTGAGCAGTGGGTTTGTACTTGCCATTTTCATGGCAAATGCCGGAGGTGCTTGGGACAATGCCAAAAAGTATGTGGAAGAAGGTAACTTCGGAGGGAAAGGTAGCGAAGTGCATAAAGCAACCGTTGTGGGCGACACAGTGGGAGATCCGTTTAAAGACACTTCAGGCCCTAGCCTAAACATTCTGATAAAGCTGATGAGTATGGTAGCTATTGTTATGGCTGGACTTACCGTAGCATGGAGCTTACTGTAACCTTTTACAGTCTGCAAACGAATGGCTAAAAATGAAGAAAAAACATTTATGTACCTACAAGCAATATATTCTTCATTTTTAGCCATTCGTTTAAGCACAGAGTTCTATACCTTTGCACTCCAGAAATAAAACAAGAAACTATATGCTTCTGCCTTACTTACATAAAGACCTTATTGAGGCTGGCTGCGACGAAGCTGGACGCGGTTGTCTGGCAGGTGCAGTATATGCCGCAGCCGTAATTCTCCCCAAAGATTTCAAAAATGAATTGCTCAACGACTCCAAGCAGTTGACCGAAAAACAGAGATATGCACTTCGGGATGTCATACAAAAGGAAGCTCTTGCATGGGCCGTCGGAGTCGTATCCCCACAAGAGATTGATAAAATCAACATACTGCATGCCTCTTTTCTGGCAATGCACCGGGCTATTGATCAGTTGACTATACGTCCACAACACCTGCTGATCGACGGAAATCGCTTTGACAGATACTCAGGAATTCCTCATACCACAGTAGTAAAGGGCGACGGGAAATATCTTTCTATTGCCGCAGCTTCTATTTTAGCCAAAACATACCGGGATGATTACATGAATAAGCTACATGAAGAATTCCCCCATTATGATTGGAAACAAAACAAAGGTTACCCTACACGTAAACACCGCATTGCCATTGCCGAATACGGTGCAACTCCCTACCACCGTATGAGCTTCAATCTGACCGGTAACACTCAACTTAGCCTCGATTTAAATTTCGATCTGTAGAAAAAAATTCTACATAATTTAATAATTCGACAACAAAGAAGCCTTTTAAAGCGCCCAAATCAATAAAAGTATGTTTTATTTTGCTTTTTATTGTTATAAAAAACTTATATTTGTAGCGTAAAACAGGAATAAAAACAATAGTTTATGGCAACAAACAAATTATTTGGTTCTAAGATGAGATTCATAGGAGTGTTCTTCTTAATGATGATTTGCACATTCTCCGCAAATGCACAATTCTTGCGTACTTCTTATTTCATGGAAGGCACTCATTACCGCCAACAGCTAAATCCAGCATTAGCTCCTACTAAAGGATATTTCAACCTGCCAATTGTTGGTGCATTCAATGTATCGGTAGGTTCTACCACATTCGGGTATCAAGACATTATGGACATCATTGATGATGGTAATGATTTCTACACCAAACCCGATTTTCTGAACCGTCTGAAAGACAACAATAAGCTAAACGTGAACCTGAGTACCGAAATTCTTTCTGCCGGATGGTATAGCGGTAAGAACTTCTGGTCGTTCAACGTAGGACTGCGCACAGACATTGGTGCAAACCTGACAAGAAACATGTTTACCTTCCTGAACGAGATGGAAACTTTGGAAGACAACTGGAGAAACAGCGCTTATAACATCAGCGGGCAGCAAGTGAATGTGCAGGCTTATACAGAAATAGGAGTAGGCCTTTCTCGCGAGATTAACGACCGTTTGACTGTTGGAGGTCGCGTAAAAGCATTGTTAGGTATTGGAAATTTGGATTTGAAACTGAACAGAATCGCTATGGATGCCAACTTGCCGACAGAAGCCATCATAGCAGACTGGCAAGGTAAATTAGAATCGGGAACTGCAACTCCTGCCGATATTCAAATGATGCAAAACGAGCTTAAGAACTATCATGCAAATTTGAATGTTGCAGCAGAACTGAAAACATCTTTTAAAGGACTGAACCTTGTGGAAAGAGAAGAAAACGAACAACGCTATGTTGAGGATATCGAATTTGAAAGCGGTGACATGGGAATTGCCGGTTATGGTTTCGGCATAGATCTGGGTGCTTCTTATAAAATATTGGACAACTTGACTGTTTCTGCCTCTATACTCGATTTAGGATTCATTTCCTGGTCGAAAGGTGCAACCCAGATTGCTTCTGCCCAGCCTGAGGCTATCAACATACAGGGAGAAACTTATGCAAACATGATTGATGCCAACAATCCGCAGTCGGCCTTAGACGCAGTAAACAGTTTGCAAAATGAAGCCAACAAATATATGAACTATGTAACAGAAGGTGACATCTTGAACTATGAGATGCTGGGACTTACTGTTGATGAAGGAAATGAAGAATCACGCAAATCACGTTTGGCATCAACCCTTGTATTAGGAGCAGAATATGGATTGTTCAATAACAAATTGGCTTTTGGTGTTTTGTCTACAACCCGTTTTGTTCAGCCAGAGGCAATGACAGAGCTGACTCTTTCTGCCAATTACCGTCCTAAGAGCTGGTTCAATGTAGCATTAAGCTACTCTGCCATTCAATCGGCTGGTAAATCATTTGGTCTTGGTCTGAAAGTTGGGCCGCTGTTCATCGGTACAGACTACATGTTCTTAGGAAAGAATTCCAATTCAGTAAACGGATTCTTAGGAATATCTGTTCCATTAGGAGGTAAGAAGATCTGATAAAAGTTTGATAATAAAATATTTCTCTCTCTAAACATTCTCTTTTTTATATTCTCTATTGAGAAAAAACGTAAAACAGCCTGTCATCATAAATCCATAGGGGAACTTGATGACGGGCTGTTCTTCTTTTTTATAAATACCAAAGATGGTTTCCTAGGTCAAAACCATTTAATCTTCCGAAAGACTATAAACACCAAGGCTGTCAGAATAATAGAGCACAGAATAATCAAAGTAAACGCATGAGGAGTGTCTTCCAAATGGATATCGACGTTCATACCATAGAAGCTGGCTATCAATGTCGGTATCATGAGTGCAATAGAAAGACTCGTCATACGTTTCATG
Organism: uncultured Bacteroides sp.; assembly: GCA_944322345.1. Classification (GTDB taxonomy): domain Bacteria; phylum Bacteroidota; class Bacteroidia; order Bacteroidales; family Bacteroidaceae; genus Bacteroides. The sequence continues at coordinate 285,304 of CALUOO010000002.1, read as the reverse complement.
ATGGCATTCACGTTGTTAGAAATAATCGAAGCAAAGGCATCCATCGTTCCGGTAAGAATGTCGCTGTAGATATTGACAGTGTTCAATGCCTGTTTCAGCTCAATGATCACGTCTTCCACCAGTTCCTTATCCAAGTAACCGGTATCCTGAAAGATGGTTTGCAGCTTGCCAATCATCACCTCATTGCCACGGATGGAGGTATTGAAATAAACCAGTGTTTTCTGAAGCTTCATCAACCGCAACAGGTCTTCGTTCCGTATGCTTTTCTCCAACTCCTTTTCTGCCGCATTGATATCGACATTAATTTGTTTCAGGTATTTCAAGAACCAGACTGCCGACGAGTAGATAAGTCTTAAAATCAGATCCAGTTTGTTGCGCACCTCAATGCCTTTCTTGCGTGTATGTTCGATGAAGTCTGGCAGCATATCCGTGTCGTGATAGCAGACAGACACTATGACGTCGTCGTTGGTAATAATGCCAATGGGGACTGTACTGAAGGGAAAATTGTCACTCTGTTTGTTTTGCACCGGAATTCGCAAAATAGTCAGCAGCCAATTACCCTCCGTATCGGTACGGGGACGTTCGTCGGTATCGGCAATGTCGTTCAGGAATGATTCGGGGACTTTCAATGTTTGGGTGAGGAACTCAAAGTCGTTGGTGTCGGGGTTCACTACATTCACCCAGCAGTTGGGCAGCCATTGTGATTTTTCCACAAAGCCGGCTTCACAATAAAGATACTTTCTCATCTTATTGCCTCCTTTCGTTGGTTTACACGAGCAGAGGCATCGGATGTGTCACAATGACTCTGTTCGCTCTAGTTAATACTAAATGTACACGTTCGCGGGTTAGAATCGTCCATATATTCTATGAAATTGTTTATTGCGGCGCAAAAGTACGTAAAAACATCTGTTTGCCCGTACCCTTGCGCCATTTTTTAGGATTTGTTTTATTTCCGATGGGGTGGTTAATGAGTACTTCCGAACCGTTTCTTTAGATATTCACCGATGTTGTATGCATCGATGCCTGCTTCAGAGATACTTCCGTCCTTTTCTACCAATACATAGTGCGGAATGCCATTGAAATGGAATAATTGGCGCAGATAATGATATTCAGAGGCTGTGACATAGAGGCTGACTCCGTCTTTAAGCTGTTTTTCCGCAAATTCCCGATACTCCTTTTCAGGCGATTCTCCTTGACTGGTGACATAGATAAATTGGAACTCCGGGTGGTTCTTGTATTGTTTGCGTAGTTTCGCGGTTTCCTTGATACCTGCACGGCAGGGACCGCACCACGTTGTCCAAAAGTCAATGAACAGTACTTTGCCTTGATAGGGCTTGATGAGGCGGCGAAATACTTCTGTGGCTTTTCCTTCGGGGAGTTGGTATGTGCCCGGTTGGTTTGCAGGATATGCCTTTTCCAATGCCTGTTCCATTACGTTGATTACAAGCGGATGGGTGAGCGTGCCTTTCAGTTCATCGGCATATTGTTGGGCAAGCGTCCGGGACTCAAATAATTTGAACTCTATATCGCTTTGTTTTACTTTTGCCAGTTGCCAAAGCAATGGGGAGGGACTGCCGGTGCATGTATTGAGCAGTGAGTCTTTATAGTGTAATGCCCCTATACGGTAATTGAACTTGGTTTGTTGCATTACTTTTTTGTCAAAAGAGGATTCAAAGTATTTAGAGATATAGTCGACATAGATTGAAATGTTATTGTCCATCAATTGTTGTTGTGTGGCTATTTCTTCTTCTGTCAATTGTTGCAGGTCATAAGTCCTGTCTTTTTTGGTCATAGTTACCGTAGTGCCAGCTGTTTTTTGGAGTTTCTTTCTGAGTGCTTCTTCTTTGTCATTCAGTTTGATTCCTTTCTTTATCAGGAAGTCGGGGAATGTGACTGTCGGGAATGTGTATTGAACTGTATCTGGCAGTTTGATATTGCTGGCATTCCCGATACCGTTCAGAATGTCCATATCCGAAATTAATTGTGTGATTTTTCCTATTTGATATTCAACTAAAGCGCATTCGTCATCAATGGGCATTTTCCGCAGAAAGTAATAACAGGATTCATCCGCTTTGGCTTTTAGTGCCGTGTTTGTGGTATCCGTGAAAGCTGCCCCGATTCTATAATGGAGAAATTCCAGTATCATTCTTCCCTCTTGCAATGCTGTTTTGTTTTTTAGCAGGTGGATGGCTTTGGTGGCTTGGGGATATATCCGGGCGATGGAGTCAATGGAATGTTCCCATGCTTCCGAACGTTGTTTCACAAGTGCCTTGAACTGTTCGGGAGTAAATTCTTTCTGAACTTTTTGGATATTCTTGAAGTCGAAATTGTAAGACACTTTTTTATCAAAATGGCTCATGAGATAGGCAATGGAAGCAGAACCGCCCATATACTCCACGCGAAGTTTTCCTTCTGCTGGCTTTTCTTCCTTCTTCCATGCTCCTCTGTCGATATACATGGTAAGCGTCTGTCCCGGTTCAATATAGAAAGGAATCCAAAAGTCGTTGATGCTCAGATAGTTTTCTACCGGATGTTCCAACGGCAATTCCCCGTAGAAGCTACCGTCAGGTTCGATGGCGATTACCGATGGAGTATATTCGTCAGTAAACACATTCCTTATATATACTATTCCGGTTTCAAATCCCATGTTGGGGGTATATCCGTCTAAATAGCCTTGCAGATATGCCGTATCTTTGCGGAAAAAGTCCTCAAAGTCTGGTTCTGCATCAACAGCCTTTGCTGGAACGCTGTATTGTGTAAACTTAGCGCGCTTTCCCTTACCTGCCTGTATCTGACATTTCCCTTTATCCGGTTTGGAGAATAGCAGGGTGAGGGTTTCCGTTCCATGTTTCTCTCGAACGGTCAGTTCTATCTGCTTTCTTTTGGAACGGATTTGGCTGTATGTATATAGCCGGTTGTTGGCAATGACAAGCGAGTCATAGATTCCGTATTCCCATTTATTGGAAGAATCGTCACGAAACCAGTTCCCTTTAATTTGTTCCAGTAGGGACTGCTTAGAGCCAATATTAGTTGTATAGGCAGGCGTTATTTCCGCCAGCCATACTAAAACGATAAGTAGCGCTATCTTTTTCATCATAAGAAATGAATTTATTGATTTTTATTTTCCAAACCGCTTCTCCAGAAACGTTTTAAGGTTATATATTTCCACTTCCTTCCTCAGAATGCTTCCGTCTTTTTCCACCAGTACATAATGGGGAATACCGTTGAAGCGGAAAAGCTGGCGCAGATAGTGGTAGTCGGAACCGGAAAGGTAGTAGCACGCTTCGCCCTTGAGGTGCTTGTCTACGTATGCCTGATAGGCTTTCTTAGGAGATTCAGCTTCGTTGGTAATATAGATAAACTGGAACTCCGGATGGTTCTTATATTGCTTGCGCAGCTCTGCACTATGTTCTATTCCGCTGCGACAAGGGCCGCAGGTGGTTGCCCAGAAGTCGACAAACAGCACCTTGTTCGGATGGTTGCGGATGATGGAACGGAAAATCTCAGTAGCCTTTCCTTCGGGCAACTGATAGGTGGCGCCCTCCTGATAAGTCATTTTGAAATACTGTTCGGCTTCTGCCAACAGAAAAGGATGGCTGAGTTGCGGACGCAGCTTTGCCAAATTGTCGCTTCCTTCCGACTCATCGGGTATGTGTTTAAGTTCTTGAGCGAATTGGCGCAGGCAGGCTATCTGCCAGAACAGCGGATTGGATACGCCACACTGCTGTTCGACAAACGCTCTCTGTTTGAGCTTCACGTTCTTCAGATTCTCTTCGTAAGATTCCAAGACTTCTTCATCTGTTTTGCCGATTTTCTTCAAAGAGTCTGACCATTGCATATTAGACTCATAGAACTGATACAGGATACGCTCCACCGGCTGCATATACTCAAAACGGTTGATAAAAATGTCGAACTGCCTGTCGCAAAGTGCAATTTCGTCATCGACAGGCACTTTCTGCAGAAATTTGTAGAAAGAGTCATCTGCCGGTATTTGGAGCACCTTGTTAGTACTGTCTGTCAGTGCCTCGTATTTGCGGTTGTCGGTGTAGTCAAGCAGGGAGAGGCCCGCTTGCAGCCAGACCTTGTTGTGAAGCAACCGGGTGGCGGCAGGAGTAAGTTTGTGGCGAGTGCTGACAGAATCGGCTTTCTGCATCCAGCGGGCTGCAAGTGTGTTCATCTGGTCGCTGTATTGTGGAGGCGTCAGTGTTTTGATTGCCTTGCTCAGCTGGTTGTAGCCATAAGAGATTTGTGGGCTGAAAGCGTCCAACAGATAAGCCATCGGGGCCGCACTTCCCATATATTCCATGTTTTTCAGAGGGAAATCATAGTCGCGCGCACGGCTTCGGGCAAGCAGGTCTTCCCAGTCGACGTACATCGTAAGCGTGTCGCCCGGCTCGATAAAGAACGGGATGGAATTGCCCGTTTCCAACGAGATAAACGATTCTATCGGATGGGTGAGAACGAACTTGGAGAAGAAGCTTCCGTCGGGTTCTATCTGCACCACTGTGGGATAATCCATGCGGGTAAGTTCGTTGCTGAGATAAATCATTCCGGTGTTGAATCCCAGTCTTGGGTCATAGCCGTCTATATACCCCTGCACGCAGGCTGTATCAGTGCGCAGGAACGGTTCTCTGAGGTTGGCCAGCGAATAGTCCGGAGTCTCCGGTTTCTGCCGGGTAACTGTCCGCGCTTCTCCATCTTCGGTCTGAATGCGGCAAGTGCCGTTGCGCTGTGTGGTGAATGTCAGTTGGCGGGTGACTGTGCTTCCTTTCTCCTGCAGAGTCAGTTCCGTCCGTTTCCCCTTCCGGCGCACCTGAAGATTGGTGTAGACGCGGTTATCGGCAATAGTGATGGAGTCATATACGCCGTATGCCCAGCGGTGAGAGCCGTCGGTAATATACCAGTTGCCACGTATTCTTTCGATGGGCTGTTGCTGTTTTTTCTTTTCCGGCACCAGCGAGATGTCGTATGTGTTTCCTTCCGAATCGTCGGGAGATTTCATATGAATCGTTTCTGTACCTTTGGCCAGCGGTTCGAATTCCAGCACAAAGTCCATCATTCCCGAGTCGGGCATATAGGTTTCTTTGTTCAGTTCGATGCCTTCCGACCTCTTTAACTTATAGCATGTCCCGCTGACGGCATCTTCAAGATAGACGTCTCTGCCGACAGAAATCCACCAGTGCGGACGGAAGATGGCATGTATGTAGACCCGTGTACACTCAGGTGTCTGTTCGATACGTGTGATATTGCAGATGCTTCCACTACGGGTTTTGAACGGAGGGTTGTCGACAGTCTGCGCCGAAAGTACTATCGAACATAAGAGCAGCAGGCTGAATAAGATATTTCTCATTGGCATTGAGTGATAATTGGTTAATAACTTGATGCAAAGTTAGTGAAATATTTTAGAATACGGCAATTGCTCTCTAATTATTGAAGATAACAATCGTTAGCCAAGTGGCTGTCAAACAAAGGTACCCTTCCGTTGGTTTTTGCATGGTGCTGTGCAATCTTTTGCATCAGGCTATGCAATGTTTTGCATAGTGCTATGCAATGTTTTGCACGGCGCTATGCAAAATTGATAGAAAGGGTGTTTCATCACCAGTGTCCGCATGGAAGGATGCCGGGAGGCTTCAATTCCTCTGTAAAACTCTATGCCCTCTGTGGTGAATCTGCCGTTTTCCCGTTGTTACTTAACATAGATTAAGCGTTTCACTGCCTAACTTTTTGTACCTTTGCGCCCGAAAATCAGAGATAACAATTTAAATTTGAATAATATGGCTAAGAAAGCTCTTTTAATGATTCTCGATGGTTGGGGAATCGGTGACCACAAGAAAGACGATGTGATCTTTAACACTCCTACTCCTTACTGGGACAGTCTGATGAACACTTATCCTCACTCGCAACTTCAGGCAAGCGGTGAGAACGTGGGTTTGCCCGACGGACAGATGGGTAATTCCGAGGTAGGACACCTGAATATCGGTGCAGGACGCATTGTTTATCAGGACTTGGTGAAGATCAACCGCGCATGTGCAGACAACAGTATTCTGAAAAATCCCGAAATCGTTTCGGCTTTCTCGTATGCCAAAGAGCATGGAAAAAGCGTTCACTTCATGGGACTGACTTCCAACGGAGGTGTACACAGCTCACTGGATCATCTGTTCAAGCTTTGTGACATTGCAAAGGAATACGCTATCGAAAATACATACATCCACTGCTTCATGGATGGTCGTGACACCGACCCGAAGAGTGGAAAAGGATTCATCGAACAACTGACTGCACACTGCGAAAAGTCGGCAGGAAAGATTGCCTCTATCGTGGGGCGTTTCTATGCAATGGACCGCGACAAACGTTGGGAACGTGTGAAAGAGGCTTACGACCTGTTGGTTAACGGCCAGGGCAAAGTAGCTACCGACATGGTGAAAGCTATGCAGGAGTCTTACGACGAAGGTGTGACCGACGAATTTATCAAACCGATTGTCAATGGCAACTTCGACGGAACCATCAAGGAAGGCGACGTAGTAATCTTCTTCAACTACCGCAACGACCGTGCGAAAGAGCTGACCATCGTACTGACCCAGCAGGATATGCCGGAACAGGGCATGCACACTATCCCGGGATTGCAATACTACTGTATGACTCCGTACGATGCTTCTTTCAAAGGCGTACACATTCTGTTCGACAAGGAAAACGTGGTGAACACTCTGGGCGAGTATCTGGCTGCCAACGGTAAGAAACAGCTTCACATTGCCGAGACAGAGAAGTATGCCCACGTGACTTTCTTCTTCAACGGCGGACGCGAGACTCCGTACGAAGGCGAAGACCGTATCCTTGTTCCTTCACCAAAAGTTGCCACTTACGACCTGAAGCCGGAAATGAGCGCATACGAGGTGAAAGACAAACTGGTGGCTGCCATCAAGGAAGACAAATATGACTTTATCGTGGTAAACTATGCCAACGGCGACATGGTGGGACATACCGGTATCTACGAAGCCATCGAAAAGGCAGTTGTTGCTATCGATACTTGCGTGAAAGAGACTGTAGAAGCTGCCAAGGCTACCGGATATGAGGTAATCATCATTGCCGACCACGGTAATGCCGACCACGCACTGAACGAGGATGGTACTCCTAACACTGCTCACTCGCTGAATCCTGTTCCATTTGTCTACGTGACAGAGAACAAGAACGCTAAAGTGGCAGACGGTGTACTTGCCGATGTAGCTCCCTCTATCCTTCACATCATGGGCATGGCACAGCCTGCCGAAATGAACGGTAAGGATCTGATTGAGGGATAACAGATTCATCAAACAAATACCAGATATAAACAGACGATGAGCAGATGGATGGTTCCATCGCTCATCGTTTGTTATGTCCATGAATTTATATGGACAATATAATATAGAATACAGGAGTCTCTTTTTAGTATGTGACAGATGACCGAAGGGCCGTATGTAGGATAACGTTTTTTCCGCACTTTTGCAGCAATAACAGAAAACAGAAATAAGAACAGACGTATGATTCAGATTGACGATGTTGTAGTAAGCTTGGACGTATTGCGTGAGAAATTCCTTTGCGATTTGAAAGCATGTCATGGTGAATGTTGCATTGAGGGCGATGCCGGAGCGCCGGTTGAACTCGACGAAGTAGAACAGTTGGAAGAAGTTCTTCCAGTCATCTGGGATGAGCTTTCAGAAGAGGCACGTGCTGTGATAGACAAGCAAGGAGTGGTCTATACCGACGAAGAGGGTGATCTGGTTACCTCTATTGTAAATGGTAAGGACTGCGTTTTTACCTGCTACGACGAGAAGGGTTGCTGCTATTGTGCTATTGAGAAAGCCTATCGCGAAGGAAAAACAAATTTCTACAAGCCCGTTTCCTGCCACCTGTATCCTATCCGTGTAGGCGATTACGGCCCCTATAAAGCTGTGAACTACCACCGTTGGGACGTCTGTAAGGCAGCTGTACTTTTAGGAAAAAAAGAGAATCTGCCTGTCTATAAATTTCTGAAAGAGCCACTGATACGAAAATTTGGCGAAGAATGGTATAAAGAGCTGGAAATAGCAGCTGCAGAATTAGCCAAACAGGGATTACTGAAAGACTGAAAAAGCAAGCATCATCCCATTCTATCACAGCAACAGATAGCTATGGGATAACTTCGCTTCTGAACAGAGTGGGCGTTTCCAGCGAATAAGAGATGGTATAACAATGTCCGGGATTTACCATCTTCCCTTCCTCGTTCCCATAAGTTTTTGGTTCCGTAGTGAATGTTTCATTGTCGGTATTGGTCATACTCAGTGTATAGGTAAACGTCATACCTTCCGTATAATCCAGATATACTACCTCACCCGCATGAAGTTCTGTCTTTACGCTTTCATCTGTTGTATAGAAACTAAGCACCGGATTTGAAAAGAAATTCTCCAGATCTTCTCCCAGTGTCTCCAGTCTGATAGCGACATTGACCATCGGTACCTGCACGGTGACATAACTCACTTTCTCAGCCTCGATGGCAAACTCCTGTTCCACATAATAGCAAGGAGCGTTGGCATCCGGTGTTTGCGAAGCTTCGTTATAAGCCTTCAGAAGATAGGTACCCTCTGCCAGTTCCAATTTCCCCTGCGGGAACTGTCCGGGCTGATATACAACACTAAAGTCTGCCCCTCCAGTGATCTCGATATAAAGGTCTTCCTCCACAGCACGAGTAGCAATGGTTTCCACAATAGAAGATGCAACAGATACGTCTCCCAACTGGAGATATCCGTTCTTCTTTTCAGCAATATCTTCTTGACCACAACTAGCCAATAGCAAGAAAACCAATAATATATATAAGGTCGATTTCATAAAGCATTATTTATCGTAAATAAGGGTGATATCGTCGATATAAAGTTCACTTCCTACAAATCTGACATTATTCCTACCTGAACTACCATAATTATAAACAGAATTATTAGAACCAGATTTAAACACCAAGATAAGCTTATCAGGAGACAAGATAAGTTTATCTGCTTCCTGCCGATAATTAATGTGAAGTGTACCTAGTGTATAAGAGTCTACTCTTTCTGCATTCTGCAACTGCGCATCTCCAAGAATAATGTCGTCATGTAATATCTGTACATATATATCAGTCCTGTCGCCATCATAAGGCATGTACTTATACCAGAAACTAACCCCCGTAGGCCTTGATTCATAAGTAATTCCATACTGTTTTGTTGCTGTGTCCTCACCATGATCAACATTAGTTAATGTTCCCAGAAACAACTCCCCAGGAGTTTGAATATTAGTCCCCCCTATAGTACTTCCATATCCCCACCCAATTGTCGCAATCCAAGCGGATGTTCCATTATATGCATCACTCCCAGAAACAGGTCTGGTACCGGAACGAGTATTATATGCATAAGCAGCCCATGGGCATTCATCACAAGTTAACTCATTTAGATTTGCCCAGCCATCCCAATAGAAACGTGCTCCATAATTATCAAATATTTTCCCATCTTCTCCTTCTTTTGTATATACTTCTAATCCTCCATTCTCTAAATTAATTAATGGATATGTTTTTATTTCTGCAACTTCACTCGCTATTTCTTTCCTATACAACCCACGTATATAGTAAGTAGTCCCTGGAACCAGGTTCTTTTGGCATAAATCCTCATTTAAATCCATCCATTTACCATTATTCTCAGTACTGTACTGATAAATAATGTTTGAATTGATGATAGAATAACTACCACTCAATACCTGTTCCTCCATCAATGCATTCATAGTGAATTCTTTTGTCCAAATATTACCAGGATATGCACTAACCTGAAAAATAGGTTTAGTTGTTACAATCTGATAAGCCGTAGGGACTTCACTACTCCAACGATCATTTGCTTTCACACGCAGATTTATTGTATTTACAGCATCCATCCCTCCTGCTAAAGTTTGAAGACCACTAGTCATGGCTGTAAAATCAAATTGTCCACTAGCAGTACCATCCAAATTAGGAAGAATAATAGAAGCTACATTAAATAATCTACGATCTTCTTCAGATAACTGACTCAGTAAAAAAGTCTTATTATTTAATACCTGATATTTCTCCTGAAGATCCTGGAAATCAAAGGAGAACTCTACATCTTGAATAGGAGAGGATCCTGTAAATCCCAACTTAGCAGATAAAGCATTGTCTGTTTCTATGTAAGTGATACTATTTTGTCCGTTATTAAAGCCACAAATCTTCGGTGCAGGCAACCAGCTGACAGGTATTGTTTCCGTAATGGTAACAGATTTCACTTCTACTTTCTCCACCGTAATGACAGCGCCTGACGTTGCAGGTTTCAGTGAAAGAGTAAAAATGCAATGTTTACCAGCCCCGAAAGCTGCTGCAGATAGTTTTTCCGATTCTATCACTTTACTGACTGCCTGATTATTATCTTTCAATACCCCCTTAAAAGTAAAAGTCGGAATGGAACCAGCCTGATAATAAGCACTCTGTTTTGATCCATCCGATATGTTCACACTGTTATTACCTACTTTTACCTCTACACCATATGTGCTAAAGAGCTCTTTAAATTTTTCCAGCTGTCCTTCTGCATAGACAATCGATGCCAAAGCATTGGCAACCTTACAACGAAGAGTGATATTAGCAGTTTGTCCCTCTTTAATTTCAACTCCCGTACTATCGCCTTTATAATAGGGAGCATCTAATGCCAGCACAGGATTCTCTCCACAAGCGGCAGTTACCGTGTATTTCCCTACAGATGCTGGAATAATCTCTGACCGATAGGCTCCGTCGTAAAGTATCGTCCCGTCATTCTCTTTAACAATCTTCAAAGAGAAGTTATCGGTAGCAGGCTTTCCCAGTTCGGTCGGCACGCTTCTGACACTTACGGTCACGTCTTCTCCCAAAGAGATTTTAAAACCTCCTTTCATCTCCTCATATCGTTCAGGCTGACACTCCACCATGAGGAATCCGATAAGTACAAAGAAAAACAGTTTAATATATTTCATTTCTCGTTGTTAGTCTGTTACACTTTTGGTGGTCTTATTCATAAATCAGCTCAAAATTATCTATCAAGAGCTTACTACCCACTCCTCCTGTAAAATAGTCACCGTATTTACTAGCCGTAGCCACAACAACAATATATCGTGGAGTACGGTTGGAATATCGGTAATTAAATATAAGATCTTTCTGCTGATAAGCAACATCCGATGTTCCTTGAACCAATTCTGCATATGCAATAATCTTAGAATCGTTTTTATCAAACAGTTGCCTCTCCGAAGGACGGGTACGGATCTCTCGAGGTTCATCCCAGTCTGTTAAAGCAACGTAAATATGACATGAATCCGGTCGTCCTTTCAGATATGCCAAGTCATCTTCACCTACTTTATCTATCGTAGCCGAGGTATATTTATAGTTAATACGTAATTTTGAAGGGAAAGCTGTAAACGGCTGACCGAAACTCAATACCCCATTAGTCCCAATAGTCTTCAGATAGCTGCCTGTAAAAATATTGCCTGCAGCAAACTTCAGTACAAGATATTTTGACTCAAGCGATGCTGCCTTACCGCTTCCATTGCAGGTTTCATCCGTGGGTATAGAGTTGCTCTCACTAATAGTTACCGCTCCCTTGTTGCCTGTATCCCAAAAAGAATCACTTCCAGAAGCCCATGGATTCCACAATTTCTCTACCTGATGCCAATTGTCAAAACTCCCATCCGTCAATGGGGTAGCCGGCGTCGTACTGAAGATTTGTGTACCTGCTATTGTGCCATCAATGCTGACACGGCATTCATAATTAGTAGCTGGATTCAGCTGTTGAAGTCGGGTAGTATAATTCGTTCCGTCTATTTCAATATTACCAGACGTTTGGGTAAGCCAATTACTAGCAGACACCTCCCGATACTCAATGACCGGTTGCTTCCCACTCTGTATGCTTCCTTTCATAATAGCACTGGTAGTCATCGGAAAAATATCAATCTGGCTAGACGCACTTTCATCTGTTTGATAAACGTAAACCATCCATTGATGGCTAACCTCTTCCCAGCCGTGAGAGACGAAGAATGAACGAGGTTCCGAAAAATCAAAATAGGCATCGGCAGTTGGATCAGGATAGACTGTACCACTCTTTCCTCCTAATTCAAAAGAAGTTACTTTAATCTTATTCAGAGGTTGTTTGTCTGATACATAAACAACAACATTATGGTTTATGTCATCAATAATGGCATTCCCTATTTGATTCTCCAGCACAATGTTTCGTTCAATTAATTGTTCAACATTGATTTTCCAATCATAATCCTGATAGGTATGCAATGTGATTGTTACCGGACTTGAGAAGTTCAGATAAGTATCCGACGAAACTGGGAGGTCATCTAATGAGGAGAATCCAGCAGTAGGAAATTTCTCATAATTATGGCAAATACTAGGAGAAACTAACAAAGTGGCATCGTTGCTCACTGTCAGTTTTGTAATACGCAACTTAGATAAATCTACGGAATCATCAATATACAGCTTAACGGTACGTGCATTTTTATCAATTATTGCTTGTTTATTGCTACTTCCTTCGGGAGCACATTGTCCTTCTACCTCAATATCAAGGATACTGCCATCAACAATAGGATAAGGTATATCATTTTCAATCTTACAAGCAATTACCAGAACAAGACAAAACAGAAAATATATGCTTTTTCTAATCATTGAAATCTAAGTTGAGTTTATAAATAAAAAGTCATACCAATATTGATAGAAAAAAGATTGATCTTGAAATTTCCCGAAGAAGTTCTTCGAGTCCCAGTTTCAATTTGATTCGTCTTTTGATTCTGCCATTTGAAGTTGTATCCCATCACTCCAACAGAAACCTCAACCGCCGACCAATCAGTTACAAAAGCAGTCATACCGGGCGCAATACCTATCTGCAGATTGTGCGAACGCTCAAAAGTCCCATCATATTCAGTGTCCGATCCAGTAGAGTTCTTTCCAACTCCATAACCATAAGTCAGACGAACTTCATTGAAAAGGCCAAATATCTTACTTTTCCCTATGGGCATGTAAGTACGCAAAAATCCAGATACTTCGTATTGGTGTTCCAAATAATAAAGATCTTTCAGGCTGATATTGAAATCTTCTCCCAGATTCAATTCAAAATTAGCCATATCCAAATAAGTACGGTTATAGCCCAACCGTACACCCGCAGCAATATTGTCTTTAAAGAAATATCCCACATACGGACTGACGTTAAACGTATATCCTAATCCCGTTACATTCTTGATAACCAGAAAATTGAGATTATCCTCTTCATGCTCGGAGTAAGAGACGGTACCCCCTGTCATCCATTGCCCCTTTGGAATAAAGACCGACTGCATAATTCCACGATCAATACGCTGAGGACGCTTGGGGTGTTTCCTTTTCTTCTCTGTTGGCATCTTTATCTTATAAACATGTCCTGTCGAATCGGCAATAGTAATGCTATCACTAAAAAAGAGACCTTCGACACGTATAGGCTGTCGCGCCTGAAGTACCTGTAGCTTACTACCGACAATAAACAGCAAAATTAGAGACAGTATTCTCAACATAAATACAAAAGCGATATAATTGGGAAGGGAGAGATAGAACTTCCCTTCCTACTCGATTAATAATGAATGTCCTTATTCAAGAATGGGTTCACCGTAAATAAGCTGGAACTCATCAAGCAGTAAAACACTACCAGTACTACCGGTAAAATAATCTCCATACTTACTGGAACTACATACGATAAGAATATAAGTCGGCTTACGAGTAATGTCCCGATACTTGATATCTATTGTAAATTCCTCATATTCAGACATACTTTCAGGAGATGTTTTACCAGCTTCAAGCTCACCGTAAGCTATCACAGAGGGATCATTGATATCAACAAATACATCATCACCCGTACTAACAGCAAATGGGGAATCCCAATCTGCCAAAAGGATATAAATAGAACAAAGATCACGATCACCTTTCTGGACAGCAGAAACTCTATCTGTTTTAATATAATCAATATTGCCCGGATTATACTTGTAATATCCTTTCAACTGAGATGGCCTTCCTGTAAATGGACGGCCAAAATCGAGCTTGGCCCCAAGAGGACTTATAGAAGCTGAGCCAAATTTCCCGGTGAATAAACTACCGGCAGCGAATTGACCGGCAGCCGTTGTTGACATTAATTTAGCTGCTTTCCCTGATACAACATCAGTTTCCTCTGGCCGGGTAGGGTTTACAGTTCCCATGGTGTTTGCTCCTGCATTTCCACTATCCCAATACAAATCATCAGCACTTACTGCAGCATAATAAGTAGTCTTCTTTATAATGGACCCAGTTGAAACAGAGCACCAATCATCAAAACTTAAGTTGGGAACCAATTCCTGGCTTTCAGTTGTAAAAGAGCTCGTATTGCTTACAAACTCTTCTGCATTATCAACTGTATATACCATTCTATAGCTGTATTCAGTAGTCGGATTCAGATTGGAAAGAGTTGCCTTGAATGAATTCTCGCCATCTGCTTGGGCGGCGATACTTGTCCATTCCTCATCAGCCAGTGCCTTATATTCAAACCTCATTTTAGAAACATCCAACTTACTCCCAGCTTCCTGTGAGTCAATAGTCCCTTTTACATATGCAAAATTACTCCAAGCATTAGCCTTTTCAACGCTCAATTTCGTGCTAGATTCTGTTGATACATTGAATGTGAAAGTATACACCGTTTCTGTTCCGTCAACACTAACATTTACACCTCCTATACTACCGGTTTCGGCCACTTTGAAGTTCAGAATATAATGTTTACGCGGTTTTACATCCGTAATAGGAGTATCTTGTGAAAACGTTTTCCCAGCATGATTAACTACTGAGATAGTAGTTGTCAGATCTGCTACAGGGAAGTAAGCAGGCTTTAACTCATCACCCATCTTAAAACTAAGCTCGTTAACTCCCTGCATAGCCGACTTAACAGTAGCTGTGGCCGATTGGAATGCATCCTTAAAAGACTGGTCGTAATTGACTGTTACTTTGACGTTGGCAAGTGTACAGGTGATGTTAGCAGTTACTTCCTTTCCACTCTGCACAGTTATCTGCTGGCTGCCAGAATAATAAGGAATATCGAATCCCGATTCCGATCCATCGAACCCGTTTGAAGATGCTTGCACAGTATAGGTTCCTGCAAGCAACCTGATTTGCTGTCCCGACAAGGTTTCCCAATCGTCGGTACTTTCTACGACTTCTCCTTTGCTGTTTATAATTTGTAAAGCTATTTGTTTAGGATTATAATCGGCAGCAATACGGGTGTCTACGTACGTATTGGTTCCTACCTCAAGGCGCAGATAGCCAATATTATCCTCCAGCTCATCCTGCTGACATGAACAGATTAAGAAAGTGGTCAGCAATGTTATAAAAGAGAAATATATCTTTTTCATCTTATTACTTCTTTATCGTTACTTTTAAACTTACTGGTCCAACAATTGTTCCTGCGTTGTCTTCAGCAGTAATCTGGAATTCATGATAATCATTTCCATAAGGAGTTTCTTCATCCGTATTGAGTGTAGCTCCATAGATCTCCATCATACTATAAAATTGTCCTACCGGAAATGTATACGATGTACAATCCTTTTCAGGCATTGGAAGACTAACACCCATCTCACTTAAGATAGCTCCTAACTCAGCCCCTCCTTCGCCAATCAGTTCAAAATCTTGAAAACCTATTTCATCACATATTGCTTGGAATTCCTTATTTCCTCCTACAATGGTAATTTTCAGACTCTTCAATCCTTCGGGAGTTGATATTAACACATTTGTTTCCGGTGAGTTCTTAGCTGCAATAGAGTATTCCACTCCGGTTTCAAATACATCCCCTTCGCTTTCTGCATCTGTGTTTATTTTACCAATACATGTAACAGAAGCATTCCCTTCCACCGGAGGCTCAGGATTCTCATCAGGATCCACTGTAGGAATCTCCACTGATTCAGGATAATCCTCAAAAGTAATATTGGTAGTAATGGTAATACCAGTCAGCTCACCTGTGGTAGACTCCACTGTACCCATGTTTATTTCTACAGCATCACCTCCAGTAAATACTTCGCCTACTTCTTCGTATTGCTCCGAAGCATCGGCTTTTTTGAATACCCGTTTGTCTGTTATGGTATTTCCGGTTGTTGTCTTCGCCTTGATATTAACGGTAATTGCTGTTGCATTTTCAGAGAAATGCCAGTAAATAGGGGCAGGATCCAAATTGCTATTAGTAAACGAAAGAGCCATCTCACTTCCATCGTCGACAGTGATAGTCCATTCGCTGAACGCAGCAGTAAAGTCCTCGCCATAGTTCAACTGAATACGGCTATTTGCCATCCGACAAACCACGTCTACTGTGCTAATAATATTCTTGCTTATAGTAATATTCGTTTCTCCTGCATAATAAGGAGCATTCATCTGTTTTTCAAGTGTACCGGGAGTATGAGAAGAAACTGTAAACTGCCCCACCGGCATAGTGATGTTTGCCGGCACTTCGTCAACAGTATTGTATTCTTTAAGCACATTAGCAACTTCCGTACTTGTACCCTTTATAGTCACAGGGAAATTATTGGTAGCAACATTTCCTGCACCACGGACTTGCGACACAGGTTGTTTAACACTGACATTCAACTCCATTGCTCCCATATCTGTTTTGCTGCCCAAATCTCCTGTCAGTTCATTTTTCATTTCGCACGAAGTAATGCACAACATTGCAACCGTGCCTAAGAATATTCTATTGATTGATTTTATCATAATCGTTCTATATATTAATGTGGAATATGGTTTAGACCCATTCAGAGGGGACTTCGATATCAATAATCTCATCGTCTGTAGATTCATCTACAGTAATTTGAATGCCCAAATCTCCGTTATTATCTTGTGGTGCAATATTCAACGTCCACGATTTGCCTGGAGCCATCGTATACGTTTTCTCTACCGAAGCTGATTTGTTATCACTTAGCCGTGTGAAATGGATAGTCGCCTTAACTGCCTCTCCCTTTTTATCAACCTTCAGATACCACGGTTCAGTATCATCCTTCTGCCAAATAGCAGTGGATTGAGCTGCTTTTAGTGCAGCAGTCTCATATACAACAGAATAATTACTAAAATACTCAGCCATCTCATTTGCAAAGTTTACAATCACTTTTCCGCACGTAGGTTTACATGCTACAGTCACCTGTTGTACATTCCCATCAATGTTAAAGTTTGTACTTCCCTCCACATAAAACCCGTCACGTGAAGCATCACTTTCTGTCCCATAGAATGCATTCAGAGTGTATGCACCATTCTTCAGACTAATTCTTTCTGGCTTTTCAGCATAAACAAATTCCTGAACCGGATCTCCTGCATCATCAAGGATTTGTATAGTATAATTATCCACATTACTATAAGAGCTTTCCGATACAGTTCTTGTAAATGCCGTATTGGCAGTAATACTCAGTGAAATTGTACCTTGATCAGAGGGTACAGTTTCATCGCTCTGTGAATTACATGAACTAAATGCCATGCCTATACACAAAAAGCACATTGTTAATGTAAATTTTATTTTCATATTTCTTTTCAACTATAAATCTGGATGTAAAATAACAGAGACTTTATCTTACATGCAAGGTCTCTTTTTAATATTTTTGGTTCTATTTTTAATAAAATGAAGCAAAATATGGTACATAGTACTCCTTTTATGTTCCATTTTTCACATAAATGTTTTTATCCACTCAGCCTCATGTAAAAAAAAATCTATAAACTACATAAAAAGGCCACCGCATCACGCGGTAGCCCATTTATTTAGTTAGTTGTATAAAATTTGAGAGAATTGAAACTTCACAGCTTCTTGTTGTTTTAATTAAAGCACACTAACTGTATTTATATATTTAAAGCAAATGAAAATGTCTATTTTCTTGAAACCTCTGTTCTCTTCACTTTTGCAAGGCTATCAGTTAAAACCTGATCTGCTTTGGGATCTGTAGAAATTGCCACGGAAGGGGTATTGACCTGTTTCCCTATAGTATCTGCTGCCAACATACCATTGTCATTGCCAGAGAATGACTGTTGCACAACATTACCCAGTGTCAATATTACAGCAATTACAGCTACAGCCTTGAAAAGAGGTATAAAGCGCTTTACCAATGTGACACGCTTTGCTTGTACTTCTGAAATTCCTATTTCCGACAGAACACGAGCATCGAAATCCTTGCCCAACTTTACGTCATGCTGAATTTGTTGAAAAACGAACAACTCCTTATAAGGACGCAAATGAGCCGGCACCTCTTTCTGAGAAAAGAAGTCACGCAATTGTGCTTCCTCTTCCAACGAGGTTTCACACTGCCAATAACGGTCTAAAAGTTGTTCTATTTCTTTATACTCCATATTCATCTATTTCTAAAAACTGTTGTTTTACTTTTTGTCTGGCCCTAAACAAGTTGACTTTCACCTGTTCTTCTGTGAGATTCAATATAGAAGCAATCTTCTTATAGCTTTCTCCTTCTATATCTCTCAATTGCATGATGAGTCTTTGTTTCTCAGGAAGTTTATCAATCAACCGATTGATCAGATTCATCTTTTCTGCATGAATCAACTGGTCATACGGTCCTTCCGTTGCTGGTTCCTCCTCCAATTCCGGAGTGAGTTCCACATGCTGGGATTCTTTTTGTTGACTTCGGTCGATTGCCAGATTCTTTGCTACAATCAAGCAATAGGCCTCTATTGATTCAAAATGCACCCACTCATCACGCTTGTTCCAGACTCTGATCAAAGTATCCTGAACGATGTCTTCGGCTTCTGCTCTATCAAGGGTAATCCTAAGAGCCAATCGAAAGAGCTTATCCTTCAACGGCAAAACATCATCTCGGAAACTGATTTCTTGCATTTCTATAATAATGACGAATTAGGAGGCAAAAAGTTACAAGTGTCCTCCACTTTTTTTGAATTATTTTTTTATCCGCGTTCCTTCGTTCTCTTTAATAGCTGATGCTAAGGATATTATAACTTCTGACACTCCGGCATCAATTGCCTCAAAAGCATTTTGCAATTTAGGGATCATGCCACCCTGAATAGTGCCATCTGCCACATATTGTTCAAATTCGACACGGGTAATCTGAGGGATAACACTATCGTCGTCATTTTCGTCGCGTAGCACCCCTTTTTTCTCAAAACAATATACTAATGTAACATCGAACAACGCAGCCAATGCTTTAGCAGTTTCTCCGGCAATCGTGTCGGCGTTTGTATTCAAAAGATTTCCTTGACCATCGTGCGTTAAAGGAGCCATTACCGGTACCACCCCCTTGTAGATAAGTTCAGACAACAAAGTAGCATCTACCTTTTCCACATCACCTACAAATCCATAGTCAACATCCTTGACCGGTCGTTTCACCGAACGAATAACGTTCATATCGGCGCCAGTCAGTCCCAACGCATTTACTCCTCTAGCCTGAAGTCCTGCCACAATATTCTTATTGACCAATCCGCCATAAACCATTGTAACAACCTTCAGGGTGTCAGCGTCAGTAATACGGCGTCCATTCACCATCTGGCTTTCAATACCCAGTTGCGAAGCAATCTTTGTAGCAGAACGTCCACCACCGTGCACAAGGACTTTGTGTCCTTCTATCGATGCAAAATCATCCAACAGTCGGTAGAGGGTATCGGGCTCCTCCACGATCTTCCCTCCTACCTTTATTAATGTCAGCTTTTCTTTCATTCTTTCTTCTCCATTTGCTATTTGCAGAACTATCAGACATTTCAAAGAGTCATCAGTTTATCTGCACCAAAGCCTCAGCAAATCATTCCAAATAAGTATATCCATAAAGTCCGGAACGATAGTTAGCAAGGAATTCTTTCCCTTCTTCCAAAGAAATCTTTCCTTCCTTCACAGACTTTGTTACCCACGTTTCAAGTGTACGAACCAATTTCTTAGGATTATACTGTACGTAATCCAGAACTTCTGCAACAGTTTCTCCGTCAATTACTTGTTCTATAGTATAACCTTTTTCGGTCACTGCGACATGCACTGCATTTGTGTCACCAAACAGATTATGCATATCACCCAAAATCTCCTGATAAGCCCCAACCAGAAATACTGCCAGATAATAAGGTTCATTCTTTTTCAACCCATGTACAGGAAGATAGTGAGCTACATTGCGGGTAGAAATAAAGTTGGCAACCTTTCCGTCCGAGTCGCAGGTAATATCCTGTAAGGTAGCCGAACGGTCTGGTTTCTCATCCAAACGTTGAATAGGCATGATCGGGAATATCTGGTCTATTGCCCAAGAGTCTGGCAACGACTGGAACAGCGAGAAATTGCAGAAATATTTATCAGCCAACAGTTTTGACAATCCGCGGAATTCATCTGGAGCATGTTTCAGGCCCTCGGCTATCTGATTGATTTCGCGGGTAATTGACCAATACAGCCGTTCAATCTGCGCCCGTGTTTTCAAATCCACTATGCCGTGACTAAATAGATCGAGCGCCTCTTCCCGAATCTGTTGAGCGTCGTGCCATGCTTCGAGCATTCTATTCTGATTAAGGTTGTCCCAGATTTCATAGAGCTCTTGCACCAATTCGTGAGCATCGGGCGACACTTCCTCTTCATCATCCCACTCGGGGAGAGTAGCTGTCCCCAACACTTCGAAAATCAGTACCGAATGATGCGCCGTCAGTGCACGCCCGCTTTCGGTTATGATATTAGGATGTGGAATACCGTTTTTATCACTTGCATCCACCAACGTAGAGATTGAGTCGTTGACATATTCCTGAATAGAATAATTCACACTGCCTCCACTGTCCGAAGAACGTGTTCCGTCATAGTCAACTCCCAATCCTCCGCCAATATCAACAAATTCTACTTTAAATCCCATTGCATGAAGCTGCACATAGAACTGAGAGGCTTCACGCAAAGCAGTCTTGATGCGACGTATCTTGGTTATCTGACTTCCGATGTGGAAATGAATCAATTTCAGGCAGTCTTTCAGTCCTTTGCTCTCCATAAAATCGAGGGCTTCAAGCAATTCGCTGGAAGTCAGTCCAAATTTGCTGGCATCACCGCCGGATTCTTCCCACTTTCCGCTACCCGAAGAAGCCAGTTTTATCCGAATACCAATATTAGGTTTCACATTCAGCTGTTTCGCCATCTTGGCAATCAGCTTCAGCTCGTTCATCTTCTCTACAACAAGGAAAATACGTTTTCCCATTTTCTGAGCCAACAATGCCAGCTCAATATAGCTTTCGTCCTTATATCCATTACAAACAATCAGCGAATCAGAATCTGTATTGACCGCAATCACCGCATGCAGTTCAGGTTTAGAACCAGCTTCCAATCCCAGATTGAATTTCTTTCCATGACTGATAATTTCCTCTACTACAGGACGCATCTGATTTACCTTGATAGGGTAAATGATGAAATTCTGTGCCTTGTAGCCATACTCTTCTGCAGCCTGCTTAAAACAGGAAGACATCTTCTCGATTCGGTTATCCAAAATATCAGGAAACCGTATCAACATCGGGGCTGTCACATCCCTCAACTGCAACTCATCTACCAGTTCTTTTAAATCAACGGCAACACCGTCTTTCCGTGGTGTAACAACAACATGACCTTTGTCATTAATACTAAAGTACGAGGTACCCCATCCGGTTATATTATAGAGTTCCTCAGAATCTTCAATACGCCACTTTCTCATTTTTTCTGCTATTCTGTAATATTTAGTAAATAATCGGAGACAAAAATACAGATTAAATTATAGGTTGCCAATGAGAGCCTATTTAATTTTTCATTTTTCTCCATTCTATATCTAATTCACGTTTTTTCCCATTTAATGTATGGTATCAGAAATGGGGTCACTTCCACTCCAAAATACCAGATTTACAAGTAGTCTGCACCGTCCGTGTCAGGCAACCTTTCCCAACGTATTGGCTAACCTTTGCTGACATGTTGGCTAACCTTTCCCAACACGTCAGCTAACCTTTCCCAACAAACGGCTTTTTATGAAGCAGATTCATCCCTTCTATTACCTAAAACGCGGCCTATGCCAGCCCTAGTAAAGCAATCAGTTTGTCTACCGAATTTTCAATCTGTCGGATGTCCTCCAGTTCATCTGCATTTAAGCAATAACGAGCCTGTTTGTAATAAACCATTCTCTTCTCTAATGCCTGCAGGATAAAAGCTTTCAATTCTTCGTCTTTCTTCCCCTGAAGGATAGGACGTTGCTGCTTCGCAATTTTCAGACGCCGGAACAGGACATCGGGGTCGACGTCTAAAAAGACAGTGCTTCCCATCCGGTTCATAAAATCCATATTATCGAAGAAACACGGAGTTCCCCCACCGGTAGAGATAATTACATCTTCAAAATCGGCCACTTCGTGCAACATGTTACGCTCCAATTCACGAAATCCGGTTTCTCCACGTTCAGCAAACAATCCACCCACCGTTTTATGGAACCGTTCCTCTATATACCAGTCCAAATCTATGAACGATACATTCATCCGGCGGGCAGCAGCCTTTCCCAATGTGGTTTTTCCTGCTCCCATATAACCTGTCAAAAAGATACGAAGCATTTTCTGAGTTTTTAAGTTTTAAATTATGAATTATAAGCTTTCCTCCACGAGATCACCTAAAGGGCAGCAGGAGACAAAAGTAATGATTTGACAAAGAATGCAACAGAACAAAGAAAGATTTTTTACGAAGAATCACTACTTTTGCACGGAATCAGTGTAACAGGAGAAAAATGGCGAAGCATAAATACTATGTCGTATGGGAAGGAGTAACCCCCGGTATATATACCTCATGGACAGACTGCCAACTACAGACAAAAGGCTATGTAGGAGCAAAATACAAATCGTTCGATACTCGCGAGGAGGCAGAACGGGCATTTGCCGACTCTCCTTACCGCTATCTCTCATCTTCCAAATCGACCACGAACAAGCAAGCCCCTTCATCTCTTCCCCCAGAGGTGATAGACAACAGTCTGGCAGTAGATGCAGCCTGCAGCGGAAATCCCGGACCAATGGAGTATCGGGGAGTGCACATAGCCAGCAAACAGGAAGTGTTTCATTTCGGCCCGACAAAAGGTACCAATAACATCGGAGAATTCCTTGCCATAGTCCACGGACTGGCACTACTGAAACAAAAAGGATTCGATATGCCCATCTACAGTGACAGTGTAAATGCCATCGGTTGGGTACGTCAGAAAAAATGCAAAACCAAGCTGCCACGTACTGCGGAAACAGAAGAACTGTTCAAACTGATAGAACGGGCAGAGAAGTGGCTCAGAGAGAACACTTACACTACCCGTATATTAAAATGGGAAACTAAAAAGTGGGGAGAGATTCCAGCCGATTTCGGCAGGAAATAATGTTTTGACTTATCCTGCTTTATCAGTCTGCCAGCAATCCCTTGCCCTCCAAAGCGGCCAGATGTGCCAACATCTCCACACAAGCTCCTTCATGAAGGATTTCCCATGAAGATTGCGACTTATTGCCTCTGAATGATCCATAATTCAGCAGATTGGTAGACTGATTCCGGCAGGCAGACAGCCACGCATGTTTCATCATATCAGCATATCTCACGACATAGTCTTTTGTAGAAGGATCTTGTTTATACAATTCCAAGAAACCACGGAACATCACAGCACAGAACCAAGCGCTTTCACCATCGTTCAATACATAAATATCTTTATGAAGCGGAGTGGAGGTATAAGAAGAGAACCATTTACTGAAAGCTGACTGTGCAATCGCCTTCGCCTCTTCCAGATAAGTAGAATCACCGGTAATACGATACAACAGACAAGCCGCCATCATAGGCTGCCCAGAATTATAGCTGTATTTCGCCGTACTTACTTTCATCTCAGGATTAATATTATCCCAAAACAGATGGTCTACAGGATCCTGCAAATATTTCAACAGCCATTCATACAATTCCTTGGCCTTATCCAAATATTTTGTGTCTTTCGTTAGCTCGTAAAGTTTACATCCCAACACTGCTGCAGGAGCAGTAGAACAAGTATGTTTAGTTCTCGAGGGACCATTCATTTCTTTCCAATGTATTCCACCTCCACAAGTATCATCATTACCAGTCATCAGATAATCCCACACCATTACTGCTTTCTCTAAAAAGCGTTGTTCATTTGTCTGTTCATACAAATTAGCCATATCAAGACCAATCCATACATTATCATCATAAAAACGATCATTTCCATTAGCTGGATATACAGCATACGCCATTTTCCCATTATCAGAAGTAATGAAACGGTTGATGCTATTAAACATGCGGTCGGTCATATCTACATACTTATCCTCATAGTGGGCAACCCCCAAAGAAGCCCCCCGCAGAGCAACATAGCCAGACAGTCCTCCACCTTGTCCCCATACAACAGCATCACCATCCCAATAAGGTCCGGTAGCATTAGGATAAGAACTGTTCCAGCAATCGCGAGCCGACTTTCCAAAATACAAGTCTATCAGCGAAGTCATCAGTTCATCTGCCCATTGCAAGAATACATGCGTATCTTCTTTTGCAGGAGCAACCTCTACAGTCACAGCCTCAGATTCACGCCCATAATTATCAATTGCAAACACTGATACCAGATATGTATCGTATACCTTCATGGTCAACAACACAGACCCATTTCTGTCTTCAGTCCTGAATGTCACCTTTTCTACTATTTCATTTTCCTTATCTTCATTTTTAGGCGTACAAACAATTTTCGCAGCTATAGCCTCAACAGGAGCCTTCCAACTGATAAAAAGTTCATTGGCTTTTAAAGTAGTTTCGGCTTTCAAATTGCTAATCGGAGGTACAGTAACAGAAGGAGTAGAACCGCCATCATCTCCCGAAGAGATACTTCCTTCTTCTTCACTGCACGCTCCCCAAAAGAGAGATAAAAACAATACCAAACAAAACGGATAAATAAGATTCTTCTTTTTATTCATGATATTTCCTTAAATAAAGATTAATAAATACTGACAACAAATTAATAAAAGAAAAAGCAATATACCAAGAAATACAGAAAAGAAAACAATATTTTTCCCTTAAAATTTTTCATTTTTTCATACTCCTAACTCATTTTTTGTAAAATAAGAAAACAAGTTCTGTTTGCAATATTCAAAAAGATCAACTTTAAAACAGAAATAATTAAACTGCAACACCGGTAAGAAACCATAGAAGTAAGCATCGAAAAAGACAAGTTTATTGTCCATTCAATATTCTTTCGTATCTTTGCAACATTATACACCTAACCATAATTTTATGCTTAAACAGTTTTTTTCTGTATTAAAGCGATACATCAAGCCGTATCGTAAATATCTTGTATGGACAGTGATACTAAACTTTGTCTCTCAATGGCTCAATGTATTCTCATTCATGACTCTTATCCCAATCTTAAACATTCTGTTTGAGACAGATTCTAATAAAATCTATGAGTACCAGCCAATGAGTATAGAACATCTTGACAAAGATGTAATCATGAACAACGCTTCATATTGGATTAGTCAAATTATTGCAGAGCATGGTGCTTTCTTTGTACTCATTGTAATGGGAATTGTATTAATTGTTGCTACCATGTTAAAAACAGCCGGATATTTTGCATCATCAGCCATCATGGTTCCTCTCCGCACAGGTATTGTACGTGACATACGCATTGAAGTCTACGACAAAGTGCTTCGTCTTCCCCTGAGTTTCTTCTCTGAAGAACGAAAAGGTGATATTATTGCCCGTATGAGTGCTGATGTCACTGCAGTAGAGAGCTCATTGACTAGTTCGATAGATATGCTAATACGCAATCCAATCACACTATTAGTTTGTTTCATTACTCTTTTCACAATCAGTTGGCAAATGACATTATTTGTAATCGTCGTTATGCCTCTGGCTGGATGGGTAATGGGTATTGTTAGCCGCAAATTAAAAAAACAATCTTTTGCTGCACAAGCTCAATGGGGAGACATCATGGCACAACTAGACGAAACATTAGGAGGTTTACGCATTATTAAAGCCTTTATCGCAGAAAAAAAGATGTCACAACGCTTCTCTAAAATAAACAATGATTTCAGAGATGCTATGAACCAAATGGTAATCAGGCAAACTTCGGCTCATCCGATGAGCGAATTTTTAGGGACTTGTGTAATCGTCATTGTATTATGGTTTGGCGGATCTCTAATTTTAGGAAAAGTAGGAGCGCCCTTAAGTGCATCTACATTTATAGCCTATCTAGCAATACTATATAATATCATCAACCCTTTAAAAGAATTCTCAAAAGCTTTCTATAACGTGCCATTAGGACTTGCCAGCATGGATCGTATCGATATGATTCTTAAAGCAGAGAATCCTATCAAGGAACCAGAGAATCCCAAACCCCTCAAAGAATTTACCGATAAACTTGAGTTCAGAGATGTTAGTTTCAACTATATCGAAGGACGCCCAGTATTAAAGCACATCAATCTTACAGTTCCCAAAGGAAAAACCATTGCTTTAGTTGGACAATCAGGATCTGGAAAGTCTACACTGGTAGATTTGGTTCCTCGTTATCATGACATAAAAGAAGGAGGTTTGTATATTGACGGCAAAAACATTAAAGATGTTTCAATACGTGATTTACGTTCACTAATAGGTAATGTCAATCAAGAAGCTATCCTGTTTAATGATACATTCTACAACAACATCACTTTCGGAGTGGAGAATGCGACAATGGAACAGGTAATTGAAGCGGCCAAAATAGCCAATGCACATGATTTCATTATGGAAACAGAAAAAGGTTACGACACTATGATTGGTGATCGTGGCGGACGTTTGTCGGGCGGTCAGCGTCAACGGGTCAGCATAGCACGTGCCATATTAAAAAATCCACCTATCTTAATTCTCGACGAAGCGACTTCCGCACTTGATACAGAATCCGAACGCCTCGTACAAGAAGCATTGGAACGTTTGATGAAATCACGTACCACGATTGCTATTGCTCACCGCCTCAGTACCATCAAGAATGCAGATGAAATCTGTGTACTCTACGAAGGAGAAATTGTAGAACGCGGTACGCATGAAGAATTGATTGCGTTGAACGGGTATTATAAGAAACTAAATGATATGCAAAGTTTATAGACAATTTTCCTAAAGTAAAAAGAGGCTGTCTCAAAATAGAAAACAGAGATAAGTTTACTTACAAATTATAAGCCACAACATAAAAATCTCCTGCTTTTAGTCCTATAATTGTAATAAATAAAGGCAAAAGCAGGAGTTTTTTATTACGAAGTTTCAATCTATAAGATTTTTACTTTTGTATTTCTATTTTGAGACAGCCTCTTTTATTTTATATGCATAACATTCATTCTATATGATATTTATTCCAAACCAACCCAAGAAAACGATACCAATAAAATGCCAACTTCTTTCCAAAATTCCCCTTCAACCATGACCCTGAGAAATGATGAATAGAATAAGTACGCGACGTTACATTCAATTCCTGAGTATCCCATTGTTTTGGACTAAAGTAATCAGCTGGTAATACATTGATTACATTAGAAGAAAAATCAAATTCATCAATACATTCTATCTCATGAAAGCTGAAATGAGTATTAATTAGATCAAGCATAATAGCAGGCAATGGACGTATATCAAAACTACTTTTACCTTTCTTCTCTTTATTCCCCAAATAAAAAGTTCTCCCCTTATAATAATCTAACAAAAGCTTCATCAATGGATGCCCTTTTTCAAACCCCATAGTAGCAGCTTCAATTGGTGTATTAGTTTTCTCTTTCCCTATAAAGTAAGGTAAATGTAACAAATCATCATAGGATTTTAAGACTTCCACATCACAATCCAAATAGATACCTCCATAGTGATATAATGCATAAGCACGAATATAATCTGCAGCAAATGCATATTTTCCTGCAAAGAAAGCAGTTTTCACCCATTGAGAAGATTCTATATCAAAAGAAGAGAAATTCCACAATTTAAATTCATAATCTGGAAGATATTTTTTCCAGCTATACAAACAAGCCTGAATCCCTGCTGGATAAGGATCTTTACTTAACCAGCAATAGTGTATAATTTTAGGTATCATACTATTTCTTTCGTTTAAATAGATTCCTACGAATATCTTCAGCTTCATAAGGAGTATATCCCTTACAAATCAACAAAGCTACAACAAGTTTATATTTTATAAATATATGCAAATAGTCTTTCTTTTTACATCCCCACGGAATCAATTTTGAATACTTGAAATACAAATATGACAAAGGATGATGACAACCAAAATGCCATGGCTTTAATGGTCCAGAAAAATGTATAATTACTGGGGTATTTTTACATTTTTCAAACTGTGATAAGTATTTCTCTGCAATATAAGGAGGATTACGATAATAACAATCCAGTAGATTCCATTTTAATGGAAGAAAGAAGACACCTCCATGCAGTAATGCATTCATCACATCTTGATCATGAAAAATTATACGTTCTCTATAATTATGAATGTATGCAAGTGCTTTTTCTGTAAATCCCATCTTACGTAAATTAGCTACATTCAGCAACATCAGACCTGCATTAAAATATCCATCCGACTTCTCATAGCATAATCTCGTTGGATTATCATTTGGTGCATCTTCTACCGCAGCCACGTAATAATTCGTAATATCTACGTTATATAATTCTCCTATACTACCTTCAAAAATAACATCACAATCTATATAAAGGACTTTTTCTACTTCTTTAGGCAAATAATGAGGTATAAATAAACGTAAATACGTTGCTAGTGTTGGATAATCATGTTTATGAATTGGGAAATGAAGGAGTAAATCTTTATTTACATCAATAAAGAAAACTTTATTATTATATCCACAAATTTGTTCAGAAAGTATTTGCTTTTGTCTAAGCGGTACTTCCATTGCAAGAATATAAACTACAAAAATATCTTCTTTATTATTTTCAAACAAAGAAGTCAACATAGCAGCACAATGTTGATAATAATTAGCATCGATATTACAAACTACGTTTTTCATTTTACCACTTTATATAAATCAGGCCGGAAGTTTCTTTCTCCATTTATAATATAACAAATAGCACATACCCCAATTATACGATTTTTTAAATGCTCTAGCTAATTTACGCCATCTGCAAGGTAATTTTCTCTTTATTGTAGGATAACGTTCAAAGTCAATCCACATTTTTTTTACATCTTCTCTAGAAAAATCCTTATCACGTGCAATCATACAATAAAATATTGCATGAACACGCATCAATGCCATCTCTTCAGGGATTTTAGAAGCCCATCCATTTTTTTCTAGATAAGCTTCTATCCAACGAGTATATTCTCTCTTATCAGGACAGTTAATCGACCAATTAGCATTACACATTGAAGAACTTCGTTGATAATAATAAACTAATGGAACATCACACATTACAACTTTATTTGCAAACGAAAGCAACTGTGTCATAAGCAAGAGATCTTCTCCATAAGATATATTAGGAACGAATTCGATAGGATATAAACAAAACAAAGAACGTCGCTGAAAATTCGCCCAAACATTTCCATGACAACGCCAACGAACTATAGATTGAAAATATTCAATAGGAGATAATTCATCGAATCGTAGCATATCAGCTTCACTCTTTGTACCATCTTCATAAACATAATAAAAAGGAATAGCAACGATATCTGCTCCTGTTTCTTCGGCTCTATCCACTAACATACGAATAGCTCCATGAGCCAATGCATCATCACTGTCTAAATGCTGTATATATTTTCCCGTAGCCCTTTCTACTCCAGCTTTACGAGTCAAAGGAAGCCCCTCATTAGGTTTATCTATATATACAATTCGCTTATCTCGTTCTGCATATTCTTTAATTATAGAAAGACTATCATCAGTACTTCCGTCATTAACAATTATAATTTCTAAATTAAGATATGTTTGTTGAATTACACTATCTAAACACCTCCGTAAATAAAAAGATGTATTATATACTGGAATTACAACTGAAACCAATGGAGTAGAATTCATATAAGCACAATTTATTTCCACACAAATATCACAAGCTTTTAACGACTATATCATACAACAAACAAAGTTATCCCTTTCATTTTCGCAAAAGTACAACATATAAAAGAAGCTAACTTCGTTTCTATTTGTTTCTTATGATTTTTTACAATTGTAAAAGTTTATAAGTTAAATAGGAAAGGCTACTGAAATACTGCATAAGAGATCTTTTTTTTGGAAAAAATTCACACTTCTACCAAATTCATTTAGCATCTTCTATGTAACTTCTTCGAACAATTAAATTGCCATTTTATAACCGTCTAACATGCTTTTAGCCAATATCTAGATATAAGTTGGAAGATGTCAATTACTCCAAAGAATAGCACAAATTACAGTTCACCAAAAAGGTATAAAAGCTTTTTTCATTACAGTACAATCTCTTATCTTTGTAAAAGTATTATTAGGACTTAATCTTTTAATTCGAGAAAGATCAGAAATGAAAATATCCATCATTATTCCAATTTACAATGTAGCTGCCTACATTCGTAATAGTCTATTGTCTGTACTAAATCAAACCTATAAAGATTTGGAAATAATATTAGTAAATGACCAAACAAAAGACAATAGCATGGATATTGTCCAAGATATATTGCGTACAACTATTTCAGAATTTCCAATCAGAATAATAAATCATAAAAAGAATCAAGGATTATCAGCTGCACGCAATACAGGAATCAACGAAAGCACAGGAGAATATCTCTATTTTCTTGATAGTGATGACGAAATTACTACAGATTGTATTGAGACATTAGTAAAACAAGTTGATAAGGAATATCCTGATATAGTCATAGGAGATTACCGTGTAATAGGCTCAGATGATTTTTATCCCCCTCTCAGACTAAATACAACAATGATAAAAGGACAAACCAACATTCTTAAGTCTTATGTACGAGGACAATTTTACGTAATGGCTTGGAACAAACTAGTCCGACGAAGCTTTATACTTTCAAACAATCTATTTTTCAAAGAAGGAATTATTCATGAAGACAACCTTTGGAGTTTCCAATGCGCTTGCCATGCTCATAAATTAGCCGTAATAAAGCATACAACTTATTTATATAAAATTCGCAAGAACTCCATTACCACACTTTCATCACAAGAAAAAGAAATAAAAGACAGTAAAACTGTTCTGAAAGAGATTGTTTATTACGCTAATAAACTTCATTTGTTGACCAATAAACATGTCACATTATTTATAGAAAAGGAAAAATTAAGATTATTGCATACCTTTCTTAGGTATTCAAAAACAGTTTCTATAGAAGATTTGCATACATTCATAGTAACACTTCCTAGACCTACACTTATCCAGCTTCTACAATACGACTTTTTCCACAAAAGACGGCTTGTCAGAGATGCATATTATTTCTTGCCGCCCTATCTATCACAACAATATTATTCCTTACTTCCTAAAATGATAGTTAAATATGCGCACGGAAAGATTAAAGATACTCTTTCATTTTATCAATGGTTCTTTTGTATACTTTTTTATTTAGTACGAAATAGATTCCCCAAAGAATTTCATCTACCTAAGACATAAAAACTATAAGTCAATAATTTTATCGTGAGACTTTCTTCAATTTTATTCTATAATAACGAAGGAATAATGCAGGAGAAATGTTATATAACCAAGTATAAAATATAGACTTATCTTTAGGAAGTGGGGTAAGGCCTATTTTATTCATTTCAGTAATCATCTGAAGTTGTATTTTCGCTGGAGCCCCCCATTGTATGCTACGTTTTAAAGCCTTCAGTAGGTTTCTTGCTATCAGATTCTGGAAAAAATAATTCATTTTCTCCCCCTCTACATACTCGCGACGAAAACGTTCCACACTCTCCATTGCCCGTAGCATATACATGCAGGAACGCTCATCGTAATTCATCATAAAAGAACCAGGATGCTGGTAATAATTATAAAAATCAATAGAAAGGAAATTCACTCTATCTGCAAAATAAAAAACACGTGGAATCAGTTCTTCATCTTCGTGGCGAATAGGAAGAAACCTAAAATTATGTTTTTGCCAATATGACAAACGATAGACAATTCCCCAAACAACAGGAGGCAAGCATTGTTGCATAAATTCCTGACCCGAACAAACAGCCATCCCATCCTTACATTTTCTTGTATAATGAAGTGCACGAGGTTGCTCTCCATCCTTATTCCAATAACGATAGTTTGTAACAAGTAAATCCAGATGTTCATCTTTCATCTTTGTATACAACAAAGAAAGGGTATCTTCCTTTATCCAGTCATCAGCATCTACAAATATGAAATACTCCCCTATAGCCTGCGAGCATGCATAATTACGCGCCTCACTTACTCCCTTGTTTTCCGTAGAAAAAGCCCGAATATTGGAAAAATTCCCGGCATATTTTCTCACAATATCCCATGTTCCATCTGTAGAGCCATCATTCACCACCAGAATCTCATATTCATCTATAGAAAGATTCTGTTTCAGCAAAGAATCCAAACATCTGCCCAAATATTCTTCTGCATTATAAGCAGGAATTATAATAGAGAACTTCTTCGTCATCAATACAGCAAAACTTATTCTTTCAATCTATCAGTAGTTTCATTTTCCTTTTGAATACAGCACGATAAGCACGATAGAGCATTCTATAGAACCGGAAATGACGACACATGATATATCGCTTTACCGACATGCTCATCCCCAACTGACTAACTGTAATGTGACGATATTCATGCATTTTCTGCATGGTCTCTTCAATGATATCCTCAAAAGCTGGAGAAGGTGGACAAAGTAACGTATGATTGATAAGATGAATTCCACGCTTCAATACACTGACAGAAGACTCCTTTCCAAAATTTTCTTCTTTCTGAATGAAACGGTCCTGCTCATAGAGACTTAAAAAATAGTGATATTCTTTTACAGGATCATACCCACCACGAGTAATACTCTCGTTTTTATGGATCATATAGTGATACTTGGCGACACAACTGAGAGCCACTTTTTCTGATCGGTCAAAAACCTTATACAGCACGGCAACATCCTCATAAACACGGCCAACCGGGAATAAGAGGCCTTCAAACAAATTGCGTTTAAACAGTTTTGCCCACAAATAGTTTTTCACCAGATCATTTTTCACCAAAGCACGCATTATTTCTTTTCTAGAGAAAAGATACAATTCTCCGGTATTATTTATAATTTTAGAAGGACGCCCTTCCTGCTCCAGCAAATAAGTGCATGCCGAAATATCTGCATCATTTTCCAACAACAGCTTATATAAATATTCATACAAATCAATATCTATAAAATCATCGCTGTCCACAAATCCCAATAATTCTCCTGTAGCAGCTTCCAATCCTGCATTACGAGCTGCACTTACCCCCCCATGAGGTAAATGGATAACCCTAACTCTATTATCTTCACGTGCATACTCGTCACAGATTTCAGACGAGCCATCATTAGAACCATCATCCACTAAGATAATCTCAAGATTATGATAAGTCTGTGAGATAATAGATTGCAGACAAGTCTTCAGGTAATTACGTACATTATAAACCGGAACTACCAGACTTATTAAAGGTTCAGAACGTTTAGCATCCATATAAATCAATTGCCATCTTTTTTACTACATTTCTAAAATAAATATCCATAATCAAATATACTGCAAGCTTACCACTTGTCTTTTAAGTAAAATTACAGCTTTGATCCAGCGACCGACTAGTCTTTCAAAATGATTTGGTCCAATCCCCAAAGTCGGTTTAGAGCCTCCCACTGCTCATCATTCAAGTTCACTTTTCCATTATTTTTTTTCTGCAAGCTGATATGCTGGGTCTTAGGTAGCTCTATCGGACGAGGATAGAAATTGCCACCTCCTGTCACCATTATACCCTCTTTCAGTTCATTTGCTTTCAACCATAAGTCATCAGCCGCCAGGCAGTATTTCCTCATTGTTTCACGGTCGAATAGTGACCTCCCATACCAATGAGGAGGATAATAAATACCTCCACAGCCAATCGCGACATATTTCAAAGAAGAATTTACAGGCATTGTTATCACTTTCTTCCACTGTTTATATGCTGTAAATCTTGTTCCTGCCATATGTATTTTTCGGACCACATTACAGCAAACTGTATTTGGATATTGGTATGAAAGAGACAATAGCCGTTCAATCGTATCACGTGGATAGATCAAATCATCATCTACCGTAATCACAATATCATCCGGATATTCCTGAAATACATAATAATACTTTTTATGAGAGCGTAAATTTCCCGAGACAAAGCGATATTCAACTCCATTGTCAACCCACTTTTTCAATTCAGCAGGCAGATCATTCATTTTTC
Organism: uncultured Bacteroides sp.; assembly: GCA_944322345.1. Lineage (GTDB taxonomy): Bacteria > Bacteroidota > Bacteroidia > Bacteroidales > Bacteroidaceae > Bacteroides. Next base: position 250,997 of record CALUOO010000002.1, on the reverse strand, counting down.
CGGGAAATTCATCTTCCGACAACCACACTATAATCTTATCTGGCAGGCAAGTTTGCCATAGTATTGATTTCAACATGTATGAAAGTTGAGAAACCCGAGGAGGAAATGTTGTCAAAGATACAATGATCCTCTGACGACCAGACAAAACTGGAGCTTCTTCAATTTTCATATACTCTTGAACAATCTTTCGGCGCAAACCAGCTATTCTCCATTGACAAGGTAATGAATAAATATGTTTATAAAAGCCACCTCTCTCACGACAAATGGCAAGTTGTTCTTCCTCAATAGTATAACGGTCGTACCAGCTATTTGCCCGTACCACTTTCCCTGCAATCTCTTCTTTCAGAATTCCATACGGAGACCATTGTACCTTTGCCCCACGGGTATGTTTACGAATATTTCTGTTTTTTTGAATCGATTCAGGAGTTTTATATCCTCGCGCATGGTCAAGATGAAGGCACACCGTAGAGTAGCGAATCTGCATTCCATGAATTCCATAATTCTCCAGCCGTTCGCCAAACTCTCTATCTTGCCCGCCATACTGCATCCGCTCATCAAATCCATTCACCGCCAAAATATCCGACAGCCATCCAGAAGCATTGTGACCATTCCAAGTTGGTTTTGTCGGCGTAAATGTATTAAGTGCCCAACGTTTCCATCCTGTGGCAGTCAGCTTATTATTTTTAAAAGAAGCCGGCATTCCCTTTTCCCGCATCCAATCCAGATCGAAGCAACGTCCCGACAAGATATCATCCTTAGACAGGTATTTGGAAAGATCCATACTCAACTTATGATAGCCACCGGACAGGAAGCGTCCTTTACGGCGTAACGACAGATGAGTAGACACAAAATCCTTGCGAGGAATACAATCTCCATCGCTAAACAAAAGATAGTCTGTCTGAACAGCCAATATACCCTTATTCAAAATGTCACACTTACGGAAACCCTTATCCTCGTGCCATACATGCTTCACTTGATATGAAAGTTGAGGGACTACCCGTTGCAACATATCGTATGTTTCCTTTCGGGAACCGTCATCTGCAACAATCAATTCAAAATCCTTAGAATCCTGTGCTTCATATCCCCATAATACTTTCTCCAGCCATGCGGGCTGATTACAGGTCGACAGCACCACAGACATCTTCAGCACAGAAGGTTTTCTTGTATATCTGACCACTGATATATTAGCCCCTATCTTATCCTCCACCCAGTAAAGTTTCCGTGAAGCTTCATACCAGTTTTTCAAAAGCGGCAATGTTTCCCCTTCATTTTCATCACGATGCAGACGTACCAGTATCAGTTCTTCTGCTTCCTGAGACATCAGAAAATAATCGTCTTCACATCCAATCTGCCGATCAGAACGGATATCAACAGACAAGCTCCGGATGCAAGCCAACCACTCGTCCGCTACATGAGAATATATCTTATTATTTTCCGAAACAAAAACGACCATGCGCATAATTTATTTTATAAGTTTTTCAAACCATTCTTCCACATTTCTCCTGACCTTGAATATACTTCTTTCCACCGTATAAAGATAAAAGTTATGAAGGTCTATATAATGAGAGGCCGGTTTGAATTTAATGGTTTCTTTTCTTGCCATAGGATCCAGTTTTTCACAGAGCGATACAGCATAATTGAACATGTTATAATCATTCAACACCAGATCCTTACACTGTTTCAGCGTGGACAGATTTTTTTCGTACGTCTGTGCCTGTATTGCCTCATCAATCAAGCGCACTGATTGCTCAAAATTATGTACATCAATCGTCGTGACTCCTGTCTTATCAGGGAAATAATCATTTATATTTGTACAACCATAATAAAAAGGATACGTTTCCGTCAGATAACAGTCCGACAACTTTTCTGTCCAATAATATTTCGACGAAGAATTTTCTATGGCTACATGATATTTATATGGAGCCAACACATCCCATTTGTCTCCAAAAGAATGAAAACCTCTGCCAAATACATCAATCCGGTCTCCATAATAATTTTGCAGCTTTTCTACGAATGACAAGCGTTCCAGATGCCCTTTCGTAAATGCTTTATTACTGGTAACCACCGAAATAAGTTTTGTTTTCTGAATCGGATCATCCTTCCGGAAAGTATCGTAATCACGATGGATTATATTCCCTTCGCCACTAAACTCTATACCGACAAACCAAGGCAGCATTGCTGGAGTATAGATAACATTGGGCAATTTCAGATTTTCCTGACAAGAACACACCAGCCCGAACTGCTTGCAATATTTACGGGCATAGCTAAGCACCGTATAAGGCTCACTTGTCATCAAGATTGTATTTTTCGGGGAAACATGGAACGTAGTTTCTTTCCGAATGGCTTTTCCACGAACAATCAGAAAATCAGGATCTTCTATTTCCTCATTAACGAAAAACTGGTATTTTCCATCCAAAAAAGTTCCCTTTCCACCAGGAGTCTGGCGCAAATTCTTCTTACCTTCATCACCTCCACCTGTTAAAAATAGAATTTTATACATCTCCTACAATCTTTTTAATATTCCTAATAGATCTTTTCTTCTTCTCCATGCTCTGTCATGGTGTTGTTTTATATTAATCGCCTGTTCCAACAGATTTTTATTCCACCCCCGGTAGTCGATATAGCTTCTTAACACATACTCATACAGGTCCATTCTACCTGTAAAACGTGTCAGATTGTCGAAACAAGTATGAACATCTACCGACTTACCATCGGGATAAAAAGTCATCCGATTGATATCGATCAGAGAAAAATGCACTGTTCCATCTGCATTATGCCGATACAGTACATTAGTCGGATTCAAGTCGTGATGCAAAATGCCATGTTCATGAAGCTGAGCAACAAACGCAGCAAACGCCTCTGCTATTCCGCGGTCAAACTCCGGACGGTCTACCAAGCATTCACGGATAGCCGAATCAGAAGTACGGCAAGTGACATAATACCCAAACTGTAACAACCCGCCGCGAAATTCTTCCAGACATGCCACCTCGCGAGGCGTATCAAAACCTCTTCTTCTAAGTTCCCCGGCATTGACGAAAGCACGTTGTGCCTTACTCTTTCGGAAGAAAGTGTAAATCAGCCGTTGAAACAAGAATAAGCGTTTGTAACGTTTCACCACAACTTCCATTGTTCTGTTTTCATCTGCCTGCAGACAAAAACTCTTAATGACATTGCGTTTGTCATACAGCATAACTCCTTCCCGTTCAAAACGCATCGGGATTTCTGAAATACAATTGGCAAACTCCCCAGCGTAAGCATTGTCCAACATTACACGAACACCATTCATCATCTTCAACACGGGTTGGTCAGTTTAAAATATTTGTCAAGCACCAGCAACGAAATCAGATCCTCACGTTTTCTGTCTCTGAACTGTGCCACATATTCATGTGCATGCTCGATAATCTGCAAAGCCTCATCTACATGCTCAATATAATAACGCAATCTCTCTTCCAAATCCGAAAAATCAGGTTTGATCTCTATATAATGATAATTCGGTATCAACGTACCTTCCATAAACCAAGTCTCACAGGTAGGGCGTGGCATCACAGCTATGGAATTGGATGACATAACCCATTTCAGATTACTGGCCACATCCACTCCCTCCAGTGCCATGATAAACTTATAATCCAGATGCTCACGGATTGTTTTTTTCTCCGTCTGCCATTCTTTCGGATCTTTCGTATGCTTGCTTACATCGCCCAAGTCACACATAGGATGATGGAAGTACATCTCCATAAACTGTTTCCGTGTAGGTTTACCACGCACCTTTCCACGGAAAATTACCATATCTTTTTTCTCCGTAAATGCCTTCCTGTCTTTGACAAAAATAAAATGGCGCACCTTATCCAGCTTCATAACCACCGAGTTCGCATTATCATCGGTCAGCGGACGGCTTTTCACAATAGAAGGGTATTCCGGCACATAGGTCACGTCGCCCGGACAGAATCCCCATCGGAAACGGTCGGGGAACCAGCGGGTATACTGATAAGTGTCGAAATAATATACCTTCTGTCCCGTCATCTTATGCTCTCCAAGTGTAGGAGCAGATGATGGAAGACAGACCTTGCCCGACAGTTTATTATAATAATCCACCCGTTTCTTTATATAATCGCAGTCTTTTCTATCGGACAAAGCAGCCAGTTTCTTTTGCAAACGCATCCGGAAAAAACACTTAGGCACAAACTGCCGGAACACATTCACCCCATAATAGATGAATTTCGGATTTTTCCCGCTGCGCAATTTATATAGCAATTTATTCTTCATGCTCGTTCTGTCTTGCTAGAATGATTATCCCGGCAAAGCACTTCTTCCACTTTGCCAATCAGCTGCTCGGGACGTATGTTCCTCAAGCAGGCATAATCGCCTCGCCAACACACCTTCTGTCCAAACACCGAACATGGCCGGCAAGGCATATCGAGCTGAACGGCATCTGCCTGCGACTGATGCCATCCCATAAAACCTGCATACGGATGAGTGGCTCCCCAAACTGAAACTACCGGAGTACCCACCAGAGAAGCCAGATGCATATTGGCAGAATCCATCGAGAGCATCACATCCAGATGACTCATCAGATTCTGTTCCTGCTGCATATCAAGTCGGCCTGCCATCGAGCGTACCGACGGATAGCGGTTTGCCCAGCGATCGAACACCGCACGTTCCTTCTCGCCACCTCCAAACAGAAAAACCGTCATACGGGAATCGGCAGCAAAATGTGCTACTACCTGCTCCATCTGCTCCAACGGATAAATCTTGCCCTCATGTTTGGCAAAAGGAGCAATGCCTATCCACTTCTTTCCTTCCTTGCGTCCGGTAACCGGTTCTATATCTGCCCAGCTTCCTCCATCCCTGCCGTAAACAGAAGCAAAATCCAACGAAACCGGGAATCCCAGTTCTTTCAATACATCTGCATAACGTTCGAAGGAGCTTTTTTGCGGCACAAAGACTTTATGCCGGCGGCGCACCAGTTTTTTCTTTCCGATTCTTCCCTTACAGATAAACGCAACCGGAATGCCTGACAAGCGAAATCGCAACGACAAATACTCTGAACGAAGTACCCGATGGAAATCGGCAACAGCGTCGAATCCGAGTTTTTTCAGCTCGCCATACAAAGTATTCAACCCGCGCCATCCGTGATGTATGCCTTTCAGATCGGCCCCGAAAAAGCGGACATTTGCAGGCAATCCCCGAAAAAGCGGTTGCCACGCAGCACGGCTCAGCACTGTGATTTCATGCTGAGGATACTGTGTGGCAAACGAATGTATCACGGGGATGGTCATTGCAACGTCGCCCAATGCAGAGAAACGTATGATCAGGATACGTGCCATTCAGCCTTATTTCTTTGCATAAAGCACCGGATTCAGCGCCGGATCGTTATACATTTTCATCTGTTTGTAGACCTTCATATACTTTCTTCCAGCTTCAATGTCTTCCAGCAGCTGGTCAATAGCAGCAGAAAGATCTTTTTTCTGTTCCAAAAGTACATTCAGTTTGTTCTGGCATTGAGTATGATGTTCGGCAGATACGTCCTTACGTTCTACCTCCTGTTGCATATGATAGATTTTCAATGCAAGAATCGACAGACGGTCTATCGCCCATGCAGGACTTTCGGTGTTGATAGTAGCCTCCGGCATTGGTTTTACTTCCTTATAACGGTCTAAGAAATAGCTGTCAATCAGCTCCACCAGATCGGTACGATCCTGATTGGACTTGTCAATCCGGCGTTTCAGCGCCAACGCTTCTACCGGATCAATCTGCGGATCGCGGATCAGGTCTTCCAAGTGCCACTGAACTGCATCAATCCAGTTCTTCAGATAGAGATAATATTCAATGGATTTCAATTCGTACGGATTGTCCATAGAAGCATCCACATTGTCCGTCACATGATAGTTGACGGTCGATTTTTCAAAAATCTCGTTACAAAGAGTGCTAAATGTCATTATCTTAAGTTTTGGTTTTTCAGTTTTCGAGTTTATAAATTTATAAGTTTTTATTTTACTTCAAATTAAAGCCCAGGAAACTTACAAACTGATAAACTTATTCATTTATATAATGAGACAAAACTATGTAATATTTTTCAGACAGGCAACCGTTTCTCTCATTTTATTTATCCAAAGTTTTCCCGACACCCGGATGCCAGCCATCCCGACACCCGGGTGTCGGAAATGCCGAGATGGGGGTGTCAGGATGTCAGAGATGGGGATATCGGGAGAATCAATCTTCCTGTCAGACAAAAACAACTTCGGTTCTCTTGCCGTCATAAGATACAGCATAAACCTTATATGTGTTCTGCCATCCTCCACGAACGCTGAACGAAGCTGTAGACGACGGTGCGAGCACTCCATCCGACACACAAATCAGCCGACCGTGTTCGTTGTTTTCCCTCACTTCGTATGCCACAACGTTCTGCCAGTTTTGCATGGTCAGTTGAGCGTCTGATCTTGAAGCCGTTCCGGCTACTACAGCAGCGTGATTTCTGAACACTTCTACCGTATTGTCTGTAATATATTCTAAAGCATCGCCCGGTTTCGGGTAGCCCAGCGCTTCCACCCGCTTCCGAAGTTCATCCGCCTGTGCTTCAGTTACCGTTATCTGTCCTTTTCCATAATCATCGATTTCCATATCCACCGGACGCAGGAATCCCCACTTCTCGAAGAAATCAAGCAGATTCATTTTGGCAGCCTTACACGCTATGTAGACAAATTCCAACTGTTGTGCACCGTTGTTAGGCAGATCAGGATTCGTTCGGACATGTTCGAACACCTCCGGGTAGAATCCTCCCTTATCCGGCTGTTTCAACGGAGTCATGTCTTTGACTTTACCGAAATATAGCTCCAACTGCCAGAAAGGTACCAGTTTACAGAAAACATCACCTTCCTGTGCATGCGGTATGCCTCCAACCACGATATTGTTCCATGCCTTGGAGTAACGGTTGGGAGATTCCTTGTCGCCCATATTTTCGGTCTGCAGTCGCGAAGGTTGGCCGAAAACAGTAGTCTGTACATATTGTGCAAATATATTGTTCGTCACCTCTGTGGTTCCCAGCCATTTCAGTCCCGGGCGAGTCTGATTGCAATGTCCCACCTCGTGCGCAGGGCCCCAGACAGATCCTGTAGTCAACTTGCTCTCATCACACAATTCGCTAAGCGTATTGTCGTTGTAGGCTGTATGATAGCTGGTGGCATACATATAAGAGGTGTATATGACATTAAAATACATTCTGTTTCTGAACATTTTGCCATATTTCTCCAGCCCCATCAGCATTTGCTCGTTATACACAATCTGATCATAGCTGTCTATCAGTTTTTTCAGATCTTTGGTATGATTTCTGAACCGCGATGTAGGGAACGTCAGATGTGCATACTTGCCCAGCACATCAAAATAGGGCGACGTTGCATTGGCCAGCAATTCATTCGCACGTCCCTCATGTGATGGATTCTGACTATCGAAATATCCATTCACATCGCCGGTGGCAAAATGCACGGTAACGGGTGAAGCCTGTTCATAGTTAGGTGTATGATACATCAGATAAGCCAGTCCGCCTTTCTCAATTTCCAGCTTGTTGATTCCTGTCGCCAAAGGATAATTGGCGCCTCCAAATCCGTCACCCTCCGGTTTGTTCAGATCCTGCACCCGAAGGGAAAGCTTTTCACCTTTCAGATCGCCCACCATCACAACCAGTTGTTCGCCTGTGCTCACGGAAATCCCGGTAGGATTGTCCAGCAAACTGTAGGGACTGGTCTTGTTCTCCTTAGCCTGAATGTCCGGATGCGGATACGCACGGAAGGTATTGATACGGAACTCTCTGCTGTATCGCCCGATATACATGTAATAAGCAATGTTTTTAAAGAACGAATGTGTACATCCGAAGATTTCCTGTTCCGTAATGCCCGGTTTCAGTTCAGAGCACGAAGGATCGGTGAACAGAGTACTCCAGTCGAAGTTTGCCGGATTTTTCTTATAGAACTCCATTTCCGCACAGCTTGCAAACCCCTGCCCGTCGCCAGCTCCCGACCTGACAGTAAAGCGGATAGCGGAAACTCCAATCTGAGGTTGCGGGAAATCGACGCGGGTTGCTCCGGAACTTCCTTTAAAATCGTATGTCATCACCTTTACCCATTCGTCTACTCCACGGGTATTGGCGTTATTTTTCACCTCTATATCTACCTCTTTAAACAATCCGTTCCAACCATCCGTGCGTGGATAATATACAAAATAGTCCATATCGCTTCCCTGAGCAAACGAATATTCCAGCGTGATAGGGAAATAATTTTCTCCCGTATTGTCCCATTTGGAATGATAGATTGTCTTTTTGTCGCCATCAAAAGACTTTTCAATTTCTCCTCCCGGTTGGAACGACGAAGCTGTTCCGCCAATTACATTTACCCGAATATCATCCTTAATCTCGTCAGGGTCCACTGGCTCATATTCTCCAGTTCCTTTTTGCACAAGTGTAAACGTAACAGGCTGCAATTCCGAATTTTCGTCTGCATCACTGAACACAATCTCTGCCTTCCGCTCTTCATCGCTTTTGTTCAGACTGACAACAAACGTCACAGGAGTTGAAACTACCGGATGCTCTTCTACGCTACGTGTTCCGGTCTGCTTAATCCAGTCACACCCTTCGGGTAGTGTATATTTAAATTGTACGTTGGTCGTTACTTCCACCGTAACAGCACCTCCAATAGCCAATGTAGTTTCTTTGTCCGACGAAAGCAGGATGGCTTTTCCCCAGCCCAGCTGCGAAACAGTGACCTTTTTCTGCAGCTGTTCGGCAATCACCGTCACCTCCGTCTGCCGCGACTCCTTCTCACTGCTGGCATCTACTGTTATAACCAGCCTGTCTTCTTCCCGGCGAGGATGACACCATGTTTTCCCGTCGTCACGAGTCTCAGCACGCCATTCCACATTGGAACTGACACTGATTTCCCGACTTTCAGATCCCTCGGCATCGAATCCCACAGCCGTGGTTTTCACTTCCAAAAAAGGTGGCTCTTGAATCTTTTTCTCTTCTTCCCCACAGGCAGCACTGAGTACCAATAAACACAGCAAATAAAATGTGCTAAAACAACTTCTTTTCATCATATTAGTTAAGTAGCTCCAAGAGTTAATCTGCACAGTGAAGCCGGAGCTTTTATCTTCACCAGAGTTTCTTCATGTCCAGCTAGTTTTATTCGGAGCGCAAACTAGTTCTTTTTTATGAATTACCAAGAGATGAAGGCTGATAAATTACTAATTATGAGGAAGATTAATCGAAACACACCACATAAGTGAGCGAAATGCCATACATTTATCTTCCACCAGCTTATCCCCGTCCTCCGGCAAGCACATAGAAGAGGGGTGATTTATTATTTCAAGAACAGGGTGTTGTACAGCCATATAAAAGGAGGCATGACTCATGCCATACCTCCCCATAAATTGATACCTCAATGTGGAATATCACACAATCGGGTCCGGAGACTCTCCGTCATTGTCGCTTCCGCCCTCTTCTCCCGAACCGCTGCCTGTGCCGGAAGAATCAGCATCTTCTTCCAGTTTTTGGATACTGATTTCTCTCAGCATCTCCTTGAATTTGTATCCGGGAGTAAAAATAATTTTAACTCTCTGGATGGTGCTGGCGTCTACTGCTTCGGCTGTGTCTTGACTTTTGCAGTTGATGCCCGGGCGGAAACATCCGAAGTCTCCCAACTGTATGGAGATTCCTTTGTTCAGGTTAATCACCAGTGCGTCTATCATTCCGTCCAACACATGCTTCACCGTTCCTTCCGGTATCAGTCCGAGTTTTGACACTTCGTTGCACAACTGTTTAAAATTCATTGTGTTGGTAATGAAATGCTGTGCCACATACTTCTCTGTTTTTGTCTTGTCGAAGCCAAAAACGCGCTTCTTAACTACATACTTTAATCCCATGATGTTTCTTTTTTAATGGTGAATAATACTTGTTGATTTTCTCTGTTTTGTGATCACGATGCAAAGATATGTATTCCGTTTTTCACCACCAAGCGATTTTCAAGAAGTGCGTTAATAAATTGAGATTTTCTGTTCGAAAAGTATAGATATATTACTATGTTTATAGTAGAAAAGAGGCAAACTTCAGCGCCTGTTCCACCACCTGATCCATATTGTAATATCTGTATTCTGCCAGCCGCCCGCCGAAAAACACCCGCTTTTCTTTCGCGGCCAGTTGCCTGTATTTGTCAAATAAAAAAATATTCTTTTCATCGTTCACCGGATAATACGGTTCCATCCCCTGCCCGAAAGAGGCGGGATACTCTCTGGTGATTACCGTATCCGGTTGCTTCCCATATTCAAAATGCTTGTGCTCTATTATCCGTGTATAGGGCGTTTCCGCATCCGTATAGTTCACCACCGCGTTTCCCTGATAGTTGGCGCATCCCTCCAACACCTGCGTCTCAAACCGCAGGCTCCGGTATTCCAGCGCACCGTGGCAATAATCAAAATAGCGGTCTATCTCTCCCGTATACACCACCCTTTCTGCTTTCCTGTCCCATGCGGCTCTGTCTGTCAGGTAGTCCGTACCTAATACCGTTTCACACTTTGCCAACATACGCTCCACAATGGGGGTATATCCTCCGATGGGGATTCCCTGATAGCGGTCGTCAAAATAGTTGTTGTCGAACGTAAAGCGTACGGGCAACCTCCGGATGATGAACGCAGGCAGCTCTGCCGCCCTCTTTCCCCACTGCTTCTCCGTATATCCCTTTACCAGTTTCTCATAGATGTCCCTGCCGACCAGCGATATTGCCTGCTCTTCCAGATTTCCCGGCTGGCTGATGCCGCACTCCCTCCGCTGACGTTCTATTTCCCGTTGTGCCTCTTCCGGTGTCCGCGTGCCCCACATCCGGTAGAATGTATTCATGTTGAACGGCAGGTTATACAGTTCTCCTTTGTAGTTTGCCACCGGAGCGTTGGTATACCTATTGAACTCTGCAAACGCATTCATATACTCCCATATCTTTTTATTATGGGTGTGAAAGATGTGTGCTCCATACTTGTGTACGGTGATGCCATTCATCTGTTCCGTATATACATTGCCGCCCACGTGGTTGCGTTTGTCTACAACAAGACAGGATTTTCCCGCGTTTGTCAGCCGGTCGGCAATGGTTGCCCCGAACAGCCCTGCGCCGACAATCAGGTAGTCATAGTGTTTCATAAAAATTGTTTTATTAATCCTTTATTAAGCGATGATACAACTTTTCATATTCCCGAGCTATTATGTTTATATCATATGACTGTTCAATGCGTTGTCTGGCATTGTAGGATAATTCATCAATCCTTTCCTTGCTGTCAAGTATCCATTCTATGCCTTTTGCCAAATCTTGTTCGTCGAGATAATGGGCTAAATATCCGGTTTTCAAGTGCTCGATTATATCAGAAGGTCCTGTCTCTTCAAAAGAAACGACTGGAGTTGCACAGGCCATCGCTTCGGTAACAGTTTGACCGAAAGCCTCTTCTACAGAAGGAACTACCATGACATCTGCTAAAGAATATGCCAGTTGTAATAAGTAGGAATCACGAAGATATCCTAAGAATCTTACAGGAATATCCAGCCCTAAATTCTGATTTCCCATACCGAATACCACAAGATAGTATTCGTCTTTGTGCTTGTTTGATAGTTCTTGAAGAGCTTTTATTAGGTACGAAAAACCTTTTCTTGGATCGAAAGCATTTACTGCTCCAAATAAAATAACTTTTTTATCAAAAGGAATATGTAATGCCTGTCGTGCAATGTTTTTATTGATAGGATAATGAGAATCAAGATTTATGCCGTTTGCTATAGTATATATATCTTTATTTTTTAGTAATGTGCTTTCTTGTACTATTTTTTTCATCCAATTTGTTGGGACAACAAGTGTCATATCCATATTATTCCATGCTTTTTCTTTTCTTTTCCAAATTTGATGTGATAAATCATTTTCATTATTAGATCCTAATTTGGGGCATTTACCACATCCTATTTGATATCGCTTACATTTGCCATTATAATAACAGCCTCCTGTAAATGCCCAACAGTCTGGTAGAATCCAAATAATTTTTCTTTTTATTTGACTCATATTTTCTATTGTTACAAATCCGCCATTGATACCTTGTAACATGACTATATTAGGATTAAATTGCTCTATATTTTTAGCTAAATTGACTCCGACCATAGCAGGTGAGAAACCATGTGAAGAGATTGAATAATAAGGATAATCTTTTAAGAATTTCATATCATTATTATAACCATACAATTCATTTTTTTTTCTGTCTGCTATAAATATATCATTATCTATATTTTCTTTTTCAGACATTATAGAATCTAAAACTAACATTTTAGTATTGAGATTTATTTTTCGTAACCCAAAATAAATTCTTTGAGCAGCACTGTATGCTCCTCCTACTTCTGTGATAGAAGTACTTACATATAATATATTTGCATTTTTAGTTTTAGTTTTTTTTATAGCTCTAGTATCTGTTCTGTAATAACAAATAGAATAAGCTTTTGATATTTTCTTTTGAATATATTTCTCAGGAAGAAGTCCATTAGAATATAATATAATTTCATCTTTTGAACAAGGATAAATCATTTTATAAGGTAATATCGTGATACTTTTTTTATAAGATTTTTTATTTGATATTGAGAAGTTTCCATTCATTAAGGCTTTTTTCTCTTTTATTATTTGCTGTATCACTCCTTTTAAAAATGGATGTCCTTTTTTTGAAGCAATTATTGAGTCCAACAAAACTACTTTGTGATTATTGCATGAAGCAAAAATGCAAAATTCGTTGTGGCTAGTTAGAGCATCAAATGACTTTAAGCATTCAAAATCGGAGTCAATAAATAGACCACCATTTTGATATAGAATGAAGTAACGAGCTATTTTCTTCAATAACATATTATCATTTAGTATGTCTTCTAACTCTGGAGCATATTCTAATATGACATTTTTCAAATCGTTAGCTTCCCAAAGTCGATACTCCCAGATTGGATGTTTCTGTTTCCATGTCTTGGATAAAGTATCTAAAATATTTGCTTGTATAGCGTTACAATCATTTTCTTGTATCTGATGTATTATTAGAGGTATTCTATTGCTTTTCATATTTAACAAGAGGTTAATTGTAAAAAAGAAAATTACTTTTATTGATTAAATACAACCCCAAAGATGCAATTTGTCCATTGATAGTGCTAAGTTCAAAAGGATAATTCTGAATTTTATAATCTACATATTTTATAATTTCTTCATTTGAAGGGGGATTTTGTAAATGGAATCCATAGATAAATTGCCACCACAATAAATCATTCCACAGTTCCATGCTGTAAGGAATATTCATGATAAGTGCATTTATCTTTTCGTATAAGGCATTATATTGTCTAATATTTACAAGATTCATAGATATGGCTTTAAATACTAATAAATCTATAGAATCATATCTATTATTATTAACAGAATCTAAAGTTAATTCAAATAGATAATGGATGAACGATTTATATTCTTCATTATTTTTTATGTATATATAGAGCGTTGAATACACCCATAACATTGAATTCAAAAAGGATAGTTGGTAGTGAATTTCTTTTGGTTTAGCTTCTTCTATAAAAGTATATCCATTTTTAGTAACATTTTCTAACCATTTTCTCTCTTTACTAGACAATGGATTAGAAATACGTGACAGCAAATAAATTCCTGCAGAATAAACTGAATGTGGCAAAAGAATGTCTTGCTTAAGAGAATTAAAACACTCTTCTAAAAGCAAATTGTCAACTTCGGCTAAAACATCATCGGGATTCCCATTAAGATATTTTTCTTGTAAAAGAATTTTTAACCCTATACCAACTCCTGAAAGTCCTTCAGACAAGCTGGGTAACATTGATTTATTTATATCATTGTAAATTTCGTCTATCAAATCGTCTGCAACTCTCTCGTAGAAATCTTTACCTGAATACTTTGCGTATCGATAAAGAAACAGTGAGATACCCATTTTCCCATTGAATAAACCTACTTCGGAAGTGTTATGTAGATTCATAATTATCAGATTTGCTATTTTCTTAGTTAAATAGTTTGTACTCATATATTATTGTTTTTTTAATTCTATCGCTTTTTTGAATAATTCTATAAGTTTAGGAACATAGTAATCAAAACTAAATAGTTCTCTTTGATTTATCATTTGCTTTTTTAGTTTATCTATCAGCTCTTTATCTTTTAGTTTGTTTGATAAATCTTGATAATCCTTGAATAATATTCCTATATTCAGGTCTTTGATGCATTCTTTTGTGGCCATAATGTGATTAGGATTATTTTGCATAAGTATAGGAATACCAGCTGCTGCATAAGTGCTAATTCTTGCTGGGATATTAAGATCATCCCAAGACGCTTTTAATAAGTCACCATTGTTGTAACTTTTCAAACAATGGAGCCATCCTGCATCATATTGAGAGAATTCTTTAGTCCATTCAGAAGCTGCACAATGAGGGTGAGCATGAAAGAAATTTGGTGAAATCTGTTTATAATGATTGATTTGAGATTGACGAGAGAAATGATAGTTTTCTGTATAAAGATGAATATGTATTTTATTTTTTGCTAGCAATTGTAAATCTTGGTCTGAAATCCCTATCATTCTTCCTGCTATTACAGTATGAATCTCTCCATCTTTGGATGATAACTTTGGAGAAAAACAATCTTTAAAATAATCCTTTTTAGGTAAATCGCCATCCATTATGAAAGATAGTCCTTTTGCAGGAATAAATTGTTCAAACCACTTTTTTTCAATTTTATTTAAATATATCCTAATTGTTGAATAGGTATATAAATAGATTAGCTTGTCCCATTCTCCAGACCGTAAACAAATGGAAGGGCCTTCTTTAAAATGCCATGCAAAAGGAATTTTAGGGAAAGTCTTTAGCACTTTATAGGCTAATGAAACAGCCCCAAAGTTTAAAAGTCCATAAATAATGTCTGGTTGTACTCGTTGTATCTCCTTTTCCCAAATATCAGAATTTAAGTCTTCTACATGTCCGAAAGGCAAAGGTCCAACGGTTGAAAAACAGAATGTTGGTTTATTAATCCACAATCCATAAAGTTTATGTCCTTCTTGTTCCAAAGCATAAATCCTTTCAGGATTATAAGCTAATTCTCCGACTATAAGAATTTTTAATGGTTTATTGTCTTTGCAAATAGTCGTGTTATGAAATTTCTGATATAGAATATTTTCATCAATAAATTTCTCTTTGGATACCCTTATTCTTATGGGGCTTTTTACATTGTAATATCTACGATATTTATTGATTCCCCCACCATACTTTTCCCCAATTATACAATGTCTTTGCGAGGGGTGAGAAGTCCAAAAGCAGCTTATTTGATTAGTCATAGCAAATATTCCTCTATGCAAAAGTTTATTCCAAAACATAATAAATAAATCTTCTGTAACTTCTTCATTACGTTCTAGCCATCGATCATCTGTCTTTTTATGTGCAGTTTGTACTAATTGGAGACAATAATTAGGTTTCCCTCTTTTATCCTTAATCTTTCCCGTATGATATAAAGTGTCAGTGTTTTCATATTGCAAACCTGTATATACTAATACTATATCGTTTGATTCTTGAAAGGTATTGTAAATAGTTTGCAAATGATCTTTGAAGTAAAAATCGTCAGATGGTAGATAACTTATATATTGGTATTTAGCGATGCTTAATGCTTGGTTAATAGCGCATCCCATTCCCTTATTTTCTTGCTTTTTTAAATAACAAATACGTTTATCTAAAAGTAGATCTTTTAAATAGAAATCTGTATCATCTGTGCAACCGTCATTAATAATAATTAATTCCCAATTGGGGTAAGTTTGATATTGTAAACTTAAAATAGCTCTTCTTATAAAAGTCGCTTGATTATAAGTTGGCATAATTACTGAAAAACCATCCTTTTTCATATATTAAAGTGTTTAAAATTACGCATTATCCATTAATATTTTCTTTAATGGCATGAAGATTCTCTCTAGTAAAGAAATATTCTTTGTTATTATTGAAGCTTTTCCTTTCATTTCTGGGATAAAAGGAAGTTCTTTTTGGTAGTTTGTATGCAATTTATTGGGAAAAACAATTTCTATTAAATAATAATTTTGATTGTTGGATTCTGTGGCAACAAGTGAAATGTTTTGTATAATGCCTTTAACTGTACCAAATTCATTACTTGGAAAATTGCTAAAATCGATATTTACTTTTTGACCTATTTCAACTTTTCCTGAACGTTCCATAGGTAATAAAGCCCTACCTATATATTCTCTTGTATTTAGTGGAACAATATTGAAAACTTGTTCTCCTGCTGTAACATTTTGGTTTTCAACCCAATAGTTGGTAAATGTAATTCTTCCATCAATAGGTGATTTTAGTAAGTATGCTAATTCCCAGTTATCTATTCCGGTTTGTAACTGCATTATCAGTGATTTCAAGTGTAACTCTAACTCTTCTTTTTTATTTAAATATTGAAATTTTATATCAAATAATGATTCTTGTAATGTTGCCAATTGCATTATATGATTTTTTATGGTTATTTCCATATTCTCGGATAATAATTGAGTTTGTAAATACTGATTATAGGTCGTTTCAAAATCTATATCAGAAATTACTTTTTTTCTTTTAATTCATAATCTCTTTGATATTGTTTTTTACTTATACGAAGTTGCTGGTTGACTATTTTTTGTTGCTGAATCAGTTTTTGGTAATAAATATTACTATGATATATTTTCTTTTGAGTCATTTCTATTTTTTGTGGATAATAATTTTGTTTTCTAAATTGAATATATTCAGATAATGCAATATAATAAGCAGAATAGAGAGATTGAAGCTCTCCTACATTTATACTTTTTTGGGGCAATAAGACAGAATCTATTCCCCATGCATTTTCTGTTAGAAAATGCTTTAAATATTGTATATCTGACATGTTTGCAACATTCTCAATAATAGCTAAATGCGTTCCTTGAGTAACGATTTGTTTGTCTTTTACAAATATTTTCTGAAGTTTCCCTGTTGATTTAGAAACTATGCCTGCTACAGGTTGTAAACTTGTTAAAGTCATGGGAACACTAATTACATCTGGATACTTAAATAAAGAGCAACCAATAAGTAGAACTACAATAATAATAGCCAATATTGAAATTCCACAACGTAAAATCCATGAAGGGACATTTCCTAATATTTCTTGAAAGTCCTCGCTTCTAAGAGATATTTCTTTTTCTTGTTCTTCTTGTTGTTCCATAATACCAATAATTTATAAGCCTAATTCTAATTGGTTTTTTATTAATCTGTAATAAGCACCTTTTTGAGCAATTAGTTTTGAGTGCGTTCCTTCTTCAATTACTTTGCCATGCTCTAATACAATAATATTGTCTGCATTTTGTACAGTACTGAGTCTATGAGCTACTATAACCACAGTTTTTCCATGATAAAATTTGCTCATATTATCCATTATTATGTGTTCATTGTTTGCATCTAAAGCATTGGTTGCTTCGTCTAAAAATATGAAATCTGGATTCTTATAAACTGCTCTTGCTATTAGTAATCGTTGTCGTTGTCCTTGGCTAATTCCATTACCTTCCATTCCTATTTTAGAATTATATTTAAGAGGAAGAGAGTTTATAAACTCTTCTATATTAGCAGTTTTTGCAGCAAATAGCAACTTGGTTTTATCAACTGCATCTTCCCCAACTACTATATTATTAGCTATTGTATCTGAGAATATGAAACCATCTTGCATTACAGCTCCTGTATGTTTTCTCCATAAATGAGGATTTATATCAGTAATAGGAATTTCATTTATTCGTATTAAACCCTTCTGTGGTGTGTAAAATCCTAATAAAAGTTTTATAATTGTAGTCTTTCCACTACCACTAGAACCGACAATTGCAGTAACTTTATTTTGTGGGATGGTTAGATTGAGATTTTCTAAAACGTAATTACGTTCAGAACCATCATAACTGAAACATACATTTTCAAAATGAATAGAATGATTGTTGGGAATTTCATTAATTTTATTAGATATAGTTTGTTCTTCATCTTCTTTATTGTGGACTTCATTTAAGCGTTCTAAGCTTATTTTAGCATCTTGCAATGATTGCACTAAAGCAATAATTTGCCCAATAGGACCTGCAAGCTGACCTAATATGTAAGATATTGACATCATCATTCCTAAGGTCATTTCTCCATATACCACAGATTTTGCTGCAAGATAGGAAATTAAAAGACTAGTTATTTGGTTAAAAAATATAGATCCTATTTGTTGATATTGTCCTAAAGCAAGCCCTTTAGTACTTATTTTGAATAGTTTCACTTGGATAGATTCCCACTTCCAACGTTGTTGCTTTTCATAATTATTTAGTTTGATTTCTTGCATCGCTGTAATCATCTGAATCATATTTCCTTGATTAACGGACGATTGCGCGAATCTAGCATTATCTAGTTGGCGTCTATAGCGCATAAATAATAGTATCCAGCCAGTATATAGTGCATTTCCTATAAGAAAAATAAATAAAATGGATGTGTTGTAATAGGCTAGAACGCAAGCGAATATTATAAAATTGAAGAAAGATAATAATGTTGATATAGTACTTCCTGTCATAAATGATTGGATGCGACCATGATCCCCAATCCGCTGCATAATGTCACCAATATTTTTTGTATCAAAAAAGTTTAATGGCAACTTCATTAATTTAGACAAAAAATCGGAAATAAGTGTGATACTAAGTCGGGTATTCATATGTAATGCTATCCAACTTTGTATAAAGCTAACTGTCATTTGCGTTACAGATAGAATTAATTGTGAAAACAAAACCAGTGTTATTAGGTCTAAATTATTATTTTCTATTCCTTGGTCTACTATCATTTGGGTTAGAAATGGTAAAATCAAAGAAAATAGTGTGCCCAACAACATTCCTATAGTTAATTGGATTAGTTGCGATTTGTATGGTGTTAAATAACGTAAATAATGAATTAATTTTTTCTCTTTCCCAATAGATGTTTCATTTATCGATTCATAAAAATCAGGAGTAGGTGTAAGCAATAAAGCATTCCCTTTGCTTTCGTTGTTGTGTATTGATGTAAGCCACCCTTTTGAAAAATCTATCTCATTCAAACTATATCGTCCTTCTGCAGGGTCTGAAATATAATATATAGTATGTTTCTTTTTCCTTTTGATTTTATAGCAAACGATGAAATGATTCTGATTCCAATGTACAATGCATGGTAATGGAACATCATTCTCCAGTTGTTCTAAAGATATATTAACCCCTTGTGTACGAAATCCAATAGATTCAGCAGCATCACTAATTCCTAACATTGACACACCTTCTCGAGTAATGTAGCTCCTTTCACGTAAAAATTGCAAAGAATAACTTGTACCATAGTATTTAGCAATCATACGTAAACAAGATGGACCACAATCCATTGAGTCTAATTGAATATAATTGGGAAATTGAAACATATATTCTTTGTTATATTTGATTATTTCGGGCTAATGTACTAATATAATGCCTATGTAAGAAATTGTATACTAATAGTTCGCATAATCTATTTCTTGATCGAAACATCCTATTCATCATCATATGAATATAACTAAATATCAATTCTTTTAATTCTTTTCTCTTATCCAAATCTTTAATACTTAAAGCAATGATTTGCATTTGTTTAGACCTGTTATCTAGTAGATTGTAAATTTGTGAATACTCTTTTGTGCTTCTCTCCACAAGTTTTCTTATTTGAGGAGTATATTGTCTGTATAATACATTTAATTGTTTTGCATTAAATTTATTATATCCAAATTCTATTTTATAAGATTCATCTAACTCTTTTAAAATATTAGCTTTTTCCTTTAAAGAAAATTCAAAGTCCGTTAGTAACATATCAATCATTACAAGCGAGAATAGCC
The DNA here is from genome assembly GCA_944322345.1 of uncultured Bacteroides sp. GTDB lineage: Bacteria > Bacteroidota > Bacteroidia > Bacteroidales > Bacteroidaceae > Bacteroides. Next base: position 231,087 of record CALUOO010000002.1, on the reverse strand, counting down.
ATCGTAAATTTTCACAATCTGAAAATCTGTATAATATTTTCAAGAGTTTTATAATATAAATGCTGTCAATATGGAACAATGTTTCGGTTGCTTCCATTAAATGTTGTTTATACCGTTCTATTTCTCTATTATAGGTATCAACTTGTAATTTCCAGATTTCTCCACTTTGGATAAAAGGAAGAAACTGCTTATAAAATAGATTTAATACATATCCAATATTAAGTGGATCATTTAATAAAAAACGCACTCTCAAATGGAAATATGGATCTTGATATCGTATAAAAAACCATTTCTTAGAAATACTTTTTTTCTCCATAAGATTCACAATATTATATATATTGTTTATTATCAAATGGTCTGCAGTCGTACTTCCTGTATATATTTTTAAATATAGCCATTCACTGCCAGGAATAAATATTCTATTATTTTTCATATTCTTTATAAAAAGGAATAATAAATTCGTTTACAAATCCTTCATTAGCGTTCTTACCATGTACTAACCATTTTTTAGAACGAAACAGGTATTCTGTTAATGTAAAAAAAACTCTTTTTTTTACTGTAGATAATAAGACTTGAATACATAATAATTTGTCTAAATCAATAAATAATTCATTGTCACCGTCTGCTAATAGTACTTGAGCCGGAATTTTTCTTTCATTTCTCCACTTTCTGACCTCCTCTATTAATATATCTTCCTTAGTCATATATAAATGACGTATTTCTGACATTTCTACAGTCCATGAGGCAGAACATAATATGAATTTTTGGAAATAGATTCGAGGCTTATATTTTAAACTTTCTTCAATTCCTCCCCAGTTTAGTCCAAAATAACGCCCTTCTTCTTGATGTTGTAAGTCACAGAGAAAACGGTAGATAGGTAACGTGTCATTATAGTAGTTATGGGCTGTGGTTAATCGAGGATAAATTCTTTTGTTTAATGTTTTTGAACGAAGAATCAACTCTCCTCTTTTACATGATAACATAAGATCTGATAATGATATTTTTTTTGACGAGCTTAAATCGGAATTTGCTAAATATATAATTTCATAGTCTCGAAAATGAGGGCGAGAAAGGATGTTGCCAATTCTAGAATTTGGGAGGTGGGCTATTTCGGCTATAATACCGTCAGATCTGTGTTCACATTCTTTTTGTGTAATATCTAAAACAAGTTTTTCGATTTCATTATTTAAGTGAGAAAAACGGGCTAATAAATTTGCAGGCATCGAACTAATACTTTTTACATGAATAAATATTTCTTCTTGTTCATTTTGTACAAATTGAGCCATGATATAAATTGTTGATGGAAGGTGACGGGATTCAAATGGCATCTCCTTAAAATCATCCATTGATAAATGAATTTCCTTTTCACCCTTAGCTTTCATTTCCATCATTTTTTTTAAAAGTACAGTAGATAACGAAATGTTTCTATCCTTTACATTTATAAAACTCCTAGGTAAAATTAGTTGATCTAATAAAGGGTTAATGTCTCCGACTCCATATCTAATAGGGTAGCCAATCCCTATTTCTGGATCTAAAGCAATAGATAAAGGAATTTCATGTTCCTCATATCGCTCATTAAAAGCTTCTTGAAATTTTTGTAAATTACTATTAGGCTGATATACACTTATTCTTTCCCATAATTCAATAATTTCTTGCAATTCTTTAATTATATCTTTATTTAATATGCAAGAAAAATCTTTTCGTGTAGTATCGACTTGTAATAATAACCCTTCTTTGATTGGAATCTTCCAAATGGATGAATCTTCTGTTATTGTTTTATACTTTTCGATACAACAATTTCCTTTATTTTTATTTGCATCTTTGAATCTCTGCGCCCATTCACATAATAATTGTGTGATTGGTAGAGGCTTAGCTGTTTCTTTGAGTTTGTTGATAACTTGTTCTAAATAGAAAATACCTGTAGTATTAGGTTCTAGTTCGCTAATAAGAATTTGTGAATCGATAAGGTCGTATATGTATAATCTAGCATCTTCTATTTCGTGTCCTTTTGAAATTAAATATTTAATAAGTTCTTCTATTTTACAACCCTGAGTTGCCATCTTAAGTATCGCATTCAGATAAGAACTCTTTTGCACAGAAGTTATTGTATGTAATCGGCGTCCATTTCTGTAATGATATAAAATGTATCTCAACTTATTTCCTATTTCATATATGGTAGTATTTGGAAAATATTTGAGTTTTTCTCTTAATGTATTGTCCCTCAGAAGATTTTGGGTCAATTCACATAGGAAAAACATATCTGGACGCACTACTCTTTCGTATTGAGTGTTTACGATAAAATTTGTATTTTTCCCCCAATGTCCAACGGAGCATGTTGCAAATAAACCGAAAGGAGTACATCTAGTACACATCCGACTTAAATATTTGATACAAGAGAGTAGGATCTTCTTTTTCTTTTTTTCATCTCTTATTTGTCCAGCTATAACTTTTTCAATCTCTTCATAAAGAATAGGAGAGGCTATATAGATAACTTCTTTTATTTTTATGTTATCAATAACTTTCCACATATCATTTTCGTTTTTATCCATGAAATTAGTTAAGAAATTGACTGGAAAAAGTGGTAGTCTATAAACGAATTTTTGGAATACTCTATACATAATCCTTTCATTTTACAGGTGTAACTTCATATCCAAGATCACGCAATGCAGCAATCAAACCATTTTCTTTTTTTATCAAATGATTTATTCCTACTACTATAAGAGACGATTCTTGTTTGATGTAATTTGGTATTCTTTTTAACCATTTTGCATTTCGTTCTCCATTATATATTGGATTATCTGCAATTTTTTCGTGGAAATCCTTCAATTCTTCTTGTGCAATTCCTTGATATATAAGGCTATCCTGTGATAGCGAAATAAGATTTTGCTGACAATATAAATTCTTTATACGTGCTGTTATCTTTCTAGACAACTGTAAATTCTTACAAAATTGCAGTAATATTTCAGCTTGAGTAGATAAATCTTTATGTGGTTCTTGTCTTAGTAACTCTGTTTCATCTAATGAAATTATCTCTTTGTTATCAGTGAAAGCCTTTTGTATTAATGTCAAATCCATGAAACCATCTCCTGATCTAAAAAATGGTCCATATATCAATATATCAACGAGAAACGTCGGAACCATTATTTGCCATTTGTATATTCTTTCATGAAACATTAATGAATCAATGAAAGCATAATCAGGCTTAGAATACAACATCGTATAAGTGGTGTCCGCTGGCATGAGCAAGGCATCTTTTGCTATTGTTGTTATGATGTCGGTTTGCTTTTGATTGCTAATGTCGATTTCGACAAGTATTCGGTTGACAGAATTGTAGATATCCCAAAATTGAGAAATGGAGTCTAAAAAACTTCCTCCTACAATATGGCATGTGCCCAACATGTAAGAAGGTTTCTTAAGCCCGTTTCCTGAGATTTTCCATAACAGAGCATTGTCTAAAGAGGAAATCGAAGGTGAACAGGAAACGGTTACAGCAGTATATAAAATACTAAATGTGAGGAACAACTTTTTTAAGGTACGCATATTCTTTAAGATTGTTATATCCATTCCCTAAATGTTTAGGGAATGGATGATTTATATTAATAATTATCCGCCATATGTGTATAGACCATACACATTTACCTCTGGTATCAGGCATCCACCAGACATTTTATATACAGAGATGTCCCCCATGCAATTTTCTTGTTTGCTTTTCTCGCAATTCCATAGACTGAACTCATGTCCCATATCGTATAGCGAATATGTAAGACTAACAACTTCGCTAACTTTATAAATGGAATACGCTATGGCAGAAGGAGACGCCCCTCCTTTAATTTGATTCATCTGGAAATCATTCAAATTTACAATTTCTTCTTTTTTAAGCTGCAAACGCTTAATACTTTTTTTTCTTTCATTTTTGTTCGAATTTAATTAATAAATTATATTATCTGTCCGGAAAGATATTACACAAATAATTCTCTGTAAATATGCAAGTATGTGCTAATATTTATATATAACTTTACCAATTCGATGTTTGTCCAGAAAAGTCCGAGTTAAAAATGCATTTATGTCGTTTAAACTATATATAGAATCGATTTTTATAGAAAATAATCCTTTCTGATAATCGTTGATTGCATCTACTAAATCGTTTGAAACTCCAAGACAATTTCCTATTAAAGAAACATTTTTACTGATACAAGTAGACCATATTTCATAAGGAGAACTTATTTGAAACTGAGCCTTTTCGTATAAGGTGCTTTGCATATACATTCCACAGTATATGTATCTTGCATTATAATTTAGAGCAGGAGAGATTTTGCTAAAGTGAATGTCTACGAATGGGTCGAACACGACATCAAAGTAGCAGTTTGGTAATGATTCTTTGGTTAACTCTTGTGGAGAATATATTTTTTTTATCTTATTATCCTTAAATGTTTTGATGAGTAAATCCCCTCTGTTAGTTATAGCATGTACTTCTATGTTTTTCTTGAGCAAATTCTGTAAGATGGTCAATGAAGTATTAGAGGTAGCAGAAGTGATCAATACTTTTTCTCCTTCTTGTAAATTGGCTTTTCTTATCATGCTATAGGCTGTTTGTGAAGATAGACAAAAACACGCAGCTTCTTCATTTGACATAGAGTCTGGTATTTTTATAAGATCAGACTCGTGGAGTATTAGAATTCTTTGTGATGCAAAGTTAGTAGATACCCCTCCCAATATATTGTTTCCCTTAACTGGATATGACATATTGCACATTACCCGGTCTCCTATTTGCAATGATGTGACTTTTTTACCAATTTCTACTATAACACCTGCAAATTCAGAACCAATTGGGGAGTAAAAATATTTCCTTCCTTTACTTAAAAATCTACATTGCTCGTTAAAATGATGTATTAGCGCTCTGTCTCTAAAATTGCAAGAGAAAGCAACAGTTTGCACTATTACTAAATCGTCATTTGCAGCTAGTAACTTATTATAATTAGCAGGTTCTGCATCCAACAATGAAATAGTGATTGGAGTGTTGTCTATTGTAAATTGGTCATAAAAATTGTTAGGGGCAATATCTTTTAAATATGAATTGCAGATTACAACAGTCTTCATTTTAGTATTTTATTAGTTTAATCGAACAGGAAAATGTTTAGAGGATGTGATTAATTGCATTATGATAATGCAATTAATCAACTTTAAAATGAGCATATTCTTGGAATAGATGAAAAGCTTCATGTTTTATAAAACTTATTTTCCAAGAGGAATATTTTTTTAATGCGGTTTTATGTTTATACATGATAAATGATTTTATGAAGTAAGGTATTGTAAAATTATTTATTCTCTATTAATTTAATTGCTATGATTATGTTACTAGCTTGTGATTATTATAGACAAATAACAGTGGTATTAGGATGTCTGTTTTGCTGCTATTTATGAACTGTATATTGTTTCTTTAAATGTCAATCTCTTTAAACTTCCTTACTATTTTCATGTTTCTAGATTTGTTAAAAGGTTATTTAATTTACAACTTACTATAAGGTGCTTTCATTTTTTACAAAATTAATGTTGTTTTATCTAATGAAAAAAACAAGTAGTTAAATATTTTTAAATTTACAATCTTGTGTATAATATGAATTTTTACGCAGAATTTTATGGCTGTATTTTTATAAGTAGATATTGAAATTCAGCACCAAGATAGTTGAGGATTGGGTATCAGAGATAGGTTTTGACATTTCCTATTTTCCTTCCGAGAAGTATTTGGCTTCTTGGGCGGGTCTTTCTTCCGGAAACAACGAGATGCAGGTAAAAAGAGCGCATGAGTCACTCACGGAAACAAACAAGTGAAAGCGGTAATAACAAAAGCCGCATGGGCTACGCCCCGTACCAAGAATACGTTTTTCAGTGAGAGATACCATCGCATAGCTGCTCGTAGGGGGGGAAGAAGCGTGCCTTGATAGCAGTGAGACATTCTCAGTTGATATCCATTTATCTGATACTGAGTATAGGATTCCGTTACCATGAGTTTGGTGCACAATATATGCAAGCTAAGATAGACAGAAGCGTAAGGTATATTTGTCCTTGAACTTAAAAAACTGGGATATAATGTCTCACTTACTAAAGTTCCATAAGCAGCAACACCCAATTAGAAATATAGGCCTAATGCCGATGTTTACTGGAATTTCCACAGTCCGAAAATGAAATTAGTCTCAACAATTAAGCATCGAAGATTGTGGCTTATGTACACGTGCATGAAACTTTTAAATTCTTAACTGTTGCTATTTTATTGTTAAACAATAGCCGCACTTATGCCATCATGAGTACCATTCTTTCTTTTGTCCAAAATGCTCGATTTTATATCAATTTTAGTTTAAACTTGTCCTACTTACTTGTAGGACAAGTTTAATATTTACGTATGAAATATGTATGCAAATCTCCTTTTATATAAGAAATGTATTATATTCGCTTCAATTTTTATTTTTTATTTTATGAATAGTATATATAAGACTTTGAATTTTATTTTAGAGAGAATTCATTTAAGAGAAAAATGCGAGTGTAATGGTTTAGTCGTTGGAGATGTAAGTCTATTATTACCATTGTATTATAGTTCATATTTGGGTAGTAATTATAGCCCGTTTTATAAGCAGAAATTTGATGATTTATTGGCTGATATTATATCAAGGGAAGTAACCAATTATAGTTTAGGATATGGGATTGCTGGATTGTTATGGATTCTGGAAATTATTGATCAAGAAACTTTGCTTGGGAGTCAGTTGCAAAATATTGATAGAGCCTTAGAACAGGAATATAATCTTATGGTCGACAAGAATAATCTTGACTATTATGCTGGTGCTTTAGGCATTTTATTTTATCTTTCTCAAAAAAAAGAAAGTTACTTTAATTTGGATTATATGATTTCTAAACTTCTAGAACAATTAGAGAAAAATTTTCAAAGGCAAGAATGGTATATGACTGTTAGAGAAAAAAATGGAGAGATTTCGGAATTTATAAATGTTGGTACACCTCATGGAATTACTGGTATAATTTTGATATTATTACAACTACGAGAAAAAACAAAGTCTTGCATTGATTTTATGATTATACGTTTGTGCGATTTGTTATTGTTTCTGCAATGTCCCCAAGGAAGTGCTTGCTTATTCCCTGCTAGAGTAATGAGGGATGGTAGCAAATCAGTAAGTGGCATTGCGTGGTGTTATGGTGATTTAATGGGAGGATATGCATTGCTAAAAGCTGGAGTTACCCTGCGTAAGAAAGAGTATGTTCAATTCGCAAAATATGTGTTACATGGTACTATAAATAGAACTATATCTCAAAAAGAAAACTTATGTTTGTGTCATGGATATACAAGTTTGGTGCATATATATAAAAAGATTTATAACATAACCCAAGAATCTATTTTCTTATCTGTAAGTGAATATTGGAAGAAGAAAACATTACAATCTTATCGTGATAAATGGCAAAATGTAGAAAAAAAAATAGAGTGTGATATTTTTTTTACCGATCTTTCTTTGTTTATTGGAGTATCAGGGTTACTGATGTCTATTGCTACTTGGGAAAATGAAGACAGTAAATGGATAAATTGTTTACTCGTTTAAATATCTTGAGATTATACTGCTATTTTGTGAAATAACTTGAGTAAATTCAAATGTTAAATCAATAAAAATATACTATTTTCAAATATCATATAATCGAAGTTGAATTCTATCTTTATACTGATTTTATGTCATACAAACTGATTCTCCCTCTCCTCTTCCTCCCCCTTTCCCTCTCCGCCCAGCCTCCACGCATCTCGCTGGAGGAGGTGCTGAACAAATGGGCACCAGCTTCTCCCGCTGCCCGGCAGGTGAAACTGACTTACGAGAACACGATTCTCCAGTTTGCCAACTACCGGAAAGGATTCCTGCCGTCTATCGCCTTTTCGCTGAACCCGGTCAGCTTCAACCATTCCCAGAAACTGATGCAGAACTATGAAAACGGCGACTATGCGTATGTGGAAGACTATTCGAACAGCAGCAGTGCGGAGGTTGCCATCCGGCAGAAGGTGGGGTGGCTCGGAGGAGAACTGAGCGTCAGTTCAAGGCTGAACTATCTGAGGGAGTTTTCGAACAACCGCAACCGCTTCGGCACAAATCCGGTCTATGTCAGCTATTCACAGCCTTTTGTCGGAGGATTTTACAATTACAAGAAACAGCAGGGGATAGAGTATGCACGGTTCAACAATTCTGTGCGCCGGTATTGTTCGGAAATTGCGGAGATTCAGTCGCAGGCTGTAGCCCTGTTCATGAACCTGTTTGCCGGGAAACTGGCGGTGGAACTGTCAGGAAAGAATCTGGCGATATCGGACTCGCTGGTGGTGACAAGCAGAATGCTGATGGAGAGCGGAAGGCTGACGGAATATGATTTTCATCAGATGGAACTGCAACAGCTGAACAACCGGTATGCACTGGAAAGCTCCACCAAAGAGTATCGGAAGGCGCTGAGGGAACTGTGCACATTTCTCGACAAAGATGACTGGGAGGAGGCGAACAATCCGCAAATAGCCACTCCGTCTTTCGATTTACCCCTGAAGATAGACGAAGTGGCTGCCGTCGGTTATGCCCGCCGGAACAGCCCGTTTGCATTGGAGCAGGAGGAGAAGAGGCTGAAAGCCGAACAGACATTGTTTACCGAAAAACTGAACAACCGGTTCAACGGGAGCATCAGCCTCAGCTACGGGTTGAACCAGTATGCCGACCGGCTGACAGACGCTTACCGCCGTCCGGACTATACGCAGGGAGTGATGATTGGCGTGCAGATACCGATTTTCCAATGGGGCATGAACCGGAATAAAATCCGGATTGCGCAGAACAATTATCAGAGCACCCTGATAGAGATAGAACAGGCGGAAGCCGGATTCGACAACGACATCAAGGACATCGTGGCAGACTATAACCACAATATGAACCTGTGGTTTGTGGCTTCGAAAAGTTATCAGTTGGCACAGGAACAGTATGTGATGCTGGCGCAGAAGTTCCGTTCGGGAAAGGTTTCCGTCTACGAACTGACCTCTGCGCAGCAGGGGCAATACGATGCCATGCAGCGCTATTACAATGCGCTGAGGAACGCATGGAGCAGCTTCTGCACATTGCGTAAAAGTACGCTGTACGATTTTGCCGAGCAGAAGGAGCTGGAAGAGCTGCTGGTGATGCCTTGATTGTCCTTCTGTGTTTTGTCAAATCAGGATAAAGCAATTTTGCCAGACCGGACAACAAGTCCATAAGCCCCGTATCTACTAACACAGTATAGAAAACAGCTAATGTGTCTATACAGACAGTATGGCAATTCTGTCTGTCTTAAAAAAAATTCCATCGTAACGAACCGGAAGTTCCATCGAATCGAACTGAAAGTTCCGTAGGCAACGAACTCACAGTTCCATAGGCAACGAACAAAAAGACACACACACTATAAAATCTGCAGAAGGGGAAAAACGAATTCCGCCTTATCTGAAGGCTGTAAAAGGTAATCGAAAAATGGAACAAGCTTCTCTATTTCTTTTGTCGAACCGGGCATTGTAAGAAAATCGAAAAACATCCCGCAAAAATTCATCTCAAAAACAGTGAATGATAAAATCAAAACAGTTTCTAAATCAAATTATAAACAGCAGCCTGTTATTTTTAGCACATCCCCATGGATTTTCCATCGGAAAGTTATACTTTTGAAACCAAATTCAAAATAAACCTTTTAAAAACTAAGATCAAGTTTACAAAAGAAAACCAAAGAATAAGAACAGACATGGATACAATGTTAGACGTAGCAGGTATTGTCAGACGTGCCAAAGAGGCAATCGGCGTAACAAAAGACAATGAATTAGCAGCATTCTTAGGAGTCTCACGGGCTACTGTATCAAACTGGGTAGCACGTAACAGCATTGACTTTCCTCTTCTGTTGGATAAATTGAAAGACGAAGTGGACTACAACTGGCTACTGCTGGGCAAAGGTCAGAAAAAACACCAGCCAAGATTTTGCGACAGCCGGCTGGCCGAAGGAGAAGTGGAACTTATTCACAATCCGAAAACTCAGGATGCGATGGACGACCGCAACGTAACACTGTATGACGTGACAGCAGCTGCCAACCTGAAAACTTTGTTTACCAACAAAAACCAGTATGCGTTGGGGACAATACAAATTCCGAATGTGCCGCGTTGCGACGGAGCAATCTATGTCAGCGGAGACAGCATGTATCCGCTGCTCAAGTCGGGTGACATTGTAGGATATAAAGAAATCAGCGATTTCAGCAATCTGATATATGGAGAAATCTACGTGGTGTCGTGCGACATCAACGGTGGAGAATACCTGACTGTCAAATATGTAAACCGTTCGGACAAAGAAGGCTACCTGAAGCTGGTCAGCTACAATCCGCATCACGAGCCCATGGATATTCCATTTGCCAACATCAATGCTATGGGAATTGTGAAGTTCTCTATCAGAAGACACATGATGCTGTAGGGAGTGACAGATGGACGAGCAGATGAGTAAAAGAGTTTAGAAATGAAACTGGTAATAGACGACAAAATTCCCTATATACGCGAGGCCGCCGCGCAGATAGCCGACCGGGTGATATATGCTCCCGGCAACGCCTTCACGCCCCAACTGGTGCACGATGCCGATGCACTGATTATCCGTACACGTACCCATTGCAACAGAGAGCTGCTGGAAGATAGCCGCATTCGGTTTATTGCTACTGCAACCATCGGTTTCGACCACATTGACGCCAACTATTGTCAGGAAGCCGGCATCGTATGGCAAAATGCTCCGGGGTGCAACGCCAATTCGGTTGCTCAATACATACAATCGGCGCTGTTTATCATACAGTCTCATCGCCGGCAAAGCCTGAAAGGAATGACGATGGGAATCATTGGTGCAGGCAATGTAGGCAGCAGAGTGGCACAAGTAGCAGAAAGGCTGGGAGTACGTGTTCTGCTGAACGATCCGCCCAGAGAAGAAAAAGAAAAAAGCGGCCTTTTTGTCCCGTTACAGCAACTGGCTGCAGAATGTGACATTCTAAGTTTCCATGTCCCACTGGAACGGGAAGGGAAATACGCCACTTTTCATCAGGCAGACGACCGTTTTTTCCGTTCGCTCAGGCGGAAACCAGTTATCATCAACACTTCACGTGGAGAAGTGGTGGATACCAGTGCACTGCTTACAGCCCTCGAAGAAGGGACTGTATCGGATGCCATAATTGATGTCTGGGAGCAAGAACCGGATATCAACAGGGTATTACTGGGGAAGACGCTGATTGGGACGCCACATATCGCAGGATATTCAGCAGACGGAAAAGCGAACGCTACACGCATGGCGCTCGACGCTGTATGCAAGTTCTTTGGTATAGAAGCCCATTATAACATAGTTCCTCCTGTACCTGCAAATCCTGTAATCCATGCCCACAGCTATGAAGATGCAGTGTTGCAGATATACAACCCCAGCAAAGACAGCCAATTCTTAAAAGAACATCCAGAACAGTTTGAAACTTTCCGTGGAAACTATCCCCTGCGGAGGGAAGAAACAGGGTATGAGATTTTTATAAAATAGTCCGCACAACTTCTTCCACAATGAGCGGATAGTGCTCATACTCCAACTGATGAACCTTTCGTGCCACATCATTCGGAGTATCTTCGGCAAGGACAGGGCAGGTTGCCTGAAAGATGATATCACCTTTGTCGTAATGACCATTAATATAATGTATAGTAATTCCGGTCTCTTTTTCTCCGGCTGCAACCACAGCCTCGTGCACACGGTCGCCATACATTCCTTTTCCACCATACTTGGGAAGCAGCGATGGATGTATATTTATAATTTTATTAGGATAAGCATGCAAAAGCAAATCGGGGATACGGAGCAGGAAACCGGCAAGTACAACAAAATCAATGCAATATTTCTGTAAAGCTGTCAAAACAGCATCCCCGGCAGACCAATCGGCTTTAGGAAACACCAAAGCCGGCACTCCAAGACTCCGTGCGCGTTCCAACACACCGGCATTTCCTCTGTTAGAAACAACTAAGGCAATCTCGGCCAACTCATTCTCACTAAAATATCGGATAAGATTCTCAGCATTTGTACCTGCTCCAGAGGCAAAAACAGCTATTTTTTTCTTCATATCGAGAGCTTTCTATGCACAAAACAGTAAAAAATGTGCAAAATCCTGCATTTATTTAGTCAAATATTTGCGCAAAACGATAAATATTCATTCCTTTGCAGCGCAAAATTAAAGAAATAAAACTGATTATTAATTAAAAACTTAAAGTTATGTCTGAAATTGCATCAAGAGTAAAAGCGATTATCGTTGACAAATTAGGCGTAGAAGAGTCAGAAGTTAAAAACGAAGCTAGCTTCACAAACGATCTGGGAGCAGATTCTCTTGACACTGTAGAACTTATCATGGAATTCGAAAAAGAATTCGGTATCTCTATTCCGGATGACCAAGCAGAAAAAATTGCTACGGTAGGTGATGCTGTATCTTACATCGAAGAACACGCTAAGTAATCATCCTATTTCATTAATATGGAATTAAAAAGAGTGGTAGTAACAGGTCTTGGAGCCATTACTCCCGTAGGTAACGGTGTTCCCGAATTTTGGGAAAACCTGACAAACGGAGTGAGTGGAGCAGGACCTATTACTCATTTTGATGCGTCACTGTTCAAGACACAGTTTGCATGCGAAGTAAAGAACTTCGATGCAACCAAATATATCGACCGCAAAGAGGCACGCAAGATGGACTTGTATACACAATATGCCATCGCTGTAGCCAAAGAAGCGGTAGAAGACTCTGGTCTTGACACAGAAAAAGAAGACCTGAACAGAATCGGTGTTATTTTCGGTGCCGGTATTGGCGGTATACATACATTTGAGGAAGAAGTAGGCGGTTATTATACCCGCAAGGAAATGGGACCCAAATTCAACCCGTTCTTCATTCCTAAAATGATTTCGGACATCGCAGCCGGACAAATTTCCATCATGTATGGATTTCACGGACCGAATTATGCAACCTGTTCCGCATGTGCAACTTCAACCAATGCCATTGCAGATGCATTCAACCTGATTCGCTTAGGAAAAGCAAACGTAATCGTATCCGGAGGTTCGGAAGCAGCAATCTTTCCGGCAGGTGTTGGAGGTTTCAATGCCATGCACGCCTTGTCAACCCGCAATGATGATCCGGCAAAAGCTTCACGCCCGTTCAGTGCAAGCCGCGATGGTTTCGTGATGGGCGAAGGTGGCGGCTGTTTAATCTTAGAAGAATTAGAACACGCCAAAGCACGCGGCGCAAAAATCTATGCCGAAATAGCTGGTGTAGGAATGTCTGCCGATGCTCATCACCTGACAGCTTCTCACCCTGAGGGATTAGGAGCGAAGCTTGTAATGCTGAATGCATTGGAAGATGCAGGAATGGATCCGAAAGAAGTAGATTATATCAACGTACACGGTACATCAACTCCGGTAGGTGATATTTCAGAAGCGAAAGCAATCAAAGAAGTGTTTGGTGAACATGCCTATGAACTGAATATCAGTTCTACAAAATCAATGACAGGTCATTTGCTAGGAGCTGCAGGTGCAGTAGAGTCTATCGCAAGCATCCTTGCCATCAAGAATGGTATTGTTCCTCCAACTATCAATCACGAAGAAGGTGACAACGACGAGAATATCGACTACAACTTGAACTTTACGTTCAATAAAGCACAGAAACGTGAAGTTAACGTAGCCTTATCCAACACATTTGGATTTGGAGGTCACAACGCATGCGTCATCTTCAAGAAATACGCTGAATAAAACGTGTTACGTAATCAAATAGACAAGATAAGGCTTCTGTTCCGTAAGGACAGAGAGTCTTATCTTTGTTTTTATCGGATACTTGGGTTCTTTCCACGTAATATCCAGCTCTACAAACAAGCCCTTTTACACAAGTCTACTTCTGTCCGTTCCGAGAAAGGAGGTCCCATAAACAACGAACGTCTGGAGTTTCTGGGAGATGCCATATTAGATGCAATTGTAGGAGACATTGTTTACAGGCATTTTGAAGGAAAACGTGAAGGTTTTCTGACCAATACCCGTTCAAAAATTGTACAAAGGGAAACACTCAACAAACTCGCGGTAGAGATAGGGCTTGACAAACTTATAAAATATACAACACGCTCCTCCTCCCACAACAGCTATATGTATGGAAATGCTTTCGAAGCATTTATCGGTGCAATCTATCTGGATCAAGGGTATGAACGTTGCAAGCATTTCATGGAAGAAAGAATCCTCAAGCGTTATATAGACTTGGACATTCTTTCACGTAAAGAAGTAAATTTCAAGTCAAAGCTGATAGAATGGAGCCAGAAAAATAAAGTAGAAGTTTCATTTGAACTGATTGAGCAATTCTTCGATCACGACAGTAACCCTGTCTTCCAAACTGAAGTACACATAGAAGGCATTCCGGCAGGAACAGGTACCGGCTACTCAAAAAAAGAATCCCAACAGAATGCGGCCCGAATGGCAACCAGAAAAGTAAAAGACACCGCATTCATCGCAGCAGTCAATGAGGCTAAAGCACAACGTACCCAGCCTCCTGCAGACATAATAGAGGAAAAAGAAGAAGAAGTTCATGAACTTACCGTTACAGAAGAAGAAATAAAAATAACCAATTCTGAAAACTAAGAACGAACTTCCTCTTTATCAATCTATTTTCAGATTTTTCTAAAAAATTCTCTCCAAAGATTTGTATAATCCTATTTCAGATTATCCAAAGCAGATGCCCATCCGGCGACCTTGGACAACCAAATCATGTTCCTCAGTCACCAATTTTAATTTTCCTGCCACCTCATCTAAGGGTACAGACGAAATAACATCTCCCTGTAAAGAAACCATGCGTCCAAACTGCCCATTAGCGATGAGTTCTGTTGCATGTCCTCCCATTCGTGTAGACAGATTCCGGTCGAATGGCGTCGGTGAACCACCCCGCTGTATATATCCTAAAACAGTTTCACGGGTTTCTATGCCTGTCTCATATTCTATTTCCTGTGCAATATACTCGGCTGCCCTTTTACGTCCATCGGTCAGTATTCCCTCTGCAACGACCACAATGGAATACGGTTTCCCTTTTTTAAGACGTTCCAGAATCGTATTACCTATATTCTTCATGTCATAAGGGATTTCCGGAATCAGAATCACATCTCCTCCACCGGCCATCCCCGAATACAATGCAATCCATCCCGCCTTATGGCCCATTACCTCAATCACCATTACACGCTTATGAGAGCTTGCAGTGGAATGCAGACGGTCTATTGCATCGGTTGCAATGTTTACCGCCGAATCGAAACCAAACGAAATGTCTGTTCCCCAAATATCATTGTCAATAGTTTTAGGAACAGAAACAATATTGACACCCAGCGCAGCCAGTTTAGCGGCTGTTTTCTGCGTTCCATTTCCACCGATACAGACAATGCAATCCAACCCCATTTCCTTGATATTCTGTAAAATCAATTTCGGCTTGTCGACTCCTTCTACAATACCTCCACGCTTGAAAGGTTTCTCACGGGAGGTTCCCAGCATGGTCCCTCCTAAGTTCAACAATCCTGAGAGTGATTTGTCCGTAAAAGATTCTACATCTTTGGTCAGCAGTCCCTGAAAGCCACTATGAATGCCAATCACCTCCATACCATAATAATTGATAGCCGTTTTACAAACGCCACGAATTGTAGCATTTATACCGGGGCAGTCTCCGCCGGAAGTCAGGATTCCTATTCTCATTGTCGTTTTTTTGGTCAATAATTCGGATAATCCGCGAAAGCAAGCTTTTTTAGCGAATATTTCCGTTGTAAAGATAGGAAAAAAAGATAAATGAGCTACTTTTGCATAGCTAAACATTAGTAGTGAAAGTGAAATGAATATTACAAAGCTCATTAGCAAAGTATTTGATTCCCGTTTAAAACAAATAGACCTTTACGCCACACAAGCCGGAGAAATACAACAACAGGTGCTCACCCGACTGGTTCGGATGGCTGCCGGAACAGAATGGGGAAAACTGTATGATTACGCCTCTATTCGCACCTACGAAGATTTTCGGAAACGAGTTCCCATCCAAACATACGAAGAAGTCAAGCCATACGTGGAACGTATGCGCAAAGGAGAACAGAACTTATTATGGCCTTCTGAAATACGTTGGTTTGCTAAATCGTCGGGAACCACAAATGACAAGAGTAAATTTCTGCCTGTGAGCCGCGAAGCATTGCAGGACATTCACTACAGAGGAGGGAAAGATGCGGTCGCTCTCTATTTCCGTATTAATCCCGACAGCCGGTTCTTCTCGGGTAAAGGACTGATCTTAGGAGGCAGCCACAGCCCCAATCTGAATTCAAATCACAGTCTGGTGGGCGACCTGTCTGCCATCCTGATACAAAATGTCAATCCGCTTGTCAACTTTATCCGTGTTCCCAGCAAACAGATTGCCCTGATGAGTGAATGGGAAAGCAAAATAGAGGCAATAGCCAACAGCACCATTCCTGCCAACGTCACCAATCTGTCGGGTGTTCCTTCCTGGATGCTGGTACTCATCAAACGTATTCTGGAAAAAACCGGCAAACAGACACTCGAAGAAGTATGGCCTAATCTGGAAGTATTCTTCCACGGAGGAGTGGCATTCACTCCTTACCGTGAACAATACAAACAAGTAATCCATTCTTCCAAGATGCACTACGTAGAGACATACAATGCTTCGGAAGGATACTTCGGAACTCAGAATGACCTGTCCGACCCCTCTATGCTGCTGATGATTGACTACGGCATCTTCTACGAATTCATTCCACTGGAAGAAGTCGGGAAGGAGAATCCTCGCGTCTATTGCCTGGAAGAAGTGGAACTGAACAAGAATTACGCATTAGTTATCTCTACCTCTTGCGGACTGTGGAGATACATGATTGGTGATACTGTAAAATTTACAAGCAAAGATCCCTATAAATTTGTCATCACAGGACGTACCAAGCACTTCATCAACGCATTCGGCGAAGAGCTGATTGTTGACAATGCAGAAAAAGGACTGGCAAAAGCCTGCGCCGCAACCGGAGCACAGATAAGTGAATATTCGGCAGCACCGGTGTTTATGGACGAACATGCCAAATGCCGTCACCAGTGGCTGATTGAATTTGCAAAAATGCCCGACTCGGTAGAGCGGTTTGCCGAAATTCTCGACACAACGCTGAAAGAGGTAAACTCCGACTACGAGGCAAAACGATGGAAAGACATTGCCCTGCAACCGCTGGAAGTAATTGTTGCCCGACAGGGATTGTTCCACGACTGGCTGGCACAAAAAGGGAAACTGGGCGGTCAGCACAAAATACCGCGCCTCAGCAATACACGAGAGTATATCGAAGAGATGCTGAAACTGAACAATCAGTAAAGACATACGAACGAAATTCAAGTGCCGGGAACTACTTCTTTACAAGACAACGAATTCCCGGCATTATTCTACCCACGACAGAGCTTTCACTTGTGTACTTTTTTCCCTTTACTATGACATATCTGGAGATGCCTCTCTTTTTTTCGATCAACAGCCAACAATATCCCGTTTGTCAGCAAAGGTTAGCTGACGTATTGGGAAAGGTTAGCTGACATGTCAGCAAAGGTTAGCCAACGCGTCAGCTAACCTTTCCCAACAAACGGAATAAGTACAGACTTTCGAACGGTAAAACAAAAAGGAGTCACAGAGGAATTAAACCGCTTATATACAGGAAGATACGATTATTCCGCCACCAATCAGCAAATCGTCGCGATAGAAAGCGGCCGCCTGACCGGGAGCAATGGAAGCAAGAGGTTCGAGCAGACGGACAGAGAGTTTTCCGTCCGGTTCGGGCGATACCACGCACCGGTTTTCCTGTTTTCTGTAGCGTATTTTTACTGTAACATCCGGAGCATCCAGCAGCAGTGAAGGATTGACCACATTGCAATCAGTCAGTAGCATCCGGTTCTTTTCGAGCGATGAATAGTCGGACGAAAGTACAACGACATTTTCCGACGGATGAATCTCTTTCACAAACACCGGGCGATTGAGATGGATGCCCAGCCCCCGGCGTTGCCCGATGGTATAAAACGGATACCCCTCGTGCCACCCGAGAAAAGTCCCATCCTCGTCGACAAATCTTCCACGCTGTAGTACACCCGCATCCGGCAGATAGTTGCGCAAAAAGCTGCGGTAGTTCATCGGGCAGAAACAGACGCCCAGACTGTCACGCTTCTCCGCCACTCTGTGGAATCCACGCCCGGCAGCCATCGCACGTGCCTCGCTTTTGGTAATTTCGCCCATCGGGAGCAGCATCCGTTGCACAATCTCCTGCGGCAGTCCCCAAAGGAAGAAAGTCTGGTCTTTGTCACGGTCGGCAGCATAAGTCAGATAACAGGTTTCTCCTACGCACACCTTGCGCGCATAATGTCCGGTAGCGATATAACGGATGCCACGTTCATCGGCCAGCTGTGCCAGCAAAGGCCATTTCAGCAGATTGTTGCACAACGTACAGGGCACGGGAGTATGCCCAGCCATATACTCGCGCATAAAATAATCCACAACGGTCTGCCGGAACAGAGGACGGACATCGTATGTGATGTGTTCTATTCCAAGCCGCTCTGCCAACGTACGGGCATCATCCAGATAACCGGTATCATCATGAAGTTCATAGAAACGGAATGTCACTCCGGTCACTTCATACCCCATCTCCAGCAGTCGCATGGCAGCTACAGAGCTGTCTGTCCCGCCACTCATACCCAGCAGGACTTTCTTGTTTTCTTTACTCATGCTGCAAAATTAAGCAAGTTATTCCGTTTCCCGCTCACCTTTCAGCATCTTTCGATGAGACAAGAGGCGTCTCAGCAGAGTCAACTGCGAAAGCTGCGTTTTCTGCTTGCCTCTACATCCGACTTTCACTACCTTTAGATAAGATAGGAGGCGTCTCAGCAGAGTCAACTACGAAAACTGCGTTTTCTGCTTGCCTCTGCATTCGACTTTCACTACCTTTGCCGTTTCAACAAACCAATGAATGGAAAAGAAAACTGCCGACGGACAAATAATCATCGTTCTGACAGAACATCCCGTATTGGGAGCACTGCTCATCCCCTACCTTGCCGAGACATCGGAAGACGGAACAGTGCTACTGATGGAACAGGCTTTCCATGCCTCTCCTGAGACAACTGCAAACCTGTCCGAAGCAGAACGGCGTGCCATCGACATTGCCTCACACTATACGGAACGATACCTGATGGGGATCTACTCGCGCGAAAAGACAGTGTCACACTTCCTGCACAAGCTGTCCGAAGATCAGGAACGGATAAAAACCGTTGTACGCCCTTTCATCGAAAAGAAGCTGTCCGAGATGCTGGAACTAATCCGCAGCAGCCACCTCCCTCTCTATCAGAAACAGGCCGGAAGCAAAATGCTGTATGCCCACCACGCCTATCGGGTACACCCCACCCCTGTAGAAAGCCGTTTCATCTTCCGGACGGACGACCACAGCTTCCGCTACAAGCTGGACTGCTTCTACAACGGAGAGCCATTCTCGCTGACCGACCGTAAGCCGGTGGTAGTGCTGAACTCATCGCCCGCCATTCTGCTGTTGGGGATGGATCTCTACTTCTTCTCCCACATCGAAAGCGCCCGGCTATTGCCATTCACCAAAAAGGATATCGTTTCGGTAGAGACCGCGCAAATGGAGAAATACATCGACAACATTCTGATTCCCACAGCGCGCTACCACGAAACCACCATATACGGACTCGACATACAGGAAGAACAGCGCACCTGCCAGCCCGAGCTCGCCATTGAGGATACCGTCTACAACGAGCAGATGCTACGGCTCGACTTCCGCTATGGCGACCGGACGTTTCCTCCCGATGCAGAAGGGGAAATGAAGAAAATCATCTACCGCGAAGCGGACGGACGGATTGTTTTCTTCCGTCGCCACCCGCAGCACGAGGCGGAAGCGCTGCAACAGTTAATCGACTCCGGACTGCATCAGATCAGCGATGTACACTTTCAGCTGTCCGACCATTCACCCATACGCAGCATCACCGGATGGATCAATCAAAACAGAGAGATGCTCCGCCATACGTTCCGGATGACCGGAGGTATGGAAAATCTGCCCTATTGTATGGATGAAATACGGATAGAGCAAAGCTGTACGGACGAACCAGACTGGTTCGACCTGCGTATCACGGTTGTAGTAGGCAGTCTGCGGATTCCGTTTTCACGTTTCCGCAGGCATATTCTGGAAGGCAGACGCGAGTTCCTGTTGCCCAACGGAGAGATAATCCTGCTGCCCGACGAATGGTTCAGCCAATATGCAGGAATGCTGGAAATGGGAATACAGACAGATAAAGGAATCCGGCTGAAAAGGACATACGGAGGCATGCTTCCATCACTAACCGAACAAACAGTCACAAAACAATTTCCGGACAAGAACCGGATTGTTCTCGTCCCGGCTCCCAAAGGACTGAAAGCCAAACTGAGACCTTACCAACAGAAAGGTTTCTCGTGGATGGTGCATCTCAGCGAACTGAACTTCGGAGGATGCCTTGCCGACGATATGGGATTGGGTAAGACGCTACAGACACTCACGCAGCTGCAGCATTTCTACAAACAACCAACCCAAGAAGAAGCAATTGCAGAGGAGGCAAAGGAAGAGGAAGCCTGCACAGTTCCTCCGTCACATCAGGAAGCGGACTCGGGAGGACAGTTCCAGCTATTCTCCGACAACACAGAACTGCTTCCACAGACTGGGAAACAGCCAGACGAACCGGCAGCAGTCACCCAACGTCCGAAAAGCAGACGAGCTCCCCGAAAACCATCGTCACTGATTGTAGTTCCAACCTCGCTGCTACACAACTGGCGGCGGGAAGCAAAACGGTTCACCACACTTTCGACAACGGAATACAACAGCTACACCCCTATCCCATCAGGACATCCGGAACGTTTTTTCGGACGCTACAACCTGATATTTACCAGCTATGGCATGATGCGGAACAACATAGAGACACTCCGTGACTACTGTTTCGAGTATATTGTTCTCGACGAAAGCCAATATATCAAGAGCAGCGACTCACAAACGTTCCGTGCAGCCATTCAGCTACAGGGAAAGCACCGGCTGACGCTGACAGGAACTCCCATCGAAAACTCGCTGAAAGATCTGTGGGCACAGTTCCGCTTCCTGCAGCCCGACCTGCTGGGAGACGAAAGTACATTCCAGCGTCAGTTCATCACCCCTATCCGTCAGGGAAGTACTCATGCAGAGATGCAGTTGCAACGGCTCATCGCCCCCTTCATCCTCCGACGAAGCAAAGAAGAAGTTGCCCCGGAACTTCCTCCACTGACCGAAGAGATAATCTGCTGTGGCATGTCCGAAGCCCAAAAAGAACTGTACGAACAGGAAAAAAACAGCCTGCGGAACATTCTGCTTCGCCACACCCGGCAGGCAGACGGACAATGGAGCAAGTTCCATGCATTTAGCGTGCTGAACGGACTGCTACGGCTCCGCCAGCTATCCTGCCATCCACGGATGCTGCACCCTGAGTTTACAGGAATATCCGGTAAGACGGAACAAATCATTGAAACATTCGACACACTACGGAGCGAAGGACATAAGGTGCTGATCTTCTCGTCGTTCGTACAACATCTGAAACTGCTTGCCGAAGAATTCTGCCGCCGCAACTGGAAATATGCCCTGCTGACAGGCGCTACAAACAACCGTCCTTCAGAAATAGCCCATTTTACCGAACAGAAAGACGTACAGGCATTTCTCATATCACTGAAGGCAGGCGGCGTAGGGCTCAATCTGACACAGGCGGACTATGTGTTCATCATCGACCCGTGGTGGAACCCTGCAGCCGAAGCACAGGCAATAGCCCGTGCCCATCGGATAGGGCAGCAGAAACAGGTCATCGCCTACCGGTTCATCACCCAAGAGAGTATCGAGGAAAAGATTCTGACGCTTCAGGAAAGCAAACGGAAACTAGCAGAAACATTCATCAGCGAAAGCGACATACTGCCCGATTTGTCACCCGAAGAGTGGACAGAACTGCTGAAATAAAGTCCATCAGGCAGTTTGTGAATGATGAGCTGCCAACCATTCATTTACAGACTAAGGTTTTTCTTCGGAAGAGGGAGTTGAGGCTACTTCTTTCCCGAATTTAGAAGGTTGTACACCAAACTGCTCCACAAAATGCTTCCGGAAAGTATTGATGTCGTTATACCCTACCCGTTCAGACACTTCCTGAATGCTGTAACAATTCTGCTGTATCAACATGGCACCTTTGCTGATACGTACACTTCTTATCAGTTCGATAGCCGATAAAGCACTGTATTTCCTGATCTTACGTCGTAGAGTAGGTTGGCTGACATGCAGCTTGTCGGCTAATACGGAAACATCAAACTGCTCGTCGGCAAAATTCTGTTCAATGACATTGATTACCTGCTGAAGGAATGTTTCTCTTTCCTTATTCTCCGCCTCATCGGATGTATCCGACAACGCAAAGATACGGGAATAAAACCTCTTCATTTTCTCCTGCATGGCAATCCGGTTCATGACCTTTGCCTTCAGCACCTCCGGATTGAAAGGCTTTGTCAAGTAGTCATCTACCCCCAAGTTTGTAGCCTGAATCATATCCTTGTCTTCGCCTTTGGCCGTAAGCATAATGACAGGAATATGAGCCGTACGGGTAGAAGCATGTAAGTCCTTGACAAGTTCAATGCCATCTTTTACCGGCATCATAATATCGGAAACGATAAGATCGGGCTGGTACTTCTGAGCCATTTCATAACCTTGCTCACCATTGATAGCTTCATAAACGGTATATTCGGCTGTAAACAGACTTACAATGTATTCCCGAACATCGTTATTGTCTTCAACTATAAGAAGAGAATGATTATTCTTGGCGGCTCCTGCCAAAAGTTGTTCACCAAGGACGTGATCCATTTCTTTATCTTCAGGCACCGCAACCTCGGGGATATAGGGCACAGTCTCATATTCATCGGGAGCAAAATGTTCCTTCCCGACAGGAATATACAATATAAACTTGCATCCACATCCCGGCTTGCTTTCTGCTTTAACCATACCATGATGAAGCTCCAGTGTGTGTTTCACAATCTGCAGGCCAATTCCTTGCGAAGTCGAGAATTCAGCTTTCGCCACCCCTGTAAAAAAAGGTTCAAAAATATGCTCCAACAAGTCTTCCGGAATGCCCGGTCCATTGTCTTCAACCGTAATTGTGCAGAATTTATCTTCTTTCACCAGCAGCTCCGCGATAGACAAAGTTATGCTTCCCCCCTGTGGAGTATATTTAAATGCGTTGGAAAGTAAATTAGAGATAGCTCCTCTCAGTTTTCCGGCATCTACCCACAGAGAATAATGTTCGAATGCCGGCTTTATCCGGAAGTCTATCTGATTGATTACACTCAAATCACGATATTCTTCAGAAATCTCATAAGCAAACGGCACAATATCTATCTCTGACAATGAAAGTTTGACCATTCCGGAACGCATTTTATGAATATAGAGCAATTGGTCTACCAATGTATGTAAGGCCTTTGTTTGCTTCAGGGTTTGGGCCAGGCGCTTACGAAGCAATGAAACTGGGTATCCCTCTGCAACCTGTTGTACAAGTTCCTGCACCGGAGCCAAGATTAAGGTTAAAGGAGTACGCAGTTCATGAGCAGTCTGTATAAAAAAGTCTTCCTGTTCTTTTTTTATCTTTTTTTCTTGCTCCCATTCCCGATTGGATAAAGCAAGTTCATGCTTAAGCAATAAATATTTGGCACGTCTTCTCTGCCGCAGTTTTTCTTTCTTGTAAACCACAGTTGCAGTTGCCAGCAGCACTATTACAATCAGACAACGGAACCACCAAGTTGCAAACCATGGAGGCTGAATTCTTATAGAAAGCGAAGTTACAGGTTCATTCTTCCCATTCAATGATACAGGTTTTATTTCAAAACAATAATCTCCCGGAGGCAGATTCATATACGAGATACGCTCTTTGGTACTACAGTTTATCCATGATTCCTGATAAGGTAATAATCTATAATTATATTTCTGCAGGTTCTCTGCAAAGGAAAGGTCACTGAAAGCAAAAGAAAAGTTACGGTTTGCATTCGATAAAACAATGCGTTCTGTTCCAACCAACGATTGAGGTAAAATCACCTGTCCGTTGATAGCTTTCCCCACTTCTGCAATTTCGCCATCCACTATAAGCTCGGTAATTTGCACTTTTTTCTCTCTTGTCGTCTCAAAAAAAGCAATTGCCTTTTCCGGATTGAAACAAGTAAGATTACGACTCCCTCCAAAAAGTAGTTGTGAACCATACTTGTAAGCACTCTTCGTGTTTCCTGCAATATAGTAGTTATAGAAAAGATTCTGGTGACGGCTATAATGACTGATGCCTGAATTGCTTCCTACCCATATATGGTTCTTATCGTCTTCAATGACACAATTAATCCAATTACTGCACAATCCATCCTTGATAGTAAAAAAGCGTACACTGTCTGCATAGGTAGGATGAATGATGCCTAATCCTTTTGAGGCAGCTACATAGACACAACTGTCTGAAGCATACAAAACACCGTATGCCGCAGCTCCATAAAGTTTTGAAGAGTTCAAGTATCTGAGATCAGCCTCCCATTTCTTATCTGCGTCATTTGATTTCCACACTTTTACAACTCCACTGTTTGTCCCTAACCAGAAGCATCCTTCCGGATCTTTATCTATAGAGAATATCTCTTGTATAGGGAGGTTCAGCCATTCACGTTCGAACGTTTCAGAATTGCAGTCATAACGGTAAAGACCACGATTAGTACCCAGCAATATGGTCCCGCTTGATTTTTCCGGGAAAATAGACCGAATCCACGCTGCAACTGGCATGGGATGAGACCGAGGGCGAGCTCCTCCAGCCGGAAATTCCAACAATACTCCTTGGTCGCTGCCAAACCACAGTGTTCCGTCATCACTTTTTCCTGCTGAAATATAAGTTGCATTCCCATCGGGACATAAATCGAGCTTGAGAGAAGAAACTCCATCGCGCCCTAAGGGACGGTTACTTTTAAGTATTCCCTGATGAAACGTAGCCAGATAAACACAATGATCTTCTCCTATTGCAATTCCGCCTATTTCATTATGAAGCTCTTGGTGATACTGTGTGAAAAAGCTCCACCGCTGATCGCTATATAATACTCCGCCCCCATGCGTACCTATCCAAAGAATACCTGCAGGATCGTAATATCCAGAGATCATACGTGTCTCTACATTCTGTGAAAGCCAATTGGCCTTGTCATTGCATACAGTGGTTTTCCAGCCTTCATTCTGTCCTTCTCCATATGATAAAACGGTATATCCGCTCCAAGTCAATGCCAGATATTGATTTCTTGCAAGGCTGACAACCTGAAACACATCATTATGAGAGATTACAGTCGGAAGGATGTCAGAAGGATTTTTCAGGTGGACAGTCTGTTGGGTTTCTGTGTTATAAACAAAAAGCCCGGAACCCAAAGTTGTAATCCACAAATAATTGCCATACAGCGAACACGACGAAATAGATAAATAATAAGCTGCTTTATCTGGGAACAAAGAAACTGAAGAACAGACCTCGCCTGTTTGCAATGATATACGATGCACAGTGCCAATATTACTGATTGCATAAACAGATTTTCTATCAGCAGTCAGACAGATTTTACTCAGTGCCTCATCCTTTATTCTGGCAATATCATGTTTGCCATTTATCTTCCTGCCTTCCTTTAAATCAATACGTTGCAGCTGTTCACCACGACAAAGCAGCAAAACAGAATCTTCCAACAGCAAAAAGTCGGAAGAATCCAGTCTTTCTTCCTTGCCTGTTTCAGAAATAAAAGGAAGTGAGGTCTCCAACAGATAATCAAAACAATACATCCTGCCCCACGTCTGAAGATAAAAAAAACGGTCTGAACTTTCCTGAATAGCCATCACAGCTTCATTTTCGGGAAGTAAAGAGAAATTTCTCATCTCATTTCCATCATAGCGACTGAGGCCTTCACCTGTTCCAAACCAAAGAAAACCATGCTTATCCTTATGGATACATAATACCATATTATCAGCAAGCCCATCTTGTGCTGTAAGTTTTCTTACGTCCAGATTGATTTCCGCCCTCAATTCCGACACAGCTACAAATATCAGCAACAGGAGGTAAAGTTTCTTCATCAGTAAATGTGTTTTTAATGGTTATAAAGACAAATATAAAGATTCTGTCTTTAAAGTCTGTTCGAAAATTCAAAGTTTAACATAATTGTTCTTACACAGAAACTACGCAGATTATCATTTACTATGCAGCACTGCATTTATATTAAGATATAGAAATGCTGCTTTCGATTCTTTGAGCGAAAATTCATAGTAAAATGAGCGAAATGCCTACTATGCACAAAGCCAAGACCTCCTACCTTTGCAGTGAACGATGAGAGTGAATGGAATCATTGGTTGCAACCTCCCCCAAGGACAACCAACATACGATATCATTAGCTTAACACAATCGATGGCAGCAAGAGGATTATGTCACACGAACCCTGTTGCTGCCTATTTTTTTCATACACAACTATAACATGTAACACCCAAACAAAATGCTAACGTTCAAACAGCTCTCCCCATTAGCGCTTCTCCCCCTCTTTACAGCCTGTGAAGAAAAAGCGCCTCAGCGACCAAATGTATTGTTCATCATGGCAGACGACTTAGGATGGATGGATTTGTCCTGCTACGGTAGTCAGTTCTACGAGACCCCTCACCTCGATTCCCTTGCACAAGAAGGCATGCGTTTTACCAATGCCTATGCAGCCTGTCCGGTCAGTTCACCTACCAGAGTCAGCTTTCTGACCGGACGGTATCCGGCAAGAGAACATATCACCGACTGGATTCCCGGTAAATATTACTATGGAAAGGAATACATGGCAGAAATCTGCCCCGTATTACCGCCGGAATATACCTTGAACATGCCTCTTGAACGTGTCACACTGGCAGAAGCCTTGAAAGAGAACGGTTATGTCACCGCACATATCGGCAAATGGCACTGCTGCATGAACGATACAACCTACTATCCCCAGCATCAGGGATTCGACTACAACATAGGTGGTTGCTGGATGGGATCTCCCGGGGGTCCTCACCCTTATTTTGTCCCTTACAACAATCCGATGTTGCCCGACGGCCCCGAAGGGGAATACCTGACCGACCGGTTGGCCAACGAATGCATCAGCCTGATACGTAAACACAAGAATGACCCGTTCTTCATGTACTTGTCATTCCATCAGGTACACATGCCGGTAGGAGCCAAACCCGAAAAAGTGGCTTATTTTAAAGAGAAAGCACACCGGATGGGGCTGGACACCTTGAAAACATTCGCCGATAATCCTGACTACATCGCCAAGCAGCCGTTTCCACAGGAACAGACCAATCTGCGCGAACGCATCATACAAAGCCATCCCGCCTATGCTGCCATGATAGCCAGCATGGACGAGAACATCGGCCGGGTAATCGGCGAACTGAAAGCACAGGGGCTTTACGACAACACCATCATTGTCTTTATGTCTGATAACGGAGGCCTTTCCACATCCGAGGGTTCGCCTACGTCCAATCGGCCACTCAGAGGCGGAAAAGGATTCTGCTACGAAGGTGGAATACGTGAACCGATGATTGTCTATTGGCCGGGCCACCAGCCGAAGAATCATGTCAGCGATGCCATCGTCACCTCTACCGACTTCTACCCCACTATTTTAGAGATGGTCGGCGCACCGCTGATGCCGGACGAGCACATGGATGGCAAAAGCTTTGTCGCTGCACTGCAAGAAGACGATACATTCAGCAGAGGGGACATCTTCTGGCATTATCCCCACTACTCCAATCAAGGAAGTCGGCCGGCAGGAGCAATCCGTTCGGGCGACTATAAACTGATAGAGTATTATGACACCGGAGAAACTGAGCTTTACAATCTGAAAAAGGATATTAGCGAACAGCATAATCTGGCAGAAGAGAATGCCGAACTGGCAAAAGAGCTGCAACAACGGCTTCATCAATGGAGAGAAGAAGTGCAGGCACAAATGCCAGCCAAGAATCCAAAATACAGCAAGTAGACTAGTAGATAAGTTGACGAGGAAACAAGTGACGGGCAGCAAGTAAATCTGCCGGCTTGTTCCTCGTCTGCTTGTCTGCTAGTCTGCTAAAAAGAATTATCTTTGCATTCCCTAAACAATTATGGAATACAAACTCATCGTGCTCGACCTTGACGGCACACTGACCAATGCTAAAAAAGAGATTACTCCACACACACGTGAAACCCTGATGCGCGCACAGCAGCAAGGCATCAAGATTGTTCTGGCTTCCGGACGACCGACATACGGCATCGTGCCATTAGCAGACGAACTGAAACTGGGAGAATTTGGAGGATACATTCTTTCTTATAACGGGGGAGAAATCATCAACTGGGAAACAAAGGAGATGGTCTATGACAATGTTCTGCCCAACGAAGTAGTCCCTATACTCTATGAAACAGCGCGTACACACAAGCTGACCATACTAACTTACGACGGGCCAAACATCATCACCGAGAATTCACAAGATCCCTACGTACAGAAGGAGGCTTTCCTCAACAAGATGGCC
Source organism: uncultured Bacteroides sp. (assembly GCA_944322345.1). Classification (GTDB taxonomy): domain Bacteria; phylum Bacteroidota; class Bacteroidia; order Bacteroidales; family Bacteroidaceae; genus Bacteroides. The sequence continues at coordinate 202,432 of CALUOO010000002.1, read as the reverse complement.
GTACGCGAAACCAACGACTTCCTGACAGACATCACCCTCCCCGTAGCCAAATGCCTCATTGTGGGAGATGCCGACAGACTGATTCCGCTGGAGTCGGAGTTATGCATCCGCCTGCAAGGGAAGATCAATGTGTTCCGTTCGGAACCATATTTCCTCGAACTTGTGCCACAGGGAATAGACAAAGCCCTTTCACTGAACGTACTTTTAGAGAAAACCGATATCAGCCGCGAAGAGGTGATGGCAATAGGCGACGGTTTCAACGACCTTCCACTGATACGTTTCGCCGGACTGGGAATAGCGATGGGCAATGCACAGGAACCTGTAAAGAAAGCAGCCGACTACATCACGCTGAGCAACGAGGAGGACGGAGTAGCAGCTGCCGTCGAACATTTCATTCCTTCGCTCAAAAATTCATAAATCACTATTACCCAACGCATTGAGGATTCACCCTGCATCCTTGCAGACAACCATATTTTACCCCGTTGTCAGCTAACCTTTCCCAATGTGTTGGGTAACCTTTGCTGACATGTTGGCTAACCTTTCCCAACACGTCAGCTAACCTTTCCCAACAAACCGCCCAACTACCCCTATCTTTTCCCACCTTCTTCGCTATTCGCCGGACAGGCTGAAATGATTCATGAAAATCTTTGCAAGAAATCAAAACAGTTTCTTAACTTTGCAATTCCAATTGAATTAATATCAAAATGTTATGGAACATCAACTGACTATTTACAACACGTTAGACCGGAAAAAAGAATTGTTCGTACCGTTGCACGCTCCACATGTAGGTATGTACGTATGCGGTCCCACCGTCTACGGAGACGCACACCTCGGCCATGCACGCCCGGCAATCACGTTCGACGTACTCTTCCGCTATCTCACGCATCTAGGATATAAAGTAAGATATGTACGAAACATCACCGACGTAGGCCACTTGGAACACGATGCTGACGAAGGTGAAGACAAGATAGCCAAGAAGGCACGACTGGAGCAACTGGAACCAATGGAAGTGGTGCAGTACTACCTCAACCGCTACCACAAGGCGATGGAAGCCCTCAACGTGCTTCCGCCAAGCATTGAACCACATGCTTCGGGACACATCATCGAACAGATTGAGCTGGTACAGAAGATACTCGATGCAGGATATGCCTATATCAGCGAAGGATCGGTCTACTTCGACGTGGCAAAATACAACAAGGACCACCACTACGGAAAACTCTCCGGACGTAACCTCGACGACGTGCTCAACACCACCCGCGAACTGGACGGGCAGCAGGAGAAGCGCAACCCTGCCGACTTCGCCCTTTGGAAGAAAGCACAGCCCGAGCACATCATGCGCTGGCCCTCACCGTGGAGCGACGGATTCCCCGGATGGCATGCCGAATGTACAGCCATGGGAAGAAAGTACCTCGGAGAGCACTTCGACATACACGGAGGAGGCATGGACCTCATCTTCCCTCATCACGAATGTGAAATTGCACAGTCAGTGGCATCGCAAGGCGACGACATGGTACACTACTGGATGCACAACAACATGATTACGATAAACGGAACCAAGATGGGCAAATCGCTTGGCAACTTCATCACGCTGGACGAATTCTTCAAAGGTTCACATCCGCTGCTGACACAGGCATACACCCCTATGACCATCCGTTTCTTCATCCTACAGGCACACTACCGGAGTACTGTCGACTTCAGCAACGAAGCCCTGCAGGCATCCGAAAAGGGATTGGAGAGATTAATAAAAGGATACACTTTAATTAAAGAGCTTAATGCTACAAATTGTGATTCTGATTTTGACGTCAAAGGATTAAAACAAAAATGTGAGGAAGCCCTAAATGATGATCTAAATACGCCAATGGTTATATCACACTTATCAGAAGCAACCCGATACATAAATGCTGTATATGCTGGAAAAGCTAAAATTTCTCCAGCAGATATAACTATATTAGATTCTATTTTTAATATTTTCCTATTTAACATATTAGGAATAAACAAAGAACAAAATACTAACTCAACAGAGAAAGAAATTCAGTATCAACAAGCTGTTGATTTATTACTAAATATTCGTCAAAAAGCCAAATCCGAGAAAAGATGGGAAGAGGCTGATTTTATTCGAGATGAATTAGAAAAAATAGGATTTAATATAAAAGACACAAAAGATGGCACAAAATGGCATTTAAAATCCTAATAATTAAGTAAAGTTATTAATACCCCTGATAGATTGCTCTAACGGGGGTATTTTGCATTTTTTTTAGAATGACCTTAAGGAAACACGAAAGAAACCATGAACATTCAACAACATTAATTACCCTATCAACTAGCCATGAATTATAGTAACTTTTCTAAACACTTATTGATAGGCGCAGCCCTCTGTTGCAGCCTGTCGACAGCAGCTCAGGGAACAGCCGAAGACTACAAACGTGCCAACGGACTCCGCCAGAAGTATAGTGCAAACCTGGTCTACTACAGCGGCGTGGAGCCACACTGGGTGGGAAACACAAGCTTCTTCTGGTACATACGAAACACTCCGCAGGGACGGGAGTACGTTAAAGTAGATGCAGAAGCAGCCCAACGGACACCCCTGTTCGACCAACAGAAGCTGGCAGAGGCGCTGGGCAGAGAGACCTCGCGTACAATAAATGCCATGCAACTGCCCCTCAAGAACTGCCGAGTGGATGAAAAGCTAATGACATTGCGCTTTGAGCACGACGGGAAACGATGGACATACAACATCCAAGAGAACACGTTGAAGAGTATGGGAGCCATCCCGCAACGGGGAAAACAGCGCCATTGGATGGAGGTAGACGATGAAAAGGGAGGCGCGCCGGTCACCTCGCCCGACGGGAAATGGACGGCATACATCAAGAATGAGAACGTCTACGTCCGTCCCACAGCAGGCGGGCAGGAACGTCAGCTTAGCATAGACGGGACGCTGGGGAACTATTACTCCAGCTACATCCGCTGGTCGCCCGACTCGAAACGGGTGGCTACCGTACGCATACGCCCGGCTAAGAAGCGCTTTGTCTACTACGTAGAATCGTCGCCAAGCGACCAACTGCAACCCCGGCTCCATAAGCAGGAGTATGCCAAGCCGGGCGACGAGCTGGCCTTCCGCGTCCCATGCATCTTCGAAGTCGAGACTTCACGGGCACTTATCCCTTCCACCGAACTGTTCGGAAGCCAATATTGGGTTACCGCTCCGCAGTGGAACGCCGACAGCCAAGGTATCACATTCGAATACAATGAGCGCGGTCACAAGGTCTACAGAGTATTGGAGATGTCGGCTAAAGATGCCTCCGTACGTCCTCTTGTGGAAGAGAAAGAGGAGAAATACGTCAACTATCCACGCATCTACCGCCACTTCCTGAGCGACGGAAAGCGAATGATCTGGAGCAGCGAGCGGGACAACTACAACCATCTCTATATGTATGACCGGCAGACAGGGCAACCTACGCACCAGATTACCAAGGGCAAGTGGTATGTGCGGGGAGTCCAACGTGTAGACGAAGAGCAGGAGGTCATCTACTTCTCGGCAAACGGCATGAAGCCCGGCGAAGACCCTTATCTGATACGTTACTACCGTATCGGCTTCGACGGAAAGCATCTGAAGGAACTCACACCCGAGGAAGGAATGCACCGTTGCTGGTATTCGGGCGACTTCAGGTATATGGTAGACGTATACAGTAAGGTAGACACGCCGCCCGTCGCCCTATTGCGCAATGCTACGGACGGGCGCGTTGTGATGGAGCTTGAGAGGGCCGACATATCGGCTCTGGTAGCCAACGGCTGGAAGGCTCCCGAGGTATTCAGTGCCAAAGGGCGCGACGGGAAGACCGACATGTGGGGAGTCATCTACCGCCCAAGCAACTTCGACCCGCAACGGAAGTATCCCGTCATCGAGTACATCTACTCCGGGCCGGGCGACCAATATGTCCCCAAGACCTTCTCATCCTACAACTGGTGGATGACTTCGCTTGCCGAGCTGGGCTTCATCGTAGTCCAAGTAGATGGCATGACCACTTCCTTCCGCTCCAAAGAGTTTGAGGAAGTATGCTACAAGAATCTGAAAGACGCCGGTCTGCCCGACCATATCGCATGGATCAAGGCAGCCGCCCAGAAGTATCCCTCTATGGATACCGCCCGCGTAGGGATATTCGGCTGTTCGGCGGGAGGGCAGGAAGCGATGTCCGCCGTGCTCTTTCACCCCGACTTTTACAAGGCTGCCTACTCCGCCTGCGGCTGCCACGACAACCGGATGGATAAGATTTGGTGGAACGAACTGTGGATGGGATACCCCGTCGACGAATCGTATGCACATTCCTCCAATGTGGATAACGCCCATCTGCTGACCCGTCCGCTGATGCTTGTGGTAGGCGAGATGGACGACAATGTAGACCCTGCTTCGACGATGCAGGTAGTCAACGCATTGGTGAAGGCCAACAAAGACTTTGAGCTGGTAGTACTTCCGGGCATCCGGCACTCCATGGGCGAATACTTCGGAGAGCACAAGCGCTACGACTTCTTCGTCCGCCACCTGATGGGAAAGAATCCTCCGGCATGGAGCGAGGTGAAGTAACAATACATCGAAATTATTTTACACAATAGCCCTTTCTAAGGAAAAACAACAAGGAGAGGATACCCCAAACGGTTTTCAACCTACATTCCCAACTACCCCCTGCCAGACAGCTTCTGACGGGGGTTATATCATACAATTGTCGAGAGTATCCCTCGAGGATGTCGAGAGTATCCCTCGAGGGTGTCGAGGGTATCCCTCCGCATGGTCGAGAGTATCCCTCGACAAAGCCCTTCCTTACCCCAATGGAAAGCAAGGGTACAGGCAGCAGAATCAGATAGTAAAACATTTGTACGTTTAATCAATCCTCTCCTATCTTCCACAGAACAATTAACAGCTGCTGGGAGTATCATTTCAAAATCTCCAGATTTTATCTTCAAATCTTTTAGAGAATCTAAAGAAATCTTTATCTTTGCCCCGAAATGGTTCCGCAATGCTTATTCAAGTATCGGATTAAAAGGGAATCGGGTGCAAATCCCGGACAGTCCCGCTGCTGTGAAGCTCTATTCAAACTTTTTGAAAAAAACTCATACCACTGATAACAGTCTTATCGGGAAGGTTTCAAAAAGGGAGTCAGTCAGAAGACCTGCCATCTTTCATTAGGTCAATAGCCTTCTCGGATTGAGGCATTGGCATATTTTTATCAATTTTAGATTAACATATATGCTTAGACAAGCTTACAGGGCTGTCGGGCTTACGTGTATCTGCCTGTACGGGAGTGTTACGTCCGTATGTGCGCAGTATAAGCTGGACAGTCTGCAAAGGTTGGACGAAGTAGTGGTGACAGGGAAAAACCGGCTGAAGGAGGTTATCCCCGTACAGCAGTTATCGGGCGAGCAGTTGCAGCGATTAAATACTCATAGTGTTGCCGACGCCTTGCGCTACTTCTCCGGAGTCCAAATCAAGGACTATGGCGGGATAGGAGGCCTGAAGACCGTCAATATCCGTAGCATGAGTACAAACCATGTGGGCGTATTCTACGATGGTATCGAGCTGGGCAACGCACAAAACGGTCAGGTAGATCTGGGGCGTTTCTCGCTGGATAACATGGAGTCTGTCACACTCTACAACGGACAGAAAAGCCAGACCTTTCAGCCAGCCAAAGACTTTGGCTCGGCAGGAAGCATCTATCTGCAGTCGCGCACTCCGCAATTCGAAGAGGGCGAAAGATACCATGTGAAGGCAACCTTCAAGACTGGCTCGTTCGGCGTAGCCAATCCGGCAATCCTTTGGGAGCAGAAGGTCAGTGAAAGCCTCAACACACAGCTCAGTGCAGAATATATGTATACTACAGGCAGGTATAAATTCTCTTATAGAGTAAAGGAAGGATACGATACGACAGCTATCCGCCGTAACGGGGATGTGAATGCAGTGCGTGTAGAAGGAGGAGCGTTTGGCCGAATCCATGGAGGCGAGTGGCGGGCAAAAGGGTATCTATACCGTTCGGAACGCGGATATCCGGGTGCAGTGGTACGCAACAAATTCTCGCACGAAGACCGCCAGTGGGACACGAATACCTTTGCACAGGGTTCTTTCCGTAAGGAGCTCTCTTCGTTCTATAGTCTGCTGGTGAACATGAAATATGCTTACGACTACCTGCACTATCTTGCCGACCCCAAGAAGGATGAGTCGCTGATGTACACCAACAACCATTACTACCAGCATGAGGCTTACCTGTCGGTAGCAAACCGCTTCTCGCTGCTCCCGTTCTGGGACATATGTCTGTCGGCAGACTATCAGTTCAACCTGCTGAATGCCGATCTGACCGACTTCGTATATCCCCGCCGGCATACGGCACTGGTAGCAGCCGCCACATCGTTCGACTTCGACAGGGTAAAGCTACAAGCCAGTCTGCTGGGTACATTCGTACACGATAATGTGGCGTCGGATACCACTGCCGCCTCCAATAAGATGGAGTGGACACCTACGGCAGTAGCCTCCTACCGTCCCTTCAGAAACATTGACCTCAATCTAAGGGCTTTCTACAAACGTATCTTCCGTATGCCTACGCTAAACGATCTGTATTATACGTTTATCGGGAATGCAAACCTCCGGCCGGAGTATACCAACCAATACAATGTGGGAGCCACTTACTCGCACACCTTCAACCGTCCATGGCTGCATCGCCTCGAAGTTCAAGCCGATGTCTATTATAATGAGGTGGAGGATAAGATAGTAGCCACCCCGACATCGAACTTCTTCCGATGGACAATGATAAACTTAGGTAAGGTAGAAATCAGAGGATTGGATGTAGCGTTGCAAGCCGACTGGCAATGGGGCAGAGAGTTTCTGTTGGCAGGCCGATTGAACTATACCTACCAACGGGCACAAGACTTTACGGACAAGGCAGACGAATTCTACGGTGGCCAGATCCCCTACATCCCATGGCATAGCGGTTCGGCTGTACTGAATGCAACCTACGGCAAGTGGGAGGCAAACTATAGCTTCATCTATACGGGCGAACGCTATTCGTCACAGGCAAACATACCGGCAAACTATCAGTTGCCATGGTATACAAGTGACTTCTCGCTTGCCCGAAGCATGGCAATGCCTCGCGGCGACCTGAAATTGACGCTTGAAGTGAACAACCTGTTTAACCAACAGTATGAGGTAGTGATTTGTTACCCCATGCCGGGAACAAACTTCAAGCTGATTGCACAATACACATTCTGAACATATACATATAATATAAGGTATGAGAAAACAAAGAAAAAGCCTGACGGCAGCAAGTGCCGCACTGTTCTTTCTCCTGTCTGCCATGGCAGCATGCAGGGGCGAACTGCCTGTCATCCCGTCGGAAGAAGAGGTTGTGGCTCCCCCTCAAGGTGGAGGAGACATGGATCCGTCTGCCGGCAACGAAAGCATCAAGGGTTTCTTTCTCCTCAATGAGGGGAATATGGGAAGCAATAAGGCGACCATCGACTACTTTGACTATGGTACGGGGAAATACCATCGGAACATCTATGCCGAACGTAACCCCGGCGTGGTAAAGGAGTTGGGAGATGTGGGAAACGACATTGGTATCTACGGAGAGAAGCTCTACGCAGTCATCAACTGTTCCCACTTTGTGGAGGTAATGGACGTTCATACAGCTCAACACTTAGGTAGCATAGATATCACAAACTGCCGTTACATAGTCTTTAATGAAGGAAAGGCATATGTCAGCTCTTATGCCGGACCGGTGCAGATAGACCCTGACGCACGTCCGGGGAAAGTGGTAGAGGTGGATACAGCAACGTTAGCCATTACCCGGGAAGTAGTTGTAGGCTATCAGCCGGAGGAGATGGTGGTGTGCAACGGTAAGCTTTATGTAGCAAATTCGGGCGGTTACCGATTCCCCAACTACGACCGTACGGTGTCTGTAGTAGACCTTGAAAGCTTTCAGGTGGTAAATACCATCGATGTTGCCATTAACCTCCATAGGATGGAGATAGACCGGTTTGGCAGGATATACGTAAGTTCGAGGGGCGACTACTATGGAGTAGGGTCTGACGTATATATCATTGACAGCCAGACAGAGCAGGTGACGGGCAGACTGGGGCTTGCCGCCAGCGAGATGTGCCTTTGCGGAGACTCACTTTATATGACCAGTGTGGAGTGGAGCTACGTGACGGAGAGCAATACCGTAAGCTACGCTCTGTATGACGTAGCGAAACAGCAGATAGTGACCAAAAGCTTTATAACAGACGGCACGGATAAGGAAATCAAGGTTCCATACGGCGTGGCGGTCAACCCGAACACAAGGGAGATATTTGTCGCCGATGCGACTGACTATGTGACTCCGGGCTATTTGTACTGCTTCTCCCCTACCGGGAAACTGAAGTGGAAAGTCCGGGCAGGTGATATTCCGGCTCATTTCGTATTCTCGACCAAGGAGTTTTACTAACCTTTATATATCAAACCAATTATGAAACATTCTTTTATGAAGTATGCCACTGCTACTTTCTCACTGGCGCTGGCTATGGGATGCGGGTTATCATCGTGTAGCGAGGATGATCCTAAAGAGAGTAAAGACTATGTATTAAAGAGCGAAGACATCCGGGTGAATGCGCCCGAAGGAGGATTCAACGTCTCGGTCGACCAGCTGTTAAGGGTAGCCGTAGAGAGTGTAAACGATGAGGGAGTGAGCTACCAATGGCTGCTTGACGGTGAGGAAATCGCCACCTCGAAAACCCTTGAGTATATGTTCGCGCAGGCTGGAAGCTACCAGCTCACGCTTCGTGCCAAGCAGGGGAATGTCTCATTCGACTACTTGTATACAGTCACAGTAGGCTTTGATGATGTGCTTCCTCCTACTTCGGGCAGTGCAACAGCCTATGTTACAAAGGTGCTTGACTTTATGCCGGCAGTGGGACAGTTTACTAACGTGCTGCCTGCATACGAGGAAGGAGATACTCAAGAGAGCATGAACCAGAAGGTGTTGGATGCCATAGGAAACAACAAAAAAATCATGATCACACTTGGAGGTTATGGAGGATATGTCGTTGTAGGCTTCGACCACACTATCGAAAACAAGGAAGGACTGCGCGATTTCAGAGTATTGGGCAATGCGTTCTACTCGGCAGCCAACCCCGATTCCAACGCTCCGGAGGGCGGAAGCTGTGAGCCGGGAATCATTATGGTGGCCTACGACCAGAACCAGAACGGACTTCCCGATGAAAATGAGTGGTATGAGATAGCCGGCAGTGCACACGAAGACCCTACGCAAGAGCTCTGGTACGATATGGCAGTCGAAGCCGGAAACAATGTCAACTGCTACAAGAACTATGAGATAACCTACTATCGGCCGGACGAAAATATGGGCAATCCGATAGTCCCACCTATGGATGAATATATCCGTTGGGAAGACAACCAAGGCAACAGTGGCTACAAAGTGAAGAACGTATATCACCGTCAGCCCTATTTTCCGCAATGGTTCGAGGGTGACAAGCTAACCTTCCGTGGAACCTGCCTGCCCCAAAACGGTATTGACGAGAGCGGTAAGGGCACATACTACGTACTCTACAAGTTCCGCTACGGATATGTAGACAATGAGGTAAATACGAAGGACGAGTCATCGATAGATATCGACTGGGCAGTCAATTCCAAAGGTCAGAAGGTGAAATTGCCGGGAGTAGACTTCATCAAAATATACTGTGGAGTGAACCAAGAGAACGGTTGGATAGGTGAATGCTCAACAGAAATCACCGGTGTGGAAGACCTTCACATATTGGGAGAGGAGATTCCGACACGTGAATAAGCAGCCTTCGCAGACAGGCAATTACTTTTTATAGATAGTCCGAAGCAAGACAACCCGCAGCGTGAGAATAGACTTCCATGCTGCGGGTTTATCTATTTCATATTACGAAATTATTTTACACGCAAACGTAATATACAGAAAGACTGTGGCAAAAAATCCGTAGAGGCATTGCAAGAGATAAATTACCGGATACCCCCTCTCAGAAAGCTCCTGAGGTAGGGTATTTGTTAAAATCCTCTAAAGCAACCTTCGACCTCCTCTAAAGCAACCTTCGACACCCTCTAAAGCAACCTTAAACAATCACTAAAGCTACCTTCACAAATTATCAGGAATAACAGACGAAAAACGCAAGCTTTAAAATGGTAATCTTTTATTACAGCAAAGGATGTCGGGAAGTCATCTCCCCAAGGATGTCAGACAGTGAGACAGCAGAATGAAAAGAGACTGCAGAAATCTCTTCCTCAATCTTTTGCATATTCTTGGGAATCGCCTAACTTTGCCTCTACATAACATTAACTACTAAAATACATAGACCATGAGAAAAGCCATCCTTACCCTCTCATGTCTGCTCGCTACCACATTGGGCGGGCTACAAGCCCAAAACGAACCTTACCGGAATCCTAAGCTGACTGCCGAGGAGCGTGCCGACGATCTGCTCGGACGACTTACACTGGAAGAAAAGGTGAGTCTGATGAAGAACTCCTCCCCTGCCATAGAGCGGCTGGGTATCCGCCCGTATGACTGGTGGAGCGAGGCACTGCACGGCGTAGCACGCAACGGACTTGCCACGGTTTTCCCTATCACGATGGGAATGGCATCTTCGTTTGATATGGAAGCTGTGGAAAGAACCTATTCAGCCATAAGTGACGAGGCACGGGCAAAGTACCACGATGCACACCGAAAGGGACGTTACGGCAGAATCAACGAGGGACTTACGTTCTGGACGCCCAACGTCAACATCTTCCGAGACCCTCGTTGGGGACGCGGACAGGAGACGTGGGGGGAAGACCCGTGGCTCACATCGCGTATGGGAGTGGCTGTGGTGAAGGGGCTGCAAGGTCCGGAAGATGCTCCTTATGATAAGACTCACGCCTGCGCAAAGCATTATGCCGTGCATAGCGGGCCTGAGTCGCTGCGCCACCAATTCGACGTAGAAGACCTCGATCCCCGCGATTTATGGGAGACATACCTGCCCGCCTTCAAGGCGCTTGTGCAGGAAGCCGATGTGAAAGAGGTAATGTGCGCCTATCAGAGGTTTGAGGGCGAACCCTGCTGTGGAAGCAACCGGCTGCTGACACAGATACTTCGCGATGAGTGGGGGTATAAGCATCTGGTGGTCAGCGATTGCGGAGCCATCAGTGATTTCTTTGTGAAAGGACGTCACGAAACGCACCCTGACGCAGCTCATGCCAGTGCTTCGGCAGTGGAGAATGGTACCGACCTTGAGTGCGGAGGAGAATACGGGCATCTGGTAGAGGCAGTCCGGAAGGGGCTTATCTCGGAGGAGCGTATTGACACCAGCCTCCGTCGGCTGCTGGTAGCCCGTTTCTCGCTGGGTGAGATGGACGACGATGCGATAGTTCCTTGGAGCCGTATCGGTATCGACACGGTAGACTGCGACACTCACAAACAAATGGCTCTCGACATGGCAAGGCAGTCGATGGTGCTCTTATATAATAATGGTGTACTGCCGCTACGGAAAGAAGCCCGTGGCGTAGTGGTAATGGGACCGAATGCAAACGACTCGGTGATGCAGTGGGGAAACTACGAAGGACGTCCTTCGCACACCACTACCATCCTTGCGGGCATAAGGGAAAAGCTGGGCGATATGCCCTATGAACGTGGCTGCGAGTTGCTGACCAACCATACGTTTGTATCCCATTTCAATGAGTTTACCTGCAAAGACCGTCCGGGAATGATGGCCAGCTACTGGAACAACCTTACGATGGAGGGAGAGAAAGTGGCCGAAGTCCGCTTCGATCGTCCTATCCGGCAGGAAGGCAACCGTGCGAACGACTTTGCCGCACGTGTCCGTGGACATCACTTCTCCGTGCTTTACGAAGGGACATTCCGCCCGAAAGCAGATGGCGAATACCTCCTGAAGGCTGAAGGAGACGACGGTTACCGCATCTATATCAATGGCAAGAAAGTGGTCGACTGCTGGGGCGAGCATCCCGCAGAGCGTCATGAGTATACGCTGAGAGCCTCAGCCGACACCGACTATCAAGTCCGTATCGAGTATCAACAGATAGAGGGCGAGGCTCTTTTCAAGTTCGACATCGGTCGCTTACGCCAGATTCCGGCATCGGATATCTTAGCCCGCATATCAGGCGCAGAAACCGTAATCTTTGTGGGCGGTATCTCTCCGCGACTGGAAGGCGAGGAAATGGGACATGTCCAGCTGCCCGGCTTCAGTGGCGGAGATAGGACTAGTATTGAGCTTCCGCAAGTTCAGCGTGACATTCTGAAGGCGTTGAAGCAGGCGGGGAAAAAGGTTGTATTTGTCAATTGCTCAGGTTCAGCCATGGCGTTGGCGCCCGAAGTGAAGTCGTGCGATGCCATTCTACAGGCCTGGTATCCGGGGCAGGCCGGTGGGAAAGCAGTTGCCGACGTATTGTTCGGCGACTTCAACCCCTGCGGAAAGCTACCTGTCACCTTCTACAAGAGTACCGAGCAACTGCCTCCGTTTGAGGATTACAGCATGAAAGGCCGCACTTACCGTTATATGACAGAAGCTCCCCTGTTCCCCTTCGGTCACGGGCTAAGCTATACAACGTTCCGTATCGATGGCGGCAAGCTGAAGAAGAAATCGGTAAAAGCAGGCAAAGACGTAGTATTAAACCTGAATATCGAGAATACAGGCGAAAAGAAAGGGACAGAGGTAGTACAGGTATACATCCGCAAAAAGAACGATCCGGAGGGTGCGGTGAAGAGCCTGCGTGACTTCCGTACTGTGACTCTGGATGCGGGAGAGGCATCTACCCTCACCTTCGAGCTTCCTGCCTCGGCATTCGAGTTCTTCGATACAGAGTCGAATACGATGCGTGTCACCCCCGGCGAGTATGAGATAATGTACGGTAACAGTTCCGATACGCCCGATGAAAACCGGCTGACGGTAATGTTAAAGTAAACGAGTTAATGAGTTGACGGGCAGACAAGGGGATTGGTAACTTACCAACTCCTTTGTCTGCCCGTCAGCTTGTCTACTCGTCTACTTAATGAAACTACTTTAAATAAGGCTTTCCCCCTTTCCAGAAAACTTCCTGTTGAGTGATGTACCATGTACGTCCGTGGTCATTGTTCCCTTGATAAAAAAGGTAGGTACGTCCGTCTTCATCCTCGAAAAGGTGAGGATGCCCCGACTCGCTGGCATTCCATGAACCGGGCTTTCCGTTCGGGACAAAGGGTTCGGCGAACACTCGCGTCCATCGGATGCCGTCCTTACTCTCGGCAACACCTATCTGTTGTGGTTCGTTATTGTAGGCTCCGGCATAGAACATAAAGAGCTTTCTTCCTTTTCTGACTATAGAAGCCCCTTCAATACAGTTCTTTTCCCACTCCAGCTCGGGACGCAGGATAGGTGCGTCACAAGCCTGTTGCCAGTCGTCACGGCTGAAGTCGGTATCTCCGGGAGCTACCGCCACACCTTGCATCTGTATCTTAAAGTCCTTGTCGCGGGTAGCAAAGTAGAGGTAATACTTCCCTTTGAACTTGCATACCTCGGCATCTATCGCTCTTCCACAGGTCCATTCCCCTGTCGGATGGAATATCGGGTTGGTAGGGTTACGCTGGAAACGGATACCGTCTTCCGAAGTGGCATGACAGATGGCGTCTTTCTTCCCATTGCCATACGTCTGATAAAACAGATGCACAACTCCGTCTCTCACCAACGCTCCGGGCGCACAGAGCCCTTTCTTCTCATAGTCAGCTCCCTTGTCGGGAGTAATCTCTCCCACCTTCCCCCAATGGATAAGGTCGTGGCTTTCTGCAATTCCGATGTTCCATCCGGATTGCGGGTCTCCTTTTAACGGAGGAATGGAATAATACATCAGGTATCTTCCCTTGAATTTTACCACATGAGGATCTTTGGCATGAGGTATTCCTAGACGGGAGGTATCGCCATACATCATACGTTCTTCCTGAGCCAAAGCTGCTACGAAGAACCCGAGCGTAAGAAGAAAAAGCAATTTTCTTTTCATATCCGATAAAGAATTATAAAGTGCCATCGATTACAAATATAGATGTTTTTTATACATTTGCGCAGAATCATAAATAAAAAGAAACAAAGCTACAGAAACCTCTATGATGACTCCACAAGACTTTTTCAAGAACGACCTGTTTGCAGAAAATGCAGGTGTCGTACTGCTCGAAGTACGCAAAGGATACAGCAAAGCACAACTGACCATCAAGCCCGAACATCTCAACGCCGGAGGGCGTACACAAGGCGGAGCTATTTTTACGTTGGCCGATCTGGCACTGGCAGCAGCAGCCAATTCACATGGCACACTTGCCTTCTCCCTCTCTTCACACATTACTTTTCTAAGAGGAAGCGGCATAGGCGACACTCTATATGCCGAAGCACGCGAACGATATATCGGTCGCAGTACAGGCTGCTACCAGATAGATGTCACCAACCAACATGGAGAACTGATTGCGACATTCGAATCCAGCGTATTCCGCAAAGAGCAGAGAGTTCCCTTCGAAGTCTCTGAGTAACAGATCATAGCCCTTCTTTCACACACATCTCCATAAAGCCCTCCGGCTATATGCCATACAGGCGGACAAATGCCCTTTCCGATTCAAATTCCAGCCTTATTATAAAGCGGTTTGTTGGGAAAGGTTAGCTGACGTGTTGGCTAACCTTTGCTGACATGTTGGCTAACCTTTCCCAACGTGATAGCTAACCTTTGCTGACAAACCGGTTTCTTAACGGTTTTGTCACACGAACTAAACATACGTTAACCATTCCTTTTCATTCTCGTTACACTTTCTTTAACCTTACATTTCATAAAAAAAGGATTGCCTTTTTGCTTATACATTCGCGCCGGCATAATCAGAGAGGCACAATAACAGGATTTCATCTTCCACAACAAGTAGATACATCCACTGAACTAGACCTCCACATGATACAAATAAAAATGAAAATTAAGAAAATATTAACCAGACATCTGTTCACAAAAACAACAGACAAATAAAGACAGAGAAAAATCAATAACATAAACATATTCTAATTTTAAATTATCATTTTATGAATCGTTACTCATTATTGGCTTGTGTTCTGAGCACATTGGCTTGCTTTTCTAGTTGTGAAGACGATAACGGGCAAGCAGGGAAAAAATACGACCCTAACAAGCCAGTGGTATTGACTTCCTTCTCTCCTAAAGAAGGAGGCGCACGCGACAAGATTCTTCTGGACGGAAGTAATTTTGGCAGTGACCCTACTCAAATCAAAGTGTATTTCAACAAAGTAAGAGCATCGGTCATCTCATCCAGCGGAGAGCGCATTTATGCAATTGTACCTCGCCTTCCGGGAGATAATCCTACGATTTCAGTGGTAGTCGGAAAAGATTCTGTAACTTACAATGAAACCTATGCTTACCACACACAGGCGCTGGTCAGTACAGTGACTGGGAACGGAGAGCAGGCATTCAAGGCAGGTACACTGAATGAAGCACAAGTCTATGGCAAATATCTTGATATGGACGCAGAGGGTAACCTGTTCATGTCCTGGCGTGATGGAGGAACATTCGGAATAGCCCGCATCAACGAAGAACAAAACATTGTTACCGCACTGATTGAACAAACTTCCAGCAACCGTATCCTGTATGCAAACGGACTGACGGTAGACCGCAGCACGGGCATACTGACTGCCGCCCATGAGTCAGTAAAAGAAGTAACCTTCTCTTTTGACCCCCGCGAAGCATGGTATCCCCGCCAGCGCAACATTAAGTTTACGACAGAAGAACTCAACATGATTCCTGATGCTGATAAGTATAATAACTTCATCACTTTCTGCCCATACGATGGCATGCTGTACACACGGTTCCGTTCCGGACATATTGCCAAAATCAATCCAGAGACTTACGAAGGCGATATCATATGTAAAGGTCCAAAGGGTTCACAATACGGACAGGCCATCAATCCAGCCAAACCGTGGGAACTGTATATTACACTCCACTCAAATGCGAGTCCCGTAGAGTTCAGACAAGGCATATCAGTAATGGACGTCCGTTACCCGGAACAAGGATTCAAGCGTCTTAATGCACCCGGTGGTAGTGCATTCCGCGACGGTCCTTTGGAAGAAGCGCTTTTCAATTATCCCAAAGACATCAAGTTTGACAATGATGGAAATATGTTCGTAGCCGATTATGGCAACCACTGCATCCGTATGGTATCTGCCGACGGAATTGTAACAACCGTTGCCGGACAACCGGGAACTGCAGGTTATAAAGATGGAGGACCAACAGAATCACTGTTCAAAAACCCTTGGGGAGTGGCAGTAAACGAACAAGGCGACATTTACATCGCAGACTGGGGTAACGCCCGTATACGTAAATTAGTTATTGAATAATAAAGACCATCACTTACAATGAAAATCAAACAGATTTTATATATCCTGTCAATCTTCTTCTTGTTCTCGATGACAGGATTTGCACAAGACACTGTAAAGGAATTCACAGTTTCCGGAACCGTTGTGGACAAAGATAACCTGACTATGCCTGGTGTATCTGTCTACATCAAAGATGATCCGGGAAGAGGAACATCAACCGACAATGACGGTAAATTCAGTCTGAAAGTAAAGTATGGCGATAAAGTGGTATTTACCTTTATCGGATTCACAACTCAGGAATATATAGCACTTGAACCTAAGACCGACCTGTCAATCACTCTGACAGAAGACAACAATACACTCGACGAAGTAGTCATTGTCGGTTTAGGAGATGTACAACGTAAAATCAGTTCGGTGGGAGCCATCACAACTGTAGATACAAAAGCAATCCAGACTCCCGCACCATCCATCAGTAACCTGTTGGGAGGCCGGGCTGCAGGTGTCATCTCTCTGCAAAACAGTGGCGAACCGGGACAGAACATTGCTGAGTTCTGGGTACGCGGTATCGGTACATTCGGAGCCAACAGCAGCGCTCTTGTATTGATCGACGGACTGGAAGGAGACCTCAATACAATTGATCCTGCCGATGTAGAGAGTTTCACTATTCTGAAAGATGCCTCTGCAACTGCAGTGTATGGTGTACGTGGAGCCAACGGTGTAGTATTGGTTAATACCAAGAAAGGTCTTACAGGTAAGATTCAGATCACAGGGCGTTTTAATACGACACTTTCTGTTCTCAACCGTCTGCCCGAATATCTTGATGCCTACGGATATGCCAAATTGGCCAATGAAGCCAGAGCCGTACGAAACGAATCTCCCCTTTACGACGATACAGAGATGGGAATCATCCGTGACGGATTAGATCCAGATATGTATCCTAACGTGAACTGGCAGGATGAAATTCTGAATAAAACCTTCTGGCGTCACTCATATTATGTAAGTGGACGTGGCGGTAGCGAAGTAGCCCGCTACTTCCTGAGCTTGGGAGGGAAAAACGAAAGTGCAGCCTACAAAGTAGACAAGAACAGTCCCTATGCATCTAATGTAAGCTATAACACTTATAACTACCGTATCAACTTGGATGTCAACCTGACCAAATCGACTAAAGTTTATTTAGGTTCTGACGGTTTCTTGTCACAGTTGAAACAACCGGGAGTAGCCAATACAGACTACATCTGGGGCGCACAATCACGTCTTACTCCACTATCTATCCCTACAAAATACTCTAATGGCATGCTACCCGGTCGCGGTTCGGGCGATTTAGCCTCACCGTATGTAATGATCAACCGTACCGGAAAGGCAGCAGACGAAGTATTCAAAGGGAAAGCCACATTGGCTGTCACTCAAGATCTGTCGTCATTGGTACAGGGGCTGAAAATACGTGCCCAAGGAGCTTATGATATTCACAGTTACTTTAGCGAACGCAGAAGCGTACAACCGGCATTATATATGGCATTAGGACGTGCCAACGACGGATCGCTCATCATGCAAGAAACCGTACAGGAGAAAAAGGCATCCTACAGCAAAGATCTCCGCCAATATCGCAAATATCACTTTGAAGCGACACTGAACTACGACCGTATGTTTGGAACCGACCACCGTACTTCAGCATTGGTTTATTACTATGCCAGTGATGAAAAAGATACCGATGATGCAACCAACAACCTGTCTGCTATACCATTGCGCTATCAGGGAGTATCCAGCCGACTGACATATGGGTATAAAGATACATATCTGTTTGATGTCAATTTCGGATATACCGGATCAGAAAACTTCCAGCCCGGAAAGCAATATGGTTTCTTCCCCTCTGTCGCATTCGGATGGGTTCCTACAGGATACGAAAAGGTGCAGGAAGCATTGCCTTGGCTCAATTACTTTAAAATCAGAGCATCATACGGCTCGGTAGGAAACGACCGTATTACCGATACCCGTTTCCCCTACCTCACGAAAGTAAACGAGGGGACCAGCACAGTTTGGGGAATCCCGGGAATAGAAACAATCAACGAAACCCGTATCGGTGCAGATAACCTGGCATGGGAAAAAGCTATTAAGTTTGACCTTGGCGTCGAAGGTAAACTGTTCAACAACAGACTGGACTTTGTCGTAGATTTCTTCCACGACCAACGTAACGGAATCTTCCAACAACGTGTACAAGTGCCCGAATTTGTAGGTGTAGTATCCAATCCCTATGCAAACGTCGGTAAGATGGAGAGCTTTGGAGCCGATGGAAATGCCAGCTTCACATACGACATCAATGACAAATTAGGATTCACTTTGCGCGGTAACTTTACTTTCTCAAAGAACAGAGTGCAGAACTGGGAACAAGCCTATATGGAATATCCTTATTTGGAATACAATGGTTTCCCCTACAATTCTATACGCGGTTATCAAGCCATTGGACTCTTCAAAGATGAAGACGACATCAAATATAGCCCCAAGCAGACATTTGGAGAAGTTCTTCCCGGTGATATCAAATACAAAGACATCAACGGAGATGGAATGATTAACGAGCTCGACAAGGTTCCTCTAACCCACAGTACTTATCCTCTGTTGATGTATGGTCTGGGAGCAGAAGTTAGATATAAGAACCTGACATTAGGTATCTTGTTCAAAGGAACAGGAAAGACATCTTTCTTCTATGTAGGTCAAGACAATGGTATGGGATACGTACCTTTCTTTGAAGGAAGCACTGGAAACGTATTAGCACTTGCCGCTGACCCTGCCAATCGCTGGATTCCAAAAGATTATGCAATTGCCAACGGTATAGATCCTTCGCTTGCCGAGAATCCTAATGCACGTTTTCCACGTTTGCAGTATGGCAATAATGCTAACAACAGCCAGCTCTCTACCTTCTGGCAAGGCGATTCACGTTATCTGCGTCTAGAAGAAATCACTCTTAATTACCATATGAATTTCGATTTCTTACGCCGGATAGGTGTATCATCTCTGGATCTTCAGTTTGTAGGAAACAACCTATACGTTTGGGATAAAGTGAAAATCTTTGATCCGGAACAGGCTCGCTGGAACGGACGTAAATATCCAATCCCAACAACTTACTCCTTACAATTATACATCAATCTCTAATTAAAACATGTATAGCTCAACAAAAATGAAAAAATCAATATTTACAGAAGCAATTAAAGTAGTACTCATTATACAGCTTATGCTATCGGCTAGCTCTTGCCGCAACTTTCTAAATATCGACGACTACTTTGACGATGAATTCAACATCGACTCGGTATTCTCCAATGCACGATACATGGAGGCTTACATGTGGGGAGCAGCAGCAATGTTTATCGACGAATCACAAACGATCCGCTATGCCTATACTCCCGGCCCGATGGCATGTGATGAAGCATTCAACGGATTAACAGGAGGCGGTTCAGCAAATATCTATCATGGTATGGATTTTGCCAGCGGACGTATTACTCCCGACTTTTTCGGAGATGGTTCAACCAATTTAAATCAGTGGGGAAGATATTACAAGATAATCCGTAAATGTAACAGTATCCTACAGAATCTGGACACTCCTAAAGACCTGACAACTACCGATCGCCTCAGACTTGAAGGATATACACGCTTCATTCGTGCTTTTGCTTATTACAATATCTTAGTGGATTACGGTCCTGCCATTCTACTGGGCGATGAAGTAGTAGACACCAACGAGCCAATGGAATATTACGACCGTCCTAGAGCAACCTATGATGAGACAATGGATTATGTGTGTGGTGAATTTGAAAAAGCGGCCAAGCTATTGCCCCGTGCACAAGATATGTCTACTCTTGATTTCGGACGTCCAACCCAAGGAGCAGCATATGCCTTGATTGCCCGCCTACGTCTGATACATGCCAGTCCGTTATTTAACGGTGGCCCTTCGGCTAATGCTTATTTCGGCAGCTGGAAACGGAAGACTGACGGTGTCAACTACGTATCACAGACATATGATGAAAAACGTTGGGCAATAGCAGCTGCAGCAGCTAAACGCGTCATGGATTTAGGCGTTTATAAGCTATATACTTATGCAGCCGACGAAAACACACCAGATTTGCCCACCGGAGTAACTTCTGACCCTCACTTCTATGATGCCTATCCGGAAGGAGCTGGTGGTATCGACCCTTTCCGCTCCTATTCAGACGTATTCAACGGTGAAGCCGTAGCGTCTATCAATCCGGAACTGATCTGGGGACGCAATACAGATTATATCAGCGGCACCATCAACCAAGGAGCTTTTCCTCCTTCCATGGGTGGCTGGGGACGTTTCTGCGTGACTCAAAAGGTGGTTGATGCCTATTTAATGGACGATGGACGAACAAAAGAAGAAGCAACAGCCGATGGTTATTATTCAGAAACAGGTTTTACCACCGAGCCACGTAACTTCTCCGGATATCCACTCAATGCCGGTATCTATAAAATGTATGCAAACCGCGAAATGCGCTTTTATGCATCAGTCGGCTTCAATGGAGCTGTTTGGCAAGCACTTTCCAGCTCTACCAACAACAATCACACTGCAGATTACTATTATCAGGGAGAAGACGGACGAGGCGGCGTAACCGCAACATCTCCCAACTATCCTATTACAGGCTATGTAATCAAGAAGTTTGTAAACCCGATGGACGCTATCAACGGAACAGGTGCACGCCAAATCCAGAAAGCCTACCCCATCATCCGTTATGCAGAAATCTTGCTATCATATGCCGAAGCACTTAACAATCTGACAGGCAGCCATACCGTAGAACTGGATGGTAAACAATATACGCTTAACCGCAATAAAGAAGAAATCCGTAGTGCATTCAACCTAGTCCGCTATAGAGCCGGATTGCCGGGCTTACGCGATGAACAGCTGGAGAGCAGCGATGAGATACAATCACAAATCGAGCGTGAACGCATGGTAGAGTTCCTCTACGAGAACAGACGCTATTACGATGTACGCCGCTGGGGAATCTATGAAGAAACCGAACAAGAGCCTATTCGTGGCATGAACCCTGATGGTGCAACGAAAGAAACATACTTCCAGCGTGTTATCCCCAGCTCATCCTCTTTCTTGACAAGAGTCGTAGACAAGCGTTCTGTGTGGGTTCCCATACCACGCGATGAAATCAGAAGATTGCCGTCATGCGACCAGAATCCGGGATATTAATTACACTACACTGATAAATAAACTAAGAAAATGAAACAGTTTTTTTTCACATCATTCATATTGCTCACCATGCTTACAGCATGTAACGACGATGCTCTATTTGATAAGGAAATGTACAAAAATGTAGTAGCACTGATCAGCAGCGATTACTATAATACATTTGAAGAAGTGATTCCCCTGTCTGCTACCGGCGAAGAGGCTATTGGCTACATTGCGGCCAGTGTTGGCGGGACACATGCTCCCAGCAAAGATATGGTCATACGATTGGAAGAAGACATCATAGAGTTAGACAATTACAATCGTTCAAACTACGACCTCGACGAATCTCAATATGCCAAATTTCTGTCAAGTGACAGATACGAGATTACGGACTACAAAATCACAATCAAGGCAGGTCAGCGCTCCGGACGAACAATGATAAAAATCCGTCCCGAAGGATTATCGCCAGACTCTACCTATTTTGTCGGCCTCAGGGCAATAGACGTATCGGGAGTCGAAATCAATCCGGAGAAAAAAACAATCCTCTATCAAGTGCTTATCAAAAACGACTATGCTACACAAGGCGAAGATGATTATTACTCAGTCACCGGTACCTCTGACGGCATACCATCCGCAGGAAACAAGAAAATGTTTCCTCTGACACACAACAGTGTCCGAGTGATAGCAGGAACCGAAACATTTGAAAGTACAGTCGAAGAAATCAACAAGAAATCCATCATATTGGAAGTGGGAGAAGACAACCACGTGACTATCAAGCCATATAAAGACATCGAAGTAGAACCTATAGACGGTGACCCGGTTTATTCCAATACATTCAAACTGGAAGAGTCATACGGACATACCTACAATGTCTTCCTGCTGGCTTACCGATATACACTTGATGGGAAAACTCATGAAATAAAAGAAGAGCTACGACTAGAAATAGAAGATTAAAAAACAAAGCATTTTAATCAGAGTCTCCAGCATCCCTCTTGTCCACACTATCAAAGGGCAAGAGGGATTATCTTTTCAAAGAAGATAGGATAATTCCTCATTTGCCTAAAAAGATATTGGAACACACTATTTTAACTTTGTGCTATATACACTTCCTATGGCAGTCGCCTGCTTAAACAGAGCCATTCATTTTCAGGCTGACATCAGCCGATAGGCAGACAGCCCATCGGAATGTATCCAGCATCAGTTTGCCAACTTTCCACAAAAGGTTTCCGAATGTATACGACATGCCCATCTCATACTGTACGAGATGGGTATGTCATACAGTATGAAATGTACATCTCGTACAGGTTCCGTTACCTTCATATAAAAATGAAAAGTAGTGTTGCCTGTAGAACTTTCCGGTTCACACAGTTCTCCGAAAAGGGGACAAACAGGCTAACTCATAGACAAAAAAAATTCCCCCTCAGTCAAATGAGGGGGAAAAAGAATATCATCGGGAACTTCAGATCAGTCTTTTTCTACAATAGATGTCATCGGGTGACGGTTTCCTTTTACATCATTCAAGAAAGCCTTGGCTGATCCAAAATTCAGATACATATCCAAACGGACAGGAAGATGATTCTTATCATCGGAAATATAGAAAGTGATCACCTCTTTCTCCTTGCCTTTCTTATCATATTCTACAAAAGAAAACACCAAACAGCGATAAGTTATTCCATTCTCAGCCTTTACATTCTCCATACCACGATAGATCAGCGTCTGTTCCTCTACCTTACGTCCGGTAGCCATCGGGAAAAGGATTTTGTCTCCTTTTTTATAGTCCGAGGGATCGTACGAACGTGCCTGAGCCAAAATAGACAACATATCATAAATGCAACGGCTATCGCTCGCACTATCAGTCTGTACCTCTCCTTCCCACGGGAAAGAGCGCTTCTGATCACAGTAGCACACACCGTCCTTGTAAGAGAACCAAGCTTCGTCTACAGTATAACGTTTTCCTTCTTCTGCAGCTTTCCGGAAATAACGGGGCTCCAGTTTTTCACCCATGACACAGGTCAACGTATCACGCATCTTAAAAAAGAAATCGGCACGCTTACTGCCTAACGCCAACAGATTCATTCGCCAAGCCGGTTTCTGGTCATACATGGTAGCATTGGTGGTCAGACTGGCAATACCTGCCTTTACCCATATAAACTTCCAATTGAAATAAAGATCATACATTACATGCTCACCCGACTGGAACGCATCGTTTTTAGCTTCACACTGCGCGTGAGCCGGCACAGTAGCTACAGCACCAAGAAATATAATCAAGCCAGCTATAAGATTTCGTGGCCGATTAACGACGGCGCGCACGCTCTTCAGCCATTCTTTGTTCTCTTTCTTTTTTTCTTTTTTCGTCATCTGGTTTTTGTTTTTTAAGGTCATCTACTTTTTGTTTGTCTAAGGTTGTTTCATGAATATCCCAGTTCTCATTTACATCCCATAGTGCTTTATATTCTACCAACTTCGGAAGATAGAAGACCTCTTCCGGTTGTATTTTTTTCTCAAAATCTCCTGTGTCCCAAACACCATTTCCATTCCGGTCGTTAATCAGACGTGCACCATATTTTCCCGGATTCAGGAAATAAAAATCGGCAATTCCATTCTCTACTCTCCGACGCCTCACAACCTTATCCTGTGCATCCAGCAATTCAATAAATGCCTGTTTATCCGCTCCGGTAACAATAAAATGAAGCGTAAAATACTCATCTTCACTCCGCACCTTAAATTCTTGCCTTATTTTATCTGTAAACAATCCGTAGATTCCATGAAATGCTGTCGAGTCTACAGAAAATTCATATTCTCCTGTCGGTTCCCAATCGTAATATAAATTGTACTGTTTCAGATTCAACGTATCCCGCTCAAATTCAAACGGAACGTCCTCCCAAAGCGAATCGACCTTATGACGCAAATGGATGGCTGCACTATCATAAAAAGCAATAGGTTCTTCAAATTTCAGTGACACATATCCATATACATCCATTGACGAAGCAACCCCAACATTTACTGGCAAAAAGACAGTCGGTTCAACTTCTTCCTCATCTTTCTTTTTTTTCTTCTTTTTCTTCGGCTCTTCTTTTTTCTGGAGCTTTTGTTTAGAAACCAGTTTTAGAGTATCGGTACGGGGTACAAGCTGATTTAACGTATCTGTATAGAGGTAAGTCAGGCTGAAAGACAATGTATCTTGTGCATACAACAAAGAATCTTTCACCCAATAATGAATTGTATCATTCCGATAAGTCTTCTCTATTATAAACGCATCTTCTTCATTGAAGTTCAATCCTTTCAGAACCGGTAAAGAATCTGCCTTATTAGCAAAATAAAGACTGAACTTTTGGGGAACAAGACGTTCTGACTTTATTAGATACTGTGAATAGTTAAGTTCCTTAAAGGCACGAAGTATCAAATCGTCTGGTAAATATTGAATATACTGCTTTTCTATAATCGTATCATAGGTCAGGGTATCCACCCAAATAGTATCCATACGGGTACGTTTCTCCATCTGGGGAATCACCAAAGAATCATTAAAAGCAATGACTTCACTCTTCTGACTAAACAGGAAATTTTGGTCTGCATCCATTAGAGCGTAAATACGATAACTGCCAGAAGCTATTCCACGAATAGTAAAACGTCCACGACTATCCGTACGTGCAACTCTATCAAAAGGAAGCTTGATAAATGCTGAGTCATTCAAATTAGAATGCAAGCCAACCAATATACCTTTAATAGGTTCCAAATTAGAGGCATCGAGCACCGTACCCGATACTTCCATTGTATCAATCTGTCCCCCTGTAGAAAATGTAAAGGCGAAGTTGCCTAATGGATTATCATTATTATTATCTACAATTGCATCCGAGAAATCAATTGTATAGGTTGTATTTTCTTTCAAAGAATCCAATAAATTAACTTGTATTCTTTTACCCGAGGCCTTAATTTCGGGCTGCTGTATCTGAGGAGGAGAAACCACAACCTTTTCTGCTGCCTTTTCTAGCTTGATATATTCATCAAAGGTTAATGATATTTTGCTTCTCTTGTTATTTAGCGCTTTAGGCGATGGAGAACTTTTCAAAAAGACAGGAGGCGTCCAGTCTTCAGGGCCACCCGTAGGACTACCAATGCTCGCACAAGAATAAAGAAGAACCACTAATGCAACTAGCGGCAAAAAACACCAGATGATATATTTTATCTTCACTTTTTTACTATATAACATGTTGCAAAAATAAAGGTTATTAACTAATAAACACCATGTTTCTCTGTAATTTCTTCAAAAAGTTCCCACTTTTAAGCGATTATTACCTATAAATGCGACTACAAATTACTATCTTTGACCACAAATTTTAAACAAAAAACAAGCCCCATGAAGAAACAAATTCTTTCTTTTTGTTTTGCGGCCATTGGAGCCGCCAGTATTCAGGCACAAACTTTCAATGAATGGAAAGATCCAGCAATCAATGCTGTCAACCGTGCCGACATGCACACTAATTATTTTGCATATGCATCTCCTGAAGAAGCTCAAAAAGGTATCAAAGAGAAGTCACAGAATTTTATGACTTTGAACGGACTTTGGAAATTCAACTGGGTAAGAAATGCAGATGCCCGTCCCACAGACTTCTTCCGTACTGATTTCAATGACAAAGGATGGGATGAACTAAAAGTACCAGCCGTATGGGAATTAAATGGATATGGAGACCCCATCTATGTAAATGTAGGATATGCGTGGAGAAGTCAGTTTAAGAACAACCCACCTTATGTACCAACAGAGAACAATCATGTGGGTTCATATAGAAAAGAGATTATCATTCCCGACGACTGGAAAGGGAAAGAAATCTTTGCTCACTTTGGTTCCGTCACCTCAAATATGTATTTATGGGTAAACGGGAAATACGTTGGATATAGCGAAGACAGCAAGTTGGAAGCAGAATTCAATCTTACAGACTACCTGAAACCGGGTAAAAACCTAATTGCTTTCCAAGTTTTTCGTTGGTGCGATGGCAGTTACTTGGAAGATCAAGACTTTTTCCGTTACTCTGGAGTAGGGCGTGACTGTTATTTATATGTACGTAATAAAAAATACATTCGCGATATACGTGTAACGCCTGACTTGGACAGCCAATATAAAGACGGAACACTGAATATATCACTTGAAACAGAAGGTAACGGCACTGTTTCTCTAGCTTTGAAAGATGCACAAGGGAATAGTGTGGGGACGACAGAGATAAAAGGTTCGGGAACAGCTACCCTCGCAGTCTCCAATCCGTCTAAATGGAGTGCAGAAACTCCTTATTTGTATACACTTACCGCCACATTAAAAGATGGAGATAAAGTGACCGAAGTTATTCCTATCAAGGTAGGTTTCCGCAAAATCGAATTAAAAGGAGGTCAAATTCTAGTTAACGGACAAGCAGTTTTGTTTAAAGGAGCAGACCGCCACGAAATAGACCCGGACGGTGGATATGTTGTTTCTTACGAAAGAATGCTGCAAGATGTACTTATGATGAAGAAGCTTAACATCAATGCCGTACGTACATGCCACTATCCTGACGATAACCGCTGGTACGACCTTTGCGATCAATACGGATTGTATGTAGTGGCCGAGGCCAATATCGAATCACATGGAATGGGATATGGAGACCAAACACTTGCTAAGAATCCAATCTATGCAAAAGCACACATGGAACGTAATCAACGTAATGTACAGCGTGGATACAACCATCCGTCCATTATTTTCTGGTCATTAGGAAACGAAGCGGGCATGGGACCCAACTTTGAGCAATGCTACACATGGATCAAAAATGAAGACAAGATGCGTGCTGTACAGTATGAGCAAGCAGGCACCAGTGAATTCACTGATATTTATTGCCCTATGTACAGAGACTATAACGGATGTATCGAATACAGCGAAGGGAACATCCAGAAGCCTCTGATTCAGTGTGAATATGCACATGCTATGGGTAATTCTCAAGGTGGATTCAAAGAATATTGGGACATAATACGGAAATATCCTAAATTCCAAGGAGGATTCATCTGGGATTTTGTAGACCAGGCTTGTCATTGGAAAAACAAAGATGGCATAGACATCTATGGATACGGAGGAGACTTCAACAAATATGATGCTTCGGACAACAACTTCAACAACAACGGATTAATCAGCCCAGATCGCAAACCTAATCCACACGCATACGAAGTTGCATATTTCTACCAAAACATATGGACAACTCCTGCAGATTTGAATAAAGGAGAAATTAATATCTATAACGAAAACTTCTTCCGTGATCTGTCTGCATATTATATGGAATGGACACTTCTTGCAGATGGCGAAGCAATACAAACGGGAACAGTAGATAAATTAGAGGTTGCTCCACAACAAACCGTAAAAATACAGTTGCCGATTGATGTCAAAGGGATCTGTTCTTGCAAAGAAGTACTACTTAATGTTGCTTACAAGCTAAAAAAAGCAGAAACTTTATTATCTGCAGGAGAAACTATAGCATACGATCAACTAAGTATCCGAGAATATAAGGCCAAGGAACTGAAGTTAGAGAACAGACAAGAAACAAACATAGCAATTGTAGCCCCGACTATACGTGAAAACGATCAAAACTATCTGATTGTTTCCGGCAACGGATTTACACTTGAGTTCAACAAGAGCAATGGATACTTATGTCGCTATGATGTTGCAGGAATGCAACTAATGGAAGACGGTAGCGAACTGGCTCCTAACTTCTGGCGTGCACCTACTGACAACGATTTTGGAGCTGGATTACAAAACCGATATGCAGTATGGAAAGATCCTGGTTTGAAACTAACTGAACTAAACCATGCCATCGAGAACAATCAAGCTGTAGTACGTGCAGAATATGATATAACCAAAGTAGGAGGCAAACTTATGTTGACTTATATCATAAATAACGAAGGAGCAGTCAAAGTGACTCAGAAGATGGCAGCAAACAAAGAGAAAAAAGTATCTGAAATGTTCCGCTTTGGTATGCAACTTCGCATGCCTCTTGACTTCAAGCAGATAGAATATTACGGTAGAGGTCCAATAGAAAATTACGCTGACCGTAATCACGCTTCACTGATTGGCAAATATTATCAAACGGTTGAAGAACAATTCTATCCGTACATTCGTCCACAAGAAACAGGTACAAAAACCGACATACGTTGGTGGCGTCTATTGAATATTGGAGGAAACGGATTACAATTTGTAGCAGACGCTCCATTCTCAGCCTCAGCACTGAACTATACAATCGAATCGTTGGACGACGGTAGCGGTAAGGACCAACGTCACTCGCCTGAAGTTGAAAAAGTAAACTTTACCAATTTCTGCATAGACAAAGTGCAAATGGGACTGGGATGCGTTAACAGCTGGGGTACCATTCCATTAGATAAATATCGCCTTCCCTATCAAGATTATGAATTTAGTTTCATCATGAAACCTGTATTCCATAAAATAAGATAAAAGTCACATAAACAATTAGCATGTCAGGATCTAACAAACATATAGGTCCTGACATGTTTGTATATATTCAATGAAACAATGAAAATCAAGACAATTTTTCCATTATTTGCAAAGGCATTAACCTTCTGCACTATGTTACTAACCATAACAGCATGTGGAGGAGATGAAGATACCGATAATGTAATAAAACAGGTCCAACTTGAAAAGACTGGAGTCAACACACTTATACAATCATCCACTGATCAAAACACAATCTACCAAGTAAGTGTTTTAAATCCTAGTCGAGAAGCGACAAAGGTTCAATTAAGTGTTTATACCCAAGAAGAATTAAACAATTACAACCAACAGAACAAAACAAATTACCAGCTTCTTCCCGAAGATGCATACAGTCTACCAGAAACAACAGTCTCGTTCACAAATGGTGAAGAGAAAAAAACGGTCAGATTTACTTTAAATACAGATATACTGGTCAGCCACATCAAAGAGCAGGGAAAAGATCCTCAATACTGTTTACCTATCAAGCTCAACGTACAAAACCAATATGTAATTTATGTCATCAAACTTTCAGACATAGACGATATACTTAAGCCAGAAGAACAAATTATCACATTCAACATTGTAAATTCGGAAGGAGAGCTGATTACTGATGAAACAGAATTTATCATATCACAAATACGTACCGACTTTAACGCCTACGTACCCAAAACTGAGCAAACTCTCACCGGAGGAATTTATACAATGCCTGCCGCAACTCAAGAAACCGCATTGGCAATAACAGTTGTCACAAAGAACTATAATCCGAAAAAGATAGAGCTCAATCTTCCTCAAACCACAGAAACAATCAAAATAGAACTAGAGCCACGCTCTGGAACACGAATTATGTCATACAATATCTTAGACGGATGGGGCCACAACCAAGACAATATTGACGCGTTTACAGAATGGGTACAACGTTTTGATCCAGACATCATCATGTTCTGCGAATTGAACAACAATCAAGCTGGCATCAAACACGATGAAGATCTGTTAGCTCTTTCACAAAAATGGGGGCATAATTATGCCGTAGTATTAAAAGATTGGGGATATCCTACAGGAATTTCCTCACGGTATGAAATTACTGACATTGAGAAAATACAGATTGAAGGAATGGATGGTTACAGAGTTCATGGATTCATCGAAGCACAATGTAATAACCTAATGTTGTATGCATGTCACTTATCTTCACAATGGGGGCCTCTGCGCGAAAAAGAAGCTGCCTACATTGCCGATCGTGCAAAACTTCATTCATACGCTTTCGTTGCCGGAGATATGAATACAGACAGTCCATTCGATAGAGATATACTAACACCAAGTACATGGCCAAGTAAAACCGGAAGATCAGATAATAGTATTGAATACACTGTAGTACCAAAATTTACAGATGCCGGGCTGAAAGATGTATTTATTGAAAGTACAAAAGCTTTTAAAGCCAGCTTTTCGTTTGGAAAAGATTTAGCAAACAGCAATATCACCGGTTTACGACTCGATCAAGCTTATGCTACCCCTGCACTCTCAGAATTATGCGATTTTGCCGATATATTAAATACCAAATATACGCGTGGCGCATCAGACCACTTCCCGGGGTTATATCACATACAAGAATTCAAATAATGCACAAATTCATTATTATGAAATGAGGTCATTTAACATTCCAAGAAAAGTTGGCAACATTTCAAACAGACAGTAAGAGAAAAAAAGATAAATAAAGCAAAAAGCATATAAGAAACTCTACTTTAAAGAATAAAAACACCTTATTTAAAGTACTTTTGCGGTCGGAAACTTAAACATCTCATTTAGTTTCCGACCATTTTTCATTTATTGAAAAAGGGGAAAACAAGTTGATCAGAGGATCAGATTACATCGAAAATATCATAACAAATATAGATAAATAACGAAGTATGAAGAAAAGTAGAATTGTTTTATTTGCATTTTGTGTAGCTCTCTTATCCAGTTGTGGACAAGAGCAAAAAGGCGAAACCAAAGCACCCGAAGCTGCAGTAATTGCAGTAGAGGCAACCACTGCTAACCTGACAAACAGTTATCCTGCAGAAATCAAAGGTAAACAAGACGCTGAAATACGTCCAATGGTCAGCGGATTCATCACAAAACTGCATGTGGATGAAGGTGCACAAGTCCGCAAAGGGCAAGTATTGTTCACCATTGACCAAGTACAATACAAAGCTGCTGTAGAAACAGCCAAAGCTGCAGTAGCCACCGCCAAAGCTGCAGTCAGTACACAAGAACTTACAACAACCAACAAGCGGAAGCTTAATGCTAAAGGAATTATCAGTGACTTTGATCTGCAAATGGCAGAGAACCAACTGGAGCAAGCTAAGGCACAATTGGCACAAGCTAATGCACAGCTGATTAATGCAAAGAACAACTTGTCATACACAGAAGTAACAAGCCCGACAGATGGAGTAGTTGGTCAAATTCCTTATCGTTTGGGAAGTTTAGTAAGCCCGTCAATGGTTACTCCTATGACAACAATTGCTGAAACAAGTGAAATCTATGCTTATTTCTCTATGAACGAAAGAGAGATTCTAAAGCTAGCCAAGCAGCAAGGGAATCAGAATATCTTGAAAGATATGGCAAAGGTTCAGCTACAGCTAATTGACGGAAGCATGTATCCTGATAGCGGACGGGTAGAGACCCTTACAGGTGTTGTTGACCCAACAACTAAAGCCATGAGCATGCGTGCACTTTTCCCGAACAAAGATAATCTGCTGAGAAGTGGCTATACAGGCAATGTAGTATTCCCCAATGTACTTACAGATATCTTCATTATCCCACAATCGGCAACTACCGAGATACAAGATAAGAAATTTGTTTTTGTAGTGCAACCAGACAACACAATAAAGACTACAGAAGTACAAGTTTATCACCTGAATGATGGTAAAAGTTACTACGTAACAAGCGGATTAAATGCCGGTGATAAAATTGTAGTCGAAGGTGTACAGGCATTACGCGACGGACAATCAATTACTCCCATCACTCTTGCAGAAAAAGAAGCTAAATACCAGCAAGCTTTGAAAGATCAGAAAGAAGGGAACATTGAAAGTGCATTCAAAAAATAAATCAAAGTAGATAAAGGAAATCAACTATGAAATTAGATAATTTTATTAACCGTCCGGTGCTATCAACGGTAATTTCTATCCTGATAGTCATACTGGGTCTTATCGGATTGGCGACTTTGCCTATCACCCAATATCCGGACATCGCACCTCCTACTGTATCAGTAAGTGCCACGTATCAAGGTGCAAATGCACAGACTGTGCTTAATTCCGTTATCGCACCTTTGGAAGACCAGATAAACGGAGTAGAAAACATGATGTACATGAGCTCTACTGCCACCAACAGTGGCTCTGGCGACATTTCTATCTATTTCAAACAAGGGACTGACCCTGACATGGCACAGGTCAACGTACAGAACCGTGTTTCTATGGCAGAACCTCTTTTGCCTGCCGAAGTAACCAAATCCGGTGTAACTGTCCGCAAGCGCCAGACTTCTATGTTGATGGTATTCTCTATTTTTGATGCCAAAGACCAATACAACATCGAATTCCTTGAGAACTATGCAAACATCAACCTTATTCCAGAGATCAAACGTGTGTCTGGTGTGGGTGATGCCATGGTGATGGGTCAAGATTACTCCATGCGTATCTGGCTGAAGCCAGAAGTAATGGCTCAGTACAAATTAGTGCCCAATGACATTGTAGGTCTTCTCGCCGAACAAAACATCGAAGCTGCTCCTGGACAGCTGGGAGAACGCGGGAAACAGACATTCCAATACACTCTGCGTTACAAAGGTCGTCTCCAACAACCGGAAGAATTCGGAGATATGGTCATCAAGGCACTGGATACAGGTGAACTTCTTCGCTTAAAAGACGTTGCAGATATACAGTTAGGACGTCTGTCATATGGATTCAACAACAAGGTAAACGGTCATAAAGCTGTATCATGCATCATCTTCCAAATGGCAGGAAGTAACGCTACCCAAACAATTCAGGACATAGAAAAAGTACTTGCCGAAACAGCTAAAACACTTCCCGCCGGTTTGGAGATCAACGTTGCTCAAAGTGCCAACGACTTTTTGTTTGCTTCTATCCACGAAGTAATCAAGACATTAATCGAAGCATTTATCCTCGTGTTCATTGTAGTATATATCTTCCTACAAGATATGCGTTCTACATTGATTCCGGCAATCGCTATTCCGGTAGCATTGATTGCAACATTCTTTGTACTGAAGCTAATCGGTTTCAGTTTGAACTTGCTGACACTTTCAGCGATGGTACTTGCCATTGCAATTGTGGTCGATGATGCCATTGTGGTAGTAGAAGGTGTACATGCAAAGCTAGACCAAGGTTATAAGTCAGCGCGTCTTGCATCCATCGATGCTATGCGCGAGTTGGGTGGTGCTATTGTTTCTATCACTTTGGTCATGATGTCCGTGTTCGTTCCGGTAAGTTTCATGGGAGGAACAGCAGGTACGTTCTACCGCCAATTCGGTTTGACAATGGCCATTTCCATTGGTTTCTCAGCTTTGAATGCATTGACATTGAGTCCTGCTCTTTGTGCTATCTTCCTGAAACCACACAACAGCGACACGTCTCTGAAGGAACGTATTGGCACGGCCACCAAAGAAGCACGTGGCATTATGTTGAAACGATATGCCGATGCCATCGGACGACTGCTACATCCAGGTATTACACTGATTTTCGTAGCCATCGCTATTCTAGGCATGATCTTCGGAATGTTCAGCTTCAGTGAGCATCCGGTTATCTGTACTGTAATGATTGTTATCAGTTTGCTTGCCTTAGTGGGAATGACAACTGATAAATTCAAGCACTCATTTAACGCTTCATATGACTCCATTCTCGGACGTTATAAGAAATCGGTATTAAAATTCATTCAAAGAAAATGGTTATCGGCTGGTATTGTAGTAGCATCTATAGTGCTATTGGTAGTACTCATGCAATCCACACCATCTGGTATGGTTCCAAACGAAGATACAGGAACCATCATGGGAGCAGTGACTTTGCCGCCCGGAACTTCACAAGAACGAGCTGAAGAAATACTGGAACGTGTAGACAGTCTAATAGCATCAGAGCCTGCAGTAGAATCACGAACAGTGATTTCCGGTTATAGTTTCATTGGTGGTCAGGGACCAGGTTATGGTTCTATCATTATCAAGTTGAAAGACTGGGAAGAACGTTCTACAATGCAAAATTCAACCATTATATATGCCACACTTTTCATGCGTGCACAGGAAGTGATTAAAGATGCACAGGTGCTGTTTTTCGCTCCGCCTATGATTCCGGGATATTCAGCATCCAGCGATATCGAACTAAACATGCAGGATAAGACAGGTGGTAGTTTGGAACATTTCTTCGACGTAGTCAACAGCTATACTGCCGAATTGGAGAAACGTCCAGAAATCAACTCTGCACGAACTTCTTTCAACCCGAACTTCCCACAATATCTGCTCGATATTGATGCAGCTGCTTGTAAACGCGCAGGAGTCAGTCCTAGTGATATTTTGAGCACAATGCAGGGATATTATGGAGGTTTGTATGCATCAAACTTTAACAGTTTCGGTAAGATGTATCGTGTTATGATTCAAGCCACCCCAGATGCAACGAAGAACTTGGAATCACTGAATAGTATCAAGGTACGCAACGGTAATGAAATGGCTCCTATCACTCAATTCCTCTCCATCAAGAAAGTGTATGGTCCGGACGTAATCAGCCGTTTCAACTTGTACACCTCTATGAAAGTGATGGTGGCTCCTGCCTCAGGATACACATCCGGTCAGGCACTACAAGCCATCTCTGAGGTTGCACAACAGAATCTTCCTGCCGGTTTCGGATACGAGCTGGGAGGTATGGCACGTGAGGAAGCTGAAACCAGCGGTAGCACAACTGGTCTT
The DNA here is from genome assembly GCA_944322345.1 of uncultured Bacteroides sp. Classification (GTDB taxonomy): domain Bacteria; phylum Bacteroidota; class Bacteroidia; order Bacteroidales; family Bacteroidaceae; genus Bacteroides. The sequence continues at coordinate 167,467 of CALUOO010000002.1, read as the reverse complement.
ATCTTTGTACTCTGCTTCGTATTCGTTTATCTGTTGCTGAGTGCACAGTATGAAAGTTATATTCTTCCGCTTTCTGTACTGCTTTCTATTCCATTCGGATTGTTAGGAAGCTTCCTGTTTGTCAATGGCGTTGGCTCAATTGGAAAAATACCGGCTTTAAGTATGATCCTAGGAACAATGTCCAACGATATCTATATGCAAATCGCCCTTATCATGTTGATGGGTCTGTTGGCAAAAAATGCCATCTTGATTGTAGAGTTTGCCCTTGACCGCCGTCGAATGGGTATGAGCATCACATGGGCAGCTGTGTTAGGAGCTTTGGCCCGTCTACGTCCTATCTTGATGACATCACTTGCCATGATTGTCGGTTTGCTTCCGTTAATGTTTGCTTCCGGTGCCGGTGCTCATGGAAACCGTACATTGGGAACTGCATCCATCGGTGGTATGTTGGTGGGTATGATTCTCCAGATCTTTATCGTACCAGCACTGTTCGTCGCATTCCAATATCTGCAAGAGAAATTCAAGCCGATGGAATGGGAAGATATCGACAATACTGATGCAGAAACTGAGATTGAACAATATGCTAAATAATGAAAGATTCGATATGAAGAAACAAATTATATATATGTTGTGTGCAACTGCTCTTCTGAGCAGCTGCCACATCTATAAGTCGTACGATAGACCTGAAGAGCTCCCTACCGAAGGGCTGTATCGTGATCCTGTATCGGACAACGACACATTAGTATCCGATACGACCAGCTTCGGAAATATGCCGTGGAGAGAGGTCTTTACTGATCCGCAGCTCCAGACCTTAATCGAAACAGGACTGAAGCAAAATACCGATTTGCAGAGTGCCATTCTGCAAATAGAGGCAGCTAAAGCTCCCCTATTGGCATCCAAACTGGCATTTATACCATCGTTGACTCTTTCTCCACAAGGAACTATCAGCAGCTTTGACAACAGCAAAGCCAGCAAGACCTATACACTTCCAGTAACAGCGAGCTGGCAAATCAGCCTTTTCGGAGGATTGCTGAATGCCAAACGGGGTGCAGAAGTAAATGTTGAACTGGCAAAAGCCAGCAAACAAGCTGTGCAAACCCAAGTAATCAGCAACATTGCAAGCCTTTACTACACGCTGCTCATGCTCGACCGCCAATTGGAAATTACAAAAGGAACGGCCGAGATTCTGAAAAAGAACTATGAGGCAATGGAGGCAATGAAAGAAGGTGCGATCAACAACATCAATTCTACAGGAGTAGAACAAAGCAAGGCTGCCTATGCACAGGTACAGGCATCTATTCCTGATATTGAACAAAGTATCCGTGAAACAGAAAACTCATTGTCCATTTTACTGAGACAAGCGCCACAGACCATCCAACGAGGTAAATTGGAAGATCAGGAATTGCCCGAGAAGATGTCGGCAGGTGTTCCTTTGCAGTTGTTGTCCAACCGTCCGGATGTTAAAGCCGCTGAAATGTCACTGGCTTATGCTTACTACAACACCAACATAGCACGTTCCAATTTTTACCCACAGATCACACTGAGTGGAACTGCCGGATGGACCAATAGTGCCGGTTCACAGATTATCAACCCCGGAAAGTTCTTGGCTACAGCTGTTGGGTCGTTGGTTCAGCCATTGTTCCAAAATGGAGCAAACATTGCTAAGCTCAAAATGGCACGTGCACAAGAAGAGCAAGCCCGTCTGAGCTTCGAGCAAGCCTTGCTGAATGCAGGAAGCGAAGTGAGCAACGCCTTGAGTTTGTATCAAAAGACAGACGAAAAAGCCGAGTCAAGACGCATGCAGGTAGAATCGGCCAAAAAAGCAGCTGAAGACACAAGAGATTTATTCACTCTTTACACTGCCAGCTATTTAGAAGTGCTGTCTGCAGAACAGTCATATCTGAGTGCACAGCTATCAGAAGTTACTGACTACTACGACCGCTTGCAAGCAATGATAAACCTCTACCAAGCATTAGGCGGAGGGAGAGAAGAATAGAATATATTAACTTTAGACAGATACCATTATGATTAGTCCATTAGCTTATGTAGATCCTGAAGCGAAACTGGGAAAGAATGTAACAGTCCAGCCATTCGCTTATATAGAAAAAGGAGTAGAGATTGGAGATGATTGTATAATCATGTCGTACGCCAGTATCCTGAAAGGGACAAAGATGGGACAGAAAAACAAAGTTCACCAAAATGCCGTATTGGGTGCAGATCCACAGGATTTCCACTACAAGGGAGAAGAAAGTGAACTGATTATCGGAGATAATAACGACATCCGCGAGAATGTCGTTATCAGCCGTGCCACTTTCAATGGGAATGCAACACGAATTGGCAATGGTAATTTCCTGATGGATAAGGTACACCTTTGCCACGACGTACAGATAGGCAACAATTGCGTTGTGGGAATCGGGACCACCATTGCCGGTGAATGTACATTGGACGATTGTGTCATCCTAAGTGGAAATGTAACACTCCACCAATACTGCCACATCGGACAGTGGTCGCTGATACAAAGCGGATGCCGGGTATCCAAAGACGTTCCTCCTTATATTATCATGGCTGGTAACCCCGTAGCCTATCATGGAGTAAATGCTGTTGTATTGTCGCAGCACCATAATACGACAGAAAGAGTTCTTCGCCACATTGCAAACGCCTATCGTCTGATTTATCAAGGTAACTTCAGCATACAAGATGCTGTACAGAAAATCATTGAACAGGTGCCAATGAGCGAAGAAATCGAAGCAATTGTCAGCTTCGTGAAAAACTCAGAACGAGGAATAGTGAAATAAATAAGTTAATAACTATAAAGTTCATGAAAAGCAGGACATTCCTTATGTGGGAAGTCCTGCTTTTTTCGTATGAATCAGTTGCCATCAAACAGGGTTCTGGCATGTCTGCCTATCAACTCCAGAATGGCATCACCATATTTCTCGGCAGTAATCTTACCGATATACGGTATTCTTGTGAGCTCTTTCTTGCTTCTCGGTTCCACATTGCTGATTCCAATAATGCCCTTCCGTTGAAGAATGTTATAGGGAGACAGGTTCTGTCGGGCAGCCTCTTCACGTCTCCATTTTATCAATGCATCAAACAGTTCCTGATTCTGAATGTCCGACGAAATCTCCAGTTTCTTTTCCTTCTCTCTCCTCCTCTCTCTCTTTTTGTCTTTTATCTGTTCGATGCTCAATACCGATTTTCTTCTCAAATACCCGCATACGCTAAACCCATAGGTGCATGCATATTGCATCAGTCCGTGTTTCATCTCAAGCTCTCTAGCCAATTCATCCTGCGAAAGCGACAGTCTTTTCTGAATCACCTTATTGTCCGATTCCACATCAGCCCCTGCTATCACCTGCATCGTTTCATCCAACTGCCCACCAAAATACTCGGCAGCCTTCTTCACCCTCTCCTGCAACAGAGGGTTGTCGCTATAGCCACTACCCGTGCCAATGATACGCATATACTGCTGAGCAAACCTACGGCTTACCTCCAGTATGGCAGTGGTAAATCGTTCGCACTCATCCTTCATCGATTTCAGCAGTGCCGGATATAGTTTGTACATATGTTCGTCGAGCAATCGCGTGTGTGCATTCAACAACCGATTTAGACTGTCGAAAGAGAACAGGTCGGTAAGCAGGTGAATAAAGTACTCCCGCTTCATGTTCTCACATGCTGTATTGTCCGGACTGTTTCTTCGCGATTCCTCTTCAAATGAGCTCACGGTACCGTCAGTAATCAGCGCGCCGGGTGGTATCGGTTCGCTCAGCACTATCCCTTCGAGTGTCTTGCAACGGCTTAATGCCACATAAGTCTGCCCGTGTGCAAATGCAGCCGAAGTATCGATGACAGCCTTGTCAAATGTCAGTCCTTGACTTTTGTGTATGGTAATTGCCCATGCCAGCTTCAACGGATACTGTTCGAACGTTCCGTCTATTTCTTCTACGATTTCGTTCGACTCCGGATCGAGTTTATATCTGGCATTGCTCCACTCGGCAGGCTCCACATCGATGATTTCATTACCCTCTTTCAGGCGGACCCCGATTGCTTTTTCCGTAAGGCGAACGACATGACCGATACTTCCGTTTACATACCGCTGCCTGCCCGATATGTCATTCTTGACAAACATCACCTGTGCCCCTTCTTTAAGGGTAAGCACAGTGTCTGTCGGATACGAATACTCCGGGAACTCCCCGTCTATTTTCGCTTTAAACGAATATTGACCGGCTGGGAGCTGAGCCAATTTGTTTTCATTGATATATCTGGCTTTGTGATTATGCGTAGTCAGCTGGATGTATCCTTCTTCGTCCTGAGGGTGAAAACCGGCAATGTATCTGCGGTTGAGCAGTTGCAATGTCTCCTGCAGGTCCCTGTTCTCGCGGATATTGTTGAGCAGCTCCAGAAACTGTCGGTCGCTTTGCCGATATACCCGCTGCAGTTCAATGGTGATATATCCTGCCTTCTGCAAAGCATGGCTCGAAAAGAAATAGGGTGAGCTGTAATGTTGCGACAGCATCTCCCACTCCGCGTCCTTTGCCACGGGAGGCAACTGTTGAATATCCCCTATCAGCAAAAGCTGTACACCACCAAACGGTTCGCCACAACGTCTGAAACGGCGCAATATGTCATCGACAGCATCAAGCAGGTCGGCACGCACCATACTTATCTCGTCTATCACCAGCAGGTCGATGCTCCGTATGATGTTCTTCTTCTCACGGCTGAACTGATATTTATAGCGCGCTTCATCGCTGCCGAAGGCAGTGCCGGGTATATAGGGTGCAAACGGCAACTGAAAAAAGGAATGGATGGTCATTCCCCCAGCATTGATGGCCGCAATACCCGTAGGAGCGAGTACTACCATGCGTTTGGGAGATTCACCGGAAAGGTTTCGCAGGAATGTGGTTTTTCCCGTACCGGCTTTTCCTGTCAGAAAGACATTCTGCCCCGTTTCTCCTATAATTTCTTTGGCCAAAGCCAATTCCGGATTATGGTCCATACGTGTTCAACTTTTTGGGTCAAGAGTTTATCAACCATAGTCTTGCTCCAACTTAAAAAAATCAGGAGCTACAGACTAATAAACCCTCTTACTTTATGTGCACAGTTTAATGAAATCCGCCCATTTGTCGGGCAACCTTTCGGCTCGTGTCAGCTAACCTTTCCCAACGTGTTGGCTAACCTTTGCTGACATGTCAGCTAACCTTTCCCAACACGTCAGCTAACCTTTGCTGACAAACCGCCTCAGAATAGCTTCTGAGAGGGGTATAGACTAAGGATCATTCAAACTCCAGTTCACCGAAGAAGTCGGGACGGTGAAAATCGGGTTTCTCCACTCTGATAGGTTGCCATGAAAGGAAATGCGGAGTCTGCAACTCGTCGCCACACTTATAGAAATTAGCCTTCACCAGTTTGCCATCGAGCGATTGGATATGGTGTTTGAAGAACACTGTATAGGGAATAATGAGAGCCACCTCCCAAGAAGTCGTCTCTACACGTTCGTCAAAAGGCTCACGCCCCAGACTTGCCCATCGGCGCACCTGCGAAGTCACAGCTTCCGGAGCACGTTCACGCCCTGTACGGACAGCACCAGCACCAATCAGGATGGTTCCTATGCAGTTACACTCTATGTTATAATAAATGCCGTCTCCAGCCGGGACAGAGAAGAACTCCACGCATGAGTCTGTCCATACAGACCCATTATCCACACCATACTTCGCACAGACGCTTGCCTCCTTCACCTTGAAATGCAGCAACACTTCGTTTTCCGTATGTGCAATCCGGAATGATGCGGCAGGGCAGTAAGGATATGCCTCCCAATTGACATGTTGAATAGGCTGGAAATCTATCTTTTCCTCATCCAGCAACTTAGGAAGCCCAGAGGCTTCGACATTCGCAATACTAATCTTTTTTACTTTCATTGCCTTTGGTTTGAATATCAGCAAATGTATCACTTTTTTCCTATAAAGCAGCCGGAAGTAAAGGAAAAACCATACTTTTGCCAGAAACAATCCGTACAGATTTATGAACGACAACCATCAACACGGAGATTTCTCCATCCAGTTCGCTCCACTACAAGGATATACAGAAGCCGCCTACCGCAATGCACATTCTGCCTGTTTTGAAGGCGTAGATGCCTACTACACCCCTTTCATCAGGGTCGAGAAAGAAGGATTCCGCTCTAAAGACCTTCGCGAGATCGATCCGACACGCAACCGGGCACCCCGCCTGATACCGCAACTTATAGCCTCTACGCCAGAAAAGGCCGAAGCCATACTTTCGCTTTTCATCGAAAAAGGCTACAAAGAGGTAGACATCAACTTGGGCTGCCCTTTCCCGTTGATTGCCAAAAGACACAACGGCTCCGGACTGCTTCCCTATCCGGAAGAAGTTGAATCACTGCTCCGGCTGGTTTCCCGCTATACAGACATCAGTTTTTCGGTTAAAATGCGGTTAGGATGGGACTCGCCCGAAGAATGTCTGCGGCTGGCTCCCCTGCTGAATGAAGTACCTCTCCGGCAAATAACCCTGCACCCACGTCTGGGCAAGCAACAATACAAAGGAACAACCGACCTTGAGGCCTTCGATGCCTTCCGGCACGTGTGTCACCACCCATTAGTCTACAACGGCGACCTCCGTACCCTCGAGGACATTCAAAACATCAGAACACGATTTCCCGGTCTCGCAGGAGTCATGATCGGACGCGGACTTCTCGCCAATCCTGCACTGGCATTGGAATACCGGCAGGGAGCAGCTCTTCCATGTAGCAAGAAGATGGAAAAAATCAGACAAATACACGACCTTGTTTTCCAATCCTACGAACAGCAGTTGGAAGGAGGCGAGATGCAGCTGTTGAGCAAGATAAAAGCCTTTTGGGAATATCTGTTGCCCGATGCAGACAAGAAACTCCTCAAAGCCATTCATAAGAGTAACCGTATCAGCCGATATCAACAGGCTGTCGACGCACTGTTTTATGGAAACGAACAGAAATAACACTTTTTAACCGTTAATAATAGCTTTTACGTAAAATAAGGAGTTACCTTTGCACATCAATATTAAAAAAGAGATGTGTATGAAAAAGTATTTATTTATGTTTGCCTTATTGGCAACTGTATTCAGCTTCTCAGCTTGTTCTGATGACGACGAACCATTCGATATAGACCAACTGGAAGGTACATGGGGACTGGTTCGCTTACAAGGTTATTACATTGAAGATGGGGAAAAAGAATCTTGGAATGAAGGTTTCGATCCTTACAATCCGACTGATGACGATGATTGCGAAAAGGTAGACATCAATAAGAATGACGACGGAAGTTACACCATGCTGCATTATGAATACTATAGTGGAAGATGGAATATGCTTGACAGAGAGAGTTTCAAGCTGGAAGGTAAAAAAATGATTCCGCTTAGTGATGATGCAGATGTAAGTGCCCAAATTGTTTCAGTATCATCCAAGCAATTGGTTGTTGAAACCAAATATAAAGATGAAGAAGGAGAAGAATATGAGAAACGGACTTACAAGAAAATGTAATTAACCTATATAAATTCAATCAAGAAGAGGGGGTATTGCTATACAGCTATACCCTCTTCTTTTTTTATCGCTCTACCGCCTAAACAGCCTTTGTAAGAAAAGCAAACCTATATCACTTCTATTAAAAGGATATTCCACACTGTTTTTTCCATAAAAATTGCTATTTTTACCGACAAAATCAGAGAAAGAGAGAAATTTTTATGAAAAAAATCCTATGCCTTATACTGTTACATTTGTCTACTTCACTCTATGGTAAAAACAAGTTAGATTCAATTCTGTCTGTTTTGGATACTGAGATTCAGAAATATCCGCAATATGAACAAGCCAACAATACGGTCATTGAATCTATTAGGAAGGAATATATGCGGACAGATCCATCAACAACAGAGAAATATAAACTAGGGAGACTGCTCTTTGAAAAATATCGTTTCTTTAATGCAGACTCGGCACGCAACTATCTGCGTGACTGTCTTTCGTGGAGTATAGAGCACAACGATTCAATACAAGCTACTGACGATAAGCTAGAATTGGCATTCTATCATGCCTGCACGGGAATGTATCTGGAAGCCATTTTCCTATTAAAAGACATGAACAGTTCGCAACTGTCAGTCCAGCAACTCAGTACTTATTATGCGACATATCGCAAAGTTTATGAAGAGTTAGGAAACGAAACTCAAGACAAGGTTATCCAAGAACGATACAGACATTTATTCCAGAACTACCAAGATTCACTTGTTTATATCCACCAAGAACATTCAAAAGACGGATATTGGTATCACAAAATAGACTCACTGTTTGCACAAGGGAAACTGAACGAATGTGACAAACTATTGAACAGTTGTCCTAAAAACACCCGTTTGCATGCTCTAATAGCTTATATTATAGGAGCCAACTACCAAAGTAGGAAATATATCACAGAGGCTATGACATACTATGCACATGCTTCTATTGCCGACATACAGTCGAATACTAAGGACCACGGCGCTCTGCCTATACTGAGCAACTGGCTATTGGAGCAAGGAGACATAGAACGGGCCTATCAATACATCTCCTTTTCATGGCAGCAAACGACCTCATTTGGAAGTAAATTACGCTACATATCCAATACACCAACTGTCAATCTGATAGAGTCGACATATAAGAAAATGCTCCTGAAACGTCAAAAGACACTCATGTCATTTACCATATGTATATCAGTGTTGGTAATCTTGCTGCTTGGAGCATCCGCATTCATTTACATCCAGCTGAGAAAGAACTCAAAAGTAAAAGATAAGCTGAAACAATCCAACCAGCATCTGATACAGCTCAACAAAGAAATAAAGCATATCAATGAGCAAATGCAGGAAAACAACAAAGAGTTGCTATTGGCCAATACTATTAAAGAAAAGTATCTCACACATTTCATACAGCTCTGCTCCATATACATCAGCGATATGGATGAGCACCAACGAAAAATAAAGAAGATAATCTTGCGAGGAGATTCCAAAGAAGCATTAAGACAGGCTGGATCACCTGAGCTTTTCGAAAAAGAGCTTGCACACTTATACGACAGTTTTGATAAAGCATTCCTCGAAATCTTTCCCGATTTCGTGACTTCATTTAATGCCTTACTACACGAAGACAAACAAATTGTCCGCAAAAAGAACGAGTTATTAACGACCGAAATACGTATATTCGCTCTTATCAAATTGGGAGTAACGGACTATGCAGAAATAGCTAAATTCCTCAGATGCTCCATTAACACTATTTACAATTACCGAACAAAAATCAAGGCATCTTTGAAGGTTAGCAAAGAAGAATTCGACGCATTTATAATGAAATAAATTGGTCAGTTTATATCAATTTTAGTTATCTAGGATCATTATATATTAATATAAAACTCATATTTTCATTGCTTAAAAAACAGGCAATTTATTATTATTCAACATATTATAGAATACGACTTTTTATATAAATCAATTGTAAATAAAAGCCCACTACACTTTTCTATATCTTTGCAAAAACTTCAATAAAAAGCAAAAAGACATCATGAAGGACAAAACTATTGTTAAAAACACATGCTTTTTCACATGCCTTTCCAATAGCTTTTTCAAAGATTTCTTTGAGCATCTATTACCATAAGAAAATGGAGATACCATATATAATAAACTAATAAACAAATCAATGAAAAAATTCACTATGCCTAAAACTAAGGAAAAAATTGGGCTCATTTTGTTCAGCTTAATGAGTTTAATGGGGTTGGGCGGATGCGACGACTCCTACGTAGAGTTGGATGTTCCACCTGTGTATGGATCCAATCCTAATTCTAAAGTTGTATTCACCGGTTTTACACCGACTGAAGGAAGTGTACGTACCACGATGTTCATCCATGGAGACAACTTTGGGACTGACCCTTCTCTAATTGACGTAAAAATTGGCGGACAAACCGCTAAAGTAATTCGGGCTAACAATACCGAAATTTATTGTATCGTACCTGCTCGTGCAGACAAAGGATACGTAGAAGTTACCATTTGGGATGCCAATAAGACAAGCAGTGTAAGTCACCGTTTTAATGAACGCTTTACCTACATTTACAACACAACCGTTGGAACACTCTGTGGTGTGGTAGACGATGAGGGAAATGCAGCATTCAAAGACGGTACATTCGAAGAAGCAGGATTTACTCAACCGGGATTGATCTATACCGATCCTAAAGATGATGACATCCTTTATGTATTTGAGCAGTCTGCATCTCAACTTCGTAGAATTAACATTGAAAAAGAGACTGTAGAGACATTGATCGCTACCGCTTCCGGATGGAATCAGGTAAACAGTATCGCATGGAGTATTACAGGAGACACAATGTTTGTAAACAACAACCAGACCAATGATGATGGTCCTGCCATGTTTATCCTGAAGCGAGAGGAAGACTTTAAACAGCCTCATCTGATGATGACAGGAAAAGACTGTAACTGTGTATTCACTAACCCTGTTGATGGTACTCTATTCTGTGTTATTGGAACAAATGCCAAAATACATCGCCCTATATTCAATGAAGCTACTCAAATGTATGATTTAGGAGAACCGGTCGCATCTGTTGCCACAAATGGACAATGGTTCCAAAGTATTCAATTTGTTCCAACTGGTGATTATTTAATGGGAACTTCACGCGATAGCCACTATGTATTCAAATCAACTTATAGTTGGGAAGAACAACGTCCGACCAGTCCATTAGCATTTGCAGGAAATGGTGCAGGTTATGGAGAAGGAGTAGGAACAACCGGAGCTTTCTTCAACAGTCCCCGTCAAGGTATATTTGTCTATAATGAAGAGTATGCAGCTGAAGGAAGAGATCCTCAGGATTGTTACGACTATTATGTAGCAGGATCTACAAACCACTGTATACATAAAGTAACACCTACAGGTGCAGTAAGCACATATGCTGGTCGAGGTAGCGTATCTACCACAGGAAATGTAGCCGGATATATCGATGGAGCCTTACGTACAGAAGCTCAATTCAACTGGCCGGAAGGAATCACCTACATCGAATCAAGAAAAACATTCTATATTTCTGATGCAGGAAACCACCGTATCCGTACGATTGCCATCCAATAAGCAAACAGATTAACACACATTGAAGATCATATTATGAAGAAATATTTATTAACAATGATACTGTTCCTAGTAGGCATTGCAAGCAGCATCTCTGCACAGGAACAGACAATGAAAGTAAGCGGTCAGGTGACAGACAGCAACAACGAGCCCTTGGTTGGAGCCAATGTCTTTGTGAAAAACGTAGCAGGAATGGGTGTCATCACAGACCTTAACGGACATTACGAAATCAAAGTGGCTCCATATAGCACACTGGTTTTCTCTTATGTAGGTTTTGACAGTCAGGAAGTTCTTATCAAGGAGAACATGACTACTGTAAACATAAAAATGAAAGAGACATCTGACAGTGTTTTGGACGAAGTAGTTGTAACCGGTACAGGTGCACAAAAGAAGGTGACCATGACCGGTGCAGTTTCTACAGTAGATGTAGACCAACTGAAAACTCCTACATCCAGTATATCCAATGCACTTGCCGGTGTAGTTCCGGGTATCATTGCTCGCCAAACTAGCGGACAGCCAGGAAGCAACTTCTCAGAATTCTGGATTCGAGGTATTTCTACCTTCGGTGCAGGTTCAAGCGCATTAGTATTGGTTGATGGTTTCGAACGTGAATTAAATTCGTTGAACGTAGAAGATATCGAATCATTCTCTGTATTGAAAGACGCTTCTGCTACAGCTATTTACGGTAGCCGTGGTGCCAATGGTGTTGTATTGATCACAACTAAACGTGGTAAAGCAGGAAAGGTTAACATCAACGCAAAAGTAGAGTCTTCTTACAATACCCGTACAAAGACTCCTGAATTTGTAGATGGATATACTTATGCAACCATGATGAACGAAGCACGTACTACTCGTTCTTTACAACCAATGTTCTCGGATAATGAATTATTCCTTTTCAAATCTGGACTAGATCCATATCTTTATCCTAACGTAGACTGGATGGGAAAACTGCTGAAAGATGGAGCTATGAGTTATCGTGCCAATCTTGACTTAAGTGGTGGTGGTACTACAGCACGCTACTTCGTATCAGCCAGCTATGTCAACGATGATGGTATGTACCGTACAGATAAGACTCTGAAAGATTACGACACCAATGCAAACTACCAACGATGGAACTATCGTATGAATGTCGATTTGGATATTACAAAAACAACATTAGTAACTGTAGGCGTATCAGGTTGGTTATCAAAACAGAACCAACCGGGATTTGGAGGTAATGATATTTGGAACTCTTTAGTTGGAAGTAATCCTGTCAGTATTCCTATGGTATATGAAGATGGAAAGATGCCGGCATTCGGAACAGGAAACCGTACAAATCCATATGTATTGATTACACAAACCGGATATATGGAAAACTGGGAGAATGTTGTACAGACTAATGTTACATTAAATCAGAAACTCGACTTTATTACCAAAGGATTAAGTTTCAACGGACGTTTCGGATATGATACTTACAACTACAACTACCGTGGTCACAGACAATGGCCGGAACAGTGGAGAGCAGAACGTATGCGTGATACCAATGGTGAAGTTGTTTACAATAAAATCTCGGATGAAAGCTTGATGTTCCACGAAGGAAGCGGTTCTGGTAGCCGTAAAGAATTTTTCGAAGCAACACTTCAATATGACCGCACCTTCAAAGATCACCACGTAGGAGGTACATTACGTTATACACAAGACCAAAATACTAATACAACAGATTGGAGTGGTTACAACTGGTTGCCTCGTAAGCATCAAGGACTTGCAGGTCGTGTCACTTATGGATGGAAATATCGCTATTTTGTTGATTTCAACTTTGGTTACAATGGTTCTGAGAACTTTGCTCCAGGGCACCAGTTCGGTTTCTTCCCAGCTTATTCAGGAGCGTGGAATGTTGCAGAAGAACCGTTCATAAAAGAACACTTACCATGGGTAAATATGTTTAAGATCCGTTATTCATACGGAAAAGTTGGTAATGACGATTTAGGGGATCACCGCTTCCCTTATCTGGAACAGTTCCAGACAGGAAACACAGGATTCAACTTTGGTGACTATTACAATGACTATAGAGTAGACGGATTAAGATACAGCGTGCTGTCAAGTGATGAAGTAACATGGGAAATTGCAACCAAACATGATGTCGGTATCGATTTTGCATTCTGGAACAATCGCATTACCGGTACAATCGACTATTTCCACGAAGAGCGCGATGGCATCTACATGGACCGTAAGAACATACCAGCTATCATCGGTTTGTGGGATAAAGTGCCATATGCAAATGTAGGCGCTGTACTGTCTAAAGGTTTCGATGGAAATGCCGCTTATAGCCAGCAAATAGGCAAAGTTAATTTAACTGTACGTGGAAACTTTACTTACAGCCGTAACAAACATCTGAAAGGAGACCCATTACGCAGTAACTATCCATACACTTATTGGGAAGGTTATCGTGTAAATCAGAATCGTGGTTTAATTGCAGTAGGTCTATTTAAAGACTATGATGATATCCGCAACAGTCCTCAGCAAACAACATGGGGTACAGTGATGCCTGGTGATATTAAATATAAAGATGTTAACGCAGATGGCGTAATCAACGACAGTGATATTGTTCCAGTGGGTACAACCTCAGTACCGGGATTGATTTACGGTTTTGGTGCATCAGCTGTTTGGAACGGATTCGATTTCAACGTACACTTCCAAGGAGCAGGTAAGAGTTCACTGTTCATCGATGGTAGTAGCATCTATCCATTTATCGATGGCGACTGGGGTAACATCTTAACAGACATCGTAGGTAACTATTGGACATTGGATAATCCTGATGTAAACGCTAAATATCCTCGTCTAAGTTATGGAGGTAATAGCAACAACTACAGAGCCTCTTCATTCTGGCTACGTGACATGTCGTACCTACGCTTGAAAACCCTTGAAATAGGTTATACATTGCCTAAGAATGTAACACGTGTACTCCACATTGAGAACATGCGTTTATACCTCATCGGACAGAATCTGTTAACATTCTCCGATTTCGACCTTTGGGATCCTGAAATGGGAAGTTCAAACGGTCAACAATATCCATTGAGCAAATCAGTAACCGTTGGATTAACTATCAAGTTGTAAAACATCAAATTTGTTACAAATGAAAAATATCAAATATATATTATCAGCTTTCACCATCGCTACCGGAGTATCTCTCAGCTCCTGTTCTGACTATTTGGATGTGGAAGGGAAGGTAGGAGGTAACAACCTTACCATTGAAAAGGTTTTTCAAAGCAAAGACCATACAGACAGCTGGCTTGCCCAGGCATTTGTAATGGTAAACGGATACAGTTCAGACTATCATGGAAAAGACTGGTGTATTACCGTATTCGATGACTGCTTCGGTTTTGGTGACCGTGACTTGGAATACAAACGTTTCCGCTATGCCGAATACGATGAGAATTATCGTCAATCACAATGGGCTGAAGCCTACTTTGGTATCCGCCAAGCAAGTATTATGATTCAGTACGTTCACCTCAACCAAGAATTGACAGAACGTGAAATCATTGATTACCGCGGACAAGCACGTTTCATCAGAGCTTACCTGTATTGGAAACTATTACAGAAATATGGTCCTATAACAATTATTCCAGACGATGCAGGTATGGATTTCAACTTGAGTTATGAAGAATTATCACTTCCACGTAATTCATACGACGAATGCGTAGAATATATTGTTAAAGAGCTGGAAATTGCAGCAACAGAGTTAGAGCGCGACCGTGACGGACGTAATATCGTACGTCCTACTGTCGGGACAGCACTAGCAGCACGTGCTAAAGTATTGCTCTATAGTGCTAGCCCAATCAACAACCCTGGTGGTCCAAACGATCCTCATCCAGAAGAAACATTTACAGATTTGGTAGACGACAAAGGTCGTATGCTAATGTCACAAACATATGACGAAAAGAAATGGGCAAGAGCCGCTGCTGCTGCCAGAGACGTGATTGAATTAGGTAAATACCAGCTGCATGTAGAAAAGAGCCGTGAAACCGGTACAGATGGAATACCTCCAACAGTTCAACCACCCTATCTTGCAGGTTATTCCGACAAACCATTCCCAGAAGGATGGCAGGGAATTGATCCGATGCGTTCTTATCAGGTGTTGTTCAACGGTGACATTATCCTGATTAACAACGAAGAACTGATTTGGACAACAGGACAGAATAGCGATGTACGTACCGATCTTGCACGTCACAATATGCCGTTACTCTCTGGTGGGTATAACTGCCACTTTATGACAGGAAAAATGTGTGACGCTTATGAAAATAATGACGGAACACCTTTTGACGAAAACGATCCTAAACATCAAGGATATGTAACTGAAGCAGAGATGGCAGCCGGAGAATATCCTGAATTGGGAGGATATGGTACAGGATATACCAAAAAAGGAATCGGCGTACACAAACGTTACACAAAACGTGAACCTCGTTTCTATGCATCCTGCGCTTACAACGGAGTATATTACGATGTAACAAGTGCAACTGTATCCGGATATGGTAAACAACAAGTATTCAACTATCGTGGTGAAAGAAACGGATATAATGGTGCTAACGATCGTTGGTTACGCACAGGTATCGGTGTAATGAAATACATCAGCCAGGACGACACATTTGATGATGCAGCAAAAGGAAGCAACAAGTGGAAATGGGTAGTAGGTATTCGTTATGCAGACGTTTTGTTGTGGTATGCAGAAGCATTGAATGAATTGACTACAACTTATGAAATTCCATCTTGGGATGGTTCAAAAGTATATACTATTTCTAGAGATCCACAAGAGATGAGCCGTGGAATCCGTCCGGTACGTGTACGTGCAGGTCTGCCTGATTATGACAGTTCTGTTTACAATGATGTTGAAACTTTCCGTGAGCATCTGAGACACGAACGTATGGTAGAATTCTTTGCAGAAAATAGCCGTTATTTTGATGTTCGTCGTTGGAAGATTGCACAAGAGGAGGAATCAGAACCTATTTACGGTTGCGATCCGATGATGAGCGTTGAGCAACGCGATATATTCCATCAAAAGACTATTCTTTATGATCTGCCAACCACATTTAACCGAAAAATGTATTTCTGGCCTATCCAGCACATTGAGCTTCAAAGAAACATTCGTATGACTCAGAATCCAGGATGGACAACATTTGAATAACCCATAAAAAAGATAGAAATGAAAAAATATATTACATATTTCACTTTGGCTTTGACATTAGCTTTAGGTGCATGTAACAATGAGTTCAATGAAGAAGTCTATCAGCATGTAATAGGTTTAAAGTCTGTTCTCAATAGTGAGGGAACAACCAATATCTATTTACGATATGAGCCTAATGGTAAGACTATTTACAATTTGCCTGTTATTGTCGGGGGGTCTACTGTCAACGGGCAAGATCTTGATGTACGTTTAGCTGTAGATCCAGATACATTGGCTGTGATGAACGAAGAGCGTTATAAATTACGTGAAGACCTTTACTATAAGTTGCTGGGAGAAGAACACTATACATTTGTTTCTCCTACTTGCCATATCCCGGCAGGAGAAAGTGTAGGTTTATTTGACATAGAGTTCAACTTCACAGATCTTGATTTACGTGAAAAGTGGGTGCTTCCATTGACCATTGTCGATGACCCGTCATACACTCCAAACCCTCGTAAAAACTATCGTAAAGCATTCTTACGTGTAATGCCATTCAACGATTATTCAGGGTCATACGGAGCCAGCACAATGAACTTGACTATTGAAGGAACTGACCCGACAACTGTTAGTACACGTACATTCTATGTAGTAGATGAAAATACATGCTTCTTCTACGCTGGTGCTGTTAGCGAAGATTACATTAATCGTGAAAAATATAAAGTTAATGTAAGATTCAATGAGGATGGAACATTGACTGTAACTCCTGCTGACCCAGCAAATGAAATGGGATTGAGCGTAGGTGACTGTACTTATACAACAAGCTCTAAGGAAGACGAAGCTGACCCCAACATTGTACACGAATATACTACACTGAATATGACCTATTCGTACAATAATTTTACAGATCATCACGATCAAAACGGTGATCCTATACTGATTAACTATAGTGCAAAAGGTTATTACACTATGGAACGCAGAATCAATACATTGATTCCGGATAGAGACCAAGCTATTCAGTGGTAACACATGAAAACATAGAGAATGGAGGACTAACAATATAATTAAACTTCCATTCTCTATCTATCATCATTTTATTTCCAAATTTAATTTCTTGATAAAAATGAAACACTATAAATTTTTAGCAGCATGTTTGGTTAGTAGCCTTGCCTTTTTCACTGCTGCGTGTAATGACGATGAAGATGGAGGCAGCCAGTTTCAACTAGGGATGAGTGGCTGTGTTACACTGCAATTACCATATCAGAAGGCAGATACATTATTGCAGGTAAGTGTTGTAAACCGCAGCATGCAAGCAAATACAGTAAAATTAAGCTTACTGACTCAGGAAGAACTAGATGCTTACAACCGCCAATGGAAAACAGACTATCTGATGATTCCAGAAGCTGCTTATCTGTTAGAACAAAATTCTATTTCATTCTCTAGTGGAGAACGTGAAAAGAGTGTAAATCTGACGATTTATCCTACTACACTTTATACAAACTTATTACAACAGACAGAGAGTGCAAAAAGTTACTGTTTACCATTAAAGATGGAAGATAATACTGGAAACAGTGATAATGTAGTATACGTTGCAGAACTTTCATATCCGGAAATGCGCATCACGAATGATTCAGAAATAAATCTAGACGTAGATGCAATGACAGAAAATGTCCAGCTACAGGCAAGTATTTTTGAAAATGGAGTAGAGATTTCTAATGGAGAAGAAAGAACATTTACATTAGCAATGCCTGCAGACAAAGCAGAATGGCTAGCCAAATTCAATGCGACAAAAGGAGGTAATTATACTTTATTGCCGGAATCATATTACAGTGTGACTCCTTTTACAGGTACTGCAGATGAAACAAAATGCACAGGTTCTGTAACTATCAATCGTCGTCCTGAAGGACAAGAGCTGTTGGCAGGAGGAAATTACGTATTACCTTTAGTACCAAGAAATGTAGATGCTACAAGTACAGTCGTTTTAAAATATGATACTGTTGCCCTTGTAATCAACAACCCAGAACATGTATTTACATCTTCTGATAAAGTAGATAGAAGCGATTGGAGAATTGTATTCTGTAACAGCGACATGGGAGTTTGGAACAGTGACGGAATTGTTACCAATATGTTAGATGGTAATACTGAGACTTTCTGGGCTTCATGGTATCAATGGTGGAATGGCCAGGATACTTGGTGGAATGAACACGGACGTGGCAGTGACTGGTGCGACTACGGATTGGAATTTATGACATATAAAGAGCAGAACGGTGTAGGTGACATGTTTAGCGAGGGCTCCAGAAAATTCTTGAGTGATGATTATATCTTCATAGCCGGTAACCGTGATTATCCTACTTTCGTCATCGACATGGGACGTGAATATTATGTCTCTGAAGTTGGAATGCAGCATCGTAAACAAATACAATGGGCTCAGACGAAATCATGTGATATTTATATCTCCAATGATCCTGAATTTAAGCTTACTACAGTACGTGAAGGAGGCTCAGTTCTGAATTATGAAACTGTAAATGAAAATAACTGGGTACATGTTTGTACTATCAATACAGAACGTTCAGAAGCAGAATTCTGGGCTACAGCGAACTTGAATGATGCACGTCTCAAAGGCACTTCTAAAGGTCGGTTCTTGAAATTTGTCGGTCGTACCCCATTACCCGAAGGAAATGCTACTCATGACAACAGCTTACAGTATGCTGGTGTCGGTGAACTTTACTTGAAAGAAGTTACCGCTATAGATGGTGAGCCTTACGAAGCAGAATAATTTTTCCTCTAAAGATATGCTTCTATAGCATTTATTCATAATTCAATTTTCCTGGCGCGGATAAAACGAATTCGCATATGCGAATTCCGCTTATATCCGCGCTTTATATTTTAATACCCCAAGGTTGTGATTATTATGAAATATATAAATAAGATATTCCTTTTCATTTCGCTATTTTTCATCGCTATTAGTTGTGGAAAAAGTGAAGATTCTCCTGCCGAAAATCCTGAAGGAGGTGATTCTCAGACACAAGGGATAACACTCTCGCTATCAACAACCGGAATACAAGGTGTAACCATTAAAGACATGGGAACAGATCTTGTGCAGCAGTTGCAGGTTAAATGCAATGAGAATCAAGCACCGGATAAAGATGTTCCTTTTACTCTGTCTGCATGGACTGAAGCTGAACTGGATGCCTATAACACCCAGAAAGGTTCTGAATACTTCCTGCTTCCGGCAAATACTTACTCAATCTCTCACTCCGGAACTATCGCACAAGGAAAAACTGCGTCCGATATAGCGATTACATTCAAACCCAACGAACTGATGACACTCATCAATAACGGAAATGCAGGAAAACAATACGTATTGCCATTGCGCCTGTCCAGCAATGATGCTACCGTACAGGAAATTCGCAGTGAAGTTATTTTCACAGTATCTCTTTATATCCCCACAGTAGAGTTATTGCAAAAAGATTACGGTACCGCCTTCCTGGAAGAAGAAGACACACGGACTACAATTGGTACACGTCTGATGATGGGAACTTCTACGGCTGAATGCAACAATCCCTTTACCTATGAACTTAAAGTGGCTGAAAATGCTGCTCAACTGGTGGATGAGTATAACCGTACACACGGAACCGGATATGAACTGTTGCCCGAAACTGCATATACAATGGAGAACGGAAAATATAATGCAGGAGACCGTACATCCGAATGTTCTATCACTATTCATAAATCAAAAACCGGAGACGGAAGTTATCTGCTGCCATTCTGCCTTGGAGGAGAAAACGGGAAAGTGGCATTAAATAATCCAAGTGTCAGCTATCTGACTACAGGAAAACACTTCTATTCAAACCCAATTATCAGATATAGCGCACCCGATCCGAGCGTAATCCGTGCTCAGGATGGATATTTCTATCTATACGGGACAGAAGACACATACAACATGCCTATCTATCAGTCAAAAGACATGGTGAACTGGGAGTATAAGAATACTGCGTTTACTAACGAGACTCGTCCAACTTGGAAAGGTAACCATAGCCTGTGGGCTCCTGAGATACGATATATCAATGGCAAATATGTATTATACTATTCATGGGCAAAATGGGGAGACCACTGGAACAGCGAAGTAGGAGTGGCCACAGCCGACAATCCTCTTGGACCATTCATTGATCACGGACAAGTCATTGATGCCCAAAAACTGAATGTTGAAAACTCTATCGACCAGTTTGAATTTGAGGATGGAGGTAAAAAATACCTCTTCTGGGGAAGCTTCCGCGGTATTTACGTAGTAGAACTTACAGACGATGGACTGAGTGTAAAATGCAACAGCGATGGCACACCGGTATTCAAACAGCAAGTAGCAGGCAATGCATACGAAGGGACCTGCATCTACAAGCGTGGTGAGTGGTATTACCTGTTTGCATCTATCGGTGCATGTTGCGAAGGAGCCAACAGTACGTACCAAACGGTAGTAGGACGGTCAAAAAGCCTGTTTGGACCCTATGTCAATAGAAGCGGCGGAAAGATGCTCAATAACCAGCATGAAATTCTGATTTCGGGTGATGGCAATTTTGTCGGCACAGGACACAATTCCATTATCCAGCATGATGACGCAGGACAGGCATGGATGATTCTTCACGGATATGTAAAGGCGGAAGCTGACAGAGGAAGGTATGTCATGCTGGAACAACTGCTATGGGATGAGGAAGGATGGCCTTCGGTAAAAGAGACTGGCGTACTTTCTGCCAAAGCATTAGCTCCGGTAATCAAATAAGTAAAGTAGCCTTGGATTATAAATAATCAAACATCAGTAAAATCATTTCATCTATTCACCTGATGTGACTAATTTTTTGCATAATGTAAACTCATAAAAGCGCAATATACATAACATTTAAAACGCTAATAATAAATAGATTAAAGCATTCAAATGGTTCATTTTTCTATATCCAAAAGTAGAATAGGGAAACAACAAGCTATCTTTGCGACGAACCAATGAAGTTAGGAATTCTTTTATCAATTATAAAAATCAATAGGTTATTATGATATATATATTATTTGCAGCGTTTATGTGTATATTGCCAAATTGGCTTGCTGTATTTTCACAGCAAGCCAATACTTCTAAAACCAGAGATCCGGTGCCTTCGTAAAGACATACGGACCCGAGAATTAGATTTTCTCCGCCTAATATTCAAATTAAACAAGAAAACTTCTAAGTCGGATAAAAGAAATTGCTTTCTGCAAGTTCCATCATATCCACTATTCATATTTTAAATTACCCAAAGTAACTTTTATGATAAATAAAATATTTTTTCTCATCTCATTATTTTTCATCGCTATTAGTTGTGGAAAAAGTGAAGATTCTCCTGTCGAAAAGCCTGAAGGAGGTGATTCTCAGACACAAGGGATAACACTCTCGCTATCAACAACCGGAATACAAGGTGTAACCATTAAAGACATGGGAACAGATCTTGTGCAGCAGTTGCAGGTTAAATGCAATGAGAATCAAGCACCGGATAAAGATGTTCCTTTTACTCTGTCTGCATGGACTGAAGCTGAACTGGATGCCTATAACACCCAGAAAGGTTCTGAATACTTCCTGCTTCCGGCAAATACTTACTCAATCTCTCACTCCGGAACTATCGCACAAGGAAAAACTGCGTCCGATATAGCGATTACATTCAAACCCAACGAACTGATGACACTCATCAATAACGGAAATGCAGGAAAACAATACGTATTGCCATTGCGCCTGTCCAGCAATGATGCTACCGTACAGGAAATTCGCAGTGAAGTTATTTTCACAGTATCTCTTTATATCCCCACAGTAGAGTTATTGCAAAAAGATTACGGTACCGCCTTCCTGGAAGAAGAAGACACACGGACTACAATTGGTACACGTCTGATGATGGGAACTTCTACGGCTGAATGCAACAATCCCTTTACCTATGAACTTAAAGTGGCTGAAAATGCTGCTCAACTGGTGGATGAGTATAACCGTACACACGGAACCGGATATGAACTGTTGCCCGAAACTGCATATACAATGGAGAACGGAAAATATAATGCAGGAGACCGTACATCCGAATGTTCTATCACTATTCATAAATCAAAAACCGGAGACGGAAGTTATCTGCTGCCATTCTGCCTTGGAGGAGAAAACGGGAAAGTGGCATTAAATAATCCAAGTGTCAGCTATCTGACTACAGGAAAACACTTCTATTCAAACCCAATTATCAGATATAGCGCACCCGATCCGAGCGTAATCCGTGCTCAGGATGGATATTTCTATCTATACGGGACAGAAGACACATACAACATGCCTATCTATCAGTCAAAAGACATGGTGAACTGGGAGTATAAGAATACTGCGTTTACTAACGAGACTCGTCCAACTTGGAAAGGTAACCATAGCCTGTGGGCTCCTGAGATACGATATATCAATGGCAAATATGTATTATACTATTCATGGGCAAAATGGGGAGACCACTGGAACAGCGAAGTAGGAGTGGCCACAGCCGACAATCCTCTTGGACCATTCATTGATCACGGACAAGTCATTGATGCCCAAAAACTGAATGTTGAAAACTCTATCGACCAGTTTGAATTTGAGGATGGAGGTAAAAAATACCTCTTCTGGGGAAGCTTCCGCGGTATTTACGTAGTAGAACTTACAGACGATGGACTGAGTGTAAAATGCAACAGCGATGGCACACCGGTATTCAAACAGCAAGTAGCAGGCAATGCATACGAAGGGACCTGCATCTACAAGCGTGGTGAGTGGTATTACCTGTTTGCATCTATCGGTGCATGTTGCGAAGGAGCCAACAGTACGTACCAAACGGTAGTAGGACGGTCAAAAAGCCTGTTTGGACCCTATGTCAATAGAAGCGGCGGAAAGATGCTCAATAACCAGCATGAAATTCTGATTTCGGGTGATGGCAATTTTGTCGGCACAGGACACAATTCCATTATCCAGCATGATGACGCAGGACAGGCATGGATGATTCTTCACGGATATGTAAAGGCGGAAGCTGACAGAGGAAGGTATGTCATGCTGGAACAACTGCTATGGGATGAGGAAGGATGGCCTTCGGTAAAAGAGACTGGAGTACTTTCTGCCAAGGCATTAGCTCCGGTAATCAAATAAGTAAAGTAGTCTTGGATTATAAATAATCAAACATCAGTAAATAATTTAATGGAAATAGATATATGAGACATATTTTATCTTTAGCAGTTGTGTGTCTATTACAAAGTTGGCTTGCTGTGTCTGCACAGCAGGCCAATACCTCCAAAGCTGGGAATCCGGTATTCCCGGGACGATATGCCGATCCGGAAGGTATCATCTTTGATAACCAGTATTGGATTTTCCCTACTTCGTCGTTACCTTTTGACGAACAAGTCTCATTTGATGCATTCTCTTCTCCCGACCTGGTTACATGGACAAAGCATGAGAATATCATTGATACGGCAGAAGTCAAATGGGCACGGAGAGCCATGTGGGCACCTGCCATTCTGAAAAAAGACAAGAAATACTATTTCTTCTTTGGTGCCAACGATATGTATCATGAAGGAGAAGGAGGCATTGGAGTGGCTGTTTCCGATTGTCCAGAAGGCCCTTATAAAGATCTACTCGGGAAACCGCTTATCGACAAAATCATTAACAAGGCACAACCCATTGACCAGTTTGTTTTTCAGGATAAAGATGGCACGTATTATATGTTCTATGGCGGTTGGCGTCATTGCAATGTAGGAAAACTGAAAGATGACTTTACTGGATTTATACCTTTCGAAGATGGCAGTTTGTTTAAAGAAGTCACTCCCGAAAACTATGTAGAAGGCCCATTCATGTTCGTCCGCAACGGGAAATATTACTTCATGTGGTCAGAAGGGAACTGGACTGCCGACGATTACTGTGTGGCATACGCCATAGCCGATAATCCTCTCGGCCCATTTAAACGTATCGGAAAAATCCTGCAATCAGACAATAATGTCGGGACAGGAGCCGGACACCACTCCGTAATATTCGAACCTAAATCAGGACGTTATTACTGTATATACCATCGTCATCCCATAGGCAGCACTGATGGGAACGACCGTGTGGTCTGCATCGACGAAATGCACTTCGACGAAAACGGTTTCATCCGTCCGATTGTAATCACCAATGATGGAGTAAAAGCAAATCCATTAAAATAACGGGTTATCATGAAGAAAGCATATTTCATTCTCTTCTGTATTGTCTGTGGGCTGATACAATCTGTAGACATGGCAGCCCAACGTGCAGCAGCAGTTCGCAAAGCTCTGCAGAATCCCAAGTACAAGAAAGTGCTTGTTGTTGCCCATCGGGGCAACTGGCGGTCGAACGCTCCGGAAAACTCCTTAGCAGCAATAGACAGTGCCATTCAGATGAAAATAGATATCGTAGAACTGGATGTCTGGAAAACTAAAGACGGGAAATTGGTTCTGATGCACGACAACACTGTAGACCGCACGACTAACGGGAAAGGACGTATCGCCGACCTGACTTTAGAGCAAATCAAACAGTTGCGACTGAAAGACCATAACGGCAACATAACAGAGCATAAAGTTCCCACATTGGAAGAAGGTCTTTTATTAGCCAAAGGGAAAATAATGGTAAATCTGGATAAAGCATACGGTTTCTTTGATGAAGTGTATGCCTTGCTCGAAAAGACAGGAACTACCGATATGGTAATCATGAAAGGATCACAACCGGCAGAAAAAGTAAAACGCGACTTTGGCAAATACATGGACAAGGTCATATATATGCCGGTAGTCGGATTAGATGACGAACATGCAGAGCAGATGGTGACCAATTATTTAGACGAGCTTCAGCCAAAAGCCTTCGAACTTTGCTATGCGGATGTAAATAACCCGCTGCCGGCAAAAATGAAAAAAGCGCTTAAAGGGAAAGCACTCATATGGTACAACACACTGTGGGCATCTCTGGCTGGTGGACATGACGATGATCATGCGTTGGAAAATCCAGACGAGAACTATGGCTATTTAATAAATGAGTTGGGAGCAAGAATAATACAGACCGATCGCCCTGACTACTTACTGGACTATTTGCGTAAGAAAGGATTGCACGATTAATTTTTTAGTAATCAAATTATAAAGATGATACAATTCAAACATTTGTTGGCTGCAGTTGGACTTGCATGTTGCTTATGCCCTGAGAATATGCAGGCAGCCCAACAGTCTGAAGATTCAAAAATGGATCAATTCATTTCTGAATTAATGGGCAAAATGACATTACGCGAGAAACTCGGACAGCTTAATCTGCCTTCAGGTGGAGACATGACTACCGGACTTGTACAAAACAGCCCACTGGCTGATGCCATCCGTAAACAGGAGATAGGAGGTTTCTTTAATGTAATGGGAGTTGAAAAGATACGCGAGTTACAACGCATTGCCGTAGAAGAGACAAGGCTCAAAATTCCTTTGGTAGTGGGTATGGACGTGATTCACGGATATAAGACTGTATTTCCCATACCACTTGCCATGTCATGTAGCTGGGATACTGTAGCTGTATCACGTGCTGCAAGCATCGCCGCCAAAGAAGCAAGTGCCGACGGAATCAGCTGGACATTCAGTCCGATGGTCGACATTGCACGCGATGCACGATGGGGACGTATTGCAGAAGGGAACGGTGAAGATCCGTATCTGGGAGCTGCTATGACACGCGCCTACGTACAGGGTTATCAGGGTAACAACCTGAAGAAATCGGACGAACACATTATGTCGTGTGTCAAGCATTTTGCTTTCTACGGCGCTTCTGAATCAGGACGTGACTACAACCTTGCCGACATGAGCCGTATCCGCATGTACAATGAATATATGGCTCCTTACCGCGCAGCAGTAGAAGCCGGTGCAGGTTCTGTAATGAGTTCTTTCAACACGGTCGATGGCGTACCAGCCACAGCCAACAAATGGTTGCTTACCGACCTGTTACGCAACGAATGGGGATTCAACGGATTGCTGGTTACCGACTACAACTCTATCGGCGAAATGAATACACACGGTGTAGCCCCCTTGAAAGAAGCTACTGCACGTGCCTTGAATGCCGGGACAGATATGGATATGGTCTCATACGGTTTTCTGAACACACTGGAGGAGTCTCTTAAAGAGGGTACAGTGACCGAAGAACGTATCAACGAAGCATGTCGCCGGGTGCTTGAGATGAAATACCGGTTGGGACTGTTTGACGACCCTTATAAATATTGCCAGCCCGAACGTGCCAAAAAGGATCTCTTTACGAAAGAGAACCGCAGTGTAGCCCGCCAGATTGCCGCAGAAACATTTGTGCTGTTGAAAAACGACAATGGAGTGCTTCCTTTAAAGAAACAGGGACGCATTGCACTTATCGGTCCGATGGGAGACGCACGCAATAACATGTGTGGCATGTGGAGCGGTACATGTGATACCGATCAGCATGGTACACTGCTTGAAGGGCTGCGTGCAGCAGTCGGTAGTCAGGCAGAGATTCTTTATGCCAAGGGAAGTAACATCTATTACGATGAACTGACAGAGAGAGGAGCCACTGGCGTACGTCCGTTGCAAAGAGGCGACAATAAACAACTCTTGGAAGAAGCATTGCAGACCGCCGCAAAAGCAGATGTCATTGTCGCTGCTTTGGGTGAATGTTCGGAAATGAGTGGAGAATCGGCTTCACGCACCGATATCCGCATACCGGATGCACAGCAAGACCTGTTAAAAGCACTGAAAGCTACAGGCAAACCAGTCATATTATTATTATTTGCAGGCCGTCCTCTGGATCTGACATGGGAAGCCAACAATATTCCCGCTATTCTGAATGTATGGTTTGGAGGCAGTGAGACCGGTGATGCAGTGGCAGATGTACTTTTCGGAAAAGTATCTCCTTCCGGCAAACTGACCACGACATTCCCACGTTCGGTTGGACAGGTTCCTATCTACTACAGCCAAGTGAATACCGGTCGTCCCGATCCGAACCCCAATGAATTCAACCGCTTCCAGAGCAACTACATAGACTGTCGTAACGACGGACTTTATCCATTCGGATATGGTATGAGTTATACAACATTTGAATACGGTGAAATGAGACTCAGCCAAGAGGTAATGCCAAAAGGCGGAAATATCAAGGTTACTGTTACTGTAAAGAATGCCGGCAATTATGATGCAGACGAAATCGTTCAGCTCTACTTACGCGATTGTTATGCAGACATCGCACGTCCGGTAAAAGAGTTAAAGGGATTCCAGCGCATCTCCCTGAAAAAGGGAGAAAGTCGTGAAATCACCTTCACACTAACCGATGAACACCTGAAATACTACAACTCGGAGCTCAAATACGGATATGATCCGGGAGATTTCCAAGTAATGATAGGACCTAACAGCAGAGATGTGCAGACAAAAACATTTAAAGCTGAGTAAAAGAAGCTTCTAAAAAGAACAGACAACCGTTAGAGAATCATGCAAAAAAGTGTCTGGCTGTAGCAATAAGAGAGAGAAAAATATTATGGTACAGTTTCCAGATAGGGAAAACAGCCAGTCCTGATGCATCGTTTCTTCTAACGGTTTTTCTGTGTCCTTCGGCAACATGATGAAAGCAGAAAAAGGAACGGCAATATAAAGGAAGGCACTATTTGGTTAAATCAGAGCCAAATACGTAAAGTTTTTCGTACTTTTGCGCCCGTTTATTAATAGACATCATCATGAGAAAATATTTCATTGCAGCTTTAAGCATTCTGCTTACAGCCTCAACCTGCGGATTAGCACAACCCAAGAAAAAAGAATTCAGTTACAAGTTCTACGGACAGGTCCGTACGGATCTTTATTACAACAGCCGCGCCAACGAAGAGACTGTGGACGGACTGTTCCTCATGTATCCCAAAGACAAGGTATACGACAATGACGGCAACGACATCAATGCCACGCCCAACAGCAATTTCTACACACTCTACTCACGGTTGGGAGTAGACGTTACAGGCCCCATGCTGGGAGGTGCTAAAACATCTGCCAAGATAGAAGGCGACTTCCGGGGGTCCGGTACCTCCTATTCTACCATACGCCTCCGTCATGCCTACATGAACCTCGACTGGGGAACGTCTGCCCTGCTCATCGGACAAACATGGCATCCGCTATACGGCGATGTGGCTCCACAGATTCTGAACCTCAATACAGGAGCTCCGTTCCAGCCTTTCAGCCGTGCTCCACAGATCAGATACAGATACAGCAATAAAGCCATCCAGTTTACAGGAGCATTGGTATGGCAACTGCAATATCTGTCTCAAGGTCCCTCCGGAAAGAGTCAGGAATACATCAAGAAAAGCTGTATACCGGAAGTATATGCCGGCATCGACTACAAGCACGAAGGATTTCTGGCAGGTGTAGGAATTGAATTACTATCGCTGGCTCCCCGCACACAGGCAGCAGGAGAAAACGGCGACATCTATAAAGTAGACGAACGGATTACCACGCTTTCGTACGAAGCACATCTGAAATATATCAGTAAAGACTGGTTTGTAGGTGCAAAATCAGTGTTAAGTTCCAACCTCACACAAGCATCCGGTCTGGGAGGATTTGGCATCAGCTCCATCGACACCCATACAGGTAAACAGGAATATACACCCATCCGCATGTCAAGTACATGGATGAACGTTGTCTACGGGAGAAAATGGAAACCGGGCATCTTTGTCGGATATGCCAAGAATCTGGGCACAAGCGATGCGTTGATTGAAGGCACTCAAACTTATGGAACAGGCACCAATCTAGACCAGCTGGCCACCGCCGGTGCCGAACTGACTTACAACCAGCCTCACTGGAAATTTGGACTGGAATATAACTACAGCAAGGCATGGTATGGCACAATACAAGCCAAAAACGGAAAGGTGACAGACACACACAGTGTAAGCAACAACCGCATAGTGGCAACCGCAATATTCATGTTCTAACAGGCAAAGAAACAACAGTGTTTCTTTCCGGTTCTAATTTGCCTTCTGATTTCGCAAATGGTATGAAATCAGGAGGCAAATTGCTTTAGGACAATATCCGGTTGACTTTCCGGTTGACTCCACCTGTCTCAGATAGGGATAAAACGCCCTATTTCCGAACACAAAAAAAGGAGTTACAATTTCTTGTAACTCCTTGATTCTCATTTGTCGGGGTAGCGGGATTCGAACCCACGACCCCCTGCTCCCAAAGCAGGTGCGCTAACCGGACTGCGCTACACCCCGTTCGCATTAATAAGAATATCGTATTTCTCAAATGCGGTGCAAAGGTAAGAAGGATTTCTGTAATTACCAACAAGAATGCACTTATTTTTTCATTTTTATACTCGAAAAAAGCGATTTGTTGGGAAAGGTTAGCTATCAGATTGGGAAAGGTTAGCTGACATGTCAGCAAAGGTTAGCCAACGCGTCAGCTAACCTTTCCCAACAAAACGGTTCTCTATAGGATACCGGAGGCTTTACCGTGAAGAGCAGCAATCCGGCATAAACCTTCTGTTTTTCAAATAGATAGTAAAAGCAGACGATGCCTTACGCGGAAATTAAGGATGGAGTTCCTTAAACATCTCATTCTCTTCCTGAACATCCGAAATTGCCTGTTTCAGCTCACTGATTGGCAAGTCGTAACCATACCATCCTGTATAGCAGTCTACCACATACCATTTCCCATCCTTTTGCATCTCAAACTCCACACGGAGATCTACTTCCGATTCCTCATATCCGGCCTCAAAAATCTTGTGACGTGCCTCGTCGACTACATATTTCGATACGTATACCGCACCTTCTTCCTGTGTAAACCGTTCTTCCTTCAGCGTTTCACTGTTCAGCAACGGCCATTTTTCCCGAGTGAAAGGGAATGTTTTCTCCGTTTCCCCGTCGTCCGTCAATAAAGTAATCGGAGTTTTCAAAGGAAATTTGACACGTGAGTACTGAAAAGCAGCACTGGAGGTAAATTTTTCCACAAAAGTCCGGAAATCTTCTTCTGAAGACGACACAGCGTCCTGTCCGTCAGTCACATGCCCATAAACAGGCATAAACAATAGTGCAATGAATAGTAAAGTTATCGTTCGCATAACTGAATTTAATGAATTCTTGTCTTCTGTCTGAGAGTAATGATATTTAAATCACAGTTGATTATCAGCTTGTTTAGTTTCCTTCTCACGAGGTGTATATCGCAAATACTCATATCCGAAACGGCAATAGAGACATTTCCGCTTGTCGCAATACTCCTTGCGCAACTGTATCAGCGCCTGACTGTCGGCAGCCGTTGACACCGGCAAACCGGCCGTATGCCACGAACGGATAATGTGATTGTCTTCTGCCTCCAGTTCTTCAAGAAAACGGGCAGCACGCCTACACATCTTCTCCCCTCCTTTATGCATCCCATACGTATACAGGAAAGGCACCAGCGTATTGATGACAATCAGATTCAACGACCTCTCCCCCATTGTCCGCACTTTTCGGGCAGACGACCGCCCGAACATGTAATGTTCCTCCCAATAGTCCGACGTACGGGTTGAAAGCAACCGGCGTACATCTTCCAAACTCTCTGCCTCCAGCAGTTGGGAGAAAAGCTTGTCGTCCTTCTGATAAAGATAAGCCAACTGGGCAAGCCGGATGTGCGGAAAATTATCCGGACGAAGCCGCAGGAAACGCCACTGCGTAGGCTCCATCACCTTTGCAATCCCGAACTTGTGTTGCAGATAGCGGAACTCTTTACGCAATCGCAGGCTATATTCATCCTCTTCTTTCTTTGCCAGAAAAGATTCTTCAAGCAGCCCTGCCACTCCAAAAAAGAAGGCTTCTATCTGAAACAGGTCATTCCGGTGTTTCTCCATCGCCCGGAACGGAAGCAGTGTTGCCCATGTCTCAAAAGCATCTCCATTAAGTCCGAAGCCATAATTGCGGGCAAGCGTAATGAGAAAAGCATCCTCCCAATGCAGATTGAACCGCTTCAGGCGATCCGTAATCAGAGTTGCCTTCTGCTCCAGACGTTCGCGCTGCAAAGCAGTCAGCCAGCTATGTACGGTCAGCTTCGGCAGTGAAGCAAGAATAGAGCAACAGGCAGGATATTGCTCTGCATCGCAAAGTTCGCGATAATGCTTCTGTACCCTTTCGGGAATCTCCAGACAGAACTGAGGGATAGGAGTTCCGTCAGAACGGGATACCCCGGCATCCGCTTCCGACACTACATGCAGTATCACCGAATCGTATGCCTTGTCATCTCCGTGCCCGTGCCGATGCCAGTCCGACGAACAGGAATGTATCTCAACATTTCCTACCCACAGCGTATCGCCGATTTTCACCTTCGCATTAAAGAAATCGGGGCCTGCATCCGAATTATGAAGCCCCGGATCGATCACCTCCAATGGCAATCCGTCGGTAGTCTGTAATGCTTTCAGCGGAAATAACTTATGTTTCCAGACATAATGAAGCAGATGTTCCATGTTAACATTAAGTTAATGTATGTCGCAAATGTAATAAAAATCTTATCTTTGCAACTATTATTTTGAATATAAGGCAAGAAAACAATGAAAATAGCATTAATCGGTTATGGAAAGATGGGAAAAGAGATCGAAAAGACAGCTCTTGACCGTGGACATGAAATTGTTTGTATTATCGACATCAATAATCAGGAAGACTTCGACTCGGAGGCATTCCGGTCGGCAGATGTAGCCATCGAGTTTACCAACTCGATGGTCGCCTATCAGAACTATATACGCACCTTCAATGCCGGCATCAAACTGGTATCTGGCAGTACGGGATGGATGGCAGAACATGGCGAAGAAATCAAAAGACTCTGTAAGGAAGAAGGGAAAACCCTGTTCTGGTCGTCTAATTTCAGTCTGGGAGTAGCCATCTTTTCGGCAGTAAACAAATATCTGGCCAAAATCATGAACCAGTTCCCGGCCTATGATGTCAGCATGAGCGAGACGCATCACATCCACAAGCTGGATGCTCCAAGCGGAACAGCCATCACACTGGCAGAAGGAATTCTGGAAAACATTGACCGTAAAGACAAATGGGTGAAAGGTACACTTACTGCACCCGACGGTACAATCAGCGGAACAACCCACTGTAATGCCAACGAGCTCCCGGTAAGTTCTATCCGCGAGGGCGAAGTGTTCGGCATCCATAGCATCCGCTATGAGTCGGAAGTAGACAGCATTACCATTACCCACGATGCCAAGAACCGCGGCGGTTTTGCACTCGGCGCCGTACTTGCAGCAGAATATACAGCCAATCACGAAGGATTCCTTGGCATGTCTGATTTATTCCCATTTTTAAACGAATGAGCAGTTCAACACAAGCTCTTTTTTAATATCATTCAGTTATGAGAGAAGCCACACGCGCACAATGGATTAAGTTTGCCATCGTCACCCTCCTTTACCTCATCTTCCTGATCTGGATAAGAAGCTGGTGGGGGCTGATTGTAGTACCTTTCATTTTCGATATTTACATCACAAAGAAAATACCTTGGTCATTCTGGAAGAAATCAAAGAATCCGATGGTACGTAGTGTCATGAGCTGGGTAGATGCCATCGTGTTTGCACTGGTAGCCGTCTACTTTGTCAATATCTACATCTTCCAGAACTATCAGATTCCTTCTTCTTCACTGGAGAAATCACTGTTGGTCGGCGATTTTCTGTATGTCAGTAAGATGAGCTACGGACCACGTGTACCTAACACACCGCTTTCCATGCCGCTGACACAGCACACACTGCCGATACTGAACACCAAATCGTACATCGAATGGCCGCAATGGAAATACAAGCGGGTGCCGGGATTCGGAAAGGTAGAACGAAACGACATTGTCGTATTCAACTTTCCTGCCGGAGATACAGTAGCTGTCAACTATCAGCAGACTACCGACTTCTACTCGCTTGCCTACAGCGAAGGCCGGCAGAAATATCCCAACCCGATAGGGATGGACACACTGACACGGGAACAGCAGAAAGCTGTCTACGATCTCTATTATGCCGGAGGACGCCAACAGATTATGCGTAACCCCAAATTCTACGGAGAAGTGCTCTACCGCCCTGTAGACCGACGCGAAAACTACGTAAAACGATGTGTGGGTCTGCCCGGAGATACTCTGCAGATTGTAAACGGACAGGTAATGATAGACGGTAAAGCCATTGAAAACCCGGAGAATCTGCAATTCAACTACTTCGTACAGACTACAGGAGCCTACATCCCGGAAGAGATGTTCCGCGAACTAGGCATCAGCAAAGACGACCAGATGCTGCTACAGGACAGCGGATGGGAAGGCGAGCTGTTGGAAATGGGATTCAGCTACAGAGATGCAAGCGGACGGCTGGCTCCGGTATACCACCTCCCTCTTACCAAGAAAATGTATGATACGCTGTCGGCAAACAAAAAGCTGATCAGCAAGATTATCATCGAACCGGAGATATATGCCGGTCAGATGTATCCGCTTAATCTGTATACCAAATGGGACCGCAGCAACTACGGACCGATATGGATTCCTGCCAAAGGCGCAACCATTACGCTGACCGCAGACAATCTGCCCATCTACGAGCGCTGCATCGTAGCATACGAGAAGAATAAACTGGAACAAAAAGAAGACG
Organism: uncultured Bacteroides sp.; assembly: GCA_944322345.1. GTDB lineage: Bacteria > Bacteroidota > Bacteroidia > Bacteroidales > Bacteroidaceae > Bacteroides. Next base: position 133,621 of record CALUOO010000002.1, on the reverse strand, counting down.
GTATCTACATCAACGGACAAAAGACCGATCAATATACCTTCCAGATGGACTACTACTGGATGATGGGTGACAACCGGCACAACTCTGCCGATTCCCGCTACTGGGGATTCGTTCCCGAAGACCACGTTGTGGGCAAGCCTATTGTCGTATGGCTGTCACTCGACAAAGACCGCGGATGGTTTGACGGTAAAATTCGTTGGAACCGCATATTCAAATGGGTAGGCTGAAGCGACTACAATGGTTATGGACACTCGCCGGAGCAGTAATTGTAGTTTTATTGCTCCGGGGATTTGTCATCACGTCCTGTTTCATTCCCTCTAAGGGGATGGAAAACTCGCTTTACGAAGGAGACCGCATCATTGTCAACAAATGGAGCTACGGCTTGCGGGTTCCTTTGATGTCTCTGTTCTCCTACCACCGCTGGCGCGAACGTCCGGTCGGTCAGCAGGACATTGTCGTATTCAACAATCCGGTCTCATCCCGACAGACAGTTATCGACCGGCGTGAAGTCTACATCAGCCGCTGCATCGGCACACCGGGCGATACACTGTTGGTGGACTCACTGTTCAACGTATCTGCCCCACAGGAATTGTTTAATCCGGATAAAAAAAGACTCTATTTTTACCCCGCTTCTCAGGGAAAAGCGCTCCAGTCGATGATGAAAGCACTTTCTATCGACGACGAAGGGCTGATGGGAAACAACGATAGCATCCACATACGCAGTTTCAGTCGCTACGAGGTCTATTTACTGAACCAGTCGATACATAACGGACAATCATGGATCCATCCTTTAGCCAAAGAACAGAACAGCGAATTAAAGCCTCTGATTGTCCCCGGAAAAGGAAGAGTAGTCCGCGTATATCCATGGAACCTCACTTTGCTTTGCAATACACTCGTACTGCACGAAGGCCGCAATGCTACCATCAAGAATAACACACTCTACATAGACGGCAAGCCGACACACCATTGCACCTTCACCAAGAACTATTACTGGATGAGTGCCAACAACTCGGCCAATCTCGCCGATTCCCGGCTTTTCGGTTTTGTCCCCGAAGATCATATCATAGGAAAAGCAACCTTTGTCTGGTTCTCAAAAGAGAAAAATACAGGAATATTCGACGGATACCGCTGGGAACGCTTTTTCGAAACCATCAAATAACCTTTTCTAAATTTATTAATCACTTCAAACATTATTATCATGAAAAAAGGAATCACATTCTTCTGTCTTTTGTGCCTTAGCTGCATGATCTGCATAGCAGCCCCGAAGAAAAACAAATTTTCCATCTGGAAAGGAATCAACATCAGCCACTGGCTTTCGCAAAGCGACGCAAGAGGTGAAAAACGTGCGGCTTACTTTACAGAAGAGGATGTCAAGTTTCTCGCAGAAGCCGGATTCGACCATCTGCGCATCCCGATAGACGAAGAACAGATGTTTACTCCTGAAGGAGACAAAGAGGAAGAGGCCTTCAAGCTGTTGCACAACGCACTGGCATGGTGTAAGAAATACCATCTGAAAGCTGTAGTCGACCTGCATATCCTCCGTTCCCATCACTTCAATGCCAAAGAGAAGCCTCTCTTTACCGACCGGAACGAGCAGTTGCGTTTTTACGATCTATGGAAACAGCTAAGCTCCGAACTCAAGCGATATTCCAACAATTTTCTTGCCTATGAACTGATGAACGAACCAGTGGCAGACGACCACGAACAGTGGAACAAACTGGTAGACGAATGTGTAGCGACAATCCGCGAACTGGAACCTAAAAGGACATTGGTGATCGGTTCCAACCGCTGGCAAGGCTACGAGACCGTAAGTCACCTGCGGCTACCGGAAAACGATCCGAACATCATCATCAGCTTCCATTACTACAATCCATTCATTCTGACACACTACAGAGCAAGCTGGACAGACATGAAAGACTATACCGGCCCGGTACACTATCCCGGAAAACTGATTGCCGACGACGACCTGCAACAATTACCCGACAATCTGAAACAACGCTTCGCCTATTGGAACAAAGAAGTCTACAACAAAGGAGTAATAGAGAGCCATTTCAAGCAGGTACTTGAGGTGGTCAAACGATACAATCTTCCTGTCTACTGCGGCGAATTTGGCTGCATAAACCAGACTCCCCAAGCCGACAAAGAGCGCTGGTATACCGATGTGGTCTCTCTATTCGACCAGTACGGTATAGCAAGAGCCAACTGGGACTACAAAGGAAGCTTCAGTGTAGCGTCCAAAGATCAGAAACAGACAAATGTCATCAAGATACTGACAGGCGGAAAGAAAAAATAAAATCAGCAAGTGCTGCCCAGTGCACCCTGAAAACATAAGAACTAAGTCACTTAACCTCAAGTAAAGTCATGAAAATAATTTTATCACTTCTCCAGCTTTTTATAATTGCCGCATCGCTTCATGCTGCGTCGATTAGTCCTCAAAAAGCAGTAGAAGCAGGCAGTCTGTTTCTATTTGGGAAAGAGAAGCCAAACGGCTATACACATCAGATAGCCCAATTCGGACAGCTTCATATTATCAATTATTTTTCAAACGGACATCCTGCCGGATTTGTGGTCATGGGAAATGATGACAGCTTACCTTCTCCCATACTGGCCTTTGCCAAAGAAGGATCCATGAATCTGAACAATCCTACGATACGGTCTGTCATGAACCAATACAGCAAAGAGGTTTCGGAATGGCCAAACTATACAGCTCAACCAAAATCAGAAGACAAAATCTATTATCAACGGAAAGATTCTGTCTGCCTGCCATTCCTGCCTACAGTGTATTGGCATCAGAAACATCCCTATAACCTGTTCATGCCTGTCGATAATAACGGTCAGAAAACAATGGTAGGTTGTGCTCCAATAGCTATAGCACAAATATTAAATTACTACCGGTATCCACAGCAAGGCAAAGGGATAAGTGCGTATTCAAGGGTATCTGAAAAAGGTATAAAATTTTCATTCGTAACCAATTTTGATTCACTGCACATCAACTGGAATACGATAGTCCCCAAATATACCACTCAAGACATTGCAGGCGCATATAAAAGCATTAGCCCGTTGCTCTATTATTGTGCCATGGCTTCGGAAACGGTTTTCGGCGCTTCGGCATCAGTAAGTTATACCACACCTGCAGCCACTTCTTTCTTCAAGCATTTCGGTTATCATCCCGAAGTATGCCATTTAGAGAAAAAAATATTATCCGACAGTCAGTTTATGCAGTTCCTACATAAAGAGTTGGAGGCCAAGCGCCCGGTCCTATGCTGTGGACATGGACACTTTTTCGTTTGCGACGGATTTATCAACGATTATTTCCACTTCGACTGGGGATGGGAAGGTGCCAAAAACGGTTATTTCAAACTGTCCGCTTTGCCTGCAGCAGCAAACAATTTTCAGTTAACACCTTACGTGATAGCCAAAATCCGTCCATTGGAGATTAAAACTGTTCAAAAGACAATACTCCTCTCGCAACCCGGAACATTGGCACAACATATCACAGACAAAGAGCAACAGACGTTAACTTCCTTAATCATAACAGGTCCACTAAACGGTAAAGACGTTCTTCTGCTAAGAAAAATGGCAGGAGCTACCGAAACCGTATTTGACGATGGAGGAGAGCTACGAGAGCTTAATCTGTCGAAAGCAAAATTCGTAGATGATTATGAACAGCCATATTACAAGCGGAATCTGAAACACGAAAGATGGAAACGCGGAATGAAAGGAGAAGAAACCGGAGGGAAAATGGTAACATTTGACTTCGAGACCATGACAGATGAGCAGTGGCAACTCTATTGCCGCCTAGGAGGAGAGACTGACGGAAATCGGGAATGGAAGTTTGTCAAAGACGGCAGCAATTACTACCTGCAATATTACACAAAAGCCGGACTTATTGGAGAATTCATGTTCAAAGACTGCCGCAACCTCTGCAAACTAATCTTACCCGGAGAAGCTGCCATCATCCGGCAGAATGCTTTTCAGAACTGTGTTTCTTTGCAGCACATAAATCTTCCGGCACAAGTAAGAGACATACAACCAAGAGCATGGATTGGATGCCAGTCCCTAAAATCATTCTCTGTTGCCGCATCCAATGAATACTATGCAAGTAAAGATGGTGTACTTTTCGATAAATACTTTACCACACTGATCTGTTATCCGGCTTATCGGAATGCATCCTCTTACAAATTACCTCAAAGTATCAAACTAATATATCCATATGCATTTGATGCAAGCCTGTTGCTATCAAAAGTAACACTGTCCGAGCAATTAAGACGTTTGCGTAGCCATGCATTCAACGATTGCCCGATGCTACGTTCCGTGACAGTACCGCAAAACATAGAAATGATAGAGCACCACGCTTTCTTTTATTGCAAAGAGCTCTCACAAGCCAATCTGCCTGCCAGATTCCAACAGGAATACAACAGAATATTCACTAATTGTCCATTAATGAAAAAAGAATGAAAACAGTCTATCTGTCTTCCGCCTATCTCGCCCCGGTGGAGTATTACACCAAGCTGGCGACTTACGACAAGATTTATGTAGAACAGCACGACCACTACATGAAGCAGACCTACCGCAACCGGTGTACCATTGCCGCACCCGACAGCGAACTTCCCTTGTCCATCCCCACCGTAAAACCCGACACACCGAAGTGTCCGATGAAGGATATCCGCATCTCCGACCACGGTAACTGGCGTCACCTGCACTGGAATGCCATTGAGTCAGCCTACAACAGCACCCCGTTCTTCGAATATTACAAGGACGACTTCCGCCCTTTCTACGAAAAGAAATATGAATTTCTGATAGACTTCAACGAAGAGCTGTGCCGGATGATTTGCGAGCTCATCGGACTGCATCCCAATATGGAACGGACAGAAGCGTATAAAACCGACTTCACTTCGGACGAGACAGACTTTCGCGAACGCATCCATCCTAAAAAGGATTTCCACATAGAAGATCCCGAGTTTGTTGCCAAGCCCTATTATCAGGTATTTGAACAGAAACTGGGATTTATCCCCAATCTCAGCATCATCGACCTGCTGTTCAACATGGGACCGGAAAGTCTGCTCCTGCTTTGAGAGTGGTGAGTTCTTGAGTTTTTGAGTTTTTAAGTTTTTGAGTTTTTGAGTTATGAGCAAGCATTATCTTTTTCCGTTCCTTCTCCTTCTTGTCCTGCTTCTTCCCGTAAAGGCTAAAGGAGACGTACCGTCCGACCGACAAGAGCCTCAACCTACCGTTATTGACCCCGAAAAACGCTATCAGCAGCTCGAAGGATGGGGAAGTTCGCTCTGTTGGTGGGCTGCCCAAGTCGGTAATTGGGAAGAAAGCAAAGTAGACTCTATCGTAGAGCTGCTCACCTCGCCCGACAAGCTGAACATGAACATCTTCCGCTACAACATCGGCGGAGGCGACGATCCCTCACACATCGACGGACACATGGTAAAGGGCAAAGGCAAACGGGCGGAAATGGAAGGATTCAAAGACTCTCCCACAGCTCCCTACAACTGGAATGCCGATAAGGGACAGCGTACACTGCTGCTGAAACTCAAGGAGAAGAGACCCGATGCCGTATTCGAAGCATTCTCCAACTCAGCTCCCTACTGGATGACCTACAGCGGATGTGCCGCCGGACACAAAGACCCTAAAAAAGACAACCTGAAGCCGGAATACTACGAAGCATTCTGCGACTACCTGCTCGAAGTCTGCAAGCACTACAAGTCTGCCTATCAGATAGACTTCAAGACACTGGAACCTTTCAACGAACCCCTCTCCGACTACTGGTATGCGCTGGGCAGTCAGGAAGGATGCCACTTCGACCCCGAAACTCAGATGACAATCATCCGCATGCTCTATCCCAAACTGAAGGCATCGGGACTGAACACCGTGCTCTCCGCCTCCGACGAGACCAACCTCCAGCACTTTCTCATCACCCAGAAAAAGTTTCAGGAGGCAGGAGACATCTGGGACAAACTGGGACAGCTCAACACCCACACCTACTCCGGAACAAACGAACAACGTCACGAAGTGCGCCAGCTGATGCAGCAGGCAGGCAAACCCTTCTGGCAGTCGGAGACTGGTCCAAGCGGCGGAAGTGGACTGGAAAGCAATCTGCTGCTGACACAAAAACTGTTCGACGACATGCGTATCATGCGTCCGCAGGCGTGGCTCGACTGGCAGATTATGGAAGAATGGAACAACGAATGGTGCGTGTTGCGCGGTAATTTCAAGACACAAGAGTATCACATCATCAAAAATTTCTACGTCCGCATGCAGATTACCCGCTTCTTCAAGCAGGGATACACGTTCATAGAAAGCAACAACGACCAGATACTTGCCGCCCTCTCGCCCGACGGGAAGCATCTCGCTGTCGCCCTGCTGAACACCACCGACAACAGTCGCACTTTCAGTGTCGATCTGAGCCGTTTCCACCGTCAGATTGCCACCATCAAGGCATGGCGTACAAGTGCAGACGAAGACTGCCAGACTATTCCTACAGAAAAGGTAAAGAAGAAACTTCTCTCCTACAACAGTCCAGCCAAGTCACTCACCACGTTTGTCATCAAATTCAGGTAATAAGTCGACAAGCAGACAAGTTGGCAAGTAAAACAGGCAAACGGGAGAAGTAAATCAGATTCACCCGTTTGCCTGTTTCTTTTCTGCCCTCACTTAAAGCCCTAAAGCTTTCCCCTCCAACAATTTCCCCTTCCCCTTACAATCATTTTTTCGTATCACCTAAGTAACACGTTCGTATCACAATAGTCAAACGTTCGTATCACGTATGTGAAACGAAAGGACAACCTAAGTGATACGGAATAAAATTGCGAGAAAAAGGGAATAATCATCACATATCAGAAGACAAAACCATGTAGCCAACGAAGAAGTTTCACACATAACTACAAAGAAAGTTTATACTTTTCTTATTACATTTGCGAAAAAGAGTAAGAAACATATATAATCAACAAACAAACATATCATGAAACCTATCTTAAGCTACCTGCTGCTTGCCTGTCTGGCAGGCATGCAATCGTGCACATCTCCGGGCAACCGGACAGAACAAGAGTCGTTGACACAATACGTAGAACCGCGCATCGGTACCGCCCATTGCCGCTGGTTCCATTTTGCTCCGGGAGCAATGCCTTTCGGACTGGCAAAACCGGGACCGTCGACCAACGGACATCTGGGAAATGCTTCGGGCTGGGAGGCAACCGGATATGACTACCGCGATCAGTCTATCGAAGGATTCCCCTGCCTGCATGAGTTTCAGGTGGGAGGTGTGGTGCTGATGCCTACACGCGGCGAGCTGATTACCGTTCCCGGACTACCGACAGACAGCGTAAAGAAGGGATACCGCTCTCACTTCGACCATGCCAACGAGACAGCTACCGCAGGATATTACTCCGTCTTGCTGGACGACTATCAGATAAAGGCCGAAGTCACCGCAACTCCGCGTGTGGCCTTCCAGCGTTATCACTTCCCGAAAGGAGCAGACAACCATATTCTGTTCGACATCGGTAACCGGCAGGGCGAAAGCGGAGCCGTACACGACGCATCGGTCACTTATACTGCCGACGGACGCATCGAAGGCTATGTCATCACTCTGCCCGAATACGTAAAGAAATATCAGCCGGGCGCACAGGTTCCCATCTATTTCTCGGCAATAGCCGACCGTGAGCCGTCTGCCTTCGGCACATTCCACAACGAGAATCAGGAAGAAGGGAAGCGTAGCGCTACAGGCAAGGGAGCCGGACTTTATCTGACCTATGACTTCAAAAAAGAATCTGACGTCACAGTCAAGATAGGACTTTCGTACACCTCAATAGAGAATGCACGGCTGAACCTCGAGACGGAAGCAGCCGACCTCTCGTTCGACGAGGCAAAGGAGCAGTCGCACGAGGCATGGGAGAACTATCTGGGACGAATCCGCGTAGAAACTCCCATTAAAGAGGACAAAGTGAAATTCTACACCGGACTGTATCATGCCCTGCTGGGACGCGGACTGGCCAGCGACGTAAACGGAGCCTATCCCAAGAACGACGGTTCTATCGGCCAACTACCCATGAAGGACGGAAAGCCGGCATACAACGTCTACAATACCGACGGTATATGGGGCGGACAGTGGAACCTGTCGCAACTCTGGATCATGGCATATCCCGAATATATGTCACAGTATGTCAGCACCCATCTGCAGGCATACAAGGATGCCGGATGGCTGGCCGACGGACTGGCCAACAACCGATATGTATCGGGTGTAGGCACCAACCTGCTGCCTACCGTCATTGCCGGAGCCTACCAGTGTGGCATCCGCGACTTCGACACGGCACTCGCCTACGAAGCCTGCCTGAAAAACGAACTGGACGGAACAAACCGACCGATGGGAGCCGGTAAGGTAGACACCGACCGCTTTACCCAATACGGATATGTACCCCATGAAGACCAAGGCGCAGGACCTCTCGAGGCCTTCCTGTTCTCTGCATCGCATACACTGGAATACTCCTACAGTTCATGGGCAGTGGCACAATGGGCAAAGCAACTGAACGACACAGCCAACTACAACCGGTTGATGTATCTGTCAAAAGGCTGGGAACGCCTCTACGACCCATCAACCAACTTCATCCGTCCGAAAAAGGCAGACGGACAGTTTGTCGACAACTTCGACCCGATGCAAGTCTGGAGAGGTTTCCAGGAAGGAAATGCATGGCAATACACCTTCTACGTTCCTCACGATGTGAAAGGACTTGTAGACAAAGTGGGAGCCGACGTATTCAACGCCCGTCTGGACAGCATCTTCACCCAATCGCAGAAGAAAATCTTCAGCGGAGGTACAGAGGTAGGTGCTTTTGCAGGATTGCAGACACTGTACAACCAAGGCAACCAACCCTGTCTGCACATCTCGTGGCTGTTCAACGAAGCTGGCAAACCGTCGTTGACACAGAAATGGGTACGGGCTATCCTGAACGAGTTTTACGGAACTGACGGTATCCACGGCTACGGCTACGGACAGGACGAAGATCAGGGACAGCTGGGTGCATGGTACGTCATCTCGTCGATGGGCTTGTTTGATGTAAAAGGCCTGACCGACATACAACCCTCGTTCGGGCTGGGTGCTCCTCTGTTCGACAAGATCACCATCCAGCTCAATCCCGATTACTATGAAGGGAAAGAGTTCGTGATCCAAGTCAAAGGAAACACTCCGGAAAACGGCTATGTACAGCAGTATAAGCTGAACAACCAGACGCTTCACACACCGCGCCTCTCATTCGAGGACTTCTCTAAGGGAGGAGTGCTGGAGATAGAGATGGGAGCAGAACCGAAAGACAAGTATTAGCCAATCACACTACAAACAATAAACAATACCCGTCACCGGACATTTTTAAGTCCGATGGCGGGTTTGTTAATATAGATAAAGTATGAATAGTTATTCACTCCTTACTTTCCAAAGACCGTACAACCTCTTTCCTTATTCTCTTCCAGCTTGGCATCTGCTTGAGTTGCCTTCGGACAGGAGCATCATACAACAGGAACAATAAGAGAAGTGCAATGCATGCATAGGCCACCCATCCATAAATCTGTTTAATACTGATTTCCATGACATTTTCTATGAATGTTTCCATATAATGTCCGATAGAGAAAGGCATACGGCTATACATGACATTATCAATCTCTATCCCGTAACGGGAAATATTATCGGTGATATAATAAGACAATCCCTTGGTGTAAAGCGCACACCCTGCAACCCCTCCTACAACCATATGAAGCATATTGAAAACACTTAATGCCTGAAAGAAATGCTGAAAACTCATCATCTCTTCCAGACAGACCATGAGAGTTGCGCTCAATACAGCATAGGCAAATCCACGACAAACAATAGGAAGACAGAGCTGCGTCCAATGAATGTCGGAAGAGACAGTGAAATAGTATCCCACCAGATAGCAAATCAGCCCGAATATTCCGACAATAATCAACCTTACAAAGCTGAAATGTCTGATATGCATCCACCAATAAGAAAACAAACACCCCAACAATATACCCATCAGAGCAAACCAATCCAACTGCACACTTACCATTTCTTCATAATGCATCACTTCTTCATAGAAAACCTCTTCCAGTACACGTTCTGTAGCAAGAAATCCTTCTACCAAAGTGATAAGAAGGAGCAGAGGCAAAAGATTATGATATGTCCACATCTGAGGCTCCAGAAAGGGATGCCGTATAGTCCGCATACGCCAGATACAGATGCACAAGGTAACAAGAATAATGACAGCCAAATAACACATCACCCGGCTGTTCCACCAGTCATACCAGTCTCCATAATCAAAGAAATAGGCAATCTCCAATAATAAGGTAGCCCAAAGTATACCACCCAGCCAGTCTATACCGAATAAAGGGAACTTTTTAAACATACGGAAATGGCGTGTACAAATAACCAGAATCAGCAAATTGAACATCATTACTCCACTCATAAACAAATGCATATGAGCCCAATGATAGTAGTACATCAGGTATGTTGCAAGTAAATCGGACAACTGCATGCTTCCTAATATAACGATATGAAGCATGGGGAAAAATACGGTAAAATCACGGGACGGGGTAATCCAAAGCTGTATGTTCGACATACACTCAAAAGTCCCCTGTATCTTACATATCCCTTCGATGAAGCAGATTGCCCATAACAAAGGGAGAGACGTGACATAAGGGGCCAACAGATTACAAAACAACACACCTGCAGAAGCTGCCATCAACAACGTTTTATTTGTAAAACGAAACTTCATGCGGAACAACAGCGGGAAATAAATGGCCATACCAGCCAGATTGGCATAAAGACACATCAGCAAGTCTTCGCGCATCCAGGCTGTTGACCCCATCATCTGATTGAGCGTTCCCAAATAAAGTCCACCGGAAAACTGAAACGTAAAGGCCAAGAACACATATATCCACGGACGGACTCTTTGAGGAACAAAACTGCGAAACATCGGCATCGTAAACGGTGCACCCTGCGGAGGCATTCCCATAATCAGTATTTCACTTTACATTCTACATTAAAACCAGCCCTTAAACGACGTACCTGATCGGCACTGTTACCCTTGAGGCGAATCCTGACAGGGACTCTCTGTTCCACTTTTACGAAATTTCCGGTGGCATTGTCTTGTGGCAATAAAGAAAATGCAGCCCCAGTGGCATCCGAGATAGACTCAACAACACCCCGATAAGTTACTCCCGGTACAGCATCGGCCGTAAAGAGCACTTCCGCACCTTCTTCAATATGAGGGAGCTGAGTCTCTCTGTAATTAGCAATTACCCACAAATCGCTATCGTCTACAATATCAACCATTGTTTGTCCCGGCTGCACCAATTGCCCTTCGTGAATTTCCTTACGGCCAGTTACTCCATCACAAGTGGCAACTATAATTGTATAAGACAGATTCAGCCGTGCCAAATCCACAGCAGCTTCTGCCAACCGTACAGCAGCTTCGTTTTGTCCCAACCGATGCATCTGCTCGTCTTTAGTAAGCAGAGTGGAATGCTTGATGCGTAACACTTGTTCATAGCGTGCCTTGACCGCTTCATAAGCAGTCTTTACATTGTCATACTGCTGACGGGTGACAGCATCTTCCTCCAGCAGTTTTTTATACCGGTTCAGCTCTCTTTCCGCATTTTCTTTTTGCACACGCACTTCTTCAATTGTAGCATCGTTTACAGTCAGATTATTTTGAGTTGTAGCTATGCCTGCATTCGTAACCTGCTGACCGGAGAGTGCATTCGCCAAATCGGCTTCCGCCTGTGCCAATCGTAAACGAAATTCTGTATCTTCAATAACGAGCAAGGTATCTCCCTTATGCACAGGCTTGTATTCGTCAAAATATATTTTCTTTATAAAGCCCGAGACTCTTGTATTAATTGGAGTAATATGCTGCTTAACCTGTGCATTATCCGTATATTCCACATTTCCCAAATGAATGAAACGGGAACATACATATAGCAATCCTCCCAGCAAAAGGCAAATGATGATAATATTATAAATCAGCTTTTTAATTTTTCTTGTTATCATAAGTTCTTGGTTTATAAAGTATGAGTAATGTATTTCATTTTATAATAATTATATATCACATTTATACGCGCATCTACAAGTCCGAGATCTGCACTCAGCTTCATGTTGCTCGCATCCAGCATATCGGTCAGCAAAGCCATCTCATTCTGATAACGGTTACTGGTCACAGCGTAATTTTCATTCGCCAACTTCACGCTATTCTCCTGTGTATGCAAATCAGTGAAAGCTGTCAAGAAATTTGTATACCCTGCCTGCACTGCATTTTCCACCTGTTCCTGTGCCAGCTGGTATTGTTCTTCTGCCCGGCGTACATTCAGCCGCGCTTGCTTCAGTTTACGGTTATTCTTAAACAACGATGACAGATTGTATTTAATTCCAACCCCTACAAACCAATAATTAAAATTGTTGTCCAGCACCGGTACCTCTATTGTAATAGGACCATCCAAATGTTCGGCTGCAACAAGTGAAATGTGAGGAAGACGCTCTGAACGCTCTTGTTTTACTTTCTGCTCATTGATTCCTACAGTTGCCTGTAACTGCTGCAAACTGATGTTATTGGTTGCTGCGATTGTATGCCAGTCAGCTTCTGTCAAAGTATCCATTTGTTTCATCAGCAAAGTTGTATCCGGGAAAATCTCAGTTTCTTCAGGCAAATGCAGAGTCGTCACCAACTGATGATTGAGGATTTTACGGTTATCCTTTACTTTTATTAGCTGTAAATTGATCTGCTCTTTTTGAAGTTCGTATCGGGTAATATCATTTTTTAAAACAGTGCCTTGCTCACGTCGTGCAAGCATATTGTCCAATAATCGTTCTGTCAGTTCCAGATTCTTCTGTAACACTAAAATCTGATTGTCCAGCTTATACAGATCCAAGTAATTCCCAATCAGCAGGAAACGTATCTCCTGTATATTTTTCTGCCAATCAAGCTCAGCCAATTGCTTATTCAATTCAGCTTGTCTGATACCACTGCTGATAGCACCGCCAGCATAGATAACCTGCTGTGCCTCCAAAGCAAAATTATTTCCCAAATGAGGCATATCTATTTTCATCCCGTTACTGAAGTCTCTATCCCACAGCTTTCCATTTCCCCAGTAACTAAGGGAAACAGAAAGATTTACATCGGGAAGCCGTTGTACCTTTGCTGTTTTCAGAGCCTCATCAGCAGCATCCTTACCTGTTTTATACGTCTGTATGCTTTTACTTTGCTCATCTGCAAGACGAAACATTTCTTCAACGCCCATCGTTCGTTTTTGGGCATATAACCACTGGCTGCATAATGTTATGACACATAACATTATGAGCCTACTTTTCTTGCTCATAAAAAATTGATTATTTGATAATTATTAAACTAAATAATACGGAGTGGGGGATATAGGAAGGTCAAATCAAAAAAGCAGCTCCCCATGAATGGAAGTAGTGAATTTTATTCTTATAGCAAACAGTATTAATAACTTTACACTTCATATCACTTAAAATGTCCGTTTCGGGGGACGAAAATAGTAAAAAAAAGAACGTTAACGGAACTTTAGTCCGTTCACTTTTTATATTTTTTAATACTGATATCTTACTTCCAATTACAGTTCAACAAAGTTTTCCAACCAGCACAAACATCTGATAAATAAAAGTTTATATCATCATCTAGTTTTTCAGATCATTTTCCTGACGTTTCATTTCCATTAACACCCCCAGCGTAAGAGGAATAGCCAGAAGGAATGTGCACATATCCGATACAGCCTGACACATTTCTACCCCCAACAGACCGAAGAAATGAGGTAGAATAAATATAAGGGGTAAGAAAAACAATCCCTGACGTGCCGACGAAAGAATCGTGGCACGAACAGACTTGCGGATGGTCTGGAGCATCATGTTACTGATAATGACAAATGAGCCTAGCGGATAAGTGATCAATTGCCAACGCAAAGCAGAAGCTCCGGTAGCCACTACGGCAGGGTCTCCGCGCCGAAACAGTTCCACAATTTCTTCGGCATAACCGAATCCCAACAAGGCACACATACTAAGAAATACAACTCCAATCTTGACACAAAACCAAAAGCCCTGACGGACACGTCCGTAAAGCGAGGCTCCGTAACAAAAGCCACATACCGGCTGAAAACCCTGCCCGAATCCGATAAGGAAAGAGTTGATGAACATACCGATACGCGATACGATTGACATACCGGCGATGGCCGCATCGCCATAGCCACCGGCAGCTACATTCAGCAGAATAGTAGACAAGCTTGCCAGTCCCTGCCGGGTAAGCGAAGGAGTTCCACCTCCGATGATTTCCTTAATAAACGTCCATGTAGGAGTAAATCTTTTATAATGAATAGACAGATTTCCGCCTTTCGTGGTCATATAAAGCAGTAATGCAAAACTGCATATCTGGCTCAGGACTGTGGCAAGCGCCGCACCGGACACTCCCATATCGCAGACAAAAATAAACAGCGGATCGAGCGCCACATTCAGAACGGCTCCACTGACAATGCCCACCATTGCATAAGCTGCATTGCCTTGAAAACGTATCTGATTGTTCAGCACCAGCGAGGAAGTCATGAAAGGTGCCCCGAGGAGAATGATGCCAAGATAGCGCTCCGTGTAAGGAAGAATGGTAGGTGTAGAGCCAAGCATCAACGACAAAGGGGTAAGAAACACCAGTCCCACCACCGCCAATATACAGCCGGTAATAAATGCCATCAGGAAACCTGTGGTCGCCATTTTCTCGGCATTATCTATATCTTTAGCCCCCAAACGGCGCGAAATGAAATTGCCGGAACCATGTCCGAAGAAAAAGCCAACAGCCTGAATGATAGACATCAGCGAAAACACAATACCTACAGCAGCAGTAGACTGGGTATTGATCTTTCCAACAAAATAGGTATCCGCCATATTGTAGAAAGCTGTAACCAGCATACTGATAATGGTAGGTATGGCAAGCTTTGTGATCAGCCCCGGTATAGGAGCTGTAGTAAGCTGCTCATAGTTCTCTTTGGCCGTATGAGGACGAATAAGCATATGGTTATTATATTTCTTCCGTATCTTTAAGAAAGCAAGATTACCGGTAAATCAGCGTTGAAAGATATTCCTCGGCAAACATTTCATTTGCCACTTCCAGCAACTGGTCGGCAGTCAGTGCCTCAATGCGTTTGAACACCACTTCGGGAGATTCATACTTATGATAATGAAGGAATGTCTTTGCCATTCCCAAAGCATTGTTTTCGAAATTGTCAGACGCCACTCCTATCTGCCCTATCAGCTGTTTCTTGGCTGCCGCGAGCTGAGAGGGAGTCATCTTCACATCACGCATGCGTTTCAGCTCCTTATATGTCAGCCTGATACATGTGTCCAAGTCCTCTACATCGGTACCAAAATAGATACAGAATGCACCTGTATCAGTATAAGAGGTCAGATTAGACTCTACATTATACACCAGCCCGCGACGTTCGCGAAGCGAAACATTTAGCCGGCTATTCATGCCCGGACCACCCAGAATATTGTTCAACAAATAGAGCGCTGTGCGTTTATCGTCGTACGCATCATATCCACGACTGCCTATCATCACATGTGCCTGATGCGTATCTTTTGAAATTGTCTGATGTTCGGGGACGTATGGCAACGGAGGGACACGGCGGTAGTCAACCTGTACGTCCGGGATACCCGAAAGATACTTTTCAGCATAACGCACCACTTTCTTGAAGTCGTAAGCACCCTGAACAAAAAAGACCATATTGGAGGGATGATAAAAACGACGGGTAAAAGCCAATACGTCTGCCGTACGGAAACTGCGTAGCAGATCGGGTTTTCCCAAAATATTCCTGCCCAGCGGATGATTGCGGAAAATCATATCCTCAAAATCATCAAAAATCAGTTCCGAAGGAGTATCTTCATACGACTGTATCTCGTCGATAATCACCTCTGTCTCTTTTTCTATCTCACGCTCAGGGAATGTGGAATGAAACACTATATCGGCCAGCAATTCCAAGGCACGTTCCAAGTGCTCGTTCAGGAAAGCCGCATAAACCACCGTTTCTTCTTTGTTGGTATAAGCATTCAAATCTCCTCCCACATTCTCCATGCGATTCAGGATATGCCATGCTTTACGTTTTTCAGTGCCTTTGAATATCAAGTGCTCCACAAAATGCGCCATTCCCTGTTCCTGTTCAGCCTCATCACGTGTCCCGGCATCAACAGCAAAGCCACAATAAGACACTTTTGAAGAGTTAAGTTCGTGAATAATCCGCAATCCGTTCGGCAATGTATATTCATTAAATTGCATTGTTCTCCGCCTCCTTAAATGAATTAATGCCGCAAAAATACAACAAAACTTATTGCCGTTTATAGAAAATTACAGATATTTGTAAACCATAAGAGTAACAACGTGTATGAAAAAGATTGGAATTTTCTGCTCTGCTTCCGAAAATATTGACAGAATGTACTTCGAAAGTGCATGTCGTATAGGCAAATGGATAGGAGAAACTGACAGAACACTGATCTACGGAGGTTGTAGTCTCGGACTCATGGAATGCCTTGCCCGCAGCGTCAAAGAGAATGGAGGCAAGGTGATAGGCGTTGTGCCATCCAAGCTCGAAGAGAAAGGGACAATCAGCCAATATATCGATGAAATTATTCACGTACAAAATTTGAGTGAGCGCAAAGACGTCATGGCAGCACAGGCAGATATCCTTGTCGCACTCCCCGGAGGTATAGGAACCCTCGACGAAATATTCCACGTCATGGCAGCAGCTTCCATCGGGTATCACCACAAAAAAATCATTTTCTACAACGAATACGGATTTTACGACGAATTGCTGCATCTGCTCAGCACTCTTGAGCAGAAACAATTCGCACGCCAATCATTCTCAAACTATTACGAAGTAGCCAACACATTGGATGAATTAAAAGAAAAACTAAGATAACTATGATAGATTCAATCAAACAACTTTTACAGAAAGAAGCACAGGCTGTGCTTAATATCCCTGTTACGGACGCTTATGAAAAGGCAGTAAACCTCATCGTAGAGCAAGTACATCAGAAAAAAGGTAAGCTGGTAACTTCCGGTATGGGAAAAGCCGGGCAGATAGCCATGAACATAGCTACCACATTCTGTTCGACAGGAATTCCATCTGTTTTCCTGCACCCCAGCGAAGCACAACATGGCGACTTGGGCATTCTACAGGAGAACGACTTGCTGTTGCTTATCTCCAATTCGGGCAAGACACGTGAGATTGTAGAGCTGACCCAGCTTGCACACAATTTGAATCCCGCACTGAAATTTATCGTAATCACAGGCAATCCGGACAGCCCGCTTGCCGACGAATCGGATGTATGCCTGAGCACAGGACATCCGGCCGAAGTATGTGCGCTGGGTATGACTCCCACAACATCAACAACTGCAATGACCGTCATCGGCGATATACTGGTGGTACAAACAATGAAGAAAACAGGTTTTACCATTGAAGAATATTCAAAACGCCACCACGGAGGTTATCTGGGAGAAAAATCAAGATCATTATGCGAAAAGTAATCGGAATCGGAGAAACGATTCTTGACATCATATTTCAAGGAGAACAGCCTTCCGCAGCAGTGCCGGGAGGCTCTGTTTTCAATGGCATCGTATCACTGGGGCGCATGGGAGTAAACGTATGCTTCATCAGCGAGACAGGCAACGACCGTGTGGGAAACATAATACTGAAATTCATGCGTGACAATCACATTCCCACAGATCACGTAAACGTATTCCCCGACGGGAAGTCACCCGTTTCACTGGCATTCCTCAACGACAGGAGCGATGCCGAATACCTGTTCTATAAAGACTATCCCAAACAACGGCTGGATGTCATCTACCCGAAAATAGAAGAGGACGATATCGTAATCATAGGATCGTACTATGCCCTCAACCCCGTATTGCGCGACAAGATGCTGGAACTGCTGGAAATGGCACGCGAGAAAAAAGCCATTGTCTACTACGACCCGAACTTCCGTTCTTCCCATAAGGACGAAGCGATGAAACTGGCTCCAACCATCATCGAGAATCTGGAATATGCCGACATCGTACGCGGTTCGGCAGAGGATTTCTTCTACATGTACGGGCTGAAAGAAGTAGACAAAATCTATACGGACAAAATCAAGTTCTACTGTCCCCGATTTATCTGCACCTCCGGGAATGGGAAAATTGCCCTGCGAACAGCCAATGTATGTAAGGAATACGACGTAGAGCCATTGGAGGCAGTCAGTACCATCGGAGCCGGCGACAACTTCAATGCCGGACTGATATACGGATTACTGAAATACGATGTCCGCTACCGTGACCTGAACCACATTGACGAAAAAACGTGGGACAAAGTAATTCAATGCGGAAAGGACTTCTCGGCAGAAGTATGCCGCAGTTTCAGCAACTCAATCTCGGCCACGTTTGCACAGAATTACAAATAAACACCATAAACAATTACAATCAATGAGAAAACTTATCTTTTCCCTTCTAGCATGTTGCATGCTTGCTGTAAATGCTGCAGCACAAGTTGATATTCAGTTACACTATGACTTAGGAAGAGCACTCTACAACTCACTGAACACACGTCCGTGGGTAACAACTACCGTCGAAATGTTTAAGGCAGACAAATGGGGTAGCACTTATTTCTTTGTCGATATGGACTATACGGACAAAGGCGTGGATGCAGCCTACTGGGAAATCAGCCGTGAGCTCAAATTCTGGAAAGCTCCAATTTCTGCTCATGTAGAATATAACGGAGGATTGAACTACATCAACAATGCATTTCTGGGAGGTGCCGCATACAACTGGAACAGTGCCGACTTTTCGCGTGTATTCGGGCTGCAGCTGTTGTACAAATACATTCAGAAGAATCCCAAGCCACACAATTTCCAGCTGACAGGAACATGGACACTACACTTCCTGAAAGGCAAATGCACGTTCAGCGGTTTTGCCGATTTCTGGCGAGAGAAACATACCGACAAAAATGGGAAAAACCACGATTTCATCTTCCTGAGCGAACCGCAATTCTGGGTAAACCTGAACAAATTCGAACGTGTGAATGACGACCTGCAGCTCAGCGTAGGAACCGAATGGGAACTGAGCACAAACTTTGCTACACGCAACGGATTCTACTACATTCCTACACTTGCCATGAAGTGGACATTCTAATCTTTGTCTGCCAAGCGCAGAATCCTATCAACAAAAACAACATACAACAAGGCTGGCGGAATATACAAACGATCCCGTCAGCCTGACAATTTTCAAAAAAGAACAATTATGCTTCAGAAATTATTCGGTTTCGACCATCGTATACATCATGTGCGTACAGAAATACTGGCAGGAATCACCACCTTCCTGACCATGGCATACATCCTTGCCGTCAATCCTAATATACTGGGGGCTACAGGCATGGACAAAGGTGCTCTATTTACTACTACCGTAGTAGCCTCGGCTTTTGCAACTCTCCTGATGGCTATATATGCCAAACTGCCTTTCGGATTAGCTCCCGGCATGGGACTGAACGCATTCTTTGCCTACACTGTCTGCCTGACAATGGGATATACCTGGCAATTTGCACTGACTGCCGTACTGATAGAAGGTATCATCTTCATACTGCTCACCATCACCAACCTGCGCGAAAAGATTGTAGACTCACTGCCAGCCACTCTGAAAAATGCCATCGGAGCCGGCATCGGGCTCTTCATCGCCTTCTTGGGATTGCAGAATGCAGGAGTCATTGTGAACAACGATGCAACGCTCATCAGTTTGGGTGATATCACATCAGGATCGGCACTACTGGGGCTGATCGGGTTGCTCATCACTTCTGTCCTGCTGATAAAGCGGGTACGTGGAGCACTGTTGCTCGGCATCCTGCTGACTACAGTTATCGGTGTCCCGATGGGGCTGACACATTTCAATGGCATTGTCAGCACTCCTCCCTCCATCGAGCCAATCTTCTGCCAGTTCCAATGGGAACATATCTTCACCAAAGAAATGGTAGTAGTAGTCTTCACTTTCCTGTTCGTCGACATGTTTGATACGATCGGCACACTGGTAGGAGTGACAAGCAAAGCAGGCATGGTGACCAAAGAGGGAAAGATTCCTCATCTGAAACAAGCCTTTCTGGTAGACGCCATCGGAACTACAGCCGGAGCATGTTTAGGAACAAGCACCATCACCACCTTCGTAGAAAGCGCTTCGGGTGTTGGAGAAGGCGGACGTACCGGTCTGACATCGTTTGTCACAGCCATCTGTTTCCTGATTGCACTGTTTCTTGCCCCGTTCTTCCTGGCCGTTCCGGGCGCAGCCACAGCACCGGTTCTCATTCTGGTAGGACTGATGATGATGTCGTCGGCAAAGAAAATCGATTTTTCCGACTACTCCGAGTCCATCCCGGCATTCCTGTGCATCATCTTCATGCCTCTGGCATACAGCATTTCGGACGGAATCGTACTGGGACTGATCAGCTACGTGCTTATCAACCTCTTCTGTGGCAGATTCAAAAAGCTGACATTGGGGATGTATATTCTGTCGGCAATCTTTGTCCTGAAGTTTTTTATGTAAACGGCCATAGTCTACGGTTCGTTTTTATTTCTTACCTTTGCACCGAAATAAAAGATATACAGATATTTAATGAAGACATTTGAAGAGCTGGGCGTATCTCCGGAGATACGCAGAGCCATTGAAGAGATGGGATATGAGAATCCCATGCCGGTACAAGAAGAAGTAATCCCATACCTGTTGGGCAACAACAACGACGTGGTTGCCCTTGCACAGACAGGAACTGGAAAGACAGCCGCATTCGGGCTGCCTCTGCTTCAACAGACAGACGTAAAAAACAGAATCCCCCAATCACTGATCCTCTGCCCTACCCGCGAACTTTGTTTGCAGATAGCAGGCGATCTGAACGACTATTCCAAATACATTGACGGACTGAAGGTGCTCCCGGTATATGGCGGATCGTCCATCGAAAGCCAGATACGGAGTCTGAAACGAGGCGTACACATTATCGTGGCAACACCCGGACGACTGCTCGACCTGATGGAGCGCAAGACCGTATCGCTTGCCACCATACGCAACGTAGTGATGGACGAAGCGGACGAAATGCTGAACATGGGATTCACCGACAGCATCAACGCCATCCTTGCCGACGTGCCGCAAGACCGGAACACATTGCTCTTCTCTGCTACGATGAGCCCCGAAATCTCGCGCATTGCCAAGAAGTATCTGCGCGATGCCAAAGAGATCACCATCGGACGCAAGAACGAAGGCACAAGCAACGTGAAGCACGTAGTCTATACGGTACATGCCAAAGACAAATACGAGGCTCTGAAACGAATTGTAGACTACTATCCCAACATATACGGCATCATCTTCTGCCGCACCCGGAAGGAAACACAGGAGATAGCCGACAAGCTGATGCAGGAGGGATACAACGCCGACTCGCTGCACGGCGAACTGTCGCAAGCACAGCGCGACGCCGTGATGCAGAAGTTCCGCATCCGTAATCTGCAGCTGCTGGTAGCTACCGACGTAGCCGCACGCGGATTGGACGTAGACGACCTGACACACGTCATCAACTACGGTCTGCCCGACGACACCGAGAGCTATACCCACCGCAGCGGACGTACGGGACGTGCCGGAAAGACAGGAACCTCTATCGCCATCATCAACCTCCGCGAGAAGGGAAAGATGAGAGAAATCGAACGGATTATCGGCAAGAAATTTGTGGCTGGCGAGATTCCTACAGCCACAGCCATCTGCCAGAAGCAGCTGATCAAAGTCATCGACGATCTGGAGAAAGTAAAGGTGAACGAAGACGAGATAGCCGAGTTCATGCCCGAAATCTACCGGAAACTGGAGTGGCTGAACAAGGAAGACCTGATCAAGCGGGTTGTCTCACACGAATTCAACCGCTTTGCCGAATACTACCGCGGACGCGCCGAGATAGAACAACCGTCGGAAAAGCGCGAACGGAAGGGCGACGGAAAAGAGAAACGCAGCCGCAAGGCCGAAGCCGGATTCTCGCGTCTGTTCATCAATCTGGGCAAGACAGACAAGTTCTTCCCCAACGAACTGATAGGTCTTATCAACAGTAACACCCGCGAGCGTATCGAGCTGGGACGCATCGACATCATGCAGAACTTCTCGTTCTTTGAGGTAGCCGAGAAATCGACCAAGACTGTACTGAAAGTGCTCAACCGTCTGAAATGGAACGGACGTAAAGTGGTAGTCGAGGAAGCCAGCGAAGGAGAAAGCGCCGACAACGACAAACGGGGTGGGAAAAAGGCAGGCAAAACCGCCTCATCCTCCAGAAACGGAAAGAAAGAGAAGCCCAGCCGTGCCGAACGGGGATACACCGCCCCACGGGGAGCGAAAAAGAAAGATGACTGGAAGCAGTTCTTCAAAGGAGAACAACCCGAATTCGACGAAGGAGAATGGGCTAAGAACAGCAAAAAGAAATAACACAGCCCAGATCGGGGCAGCAATCGGACAGCAACTGTAAACGTCCTCTATTTTTACCATACAGCTCCTGCGACAAACGAATCACCGTGTCGCAGGAGCTTTTTCATTTTTTATCCGGAGCAGCCATATTCTTATTCCTCAGACGGCTGATTACCAACTATTTACAAACCCATCGATTCCCCATTTGTCAGCCAACCTTTCGGCTCGCGTTGGGTAACCTTTCCCAACGTGTTGGCTAACCTTTGCTGACACGTCAGCTAACCTTTCCCAACATCCGGATCAACCTCTCCCCTGCCGATTGTATTTCCGGAACATTTTCCCGGGCATCCTTTATAAGCAAATTTTACCATAATCCGACATAAGGCTTACGCTCCTTCTCATCCGACAGAGAAGAAAGTTAATAACATTTTTTATCAATTCACATTTCCATACAAGGGCTTTTAATAGCTATCTTTGTCCACAATGACGACAACACAACGAAACAGCAACATAACACATATTAACTGAATCCCCCCACATAAACATTGACTATTTTTTAAACCATACCTATCATATTAAACAACAATGAGAAAATACCTATTTTTAGTTTTATCTGCCTGCTGCCTGTCGTGGAACGCATGGGCGCAAAAGACTTACGACCTGATTTCTCCCAACGGAGAGATAAAAGTATCCGTACGTCTGGAAGACAAGATTTATTACGACATCTCATGCAACGACGAAGTCTTGCTGAAAGACAACGCCATGCGCCTGATGATGACCGACCGTACACTCGGAGAGATGCCTAAACTGAGTAAAAAGAAACAGAACAGCGTAAAGGAAACACTGACACCCGTGGTGCCTCTGAAGTTCTCGAAAGTAGACAACGAATACAACCAGTTGCTGCTCTCTTTCAAAGGCAACTATTCGGTAGAATTCCGTGCATTCAACGACGGAGTGGCCTACCGCTTCATCACCAAAGGAAAGAAACAGACAACCGAAGTGCTGGACGAGGAATTCACAGTCGGATTCCCCTCCGACTATCTGCTCCACATGCAGCAGCCGGGAGGTTTCAAGACCTCGTGCGAGGAAGTTTACGACCACGTAGAGAGCGCTTCGTGGAAACCGTCAGACCGTATGGCCATCCTGCCGGCGCTGATTGATACACGCAAGCAATACAAAATCCTGATCAGCGAGTCTGACCTGACCGACTATCCGACCATGTTCCTGAAAGGTACGGGCAACAACGGCGTATCTGCCGTATTCCCCAAAGTGCCGCTGGAATTTGGCGACGACGGCGACCGCAGTGTAAAAATCACCAAAGAGGCCAACTACATCGCCCGCACCGAAGCTGTACGCGAGTTTCCGTGGCGTTACTTCGTGATTGTCAAGGAAGACGGCAAGCTGCTCGAAAACACCATGACCTACAAACTTGCCGATAAGAGCGAGCTGGAAGACGTATCATGGATCAAGCCCGGACAGGTAAGCTGGGAATGGTGGAACGGAGCCATACCTTACGGTCCTGACGTCAACTTCAAGGCAGGCTGCAACCTCGAGACATACAAATACTTCATCGACTTTGCTTCCAAATACGGCATTCCATACATCATCATGGACGAAGGCTGGGCAAAAAGCACACGCGACCCGTATACCCCGAACCCAGACGTAAACCTGCACGAGCTGATACGCTACGGTAAGGAGAAGAACGTAGGCATCGTACTCTGGCTCACATGGCTGACAGTAGAGAAAAACTTCGACCTGTTCAAGACCTTCAACGAATGGGGCGTAAAAGGTGTGAAGATAGACTTCATGGACCGTGGCGACCAATGGATGGTAGACTTCTACGAACGGGTAGCCCGCGAAGCAGCCAAGAACCACCTGTTTGTAGACTTCCACGGGGCATTCAAGCCTGCCGGACTGGAATACAAATATCCTAATGTCCTCTCTTACGAAGGAGTACGTGGTATGGAACAGATGGGAGGTTGCTATCCGGACAACAGCATCTACCAGCCGTTTATCCGCAATGCCGTAGGACCGATGGACTACACACCGGGAGCCATGATCAGCATGCAGCCGAACGTATACCGTTCAGAGCGTCCTAATTCAGCAAGTATCGGAACACGTGCTTATCAGATGGCACTGTTCGTTATACTCGAAAGCGGCTTGCAGATGCTTGCCGACAATCCGACGCTCTACTACCGCAACGCGGAGTGCACAGAGTTCATCACTCAGGTGCCTGTCACTTGGGACGAGACACGGGTACTGGATGCCAAAGTGGGCGAATATGTCATCGTGGCAAAACGCAAAGGCGACAAGTGGTTTATCGGTGGAATGACCAACGGCAAAGAGAACGAACGCAGCTTCACCGTAAGCCTCGACTTCCTGAACGACAGCAAGAACTACCGCATGACCTCGTTTGTAGACGGCATCAACGCCGACCGTCAGGCTATGGACTACCGCAAAGAGACATCCAACGTGAAGAAGGGACAAAGCCTTACTATCAAGATGGTAAGAAACGGTGGATTTGCGGCGGTGATTGAGTAATAGAGATCAGCTGAATCAACTGTTTAATCAGAGAAAATGCTGTATTGAGCTCTCTCAGTACAGCATTTTTTGTTTCTATAAGAATAGGATTTCCGCTACTACTCCTTCTGTTGGAGACACGGCATCAAGAGAGACAGGAGAAAACATCCCGATGATTGCACGTAAACATCGGGAAGAATCCCAAAAAGCATCCCCTTGCCTTCCGAGCCATCACAACTCGGCGAGACAAGGGGATTGCCAATTATCGCTTAAGTATACGGATGATTATTTCACCAGAAGCACTTCCAGTTCGGCTACTGCCGCACGCTTGTCATCCTTCGTACAAGGCGACACAGCCTGAAGCTTCACATAACGTCCCTCGCAAGGAGCAAACTCTACGGTCTGCACCTCTTTCGAATCGGCAAACGTGCCGGTGGCAACTGCCTTGCCCCACTGCTTGCCATCTTTGCTGACATAGATTTCGTAGCCGGCAATGCGTCCCTCGGCTGAATCCTGACGGGGAGTATATCGGATACCTTTAATCTTCGACTCCTTAGAGAGGCTTATCTGTATCTCGTGCGGATATGGAGCCAGATAGAACTGGTTGTGTACGGTATGCCAGTAAGTCGACGGATTGCCGTCGGCAGCCAGCTTCATGCTATTGTCAGCATCGCTGTCTACAAAGGCTACACGCTGCTTGACTGTGGCGGTATTGCCCGACAGATTCTTGATGACATTCACATTCAGTTCGGCAGCAGATGCCCATTTACGTCCGTGTATCTCCGACAGGGCAATCAGCTTGAAGTAGCGGGCTGTGACTGGTTTGTCCAGTTTCACAGTCTGAGCAGAAGATGTATTGACAAACTCGCCGGTAGTCTTACCCTCCCATGTCTGTCCGTCCTTGCTGAAGTAGAGTTCGTACGCCTTGATACGTCCGTTTTCCGAATCGCGGGGCTGGTAGATGAACTGGTCTATCTCGAGCAGCGAAGCCATGTCCACCACAATCTCGTGCGGGTGCTTAGCCTCGTTTTCGCTCCAACGGCTATGCCAGATGGTAGACGGGTTACCGTCGATTGCCTGACGTGCCTCTTCACCTTTATTCTCGCTGCTGACAGAAACAATCTTCCATTCAGAACGGTCTACATAAATAGGGAACTCGGCCGAAGTCACCATGCTCTTGCCCAACTTGTCGGACACAGCGTAGGCCTCTACCTTGCCGCCTTCAAGCAGTTCTACCGGAGCGGTATATTGCACGGCCTTCTTCCCGTTCAGACTGTAATAGATGGCAGCATCGGGAGTAGTGGTTGCAAGGTTCAGATAACCGTCGTTGTCGCGCTCGATTGCCACAGGCATGCAGAGAGGCATCTGTACACGTGCCTTGGCTGCCAGTTCGTCCTGCAGATAAGCACGTTCCAGCGGCAGCATCATGAAGCTGAACACTACCGGCTGGGAAGTCAGTTCGTATTTCTTCATCGGACCCGGGCCACAGCTGGCATTACCCAACGGGCGGACAGCCGCATCCAAGTGGAGGATGGTCTCTTTACGGTCGGGGACTTCGTATTTGTGATGCAGCTTGCGCAAATCTTTCAGGTCTACCATGTCCTGATAACGGGCATGCAGCGCAGAAGCTGCCATGCGGTCTTCCGCCACGTAGACAAATCCCACACCGTCGGCATTGGTAACAGAAATCCAGCGTACATCTTCGTGGTTGCCTGTCTCCTGCGTACGGATATAATCTTCGCGCTGGTTGGAAACCTTATCGTCATACACTCCCACGTAGGCAGCATCCCGACGGTCTACATAATTCTCGAACGGTCCGCAGCCAAACCAACGCATCCGCTCGAAGCCTTCGGGCAATTCCATCCGATAGCCTACACGCGGAATAATCTCTCCGTTGGTGGCCGGAGTAATGGTACTGCTCACCATCACCGCTCCGTCGCCTGTTACGGTATACTCCATAGCTGTCTGATAGTCGAATCCTGCCTTTCCACGATAGGTGTTATTGACAGAGAGAATCACTTTACCGTCTTCCTGACGCACTGTCCATTGTCCCGGCTCACACTTCATCTCGGCCAGTCCTTTGCGTTGCCAGTCGCCGTCTACCGCCTTGTCATTGTCGGTCGGAGCGCGGAAGAGGTTCAGTTCAAGTCCCTTGCTTATCAGTTGTGTTCCGTTCAGCAGATAAGAAGAGAGTGTTCCCTCAGCTTTCGAGAAGAGTGCTTCAAAGTGTTCGCCTTCTACCAAATAACCTTCTTCTGTTTCGGTCAGACGGATGTCTTTCAGTTCGGGTTTGAATACGGGCTTCTCGCTTTCTGCTATCTTGAACTGTTCGGAAGCCACCTCGTAACCGGCCTTAGCCCACTCGGTGTCTGTCTTCTGGCAGAAGCTGAAGTTGATGAAGTATTCTGCTCCGGGGAGTGGCGATTCGGGCTGATAGTCAATCGTGATTTCCTTGCTCTCCTGTGCACCCAACTTCAGGTCGTCCAGACGTCCGGAAGCAATCACCTTGCCGTCTTCCTGAATCTGATAGATGCCATACAGGTCGTCGAGTCCTGCGTGGAAACGCTTGTTCACAATCTTGTATTTGCCACCTCCCAGCGCATACACCCAAACGGGCTGATGTATCTTTTTCACCTCCATTGCCTTTCCTTCGGAATAGGTGCGGTCGGAGAAGATGACTCCGTTGGTACAGAAGTTTCCGTCGTTGGGTTTATCGCCAAAGTCACCGCCGACAGCCATATAAGTGCCTTTTCCGTCGGGCGTAGGAACTTCGATACTCTGGTCTACCCAGTCCCAGATGAAACCGCCTACAAGTGCCGGATAGCGTTCGTAGGTTTCCCAATATTCGCGGAAGTTACCGATGGCATTTCCCATGGCATGGGCATATTCGCACACAACGTGCGGCTTCACCGTCTCGCCCTTCTGTGCTTTCGCCAGACGTTCCTTTCCTACTCCTTCGAGCCACTCTACACTGGGATACATACAGCTTGTCACATCGCAGTAGTCGCTGTTTCCTTCGTAGTGTGACGGACGGGTAGTGTCCAGCTTCTTCACTGCAGCTTCGGCAGCCTTGAAGTTCTTGCCGTTGCCGGACTCGTTGCCCAGCGACCACATCACGATAGAAGCGTGGTTGCGGTAGCGGCGCACCATATTCTCGCTACGTTCAGTAAAGGCTTTTTCCCACGACGGTTCATGAGAGAGTGCCATCAGTCCGTGACACTCTACGTTAGCTTCGGCAAGCACATAGATACCGTAGCGGTCGCACAGGTCGTAGAAATAGGGATTGTTGGGATAGTGTGACGTACGTACGGCATTGACGTTGAAACGCTTCATCAGCTGCACGTCTTTCTCCATCTCTTCTTTAGAGACGGTACGTCCGTTGAGCGAACTGTGATCGTGGCGGTTCACCCCCTTAAAGAGTACCGACTTTCCGTTCACTGTCAACTGTCCGTCGGCTGTAAGTTCTACCTCACGGAAGCCGACCTTGATGCTGCGGATATCGGTAGCTGGCTTTCCTTTCTGCACAAGCGAGAGTGTCAGATTGTACAAATAAGGAGTCTCTGCCGTCCATTTCTTCGGATTGGCTACGGTGAACTCCAGATGGTTCTCTCCCAATTCGGCAGGAAGGGTATGCAGGGCTACCTCTTTGCCGGACGCATCGGTGATGCGGACTTGAAGTTCGCTCTTCGATTTCCGTCCTGTAATGATTACGTCGAGATCGACCTTAGCATCCTTGTAAGCCTCATCCAAGTCGGTACGGAAGAAGAAATCGCGGATCTGCATCTTCGGAGCCGACCACAGGAATACATCGCGGAATATGCCGCTAAAGCGCCAGAAGTCCTGACACTCGAGGAAGCTGCCGTCGGTGAAACGATAGACCTCAACGGCAAGCACATTCTTTCCGTCCTTGTTCAGATAAGGAGTCAGGTTGAACTCGGCAGGCAGATAGCTGTCTTCCGAATAACCGACTTTCTTGCCGTTCAGCCACAGGTAGAAGCCGGCTTCCACACCGTTGAAACGGATAAAGACATCGCGTCCGTCCCACGATTCGGGCAGTGTGAACTCGCGGCGGTAACTTCCCACCGGATTGGGCATATTGGCAAACGTGTAGTCGGCAGGACGGGGCTGAATAACATTCGGCCACTGCACATCGTTCCATTTGGTGAACGGATAGATTACATTACAATACAGAGGCTTGTCCCACGGCTTATTATGGCGTACGGCCTCTATCTGCCATGTTGCCGGCACCTTAATGTCGTCCCAACCACTGACGTCATAATCGGGCAGATAAAAATCTTTGGGACGTTCTTCCGGGTCTGCCACCCAATGGAACTTCCATGTCCCGTTCAGCGTTTTGTAATAGGGAGATTCCTCAATGGTCTGATTGATTTTTCCCTGTTCGCTGACTGTCGGAATGGCAATCTGATAAGCCGTCTCCTTGTTTACACCGGAGACCAGTTCATCATTCCATTCCGGACGTGCCGATGTCTGTGCCGTTGCGGCCGCAGGCACCAGCATTAGTGCAGATAGTGCACCAAGAAGGATTTGATTTCGCATACTTAGGTTTATTAGTAATAAATAATTTAGGTTTTTGCGTAGCATAATTTGTACAAAAATAGGACATATCGCCCGGTTTTAAGGCATAAACTCATAAGAAAAGCACCCGTGTGCGTTTCCTTCACCGAAATATAACTCTTTTTATGAAATCAGGGAGGGTGGCAGGGGCGCGTCTTCTTCCCCTTTCAGACACTATTCTGAGGCTGTTTGTTGGGAAAGGTTAGCTGACGTGTCAGCAAAGGTTACCTGACACGTTGGGAAAGGTTACCCAACGCATTGGGAAAGGTTACCCAACACGAGCCGAAAGGTCAGCTGTCAGAAGCCCTCTCAAGACCTCCTTCCGGAGACACCGGGAAAGAGAGAATCTCAAGAGTGCAGCTGTAAGAAAACAATAAGAATCTGCTTGTCAACCCTTCCGTTTCCGGACGAGCCTGTTGACCACAGGAATCTGGCTCAGTGGCAGGTCTTTCTTTATGATATAAGCCACAAACAGCAGCAGCAACAGCGTGCGGAACGCAAGACGAAGGAAGAGGTCGGGAATGACAACCCACTCGGCCACGGCATACAACACGGCAGCCAGTCCGACATAAAGCGCAATGGCTTTCAGGTCATAAGCAATGGGATACTTCTTCTGCCCGACAAAATAAGACAACAGCATGGCGACTCCATAACCGGCAAATCCTCCCCACGCACATGCCATATAGCTGTATCGGGGCACCAGACAGATGTTGACCGCAAACAGCACGGCACATCCGGCAAACGAGAAGTAGGCTCCCCACTTCGTCTCATCAATCAGCTTATACCAGAAGGAGAGATTGAAGAAGACACCCATGAAAATCTCGGCAGCCATCACGATGGGCACCACCTTCAGCCCTTCCCAATAGTCGGGTTTCAGAATATACTTCAGGATGTCGAGGTAGAACACCACGGCAAGAAACGCCAGCAGGGTAAAGATGATGAAATACTTCATGGCTTGGGCATACATCACCTTGTTGTCCTTGTTGCGGCTCTCGCCAAAGACAAACGGCTCGTAGGCATAGCGGAAAGCCTGCGTCAGCATCGCCATAATCATGGCAATCTTGCTACAGGCGCCGTAAACGGCAAGCTGTTGCTGTGCTCCTTCTGCGTCCGGATAGACGTGGCGGAACAGAATCTTGTCTGCCACCTGATTCAGAATGCCGGCAATGCCGAGAATCATGATGGGATACGAATAGTTCAGCATCTTCCGGCACAGCGTCCGGTCGAAACCTCCTCCAAACTTCAAATCGGGAATAAACAGAAGCATCACGGCAGACGTGCACACCAGATTGAACAGGAAGGCATAGAACACGTCGCTTCCACCCATAAAGAGATAATAGACAAGATTCAGCGAGATGTTCAGGACTATGAAGAACATCTTGAGGGCTACAAACTTGATAGGGCGTTTCTTATAACGCAGATAGGCAAAGGGAATGCACTGGAAAGCATCCATCGCCACCACCAGCAGCATAGTGCCTATGTACCACGGATGGTCGGCATAGCCCAACGCATCGGCTATGGGCTGGAGAAACAGCATGCAGCAGGCGGCAAAGAGCAGCGAAGTGCTCCCCACCATTATCAGTACGGTAGAATACACCCGCTCGGGCGCATCCGTCCCTTTATTGACAAAGCGGAAGAAGGTGGTCTCCATGCCGTATGTCAGGATGACCATCAGCAGAGCTGTCCACGCATACACCTCTGTCACGATACCGTAACCGCCGGAGGCCGCCGACATGGCAGACGCATAGAGGGGAACAAGCAAATAATTCAGAAAACGACCAACGATACTGCTAATCCCGTAGATTGCAGTATCTTTTACCAAGGATTTGAGTTTAGCCATGCCGAGATACCATTATTTTTTCTTCTGGCTGAAAAGCCATTCCATAAAACCGGGAGTGTTGAATGCCGGGTTCCAACTGTTGTGTTCACAGCCTACAAATTCGGTGTAGTCCACTTCGGCACCATGTTCCTTCAGTATTTTATAAGCGATACGCGAGCCACTGACAGGCACCACATTGTCGGCATCTCCGTGGAAAATGCGGAACTTGATCAGCTTGAGCCCCTTAGCCGCCGACAAGCGTTTCGGGTTCACCGTTCCGCAAATGGGAATGGCGGCTGCAAAAATCTCCGGATAACAGCAAACCATGCTATACGTACCCATTGCCCCCATGGACATACCCATGATATAAATCCGCTTCGTATCTACCTCCGGCAAATTGCGGTAGGTATCCAGCAGTTCCTTTACCATGCTAAGCAACGAGCCAAGAGCCTGTTCGGGCGACATGTCCGAAGGGGCAAAAGAGGGCGGATATTCGCGGTATCCCCAAAAACCGTCCGAAGGACACTGGGGGAACAACACATAGGCCGGATATTTCTCACGATATACCGGATTCAGGAACATCTGACCTCCATGTTTCAACTGTTTCTGATTATCATTTCCCCTCTCACCTGCCCCATGCAGAAACAGGATGAGCGGATATTTCTTGCCGGGCTTTACAGCTTCCGGACGAAGAAGGCGATAGAGCAACGAGTCTCCTTTTGAAGAGACAAACACGTGTTTCTCATATTCCTGCTGAGCAAAGGCAGATTCTCCACATAGGAGGAAAAAGAAGATAAAGCAAATCCACAGTTTCATTGTGATTCTTTCCTTTTGATTGATATTAATACTGGACGGGCAGATCAGTCATCAAACAACGTCTTCTGACTACTGTAGAGACTCCTGCCCAGATGCTTATAGGCAAGTTCCGTCACTTCGCGGCCACGCGGAGTACGCTTCATGAATCCCTCCTTGATCAGGAAAGGTTCGTACACTTCCTCTATCGTTCCGGGATCCTCGCCCAAAGCGGTGGCAATGGTTGTCAGTCCCACAGGCCCTCCCTTGAACTTGTCGATAATGGTACACAGAATCTTGTTGTCTATCTCGTCCAGTCCATACTTATCGATGTTCAAGGCTTCCAGTGCAAACTGTGCAATCTCCGTGTCGATGCTTCCGGTTCCCTTCACTTGGGCAAAGTCGCGCACACGCCTCAGCAAGGCGTTGGCAATACGGGGGGTTCCCCGGCTGCGTGAAGCGATTTCCGACGCTGCACGTACCGAGCAGGGAACATCCAGTATAGATGCAGAGCGCCGGATGATAGTGCTCAATACATCATCGTCATAATATTCCAAGTGCAGATTGATGCCGAAACGTGCCCGAAGAGGAGCTGTCAGCAAACCGCTACGGGTAGTGGCTCCCACCAGCGTAAAAGGATTCAAATCGATCTGGATACTCCGTGCCGAAGGACCTTTATCAATCATAATATCGATACGGTAATCCTCCATGGCAGAGTAGAGATATTCCTCTACCACCGGCGAAAGACGATGGATTTCGTCAATGAAAAGCACGTCGTTCGGCTCGAGACTGGTCAATACTCCGGCCAGATCACCCGGTTTGTCGAGCACCGGTCCGGAAGTGACCTTGAATCCCACTCCCAGCTCGTTGGCTATGATATTGGAAAGTGTCGTTTTCCCCAGTCCGGGAGGACCGTGAAGCAGCACATGGTCAAGAGCCTCTCCGCGCAGGCGTGCCGCTTTTACAAAAATACGGAGATTGTCCACCACCTTGTCCTGTCCGCTGAAATCCTCAAAGTTCAACGGCCGAAGCGCATTCTCAAAGTCACGCTCGCGAGCAGTAAGCTGATGGTCGCGTATATTAAAATCTTCTTGTTCCATATTTCTCAATTCACAATACGGATGACAAAGATAGAAAAAAGGTGAACACAAAACGAGGCAAGCTTGCTTAATTTATTTATGCCGAGCCAAGCCCAGCCTTATCATTCATCACAAATACAAGAAAGGGGAATAATGAATATTCCCCTTTCTCTTCCCCTAGATACTGTGCCGAAGATCTCAAGCAACGGCACTCATCTCATTCAATATCTGTCCTATCCATCACATATTCATGTTTCACATGGAACATACTCCCGTTTCATTGTCCTGAGCGCAACAGTGCTGGAGCGACGCGAATTGGTTGCGGAGCATATACTGGCGGTATATAAGGCTCATACTTACCTCCTGTGCCATACTCGGCAGCAATACCCGGATTTATGATACGCAAGTCAATAGTCGAAGTCATTTCACCTAAGAAAATGTTAAGTACGCCATCCCGTTTACCATCAGCATCATAACAGAATCCCCACGGATTACGCATAGCAAACAATGCAGACGGATTAGCAGAATACATTAAAGTCCATGCATGACCAGTAACCGTCTTTCCACTACCATCACTTGCTACCATATCTGCTTTGTTGAAACCTCCAATTACAATTTTTCCTTCTGCCAAAGACAATTTGACAGCACGTTCCAACTGTGCCGCATTCAATTTGCCGGGCGAGAAAGCAAAGCTATCACCATCACCTGTAAACAACGGCGCCACATGTTCACTGCCAATTCCTCCTAAATTGGGATTTACTTGATAGATGACCTGCCACTTCATAATGGCTTTTTCAAGTACAGAAGACCACGTAGCCTTATCGTCCTTACCAGAACATCCTATCAGATTGCCACTGCCATCAACAATAAACTTAGAAGAGACTGCTACTTTAACAGGTTTTCCCTGTGGGTCGAACATATTCACGGTATATGTACCATTGCCATTATCAGTAATCAGACTCTTGATAAAGTCGGGATATATATAGACCATAGATGCCAGTACGGCCAACGCCGAGCAGTTGCCGATGGCACGTTGATTCACATCTGCCGGAATGGGATCTCCAAACGGATACAACGTCACCGGATACTCTTTCCATGTACCTCCGTAATTTTCTGTAGGCTCATTGGCCGGATCGAGCAACCACGCACGATCTGAGTCTGTTGTTACATGTTTGTTGTCATAGTGATTTCCCATTGGAGTCTGATCGCTTGTAGACCATCCACTGGCATAAGGCATAAGGTCATCCATATTGACAGAAGCCTGCATGCTCCACTCACCTAACTGCGTCAGTTCTCCACCATTGTTTGCTGTTATTTCCAGACGATAATACTTATAAGATTCCGAATTGTTAAAGAGATACGACTGCTCGTCAAACCTTCCCACAAAAGTCTGTTCAGTCCGCTGATCAAGCTGCACCCAGTCAACCTTATCATTTGATCCGGACAATATCCATGAAGAAGGGAAATTATCAGAAGAAACGTCGGCTGAAGTCAGCGAATAATAATTGACGGGAACACTCTCCTTTCCTTCCCATATCAGATAGAACTGATCGTGAGCTGTTGTGTATTTTGTTTTCGGATCTCCATCCACCAGCATTCCCACCTTATCACCTTCCGGGTAGTCGGAATATTGGGCAGTCAGCGTTCCGGCAGTCGGCATATTGCCATTCGATTCGTCGACAGTTACCGAATGAGGCTCATCCGGAGTAAACGATACATCCTTCTGTTCCAATATCCATTCCGCTATCTGAGTACTGGCCCCACCAGCATTCTCCTCCACTTCCAGTTTATAATAGCGATAAGCCACCTCATTGACAAACAAATAAGACTTTTCTCCATACCGATTGGCATATGTTTGTCCTTGCTGGCTGTCAAGTGTTGTCCACGAAGCTCCATCATTCGATCCGTAAAGTGTCCAAGAACGAGGATCGTTATCAGCAGCCCCATTCCCCACACGAATTGAATAGTAATTTGCAGCCACGCCCTGATTGGCTTCAAATATCACATAGAACCGGTTTTTATTAACCTGATAACAGGTAGTCACATTATTATCTACAATTTTGTCAAGAGCCGTTCCCGAAGAGGTCCCTCCATACTGGGCAGAAATCGTTCCGGATACAGGCATATTAGGATGCCCATCTATGATTTTTACCTCCATAGGGAATTCACTTTCCCCAGAATCTTCATCTTCCGAGCAGGATACTCCCGAAAATACCACTACTGAGCAGAGCATAGCTGTTGTCCCTACCCATTTCAAACGTTTCCACAACGTATTGTCCATTCTTTTTTCCGTTCTTATGGCCACTAAAATTAAAATTATCGCTACAAAATTAAAAGACAAAGAAGAAAAGACAAGAAAACGGATTATGTTTTACAGCACAATCCGTTTCCGACCGCTCTATTATCAACAGCAAATCCGATAGCCAGCCTCATCTTTTATCTGCAAAAAAGCTACGCATCCCATCGAAGAAAAAGCATTGATTGATAAGGAATAACCGACAAATATTAAAAAAACGTTTAACAAAAACCCTCTTTTTTATTCATAATGTTGACACAGGTCAAGAAAGTAGTTAAAAATATGTTTTTAAACATGAAATCGCTTGTTTTTAAAGAAAACTGCCGTACCTTTGCAGTGTAGTTGTGAAACTACTTAGATTATTAGGTATTAGAAAAGGTAAAAGATTTTAGGTATTAGTTTATAAGATTAAAGATTAGTTTTTAGGTAATAGTTTGTTTTTATTAGGTATTAGTAGTAAAAGATTAGTTTTTAGGTAACAATTGCAAGATGAAAAAAGAATCCCATTAGGGGGATTCTTTGAATGAGGGCGGAGAGTTTCGCTCTTTTTTTATTTTCAGACCATACCTTTCTTCCTACAGTCTATATTCAATCCGTTTTTCTCCTGTATACGATAATTTAACGACTTCAAAAGCCATCTGTCTTTTTGGAATATTCCTCAACAATGATTGTCGTCCAAACAGAGTCAACCTTACTAGGGCAGCAATCCCAATTCAAACCTTTCGGCTACCAGAAAAGTATATTTGTCAGCTAACCTTTGCCAACAAACGGAGTATCCTTTACCGTGAGAATGAGTAATAACAAAACGCGGATACCTCTCTCAATAGCAAGAAGTATCCGCGCAATAGTGCTTATCGGTGCATACGGTTCATCTCATCTCCAGTGCTCTGTTTTCAGCCTCCTCCATCACCTCACGTTCTCCGGGAGCCTTGTCATTAATGCCGCAAAGATGAAGAATGCCATGGATAATTACCCGGTGAAGTTCGTCGTCATAAGACGTTCCAAACTGCTCGGCATTGGTACGTATGGTGTCAAGACTGATAAAAAGATCACCAGAAAGGCGATCGCCCTCGCAATAATCAAACGTAATGATATCTGTATAATAATCATGTTGCAGATATTGCCGGTTTACCTCAAGGATCTTCTCATCAGAGCAGAAAATATAAGCTATCTCCCCCACACGTTTCCCGTAAGAAGCAGCCACCCGTCTGATCCATTCCGTTGTTTCACGTTTTTTTATATCGGGCATCTTGACACCCTCTGTTTGGTATGTTACAGCCATAGTCGAAAAATAATATTGGTTTTAATATTCGAATGTACAGGGAATTATTTGAATTACAAAATTATGATTTTAAAAATTCCTGTCAGATAAAAACAAAAGAGTGTGCCAATATGGAATATTCCCCATTCTGGCACACTCGTTTGCATTAAAAGATTAACCTATAACAGCCTGCTTCTACCACTGAATAGCCTGATCCTCATCCGGAATCAACGGGTTGATCTGACGTTCCATAGTCATTGAACCTTTTACCTCATAAGTCATAGGATAATCTGAATTAGAAGTGACATCTGTATACTTATAACTAAGATTCAAAGTAGTAACATGACGCTCTAAATATTTGATAGTCTCATGTTGAATAACTCGTCTTTCATATGTACATTCTCCTATCGGTTGAATATTCGTTTCCGGATCATCATCACCATAGACATTCAAATTTCCATGAACAACTCCTTCTTCATCTTCCGTTCCTTCGCCAAACTCTACATATACCTTATATCGACGACGATTTTCATCCTCCGACCATACAGAACCAGCATAGAAGAAAATCGTATTCTCATCTACGACCTTGGCGACACGAGTATCCACCTTAGCCGGGTCTGTAGTAGTACCTGCAATGTAAATATTCATCAGTGTTGTATTGTATGTACCAGAATAATCATTAAAAAGATTAATACCCAACAATGCCTTATAGTATCCTTTCCGTATATTCTGCACATAAGAAGGATCCTCATCTATTGTTAAAGGAAGTACATACTTATCATCTAAAGCCAAACCATTCAAATTAAAATGAATGGGATAAAGTTGCACGTTAGTACCTGCAGGGATATGACAGATATTTGATTCAAATGAATAGTGCTGCTCTGGTAAAGGAAGATACCAAAGGTCTTGTCTACCAACAGGAAATTTCTCTTGATTCAAGATACGTAACGTATCTTCATCCACACTAATCTTTACATCTATATTACGTTCATTATCTCTAGATCCACTCACAATAACCGGAAGTTGATATATTCCACTTCCATCTGGCTGATAACGGATATGTATTTCATTCAAGCTATTATCACCCAGCGGAGCTTTGAAAGAAATCATCTGTGAGTATAGCTCATCTTCCCACTCATCGTTACATGCGCCTAAAAAGGTAGATGCAGCTAACACTAGTCCTAAAATATATAGTTTTCTCATATTATTTCTTGATTTATCATATTAATATTAATCATAATCATGCCAGCCAGGAGCTTGAGTCAAATTCTTATTACGTTTCAACTCATCGAAGCTAATCGGCCAAAAATATTGTTTTCTTGAGAAGGATGTCTGTAAATTAGGAACTCTAACGGGCATATAGAACATATCTCTATATTCCTCATTCATCAATGTATTGCAACCATAAATCTGTTCTCCCTCATGTTCTTCTGCTATCTTCCAACGACGCAAATCATAGTAGCGCTGATTCTCGCTGAAAAATTCCACTTGGCGTTCGTGCACCATCCGTTCGAAGAACTTCTTCGGATCTTTATAATCTGCATCACTATAGTCAGGCACACCAGCACGCATTCGAACAGGCTTCACCCCACGGCGCATCTGTTCGATATCACGCCAGATGTCATAAGTCTGGCTGCCGTCCCATGAGGCTATCTGATAATGCATGCCTTCAGATATATTATTCAATGCCTCTGCATACATCAACAAGATATCTGCGTAACGAAGAGCAGGATCTACTTTCTGATAAATTGAGCCACCCCATTTATTACAATCGTACGGATTCACATATTTCATGATACCAATACCGGTAATACACCAGTTTACAGTACCATTAATACGTCCGTCTGATGCACCACGATAATACCAAACCTGCTTGTTACGTTCATTCGTACCTCCTTCATCTTTAATACTCAACCCATGCCATACTGCCCCATTAAAAGCAATAGAAGCATAGAAACGGGGTTCACGATTGGCATATCCCCACCATACATCATTTCTGAGATGATCATATGGATGGTCTGCCTTGTTTTCATCATTAGTAAATACACCTTTGTATTTTGCATAATTTCCTTTATCAAATGGAGTACCGTCAGCCATATCGTAAGCTTCACATTGCTTCAATGTAGCTCCATGTACATTCCAACCTCCATAAGTACTCGGCAATTGATGCTTTACATAATCTGCCATTCCATTGTCCGTCTTCAAATCATTGTTATCTGCATTTGTTCCCCGAGTGAAAAGCAATTCTGGGTTTTCATTCGCATAAAGTTCTCCATTAAATATAGAACGGTAAGATTCGAATGGGTCAATGTTGCGCCAACCATCCGGGAAATCCTTAGTGCTATATTCGTCATGATGAGGAGGGTTAATTGTGACTGGATAAGCCTCATCAGTACTTACCGGACGCTTTTCAAAGGTATACAGTTTGTAAAGGCCACTAGCTTCTGCATACTCTATCATATCCCTAGCCGCTGCTGCTGCTTTTGCCCATTTTTCCTCACTATATTCCTGAGAAATCAGCTGTTTTCCGTCTTTATTCACAAAATCAGACATTTCAGTATTACCATTTGCCAACGGACTGGCTGCATAAACCAGCACTTTCGCGCGAACTGCCAATGCCGAGCCTTTTGTCGGACGGGCCACATTCAAGTTATCGCGTTTTTCAAACAGTTCGGTAGCGGCTATTTCCAGTTCGGAAGTAATAAACTCTACCACTTCATCGTATGTATTACGCGGGTAGGCAAGTTCGTCGTACGACTTGGTGTAGTCCGCTCCTTCGGGTGGAAGAATGGGAACCGGACCGTATTTTCTCAGCAGCAACCAATAAAAATAAGCACGTAAAAAGCGAGCCTGACCTCTTACATCCGTTATTTCTTCCGGAGTAAAATCCGGATTCTCATGCAATTCATTCAACAGGATACTTGCCTGATAAATGCCCTCATACGACCATGTCCACGAGTTCTTATACAGGTCGCTATAGCTGTAGCCATCGCCGTATTCTCCACGTTTAAACGCAGCAAAGCGATTTCCTTCTTCATTAAATACACGATCGTCAGAGAAGTTGGTAGGACACGATTTACTATGACCTATATCCAGATTATCTCCCTGCAAACGACTGTAACAGAAAGACAGCCATTGTAATGTATAGTCTTTATCTGAAAAAATTCGTTCCAATGATTGCTGGTCTCTGAAATAGCGATCTACATTCAGATAGTCGGAGCAGGAAGTGGTCCCCAATCCAAGACCGGCAACTATAGCTCCCAATAAAATATATTTGTTTCTTTTCATAATCTTCTTCATATTTATCTTTTCGTTTAGATACCTATTGTCAGTCCAAGGGTTACAGTCTTAGAAAGTGGATATTGCTGCCCGTTAGAACTTCCCAGTTCAGGATCCCATAGATCGAAACTTGAGAAGGTCAGCAGATTAGTACCCATCAAATAAATACGCACCCGATCTAAGTGAATCTTATTAACAAACTGTTTGGGAATGGTATAACCGATTTCCACATTTTTCAAACGGATATACGAACCGTCACGTAACCAATAAGTAGAATTTCTATAGTTGTTTCCATTTCCTCCGTAGCTCAAACGCGGATATTTAGCATTCGGATTTTCGTTAACACCCAACGACCAGTAGTTACCCGGTACGTCTGTCAGGATGTTACCCCACTTACCTTCACTGAACGGATAAACTGTAAATCCATTGATAAAGAAGGAAGACTTACCAGCACCCTGGAAGTGTACATTCACATCAAATCCTTTCCATTGGGCAGATATACCAAAACCGTAAATCAGATTCGGACGGGTAGTAGCGCCAATGGGCACCTCGTCATCACCATTGATGACTCCATCGCCGTTCACATCTTTGTACTTGATATCACCCGGCATATATTCACCGAAATCCTGCCGTGGGCTATTGCGAATTTCATCATAATCTTTAAACAAGCCTTCAGCTATCAAGCCACGTGCCTGATCTACACGGAATCCGTGTTGCATCTTATATGGGAAATGACTGTTCTCCTCGTCATATTGCTTAATTTCATTCTTGCTGTAAGTCATATTGGCACGGACTGTCAAGTCTACTTCACCTATTTTCTGCTTGTAGGCAATATTTCCGTCAAAACCTTTAGACAATACAGAGCCCACATTAGCATTCGGTTTATTCTTGATATGATTTAAACCAATGATATGAGGCAGATAATTACGTTGCATATAGATACCGTCACGCTGTTCGTGGAAGTAATCTATGGTACCAGTAAATTTATCATTGAAAATTGAGAAATCCAATCCCAAGTCATGCTTCTTAGCTACCTCCCAAGTAATATTCGTAGAAGCAATTCTGTCAAAAGTCAGACCTGGATAATAGTAGTTACTGGTTCCTATATCACCATAATAATAACCGTTTAGATTACCAATATTCATATTTTCTTTATCATCGTCTTGAGGGAGTTTCCCATTCCATTCTGTAAACTGCTGTATATAAGGGAAACGGGTACCAACGTCATCATTTCCGACCTTTCCGTAAGAATAACGAAGCTTGAACATGTTCAGCCACGGCATAAGTTTCTTGACGATAGGCTCTTCAGCAATATTCCAAGCTGCAGAATAAGCCGGGAAGAAACCGAACTGCTTTCCAGTGGCAAAGTTTTCAGAACCGTTGTATCCGAAGTTGAAATCGAAGAAATAGCGGTATTTCCAGCCATAAGTGAAGCGACCGGCAAGCCCCTGATGACGACGCTGGATACTCTGTACAATCTTGTCATAACTCTTTGAATTACCATTATGAGAGGTATTGGTAGTCTTATCCTGCGTATATTTCATGATAGCACCTACCATGTGGTCGCCGAAGGTACGGTTGTAGTGCAATTCAGCTTCCAGATACTCTTTTCTCTCTCCATTCGAATACATCGTTCCGCTCATCAATTGTTCAGTTTCCACTCTTCTAAACTGCAATTCACCGTCGGAGGTACGTTGTCGTTCTGCCATCCAAGTTTCCGGCCATTTGTAACGGTTGTCACCATTGTCTGTAAAGGTATCAAAGCCGAACCGACCATAAAATTTCAGTCCCGGGGTGATGAAACTGAAATCCTGCTCCAAGTTGACCGTAGTCTCGATCTTGTTTTTCCATGTTTCCTGGTAACCCTGTTGGGTGGTAGCAACCCATGGATTTCTATATCCGCCTGCGCCGTATCCCGGCCATTTGCCGTCACTGTATCGCACAGGAGAAGTAATAGGGCTGTAACCCATCAGAGATTGCCAGACCTCCCAATACTGGCTTCCTGGCAGGTTCTGCTTTTCCAAAGCGCCTGCCACACCGACCCTCAGCAAAGTGGTCTTGGTCAAATCCAAGTCTACATTCATACGGTAGTTCCAACGATGATAGTTGGCATTGGTGTTATAGTCTTTCATTGCATTGTCCGTCTCGTACATACCACCTTCGTTCACATAACTGGCAGAAATAAAATAACGTGCCACGGTGCCACCACCTGTAAGGTCTACAGTAGCTCGGTAAATAGGAGCACCATCCTTCAGAATCAGGTCCATCCAGTCCACATTTGGGAACAGGTCCTGGTCAAGTCCGTTTTCGAAAAGTTCCAAATCGCTGTCGGTATAAGCCGGAACTTGGTTACGTGTAATCAACGCTTCGTTGGTCATGCGTGCATACGTAGGTCCGTCCACAAACTTGGGGGTAATGGTACGTGTACTGTAAGAGGTCTCCACTTTAGCATTCACGCGGGTTTTCCCTTCTTTTCCTCGTTTGGTAGTAACTATAAGAACACCGTTTGCCCCGCGCGAACCATAAATAGCCGTTGCAGAGGCATCCTTCAATACAGAGATTGATTCAATGTCTTCCACGTTGAGCTCATTCAAGTCACGTTCAAATCCGTCAACCAGCACCAATGCGCTGCTACCTGCTCCGAAGGTAGAAATACCACGGATCCAGAATTCAGAAATATTGTTACCCGGTTGTCCGGAAGTCTGGCGTGCCAGAATACCTGCCACATTACCTGCAAGCGCATTCGAAATACTGGAGGTGGGAGTACGAAGCTGAGAGACATCCACCGTTGTAACCGCACCCGTTACCGTCACCTTTTTCTGTGCACCGGTTCCCGTAACCACAACTTCATCAATGGCAGTCACTTTACTCTCTCCCATCTTTACGTTGATTTCCTTCTTATCTTTCAAAAAGATTTCCTGTTTCTCAAAACCGATGTATGAGAAAATCAAGTATGAATAATTGGGAACCTTTATCTTATAGCGTCCATCGATGTCAGTTACCGTACCGAAACCGGGCATATTCTTCACTGTAACGTTTACGCCGACCAGAGGTTCGTTGTTTCCATCGGTGACAACACCCGTTACGTCAATCGTTTCTCGTTCGTCCTGGGCACAGACTGTACCGGTCCAGCCCACCATCAATAATAATAGTAAGATTATATTTCTCATATGTATTGGTGTTTAAATGGTATTATTCTGTAGTCATGTAACGAATACCTTTATTGTCAATATCTCCTATATAGAATATATCCTGGTCGGGATCATAAGTAAGTCCAGAAGGTTGGTTGAAGCGTGCCTCATGCAAAGGATCGCCGTCGACATATCCCCAGACTCTATTATCTACGTTTTCATTACTACGCCCCGCAACCATTGTAGCTACACCGTACGGATCCAATTTCCAAATACAATGATTATTGCGGTCTGTAAAATAGAAATCATACTGATCTTTGTCCGAACCTATACCTTCTCCGTATTTATCGTTTTTCACAAATACTCCAAAATGAGGATTCTGGAAGCGTGCACTTCCTCCTGTACCTTCTCTAAATCCTTTTTCACTCATGTTTCCTGCAATAACCGAAGGATTACCTAACGTTTTATTCGCCGCATCATAGTCCGCACGGAATACAGCCCCAAAGTTATCGGAAAGCATATAAATAAATTTATTGGACGGATGCTTAAACAGAATGGTGTGTGAACCACCAACAGACGAAAGTTGGCTAAGGCTGAATGCAACCTCCGGTTCATCAGGCTCTATATTAGGGATACTACCGGTGCGTGTCATCTTAAGCACTTTTCCATCCCACCAAGTGGTATAGAAAACAGTGCCGTCATCCATATAAATCAAGCTATAAGAAGTCCACCCATAATTATAAGGACGGATTCGGCGGAAGTTTTCCCGACGCAACGCATAATAGATATTGGCACGAGTAGTATTCTGTTGCCCATGATCATCTGCAAACAACAATGTATCGCCTGTTGCATCGAAAGTAAAAGAATACATGGTAGAATATTGCGTGCGAGGGAACAAACGTTTCACCGTCTGTGCCGTCAAGTCTATCAGATGAAGCCCGTCATATCTATTTGCAGAAAACAGTAAACGATTATCACCCTCTTCGTACTGAGGATCAAATACCATACAGTCATTGGATGGAATAGAGGCACCTCCTTCAAATGTACCTTCTTGGAAAGCAGCATTACCATT
This sequence comes from uncultured Bacteroides sp., assembly GCA_944322345.1. Classification (GTDB taxonomy): domain Bacteria; phylum Bacteroidota; class Bacteroidia; order Bacteroidales; family Bacteroidaceae; genus Bacteroides. The sequence continues at coordinate 89,319 of CALUOO010000002.1, read as the reverse complement.
CTCATCCACTTTGCGAAGCAATGTACCTACTACAGTTGCAGGAGCATAAGCAAAAGGTTGTTCAAAGGTATAATCGGCAACAGTTCTACCATCAGGACCGTCTACACGTACATTGATAATGCCGTCAAATGATTTTGGAGGAACCATACAGTAGATTTTCTTACCGTCAGAACCGATGGTCTTAGCCTTGACACCTCCGATGGTAATGTGAATTTTGGATTCATCACTTCCAAAGTTACTACCCTCAATGTAAAGCCGGGTTCGCACTCCTCCCTCCTTGGGAGTGAAATCGGTAAACACAACCGGTTGCGAAGGGTCATACTGGCTGGAATCGACCTTATCATCCTTACAACCGACGAAAAACAAGCAGCAAGCAAATACTGCAATCAAGTGTTTCTTCATGAATGTAAATTAATTAAATGGTTAGTATTAGTATTAATTATGAATTTGTGTCCTGTATTTTATGGTATTTATAATGTATAAATGTTCAGATGAATTTATATTAAAATATTAGGTTTATTTTTCATGATATCTGACAAGTCTAGCTTATCTATAAAGACGACTTTAACAGAATGAATAGCAAATATTTATAGAATAGTATCTTTTTCATGATATCCGGCAAATTTAACTTGTATTTGAGTCACCCTTACAGAGCGAAGTAATAAATATTATAGAATAGTTTCTTTTTTTCATGATATCTGGCAGGTTTTTATTAGTTCCGCAAATCTAGAATAAATATTTATAAAAAACAAGCAAAAACTGTTTTTTTGACAATAATATTAAAAAGCAACAAATTAGTATTATATTCCTGAAACGAAATGAAAACACTTTTTGAAAAAGACAAAAACCATCAACCGATTCGCTTCAGCATTGTTTATGTTTAAAGCAAATAGAGAATTACAAGAAAATTAAGTACGACACTGCAACTTTTTTCTCATTTTTTAAAATTATTATTTCGTATCACTAATGTTACCCATACGTATCACATTAGTGATACGAACGGATAACTATAGTGATACGAATGGAACACCTAAGTGATACGAAATAACAATTGCAACAAAAGAAAATAATCATTAAAACAAGAAATTTAAATGTTAAACGATCTATGATTAAAAGTCACATAACATTTTGTATGTTTACATTTGGAGTCAGTCAGAAAAACATAAAACTTATGAAAAAAATTGGTTTCAATGCATCTTTCATAATCGCATGTGCTTTCGCCTCACTGTTTAACATTGAAGGACGGGCACAAGGGAAAGACCTCCGTCCGCTATTCGACAAATATGGCATCACGGTAAAGAATCAGGGAGGTCGGGGAACGTGTTCGGTTTTTGCCGTAACAGGACTGATTGAATTTGAAAGGGCCAACGTGCTGAATGATGCCACTCCTTTATCCGTAGAATACCTTAACTGGGCAGCCAACCAAGTGGAGGGAGTAGCGGCCGACGGATCATTCTTCCACTATGCCATAGACGGAATGTCGAAATATGGAATTTGTGCAGACGATTACATGCCATATGCCACACGCTTTTCCGAAAAGAACGAACCATCGGAAGCAGCCAGACAAGAAGCAGCAGCCCGCAAGACCGGGAAACAGGTATGGATAAAGCAGTGGGATCCCAATACGGGCATCACTGCAGAGCAACTACAGCAGATACAGCAGTTATTGGATAAGAACCACCCTGTAGTGATTGGTTTTCAATGGCCCAAACAGGACAATGGATTTTCGAAGCATGGAGAATTGCCTATACCTGCAAGAGAAGAAGTGTTCGACGGACACAGCGTCCTGATTGTAGGCTATCAGACTGATACTACCAAGCCCGGAGGCGGATACCTGATTTTCAAAAACTCATACGGAGAATCGTGGGGAGACAAGGGATACGGATATATACCTTATCAATATGCCATGTTGTATGCCAACGATGCATTGGCACTATTGGAAGTAGACAAGGAATGAGCTAACCAAAGAAGAGATAACTCACAAAAATGGCAGCTACGATTCCCGAGAAATCGGCAATCAGTCCGCAGGAGACAGCATTACGGGTTTTGGTAATGCCCACACTCCCGAAATAAACTGCCAGAATATAGAATGTTGTATCCGAAGCACCTCGCACCACACAGCTCATACGTCCCACAAAAGAATCGGCACCCATTTCTTTCATGGTGTCGATCATCAGTCCGTTTGCCCCGCTTCCACTGAGCGACTTCATAAGCGCCGTAGGCAACGCTCCCACAAAAGAGGTGTCCAGCCCGCATAAACCTACTATATAACCGATGCCTCCCACCAGATAATCCATAGCTCCTGAAGTACGGAATACGGCTATCCCTACCAAAAAAGCTACCAGATAGGGGATGATGCGGACAGCCGTTGTGAATCCTTCTTTTGCTCCTTCGACAAAAGCATCGTAAACATTGATTTTTTTCCGAACTCCCGTCAGGATGAACAACAGGATGACTCCAAACAGAATGATATTGGCTATCAGGGTAGAATAAGTTCCCATCTCTTCGCGCGAAATATGCAGGAACAGCCAGATGAGTCCGGAAAAGAACAGACAGATGCATCCCATCAGCAGAAGTATCGGCCGATTGATAAGATTGATCCGCTGAGCAATGCTGACGGCAATGACTCCCACCAATGTAGAGACGAAGGTACTCAACAAAATCGGGATGAATACATCTGTGGGCTGCGTCGCCCCCAACTGTGCACGATAAACCATGATGCTGATAGGTATAATAACAAGCCCCGAGGTATTGATCACCAGAAACATAATCATAGGATTGGATGCCGTATCCTTCTTCGGATTCAGTTCCTGCAACTCTTTCATTGCTTTCAGCCCCATAGGCGTGGCAGCATTGTCAAGTCCCAACATATTGGCAGACATGTTCATAAAAATAGAACCTAACGCCGGATGTCCTTTCGGAATATCAGGAAACAGGCGGCATAAGACCGGGCTCAGAAAGCTTGCCAATGAATTGATCAGTCCGCTACGTTCGCCAATCTTCAGAATTCCCAGCCAAAGTGCCAATACTCCGGTAAGCCCCAGTGAAATTTCAAAAGCACTCTTCGACGAATCGAAAGTGGAATTCATTATAGCTGTGAATATCTCTGTATCGCCACCAAACAGCAGCTTGGCAAGGGCTGTCAGGAAAGCAACCAAAAAGAAAGCAACCCAAATGTAGTTCAGTACCATGTGAGTTTATGAGTTTATGAGTTTATAAGTTTTTAAGTTTATAAGTTTTTAAGTTTATGAGTTTACAGGTGGACAAGAAGAAAAGTATTTTCCGTTCGTTGTCTTTATGAATAATCAGTTATTTATCGCTTTTAATCCGTACAAATGTAAGAAAAAGAGTTTGTCACCAAACCTGTAAACCGACTATTTTTTATAGCTTTGCACGGATAAAAAAGAATCACTACCCCTAAACTAAAAAGGAAATGTTACGTTTCTACAACCTTTTCAGCCAATTAATCTGTTAATTTCCAATGATAAATAAGAAACCTAAAAATTCGATATAAATATGAAGAAATGGATTGTATTTTTTATGTTCCTGTGTACATTATCGGTAGCTAAAGCAACCGACGATCCATCGTGGACGATACGTACTACCGACTACGGACAGGAAAGATATTTCGGAGTAGCAATGGGTAACGGCGGCATTGGCATACTGCCGGAAAAAGAGCCATTTGCCATTCGCCACGTAATACTGAATCATGTGTTCGACTCCGAAGAGGTCAGCAAAGTATTAAGAGGCATCAACCCCTACGGGCTACAAGTAGAAATTGACGGTCTGCCAATCAATGGACGGCAGGTTTCTGAATGGGAACAAGAGCTGAACATGAAAGAAGCCGTAATGAGCACACAGTTTGTGGCAGCCCAAAAAGCAAAAATAGAGTATCGAATCTGCGCATTGAGACACATGCCTCATGCGGGACTGATACGGGTCAAAGTCCATGCACTGGAGGATATGAACCTGAATGTGAAAAACCCGATTGCCGTAACAGACGAGTATAAAGAAGAAAAAAGTAATCTGCTGAACATGAATGTCAACGGATTACAAATGAACATAGCACGCCGAAGCGCCAGTTCAAAGCATCGGGGAGTATTGGTTTCGGCTTCGGCTTCTTTCCTGTTCGGAGATATGAAAGACGTAGATTTGCAGCAGCATGACAACACCAACCGCTTTACCATATCACTGAAAAAGGGAGAAGATTTCTCGTTTGCTCTGATTGGAGCAGTATGTACAAGCCGCGATTTTATCGATCCCCAAAACGAATCCGACCGTGAAGTGTCTTACGCTATGTGCGAAGGTGTGGATCGCCTGATGGAACTGCACCGCAGACATTGGGCAGAGATGTGGAAAGGTGACATCCAGATTGAAGGAGACGAAGAAGCACAGCGAGTTGTTCGTCTAGCATTGTACGACCTCTATTCAAGCGCCCGCGAAAACAGCCGCCTCAGCATTCCTCCGTTCGGGCTTTCTTCTCAAGGATATAATGGTCATATATTCTGGGATACAGAGCTCTGGATGTATCCACCTATGCTGTTCCTGAATCAGGGGATAGCCCGTTCCATGATGGATTACCGTATCGACCGTCTGGACGGTGCGCGCAAAAAGGCACAAGCTTATGGCTTTCAAGGAGCAATGTTCCCATGGGAAAGTGACGATACAGGCGAAGAAGCCTGCCCCACATGGGCTATGACAGGTGCCTTCGAACACCATATCACTCCCGATGTAGCCATTGCTGTGTGGAACTACTACTGCATGAGCAAAGACCGCCATTGGCTGGAAACAGAAGGCTATCCGCTGCTGAAAGAAGTAGCAGCATTCTGTGTCAGCCGTGTAGACAAGAACGAAGACGGAAGTTATTCCATCCGCAATGTAGTCTGCCCCGACGAGTATGCCATCAACGTAGACGACAATGCATTTACCAATGGCGCGGCAATGCTGGCACTACGGAATGCAACCAAAGCTGCTGCCATCTGCGGAGAAAAAGCTCCGGCTGTCTGGAAAGAAGTTGCCGATGGGTTGCGCATTCCCCGCTCTGAAGAAGGCATCACTCTGGAATACGAAGGATATGACGGCAGAGTGATCAAACAGGCCGATGCCAACCTGCTGGCTTATCCGCTGGGAATCATTACTGACCCTGAAACAATACGCAAGGATCTGGCATACTATGAAGGTAAGATCGACAAAGGAGGCCCCACCATGTCATTCTCTGCACTGGCGACACAACACGCACGTCTTGGAGAAGGAGACAAAGCATATGAGTTGTTTTTACAGGCAGTACGACCCAATCAACTGCCACCGTTCGGAGTGCTGGCAGAAAGCGCAGGAGGAAGCAATCCGGACTTTATGACCGGAGCCGGAGGATTGCTGCAAACAGTGATCAACGGATTCTGTGGTCTGGAGATTACAGACCAAGGAGTGAAACAAGTATCTTCTTCACTGCCTAAGCATTGGAAGAAAGTAACCGTAACGGGAGTAGGACCTGAGCGGAAAACATTTACACGTGAACAACGCTAAACCATTTTCATGCTACTGTCTGTGTGAATACAGATGATAGCGTATTGTGAGCAAACACAGACTCCACAGACTGACGGCGTAATTGTCAGTCTGTGGAGTCTGTCATTATATTGAGGTCTCTCATCAATATTCAAGGCTTTCTGCCCCCAAACACTCCCAATCGAAAAGCATATTCCTCCTACCGCATATTGTTTTCTAAACGGTCTAATGCTGTGATATAGCATGTTCCTACCGGTAACTGCTCATCCCGCCCCTTCAACTTCACATAATTTCGGGTAAATCTCTCCACTTTGCCAACTGCTATTATATACGAACGGTGAATACGTAAGAAAGCCTCATCGGGCAACATATTGGCTATAGACTTCAAATTGGAGCGTGTCAGTACATGTCCGCCTGATATACGTACAATTTTCACATAGTTGCCCAATGCCTCAATGTAAAGAATATCATTCAAAGGTATGCTGACATTGGTGTATTCCTGTTTCACGACCAGACACTCGGGAAGTGTCGTACTGCGTGTCGTTCCGATACGTCTCAATGCCTTGTCCACAGCTATTTCAAACCTCTCGTAGGCAAAGGGCTTATGCAGAAAATCGACAGCATCGAGGTTGAATCCCTCGAGAGCATACTGCGCATGAGCGGTAGTAAAAATAAAGCAGCACTCGTGTGGCAGAATATCTGCTATCTCCAAACCACTGATGCTGTTCATCTGAATATCAAGAAACACAAGATCTGGTTTTCGGCGCCGTATTTCTTCGAGTCCAGCATGGGGTTCACTAAAGGTAGTCAGTTCCATGCCACCCTTACGCCGGCAGAACTGTTCGATAACAAGCAGTGCCATCGGTTCGTCGTCTATGGCTATACAGGAAATTGTTTTCATTGTAGTTGGACAGTTAAATTCGTTTTATACAGATTTCCCTGACTTCCGGTTTGCAGTTCGTAACGGTTGTGGTAAAGCAGCTCGAGACGTTTGCGGCAGTTGGCAATACCTATTGCCGGCCGTCCCTCTTCGTGGCTGCGCATGATAGCATTTTCCGTTTCAAAGCAAAGACGTCCTTTATCTAGATGAATCAAAATACGGATGGAACAGTCAGTTTCAGGAGACGTTCCGTATTTGAAAGCATTTTCTACAAAGGTAATAAGTATCATAGGAGGAATAGGTGTCTGGTCGTTATCGGTTTTAATATCCAGCTCGATATGGGTATGCCGGTTAAGCCGGAGCGACTGCAGATCGACATATTGACGAATATACTCTATTTCCTGTCCGATAGGAATTGTTTCCGAGTTGGTCTGTGCATACATATACCGAAGTATATTGGAAAATTTGACAAATGCAGATTCTGTCTTTTCCGATCCGGACAGTACAAGTGCGTAAAGAGTATTGAGCGTATTGAAAAGGAAATGAGGATTGATCTGTGCCTTATAGAGAGCCAGCTCAGCCTTATTCTTTTCTGCTTCTACTGCCTGCCGGGAAAGAATCTGACGGAAAAGCTCGAAAGTCAGTTCGATAGCCAGCGAGAACCCTGTGACTACCAGAAAGAAAAACCAGATGGTCTGTGTACGCATATTCAACCGTGCTCTCATCTGCCGGACATCATCCGTAATGCCTTCTGCAGGCATCGGAAAGTGAGTGAGCAGTCCTGTCACCGCCACCAGTATACACATCAGCAGAACTATGTGCAAATACTTCTTTTGCATAAACAACTTAGGAAGGCACACACGGCGATAAACAAAATAAAGGACATAGACATAGGCTATAAGCGTCAGCAGAAAAGCTGTATTGGTTGTAATCCAACGGTCTACCGGCAGTAGCATAATAGCCAATGGCATGATGACCAGACAGAACAAGAGGTCGATGTAGAGTGCTATTCGATTGTTTTTCATTTTAATCACATTTCCAATAGCAAAGATACGACATTTTGCAGAGAGACCAGACATAATCTCCAGCCCTTCATCACCACATTTGACCGGTTCGTCACCACACCTTCTTTTTTCCGCTTTCTTCTGTGTAAGTTTGCGCAGAGAGGTATTCAGTCTCCGCTATCCGAGACAAACTACTACAAAAAACATAATGATTATGAATATGAAAACAAGCATTTATCTTATGCTATGCTGTCTGCCCATATTTGCAGCCTGTGGCGGACAGAAACAAGAGATACCCGGCGAGAAGTACAAGACACTGACCGTAACTACGGGAAACCAGACCTTGCAATCAACCTATCCTGCTACCTTGCGTGGTCGTCAATCGGTAGACATACGGCCACAGGTGAGTGGTGTCATCACAAAAATCTGTATCAACGAAGGTGACATCGTCCGCCGCGGACAGGTGTTGTTTGTAATCGATCAGGTTCCTTATAAAGCTGCTCTGGAAACGGCAATAGCCAACGTAAAAAGTGCCGAAGCGAAGCTACAGACAGCCCGCCTCACTGCGGACAGTAAAGAGGCGCTTTACAAAGAGAAAGTAGTGTCCGATTTCGACAGGCAGACCGCCCGTAACCAGCTGCTCGAGGCAGAAGCCGCCTTGGCACAGGCACGTGCAGCAGAGACCAACGCACGGAACGATCTGTCATATACAGAGGTGAAAAGCCCGGTAGACGGCGTGGCGAGCATGATTCCATATCGTGTGGGTGCATTGGTGAACAGCAGTATAACAGAACCGCTTGTCACCGTATCGGACGATGCAGAGATTTATGCCTACTTCTCGATGGATGAGAATCAGATGATTGACCTTATCCAACAATACGGATCGCTCGAAGAGGCATGCCAAAAGATGCCGGCTGTATCACTGCAAATGAGTAACGGCAAACCCTATAAAGAAGAAGGGCGCATTGACGCCATCAGTGGAACAGTAGACGAAGGAACCGGAAAAGTCAGTCTGCGTGCTGTCTTTGGCAACGAAGGACATTTATTGCGCAACGGAGGAAGTGGGGTTATCTCCGTTCCAACCGAATATAAGAATTGCATTTCCATTCCGCAATCAGCCACCTATGAACTGCAGAACCGCGTGTTCGTATGGAAAGTGGTAGACGGGAAAACACAATCGGCACCTATTACTGTATACAAATACAACGACGGACAAAACCATATCGTTCTTTCCGGTCTTTCCGAAGGAGACGTAATCATTGCCGAAGGAGCAGGACTGATGCGCGAAGGCATTACTGTGAATACGAATCTAACCTCTGAATCTCAAAAATAGCCGAATCCTATGAAGATAAGAACATTTATCGATCGTCCCATTCTGGCCGGCGTTATCTCCGTGCTTATCCTGATTCTGGGATTCATTGGCCTTTCACAACTGTCTGTAGAACAATTTCCCGAAATTGCACCTCCTACAGTCAGTGTGTCGGCCAGTTATAGTGGTGCCAATGCCGAAACGGTGTTGAAGAGTGTTGTTGTGCCGCTCGAAGAGGCACTCAACGGTGTGGAAAACATGATGTACATGACTTCTACGGCTTCCAACAACGGTTCGGCACGTATCACTGTATACTTCCGTCAGGGTACCGATCCTGATATGGCTACCGTCAACGTACAGAACCGTATTGCCACAGCACAAGGACTACTGCCTGCTGAGGTAACGAAAAGCGGTATCAACGTACGTAAACGCCAGACAAGTAACATCAAGCAGCTGGCGGTTTACAGTCCGGATGATTCGTTCGACGAAGCATTTCTGACCAATTACATGAAAATCAACATTGAACCGCGTCTGTCACGTATAGCCGGGGTAGGTGAAGTAAACGTATTCGGTTACGACTACTCAATGCGTATCTGGCTCGACCCGAACAAGATGCAGAAGTATTCGCTGGTGCCTGCCGATATCACTACCGTGCTTGATGAACAGAACGTAGAAGCTGCAACGGGTACACTGGGAGCCGAATCAGAGAATACGTTCCAGTATGTACTGAAATACCGGGGACGTTACGAGCAGGAGGTCGACTACGAGAATCTGGTAATCAAGTCATTGCCCGACGGAGAGGTACTGCGCCTGAAAGATGTAGCCACCATCGAACTGGGAACCCGCGCTTACGATTATATCGGCGAAGTAAACGGACATCCGGGTTGTAACATCATGATTGCACAGACTTCGGGATCGAATGCCAATGAGATTATTGAGGAAATAGACCGCACCGTAGAAGAGATATCAAAGACCTTACCAAAAGGTATCAAGATTGTCGACCTGATGAGTACAAAAGACTTCCTCGACGCCTCTATCAAAAGTGTGGTCAAGACATTGGTCGAAGCCATTATTCTTGTTGTGCTTGTCGTATACGTATTTCTGCAGAGTTTGCGCTCCACATTTATTCCGGCACTTTCTATCATTGTGTCACTGGTAGGAACCTTTGCATTTCTATATATAGCCGGTTTCAGTCTGAACATGCTGACGCTGTTTGCACTGGTGCTGGTCATCGGTACGGTGGTGGATGACGCCATAGTGGTGGTAGAGGCAGTACAAGCCAAGTTTGACGAAGGATACAAGTCCTCCTACCTTGCCACCATCGACGCAATGGATGGCATCACCTCAGCTTTGGTGACAACCACATTTGTCTTTATGGCGGTATTCATCCCGGTAAGTTTCATTGGCGGAACAACAGGTACGTTCTATACCCAGTTCGGTCTGACAATGGCTGCCGCAGTTGCCATCTCGTTGTTGAATGCCCTCACGCTAAGTCCGGCCCTTTGTGCACTGATCATGACTCCTCACCAGACAGCCGAAGACGGAGGCAAATTAAGTTTTTCTTCCCGTTTCCACATTGCATTCGACACAGCCTTCCACCGGCTGATAATGAAATATAAGGTAGGTGTGCTGTTCATGCTTAAGCGCAAGTGGCTGTCGGGTGTACTGCTCGTAGTGGCATGCGTTGGCTTTGCCCTGCTGATGATGACTACCAAGACCGGCCTTGTGCCCAATGAAGATATGGGAACCGTGTTCGTGGATGTGCGTACCTCACCGGGCAACAGCATACACGAGACTCGCAAGGTAATGCAACAAGTGGACAGCTGCCTGCGTACGATTCCGCAGGTGGAACTATACTCCAACATCACAGGTAACTCCATGCTGAGCGGTCAGGGAGCCTGTAACGGAATGTTCACCATCCGTCTGAAGGATTGGAGCGAACGTACAGACAAAGAAGATGCCATCGACGCCGTAATTCAGGAGATTCAGCACCGCACGGCATTCATCTCCAGTGCCGACATCATGCCCTTCACACGTCCGATGATTCCGGGCTACGGTGCAAGCAGCGGCTTCGAGGTCTACGTGCAAGACCAGAAAGGCGGCACCACCGAAGATTTGCTGAAATATACCCGCGCATTTATCGACGAACTGAACAAGCATCCCGAGATAGGGCGTGCCACCACTTCGTTCGATACGAAGTTCCCGCAATACCTTGTCGAAGTGGATGCCGTACGCTGTAAGCGTAACGGTGTGTCACCTTCCGATGTGCTGAGCACACTTTCAGGATATATCGGCGGTAATTATGCTTCGAACATGAACCGCTTCTCCAAGCTCTACCGTGTCATGGTACAGGCACCGCCCGAATTCCGTCTTGATACAGAATCCCTGAACAGCATGTTTGTGCGCAACGACGAAGGAGAGATGAGCCCCATCAGCCAATACCTGAAGCTGACCCGCGTTTACGGATCCGAGATTCTGACACGTTTCAACCTGTTTTCTGCCATTCAGGTGAACGGTACTGCAGCAGCAGGATACAGTTCCGGTCAGGCAATCAAGGTAGTGCAGGAAGTAGCGGCACAGACACTGCCCACAGGCTACGGCTTCGAATTTGGAGGAATGTCGCGCGAAGAGTCCGGAACGGGTAACACAACAACACTGGTATTCATCATTTGCGTTGTCTTCATCTATCTGATTCTTTGTGCGCTCTACGAAAGTCTGTTCGTACCTATGGCGGTGATTCTCTCCGTACCTTTCGGTCTTGCCGGCAGCTTCCTGTTTGCCAAAATGTTCGGATTGGAAAACAACATCTATCTGCAGACAGGTCTGATCATGCTGATCGGTCTGTTGTCTAAAACAGCCATCCTGCTGACAGAATACGCTTCCGAGCGCCGTCATCATGGCATGAGCATCATGCAAGCCGCCATTTCGGCCGCTCAGGTGCGTCTGCGTCCCATCCTGATGACATCGCTCACCATGATCTTCGGTATGCTCCCGCTGATGTTCGCCACCGGAGTAGGAGCCAACGGTAACATCTCCATCGGTGTAGGTACGGTGGGTGGTATGTTGATCGGAACCATCGCATTGCTCTTCATCGTTCCGCCGCTGTTTATGGTATTCCAGTATCTGCAGGAGAAACTGATGCCCGAACGTAAACTTCCGAAGATTGAAAAAGAAACGAACTAACAGGAAATGAATACAATTATGAAAAAGATATTGCTATGTTTATTCTTGACTGCAGGATTAACAGGCTGCCACATCTACCGAAGCTATGAACGCCCCGACGTGACTGTATCCGACAGCCTCTACCGCCAGCCTGTTGCTGCAGAAGACACCACATCGCTGGCATCACTCTCGTGGAAAGAGCTTTTCACCGATCCGCAGTTGCAGCAACTCATAGAGACCGGACTGCGTCAGAACACCGACCTCGGCATTGCCCGCCTCAAGGTTAAAGAAGCAGAGGCTGCACTGATGACCTCACGATTGTCTTATCTGCCTTCCCTGTCGCTCACACCACAAGGGACACTGACCAGTGCGGATGGCAGTAAAACTTCCAAAACCTACGATCTGGCCGTTTCGGCAGAATGGGAAATAGACATCTTCGGTAAGCTGCTGAACGAGAAACGAGGAGCCCAGGCTGCCCTTGAGCAGAGCGAGGCTTACCGGCAGGCTGTACAGACACAACTGGTGGCAACCATTGCCAACAGCTATTACACCCTGCTGATGCTCGACAAGCAACTGGACATCAGCCGCCGGACAGCAGAATCGTGGACAGAAAGCGTACGTACCATGAAGGCACTGAAGCGTGCCGGACAGACAACCGAAATGGCTGTGGCACAGACCGAGGCAAGCAAGTTGTCGGTCGACGCGTCTGTACTGTCGATACAACAGCAGATCAGCGAGATGGAAAACTCGCTTTCTACACTGCTGGGTATTCCTCCACAGGAAATCGGGCGTTCCACACTGGAAGCGCAGCAGTTCCCCGACACACTGTCGACGGGAATCCCCCTGCAACTGCTGAGCAGGCGTCCCGACGTACGTCAGTCTGAAGCAGCACTTGCCTTAGCCTATTATGCCACCAATTCGGCACGCTCTGCATTCTATCCCAGCATCACGCTAAGCGGTTCGGCAGGATGGACAAACGCAGCAGGAGCCGCAGTCAGCAATCCCGGACAGTGGTTGCTGTCGGCTGTAGGTTCGCTGGTGCAGCCTCTGTTCAACCGCGGACAGAATATTGCCAACCTGAAGATAGCCAAAGCACAACAGGAAGAAGCCCTGCTCAGCTTCCGCCAGAGCCTGCTCGATGCCGGTGCAGAGGTAAACAACGCTCTGGTACAGTGGCAGACAGCCCGTCAGCGCATTCAGCTCGACAAGCAGCAGGTCGCTTCGCTACAATCGGCTCTCCGCAGCTCCGAACTGCTTATGGAACACAGTTCGCAGAACTATCTGGAAGTAATTACCGCCCGACAGGCATTGCTCCAGGCAGAACTCGACATCACCACCGACCGCTTTGACGAGATTCAAGGAGTTATCAACCTGTATCACGCATTGGGAGGAGGATATTAACGGCTCTAAAATCTCTTTTTGAAAGAACGTAATAATTGCCGCTTTTTTATTTATCTATGATGTAAGAGGCCATACCGTTGTTTGATCCAAGCAACGGATATGGCTTTTTTTCTTTCCCTTCCCCTCATATCCGGACAGAAATTTCCTGTCCGGCACACTTTTACCGTCTCTACATACCTAACAGGTAGTATCTGCCCGACTCAAAATCGCATTTTTTGGGTATTGTCCTCCGTATCAGCGGTCTATAACTTTGCATCGCAAAACAGAAAGAATAATCATCTAAAAAACAATACACGAAAATGAATGCAAAGAATTTTATGGCTTTGATGGTCGTAGGGCTGTTTGCCGTGGCATGCAGCAACGACGACGACAAGAAAAAGGAGGAGAAAGACCCCGAAGTGAAAGAAGTGGTCAACGGTGACTATACCAGCTACGCCGACTGGACGTATATCAACCTCGAGACGGGCGCAACCGAGAAACATCCCGACGCTACGGAATGGATCTATACCAACGGCAATACAACCGCAGCACAGACTCCCGAAGAGATTGGCATCGACTGGCACATTGCCATCCACCGTTACGAAATCAAGACCAACAACGGACAGGCGTGCAACACGGGAGCAACGTCGCTGAGCGAGGTCAAGTCGCTGCCCACAGGAGTGACATGGACATCCGACGAGACCGTCTCCTACGAAAGCCAACAGGCAGAGGGGGTAGCCGAGCCGCTGGAAGTGATCACCGACATGGCAGGAATGATGACTGGTAACGGGGTGGGATACTCCAAAGAGCCGGTGTTGAACAAGGTATTGTGCGACTGGACTTCACGTACGCCACAGTCTGGCATGCCGCCCACTCTCTACGAACCGAGAAAGAAGGTGCTTGTCGTGAAATTCAGCGACGGAAGCTGGGCGAAACTTCTGTTTACCGATGCTGGTAACACCGAGAACAACAAGAGCGGCTACATCACATGGCAATACGCCTTCTATCCTGCTGAATGACAATGAAAAGAGGAATCTTACTCTTATTACTGACGGTGGCTGTCGCCACCGTTTTTGCAGAAGGGACAACCGGAGGTGACGACCGCTACCTGTATGCAGTGAAAGGCATTGTGACCGACGAAAACGGGCAACCGCTTCCGGGAGCTGCCGTCAAGGTGACAGGCACCACGTTCGGAGCCGGGACAAACACAGACGGAGCCTTCATTCTCCGTTTTGAAGACCGGAAAGAGCGTACGCTGAAGGTCTCGTTTGTAGGCTACGATCCGCAGGAGGTGAAAGCCGTCCCGGGCAGCGATAATGCCGCACCGATAGAGATCAGACTCACTCCTGCCTCCAATCCGCTGAACGAAGTGGTAATCACCGGTTCACTAACCGAAAAACCGCTGAAGGAAGTTCCCGTCCTGACGAGGGTAATCTCGCAGAAGGAGATTCAGGCGCTCAACCCGATGAGCATCGAAACCCTGCTACAGTACGAACTGCCCGGTCTGCAGATAGGCTTCAACTCGATGAGCCAGCTGCCCGAAATCACTTATCAGGGAATGGGCGGCGAATACATCCTGTTTCTGATAGACGGCGAACGGGTAAGCGGCGAAGGAGCCGACCACAACGTCGACTTCACCCGTTTCAATGTGGACGACATCGAACGCATCGAAATCATCAAGGGTTCGCAGTCCACCATCTACGGTTCGAATGCGTTGGGAGGAGTGATCAACATCATAACCAAGAATGCCGACCGCCCCTTTACGGGCAACATCAACGCACGTTACGCCGGAAGCAACGGACAGAAGTATACCCTCTCGTCGGGCATCCGGAAAGACCGTCTCAGCTCCTACACCAGTCTGACGTGGCGCGCAAAAGACTCTTACACCATCGAGGACACGGAAGGGAAGAGCACTGTGACCACTTCGCCAGACGGCGAAACCGTGAACACGGGAGATCCGCAATACACCACCGTCTACGGATACAACATCTGGGATCTTACCCAGAAACTGGGATATACCTGCAACGAACGGCTGAGCACCGAACTGAAAGGCTCTTTCTATCACAACAAGCGCGACATACGGACAGGAAAGAACTATCAGGACTTTTTCATCGACTATACGCTGGGCGGAAAGGTGAAATATCTGCCGGCCGAAAACCAGCAGATCACCCTCTCCTACCTCTTCGACAGCTATAAGAAGAACAAGGACTACTTCAAGTCGGGGAAAACCGATACGGACTATCACAACAAGACGCAGACACCCCGTGTGGACTATACCGGAACATTCGGTGCACACACCGTCAGCGCGGGATTCGAAGGCAATCTGGAGTATCTGAAACACTACTTCATGAAGGATACCTCGAGCGTCAGCATGCAGACCTATGCACTCTACCTGCAGGAAGACTGGAAGGTGACCGAGCGTCTGAACGTGGTGGCAGGCGTACGCGCCGACTATCACCAGAAGTATCATCTGCATGTCACACCCAAGCTGTCGCTGATGTACACGCCGTGGGACTGTCTGACCCTCCGTGCCGGATATTCGCAGGGATTCCGTTCGCCCTCGCTGAAAGAGCTGTATCAGGAGTACGACATGGGCGGACTGGGATGGATGATGCTCTACGGAAATCCCAATCTGAAGCCGGAGACCAGCAATCAGTATGCCCTCTCCGCCGAATTCACCAAAGGAGGCCTCAACATGTCGGTATCGGCAACCCACAACCGCTTCAAGAACAGGATTACGCTCCAGTCGCTCAACGACGGAACAAGCGATTCGCGCTACGAGAACGCCGAGCGTGCCCGTACCACCGGCATAGAGACCATCGTCCGCTACCGCTGGGCATTCGGGCTGACACTGACAGGGTCGTATGCCTATACCGACGACTACGAAGAGGTGGAGGGACTGAACACCTCCAGCGTCCGTCCGCACACGGCAACCTTCAGCGCCCTGTTCACCCGTAAGTTCGGCAAAATCGGGACAAACCTTTCGCTCAACGGACAGTGGGCATGCCCGTTCGACCGCTACAGCGTAAATACCGAACAGGAAACAGTGACCCGAATCTCCTACGACGCACGCACCATCTGCTCGATGAATGCCGGAGTCACGCTGCCCCGCGGCGTCTCGCTGAACGTAGGAGTGGACAATCTGCTCAACTATCGCGACAAGGCGGCAGACAGCTCCCTGCAAGTACCGCAAAAGGGCATCAGCCTGATAGGAACTGTAAATATAAATTTAGCCGATATGTTCCGTCTGTGAGCCGACCCCTTGTCCCATTTCCGGGGAAAGGTTAGCCAACACGTTGGGAAAGGTCACCCAACGCGAGCCGGAAGGTTAGCTGACAAACGGGATGTAACACACTGATTTTCAATAGTCATCAAATAAGAAAAAACGGGCAGAAGAGAGACAGCCCGACGATAAGAGAAAAATGAAACGTAAATATTTATTGATTGGCAGCATCGTTGCCGCCGTAGCTTTGGCTTTGCTGGTCGTGGGAAACCGCTGGTTCTCCCCGACCCGCATTGCGTTTATAAACTATCAGGTAATCAGCCTTGGACAAATATCAAAGGCGAACGACAATCCGTCCATCAAAATCAGCGAGCTGAGCACCGACGAACTCGACAGAATCAGCAACTACGACATGGTATTTATCAATGCCATGGGACTGCGCATCACGGAAGAACAGCGCACGCTGATCCGGAAAGCGGCAGAGGGAGGCGTGCCCGTGCTGAGTTCTGCCGTCACCAATCCGGAGAACAGGATTATCTCGCTGGATTCCATACAAGTGGATACACTGATGCAGTATCTGGGAAACGGCGGACGGCGCAACTACCGGAGCATGTTGAACTATGTCCGCAAGGAGATAGACCGCAAGCTCTTCTCTGTCCATGAGCCGGAAGCTGTAGTGGCACGCTCGAACGACCTGATCTACCACAGCGATCCCGCACGTCCGGACGACGAAGAGGCAGGCTTCAACACAATTGCCGACTATCAGGCATTTCTGAAGCGGAACGGACTGTGGAAAGAGGGAGCTCCCGCCATCATCGTAACGGGGCAGATGGGCGAACCCACCGACCTGATCCGGCGGCTCGAGGAGACCGGAAACGTGGTCTATCCCGTACGGACAATGGCAACGCTTATCCGGCGGCACATGACCGACTCCATACGCCCCGCGGCAGTCATCAACATGGCACACGGGCGGATGGGCGACTATATGGTGGACTATCTGACACAACAGAACATTCCCCTTTTCTGCCCGCTGAATGTCAACCGACTGGTAGAAGAGTGGGAAGCAGACAAGATGGGCATGAGCGGCGGATTCCTGTCGCAAAGCGTTGTCACGCCAGAGATTGACGGTGCCATCCGTCCGTATGCCCTTTTCGGACATTACCTCGACGAGGAAGGCTTGCAACACGCCTTTGCCATCCCCGAACGGCTGGAAACTTTTGTCGAAACCGTCAACCGCTACATTGCCCTGCAGCGCAAGCCGAACAGCGAAAAGCGGGTTGCCATCTACTATTACAAAGGGGCAGGACAGAATGCCCTGACAGCCGGAGGCATGGAAGTGGCGCCTTCGCTCTACAACCTGCTGGTACGTATGAAGCGCGAGGGCTTCAAGGTAGACGGACTCCCCTCCTCGCCCGACGGACTGGCACAGATGATCCAGTCGCAGGGCGCCGTATTCGGCACCTATGCCGAAGGGGCTTTCGACCGTTTTATGGAGACCGGACACCCGGAGCTGATTGACAAGAAGCAGTATGACGAGTGGGTGAAACGGGCCATCCGCCCCGAACGGTATGCCGAAGTGGTGGATGCATTCGGCGAGTTTCCCGGCGACTACATGGTCAGCAAGGACGGACGGCTGGGAGTGGCACGCCTGCAGTTCGGCAACGTAGTCCTGCTGCCACAGAATGCGGCAGGCAAAGGCGACAATGCTTTCAAGATTGTACACGGCACGGACGCTGCTCCCTCGCACACCTACATAGCCTCGTATCTGTGGACACAGTTCGGCTTCAAGGCAGATGCCCTTGTCCACTTCGGCACACACGGTAGTCTGGAGTTTACACCCCGCAAGCAGGTGGCGCTGAGCCACAACGACTGGCCTGACCGCCTCGTAGGGTCACTCCCCCACTTCTACATCTATTCCATCGCCAACGTAGGTGAAGGAGTCATTGCCAAACGCCGCTCGTATGCCGGATTGCAGTCGTATCTCACACCGCCTTTCCTCGAGAGCAGCGTACGGGGCATCTATCGCGAACTGATGGAGAAAATCAAGGTCTACAACGACCTCTCTCCCCGCACACCGGAAGCCCTTCGGCGCGCTTCGCTTGCCGTGAAGGCTGCTACCGTCCGGCTGGGCATCCACCGCGAACTGGAGCTGGACAGTCTGACCACCCAACCCTACAGCGAAGAAGACATCCTGCGCATCGAAAACTTTGCCGAAGAGCTCGCTACCGAGAAGATTACCGGACAACTCTATACAATGGGCATCCCCTACGAAGACGAACGTATCACCAGCAGCGTACGCGCCATGACCATAGAACCGATAGCCTACAGTCTGCTGGCGCTGGACAAGTTGAGCGGCAAGGCAGACGAAACCGCCGAAAAGCACAAGACGCTCTTCACCCGACACTATCTGAACCCTGCCCGCGAACTGGTGGACAGACTGCTGGCAAACCCCTCGCTGGCAACAGACGAACTGGTCTGCCATACGGCAGGCATCACGCCCGACGAACTGGCTGCAGCCCGCGAGATAGAGAAGCAGCGCAACGCCCCTTCGGGCATGATGGCAATGATGATGGCTGCGGCTTCGGGAGGCATGCCCGAAGGAATGACCGGCGCAACCGTACCGGCCAAAGAGAAAGAAAAGGAGCAGCAACCTCACAGCCGAATGCCTCAAGCCATGCTGGACAAGATGAAGGAAATGGCAAAAAACATGACTTCGGACGAGGCAATGGAAATGGCAAAGAAAATGGGAGCCTCTCCGGAAGCCATCCGGAAGATGAAAGAAGCAATGGCAGGCAAACAGGCAACAGAGGAACCACCGGCCGGCAAAAAGGAGGAACAAGGCATGGCAGCCATGATGAAAAAGGCTGCGGACAAGAAAACTGAATACTCGAAGGAAGAGATCAATAAGGCATTGGCAATCATGGAGGTGGAACGTACCATTAAGCATGTAGCCGACTACCGGAAAGCACTTACAGAGAGTCCCGAAACGGAGCTTGCATCCATGCTCAATGCTCTGAACGGCGGCTACACCCAGCCCTCGCCGGGCGGCGACCCTATCGCCAATCCGAACACCCTGCCCACGGGGCGCAACCTGTATGGTATCAACGCCGAAGCCACTCCCAGCGAATCGGCATGGGAGAAAGGCATCCGGCTGGCCGAGAATACCATCGAAATGTATCGCCGTCGTCACAACGACAGCATTCCCCGTAAGGTGAGCTATACGCTGTGGAGCGGTGAATTTATCGAAACCGAAGGCGCCACCATTGCACAGGTGCTCTATATGCTGGGAGTGGAGCCGATACGCGACACGTTCGGACGGGTTACCGACCTGCGTCTGATTCCGTCACAGGAGTTGGGACGTCCCCGTATCGACGTGGTGGTGCAGACCAGCGGACAGCTTCGCGACATTGCCGCCTCCCGCCTCTTTCTCATTAACCGTGCCGTAGAGATGGCAGCAGCCGCTACAGACGACGTTTACGAGAATCAGGTAGCAGCAGGAGTAGTAGAGGCAGAACGCACACTGATAGAAAAGGGACTGACACCGAAAGACGCACGCGAGGTGTCGACATTCCGTGTATTCGGAGCGGCAAACGGTGGCTACGGCACAGGCATTCAGGGCATGGTGATGAGCGGCGACCGCTGGGAAAAAGAGTCGGAAATAGCCGATACCTATCTGAACAACATGGGTGCCTACTACGGCAGTGAAAAGAACTGGGAGGCCTTCCGCCAGTTTGCCTTCGAGGCTGCTCTGACGCGCACCGATGCCGTCATCCAGCCACGCCAAAGCAACACATGGGGAGCACTGAGCCTCGATCACGTCTATGAGTTCATGGGTGGTCTGAACCTTGCCGTGCGCAACGTGACGGGAAAAGATCCCGATGCCTATCTGAGCGACTACCGCAACCGGAACAACGTCCGTATGCAGGAAGTGAAGGAAGCAATCGGTGTAGAAAGCCGTACCACCATCTTCAATCCCACCTATATCAAGGAGAAGATGAAAGGCGATGCCGGGTCGGCAAGCACCTTTGCCGCCATCATCCAGAACACCTATGGCTGGAACGTGATGAAACCAAAGGCAATCGACAAAGAGATGTGGGACGAAATCTACAACGTCTACGTGAAAGACAAGTTCGGACTGGGTATCCGCGAATACTTTGAAGAGAAGAACCCGGCGGCACTACAAGAGATGACGGCCGTCATGCTGGAATCGGCGCGCAAGGGACTGTGGAAGGCCAGCGACGAACAGGTGGCAGACATCACCCGTGTACACACCGAACTGGTAAACACGTTCAAGCCGTCCTGTTCCGGATTCGTATGCGACAATGCCAAACTGCGGCAGTTCATTGCCTCTAAAGCAGATGCACAGACGGCTGCACAATACACCGAGAACATCAACCAGATACGCGAAGCAGCCGCTACAGGCGACAAGAAAGGAATGGTGATGAAGAAGGAAGAGATGTCACCCTCTGCACAGGAACAGACCAACAGTATAAACAGCAAGGCGGTATTGGCAGTGGTGGCAGTAATCGTCGTACTACTGGCAAGCATCGTGATACGAAGGAGAAGAAGATAAGGATATGGAGACCGTTGTATTTATTCTAATGATCTTGGTTTGCTTCAATTTCATGTTGAAACAGACTTACCGCAAGCGGTGGTCGGTTGTTGCCATCGCCATAGTCAGTGCACTGTTTGTGGGACTGATGTGGCGCTATGCCATCGAACAGTCTAAAACACAAATAGCCGACTGGCTTGCCAATCCGGAACTGATGCAGGACACGGCAGTTCTGCTGACGCTGGAAGTCGCCCTGCAAATGTCTTTTTGCATGCTGGCAGCCCATATACAGACAACCGGACGCATCAGAAAGCGTACGTTGTGGCTTTACCGTGCTTTGCGGTGGTTTCCCGGCATACTGATTTTTCCGGTACTGTTCAGCGCGTTGGTCGCTCTGATTTTCTCCTTTCCCGGCGTCTCCTTCCCGTTGGTAGCATGGAGTATGGCAGGAGCAGTGTTAGTGCTGATTCCTGCCGGTACATACTTTTTGCGATGGCTACTGCCGGAAAAGGACTTGCGCCTCGAGCTGCTCTTTCTTGGCAATGCGCTGATTGCCATTCTCGGCATTGTCGCTACTGTCAATGGCAGAACGGCCGTTGCAGGCATCAGCGAAGTCAACTGGAGCGCACTGGGAGGCATTCTTGGACTGATTGTTGCAGGAATTGCTGCAGGCATGCTCCTGCGCAGGATCAAGCTGCACCGGACTCAGAGACAAAAGAACTCATAAACTTATAAACTTAAAACTCATAAACTCAAATGAACTACATTTCAGACATTCTGTATTGGATTTCTACCGGTCTGCTGGTTCCGGTAGTCGTATTATTAATCATCCTTTTTGTACGCTCGCTGCTGCTTATCGGCAACTTTTTCGGACAATATCTCGCCATCCGTAAGGCAGAAGCTCTGCTACGTACTGAATTCGAACAGCTGACGGCCGATACCGTCGACCAGCTGGCCGACCGCCTGCCCGAGAAGGACAACGTACTGGTACTCTCTTATATCCGTCGCGTATTACAGGTGAAAGAGAGCCCCGCACAGGTGCAACGTCTGCTATCGGATTTTGAGATAGCAGCAGACAAGGATCTGGGCATTTCCAAGACACTGACTAAAATGGGACCGATGCTGGGGTTGATGGGTACATTGATACCAATGGGACCGGCTTTGGTCGGGCTCTCCACCGGCGACATCGCCTCGATGGCTTACAACATGCAGGTGGCATTTGCCACAACTGTAGTCGGTCTGTTCTCTAGCGGTATCGGCTTTATCACCCAGCAGATCAAACAGCGCTGGTACGTCCGCGACCTTTCGAACCTCGATTTTCTGGCAGAATTGTTGAACGAAAAACGGAAAGCACAATGAGACGGAGACTGTTGAACAAAGAAGAAGACAACGACCCGATGAGCGTGGTCAGCAACCTGTTTGACGTGGCAATGGTGTTTGCCGTAGCACTGATGGTGGCGCTTGTCACCCGCTACAACATGACCGAAATGTTCAGTCAGGAGGATTTTACAATGGTCAAGAATCCCGGCAAGGAAAACATGGAGATCATTACTAAAGAAGGACAGAAAATCAATCGCTACACACCCTCCGAAAGTCAGGACAAGCAGAGCGGTAAACGTGGCAAAAAAGTCGGCATCGCTTACGAGCTGGACAACGGAGAAATCATCTACGTGCCGGAATAATGCCGACAATCCTTACGCAGCTTTCAAGCTGGGCTCTGGCAGTTCGCAGTCAGCCCTTCTCCTAAGAAAGCAACAGCATTTATTCCGACACCCCCCATCCCGGTAACACCAACACCCGGATCTCGGTAATCCCGACACCCCCATCTCGGGATGCCCGACATCCGGGTCTCGGTAAACCACCAGCAAGACACAAAAAAGTCTCTCTCCGTAAGCCAAATTAAACGCACCAAGTTCTCAACTGGAGAACTTTTTTCTATTTCACTCTTCAATCCATACACAAATAAATCTACCATAAAGAAGCAAAAGAACACATATTTGCAGCCAATAAGTAAGAAAGCACAAGGTATAACAAACAAAAAAGAAGCAAACAGAAGCAATCTGCGAACAATCAGAATTCCCCTAACCGGAAAATAAGCGCATTTTTCCAGCCATTCCTTACATCTGCCCGCATTTTTAACGCTGAAACCGAACAACAGATACAACATCCGCAACTTTTCCGTAACTTTGCACTGTTTCATAAGATTATAAAAAAGTAAGAGAAATAAGGATGGACTTTAAGTATGACGTTATTGTAATCGGAGCCGGACATGCCGGTTGCGAAGCCGCAGCCGCAGCCGCAAACTTGGGATCGAAAACATGTCTCATCACAATGGACATGAACAAGATTGCACAGATGAGTTGCAACCCGGCCGTAGGAGGAATCGCCAAAGGACAGATAGTGCGTGAGATTGATGCACTTGGCGGACAAATGGGATTAGTAACCGACGAGACTGCCATCCAGTTCCGCTTACTCAACCGATCCAAAGGGCCAGCCATGTGGAGTCCCCGCGCACAGTGTGACCGTGCCAAGTTTATCTGGGCATGGCGAGAGAAGTTGGAAAACACTCCAAACCTTCATATATGGCAAGACACCGTCTGCGAACTGCTGGTAGAAAACGGAGAAGTTACCGGTCTTGTCACTGCATGGGGAGTCACCTTTAAGGCAAAATGTATTGTACTGACAGCCGGAACCTTCCTCAACGGTCTGATGCACATCGGCCGCCACAAACTTCCGGGAGGACGAATGGCAGAACCGGCATCTTATCAACTGACCGAATCCATCGCCCGGCACGGCATCAGCTACGGCAGAATGAAAACCGGAACTCCGGTACGTATCGATGCCCGCAGCGTGCACTTCGACCAGATGGAGACACAAGATGGAGAGTGTGACTTCCACAAGTTCTCATTCATGAACACCAGTGTGCGCCACCTGAAGCAATTACAGTGTTGGACATGCTATACCAACGAAGAAGTGCACCGGATACTGCGCGAAGGATTACCGGATTCTCCCCTTTTCAACGGACAAATCCAGAGTATCGGTCCCCGCTATTGCCCCAGCATCGAGACCAAAATTGTCACTTTCCCGGAAAGGAACCAACACCAACTATTCCTTGAGCCCGAAGGCGAAACGACACAAGAATTATACTTGAACGGATTCTCCTCTTCACTGCCGATGGATATTCAGATCGCCGCACTGAAGCAGATTCCAGCATTCAAGGATCTCGTTATCTACCGGCCGGGATATGCCATCGAGTATGACTACTTCGACCCGACACAGCTTAAACACACGTTGGAATCGAAGATAATCAGAAATCTGTTCTTCGCAGGACAAGTAAACGGTACAACCGGATACGAAGAAGCAGGAGGACAAGGAATCGTTGCAGGGATCAATGCACATATCAACTGCCATGGCGGAACGCCGTTTACGTTGGCACGCGACGAAGCTTATATCGGAGTATTAATAGACGACCTTGTCACTAAGGGAGTAGACGAGCCTTATCGTATGTTCACATCAAGAGCAGAATATCGTATTCTATTACGTATGGACGATGCAGACATGCGGCTAACCGAACGTGCATACCAATTAGGGTTGGCAAAAGAAGGCCGTTACCAATTACTAAAGAGTAAGAAAGAAGCTATTGAGCAGATTCTCTCTTTTGTAAACGGATACTCCATGAAACCGGCACTTATCAACGAGGCTTTAGAAAAGATAGGCACAACCCCACTTCGACAAGGATGTAAGCTAATCGATATTCTAAACCGTCCGCAAGTGACTATCGAAAATATAGTTCCACATGTTGCAGCATTCCAACGAATATTAGAGAACGTGACTTCTGCACAACCAGACAGAAAAGAAGAAATTCTTGAAGCTGCAGAAATTCTAATCAAGTATCAAGGTTACATAGACAGAGAACGTATGATAGCTGAGAAACTTGGTAGACTAGAGAGCATCAAGATAAAAGGGAAATTTGATTATTCTGCCATTCAATCTTTGTCGACAGAGGCCCGTCAGAAACTTACAAAGATCGACCCGGAGACAATTGCCCAAGCTAGCCGTATACCGGGAGTATCCCCCAGCGACATCAATGTCCTGCTAGTACTTTGCGGCCGTTAGGTATCCCCGTTTCACGTGAAACAAATGATTTAAAGAACCTTCATAAAAGCATGATTATGAGCAAAGAAACACTCACTAAAAGTATCCGAAAAGTTCCCGATTTTCCCATACCGGGAATTCTATTCTACGACGTCACTACGCTGTTCAAAGACCCGTGGTGTCTGCAAGAGTTATCCAACATGCTATTTGATATGTACAAAGAAAAAGGGATAACTAAAGTTGTTGGTATCGAGTCCAGAGGCTTCATCATGGCTCCTATTTTGGCAACAAGATTAAACGCAGGATTTATTCCTATCCGCAAACCGGGCAAACTTCCTGCAGATACCATAGAAGAGAGCTATGACAAAGAATATGGGAAAGACACCATACAGATACACAAAGACGCCATCGACGAGAATGACATCGTTCTGTTACACGACGACCTATTGGCTACAGGAGGAACTATGAAAGCCGCATGCGAACTCGTCAAAAAGCTAAAGCCCAAGAAAGTCTACGTAAACTTTATAATAGAACTGAAAGACCTGAACGGAAGAGCTATATTTGGTGACGACGTCGAAGTTGAGTCTGTACTTTCGGTATAAACAAACGATAAGAATAAGGCAAAAAGATGAGTAGTGAAGCAGCCAGACCCATAAATGAATATCTGAAAGGAATTGTAGGTAACCTGCCTGAGAAGCCGGGAATCTATCAATATCTTAACGAAGAAGGAGTAATAATCTACGTTGGAAAGGCTAAAAATCTCAAAAGAAGAGTATACTCATACTTCAGCAAGGAACATCAGCCCGGGAAGACAAGAGTATTGGTCAGTAAAATCGCAGATATCCGTTATATTGTAGTCAACTCGGAAGAAGATGCGCTGCTATTGGAAAATAATCTGATAAAGAAGTACAAACCCCGTTACAATGTTCTGCTAAAGGATGACAAAACCTACCCATCTATATGTGTGCAGAACGAATACTTCCCCAGAGTATTCAAGACAAGGAAAATCATCAAGAACGGATCTTCATACTACGGCCCATACAGTCACCTCCCGTCAATGTATGCCGTATTGGATCTGATAAAGCATCTGTATCCCTTACGCACCTGCAAGTTAAACCTCACCCCCGAAAATATACGGGCGGGGAAGTTCAATGTTTGTCTGGAATACCACATCAAGAACTGCGCCGGTCCCTGCATCGGGCAGCAATCGCACGAGGAATATCTGAAAAACATCGATGAAATCAAGGAAATTCTCAAAGGAAACACACAAGAGATCAGCCATCTCCTTAAGGAAAGGATGATGGCACTCGCAGCAGAAATGAGGTTTGAAGAAGCACAAAAGATCAAAGAGAAATATCTGCTGATAGAAAACTACCGTTCAAAGTCGGAAGTGGTAAGCTCTGTATTGCACAATATCGATGTCTTTTCTATTGAAGAGGGAGAAAACGAATCTGCATTTATCAACTATCTGCATATCACAAACGGGGCTATCAATCAAGCCTTCACTTTCGAATACAAAAAGAAGCTGAACGAGACCAAGGAAGAGCTTCTGGCTCTTGGTATCATCGAAATGCGCGAACGGTATAAAAGCCGCTCCAAAGAAATCATCGTTCCTTTCCATGTAGACATGGAGCTGAGCGACGTTGTTTTCACCATTCCGCAGCGAGGAGACAAAAAGAAATTGCTGGAACTATCACTCCTCAACGTAAAGCAATATAAGGCTGACAGACTGAAACAGGCAGAAAAGCTCAATCCGGAGCAAAGGAGTGTACGACTGATGAAAGAAATACAGCAGGAGCTACACCTTGACAATCTGCCCATGCAGATAGAATGTTTCGACAACTCCAACATACAGGGTTCTGATGCCGTAGCTGCGTGTGTGGTATTCAAAAAAGCGAAACCGTCGAAAAAAGACTACCGGAAATACAACATTAAGACTGTAATCGGCCCAGATGACTATGCTTCCATGAAAGAGGTTGTCAGAAGACGTTATCAACGAGCCATCGAAGAACAGTCTCCCCTGCCCGATCTCATCATTACCGACGGTGGAAAGGGGCAAATGGAAGTAGTAAGAGAAGTTATTGAGGACGAATTGGGACTTCGTATACCCATTGCCGGACTGGCAAAAGATAACCGCCACCGCACATCGGAACTGCTGTTCGGTTTTCCTCCCCAGACAATCGGCATCAAACAACACAGCCCACTTTTCCGACTACTCACCCAGATTCAGGATGAAGTGCACCGTTTTGCCATTTCTTTCCACAGAGAGAAGCGAAGCAAGCGACAGATAGCATCAGCACTCGACAACATCAAAGGCGTGGGAGAGAAGACGAAAACCGCCTTATTGAAAGAGTTCAAAAGCGTCAAGCGAATCCAAGAAGCACCGTTGGAAGAGATAGCCCATGTTGTTGGCGAAGCAAAAGCCAAGATTGTGAAAGAAGGATTGCTTTCTCTACGAAATTCGTAACTTTGTCTCCCGTTTTAAAGAACAGCAAAAAGAAAGAACTATGAGAATCGTTATTCAACGTGTCAGCCACGCCTCTGTAACCATCGACGGCAACTGCAAGTCGGCTATCGGCAAAGGAATGCTCATCCTTGTAGGAATCGAAGAAGCAGACGGTCAGGAAGACATCAACTGGCTATGCAAAAAGATAGTCAACCTGCGCATTTTCGACGATGAAAACGGCGTAATGAACAAATCCATCCTCGAAGACGGAGGAGATATTCTGGTGGTCAGCCAATTCACTCTGCACGCCTCTACCAAAAAAGGCAACCGCCCGTCGTATATCAGAGCAGCCAAACCGGAGATTTCCATTCCGCTTTACGAACAGTTCTGCAAAGACCTCACCCGCTCGCTGGGGAAAGAGATAGGCACAGGAACGTTTGGAGCTGACATGAAGGTAGAACTGCTGAACGACGGCCCCGTCACCATCTGTATGGACACCAAAAACAAGGAATAGATTCCCCTGCCCGATTTTTCCTGTTATCCAATGGGAAGGAAAGAACTTTTCCTGCCAATCAGTTGTTTTATTCATAAACCAAGGAAACCGCTATGACAATAGAAGAAGCGCAACAGCGGGTAGACCGCTGGATCAAGGAGTACGGAGTACGCTACTTCAGCGAACTGACAAATATGGCCGTATTGACCGAAGAAGTAGGTGAACTTGCACGGGTAATGGCACGCCGTTACGGAGACCAGTCGTTCAAGAAAGGTGAAAAAGACAATCTGGACGAAGAGATAGCCGACGTATTCTGGGTGCTCCTGTGTATTGCCAATCAGACCGGAGTGAACATTACCGAAGCATTCCGGAGAAGTCTGGAAAAGAAAACCCAGCGAGACAATCAAAGACATATTAATAATCCCAAACTTAACGATCATGGAAGAGAATAGCACCCAACACAGCAAGTATGAAACGGCACTGGCCAAGTATAACACCCGCCTGAACGATGCCGACATACAGGCTCAAGTAGAGGCTCTGAAAGCCGGGAAAGTGGCTCAGAACAATACGGAAGAGGTCAAGAAATTCCTGTTCAACTGTATTGATCTGACCACCCTGAACAGTACCGACAACGACGAGAGCGTCATGCATTTCACAGAGAAAGTCAATCAGTTTGATGACGAATTTCCCGATCTGAAAAACGTAGCTGCCATCTGTGTATATCCCAACTTTGCCGACATTGTAAAGAACACGCTGCAGGTAGACGGTATCCATATTGCCTGCGTAGCGGGAGGATTTCCTTCGTCACAGACATTTATCGAGGTAAAAGTGGCAGAGACAGCCCTTGCCATTGCCGACGGAGCCGACGAAATAGACATTGTGCTTTCGGTGGGCAAGTTCCTTGCCGGAGATTACGAGACCGTATGCGACGAAATACAGGAACTGAAGGAAACCTGCAAGGAAAATCACCTCAAGGTGATCCTCGAAACCGGAGCATTAGGAAGTGCATCCAATATCAAGAAAGCCTCTATCCTTGCCATGTATTCGGGAGCCGACTTCATCAAGACATCGACCGGAAAGCAGCAGCCGGCAGCTACACCCGAAGCAGCCTATGTGATGTGCGAAGCCATCAAGGAATACTACCAGAAAACGGGCAATAAAGTAGGTTTTAAGCCCGCAGGAGGCATTAATACGGTGACCGACGCACTTATCTACTACACCATCGTAAAAGAGGTTCTGGGAGAAGAATGGCTCAACAACCAGCTGTTCCGCATAGGAACCAGCCGGCTGGCAAATCTGCTGCTGTCGGACATCAGAGGAGAAGAAATCAAGTTCTTCTAAGCACATGGCAGATCAGCCCACGAATGGAGCGAACATCAGCAAGCATATATAAAAACAAGAAGGAGGCGGTTCCGTCGGGAATCGCCTCCTTCTGTTATTTCAAGATGATGTATTCTGCTTAGCGGGATGCAAACATCTGATTGCTTTCAACAGCCAGACGGGCAGCCAGCATACCCTGTGCATCCAGAGTCACATTCATGGTCTTTCCTTCCGGCAAATACAGATCGGCAGTATTGTCATCGTTCATCTTGACAAGCGGTGTAGCTTCGCCTTCGGTTACAACATTCCATGTATTGGCTTCCTTGTCATAGATAAGGTCCATAGAAGCTGTCTCACCCTCTTTCGTAATGGAATAGCCGTTTTCCAGTGTTTTCACCAGATAGTTGCCGTTTTCACCCTTCACTTCTTTCACATCGCCCACACTTGCCATAGGGTTGCTGCCTGTCCAGAACTCAATAGAGTTGATTACCAAGGCATCAGCCACGTATGCCACTCCGTATACAGGAATGATGTTAAGCGCAAGGAATACAAGTTCGTTCACAAATTTATTTCCCAAAGACTGGTTCCATGAGCTCAATCGGTTGAACAATCCAAAAGAACCGACGCAAGAGCTAAATAACAGGCTTCCGCTCAGAAGCACAGCGATTAAAGTTAGTTTATTTCTCTTCATACACTCTATAAATTAGTTAATAATAAAACATTTTCTCTCTATAGAGACAAATATAAGTCATTTTACAGATAATCTCTTCTTTTTTTAAAAGAAATATACTTTTTTCAAGAATAAAGAAGATAAATGAAATAAGCGCTGATAACAATCAGACTCGACAGAAAAGAATCCGGAGCTATCGTACAGACTCCGGCAGTGTTAAGAGTGAAGTTTTGTGTTTCAATAACGGTCAGGCAGACAAAGGGAACGCCTCATTTGTTTCGTCCTACCACATAGTCAAGATAGGCCAGCAGGGCGCTGCGTACTTCCAAATCGGGCAACGGTTCCAACAGAGCGACAGCCCGTTGCTTATACTCCTCCATGACGCGGTCGGCATACTCGATGCCACCATTTTGCTTGGTAAGCTCCACCAGCCGGGCAATCTCGTCGGCAGATGCCGTACCTTTCTTCACCTTTACGGCTATTGCCTGAGCTGTCTCGTCGGCAGTCTTGTTCAGGACATACAGCACGGGCAGCGTCAGCTTGCCTTCCATCATGTCGTTGCCAGTCGGCTTGCCGATCTCCTTGCTGTCGGAGTAGTCGAATATATCGTCTCTTATCTGGAAGCAGATGCCGATATATTCACCCAGCAGACGTGCAAACTCCACCTGATCCTCTCCTGCCCCGACCGAGAAGGCTGCCGCCTTTGTACAGGCAGAAAAGAGAGCCGCTGTCTTCTTGCGGATTACATCGAAATAGACCTCTTCTGAGAAACTGAGGTTGCTGACATTGGAGAGTTGCAGCAGTTCGCCTTCGGCAAGATCCTGTCCCAAGGCAGACACCACACGGATGATGTCGTGATTGTTGGTACGTTCGGCATGAACCAAAGCCGTGGCAAGCAGGTAATCGCCTGTCAGCACTGCCACCTTGTTGTTGAACTCGGCATTCACCGAGAGCTGCCCGCGGCGTTCGGTGCTTTCGTCCACCACATCGTCGTGAACCAGACTGGCCGTATGCAGCAGTTCCAGCGACACAGCCGCATGTAGTGTGGCCGGGCATACCTTGCCCGCCAGCAGACGTGCCGTCAGAAGTACAAGGATAGGACGCATCATCTTGCCATTCCTCTGGCGTATGTAGGTAATCACACTGTCGAGCAATGCATTCGAGCTGGAAAGGGAACCATCAAAAAGAGCCTTGAATTCTCCCAGTTCCGCCATCACCGGTTTCCTGATACAAGAGATACTGTCCATTCGCTAACTATTTTGAGGGCAAAAATAATAAATAAAACGCTTAGAGGCTGTCCAATTTCTCACAAAACTGTATTTTTCACCTTATTTTGAGTCCCTTTAGGGTTATTCGCCCGTTTTTCATCGACAGACAGTCTGTCGCGGAAAGCAGGAAAAAGCCAGACTCTGTTTCAATAAAACTCAACATCCGGCAGAACGGGAGGCAGCCGTTTGCCGGCAAAGGTCAGCTGACGTATTGGGAAAGGTTGGCTGACGTGTCAGCAAAGGTTAGCTGTCGCGTTGGCAAAGGTTAGCTGACACGTTGGGAAAGGTTAGCTGACAACAGAGAGATAACTCACTGATTATCAGTATACGGAAAATCATAAAAAACAGAATCATTTTCAGAATCACGCTTTTTTTCGTACTTTTACCAAGAAAATAGAAAACGAAAATTATGGACAAAGACAACAAGCTGTTTCTTTTAGACGCATACGCACTGATATACCGGGCATACTATGCCTTCATCAAGAATCCGCGCATCAACTCCAAAGGATTCAATACATCTGCCATACTGGGATTTGTCAACACCCTCGAAGAGGTGCTGAAAAAGGAAAATCCCACGCACATCGGAGTCGCCTTCGATCCGGCCGGACCGACATTCCGCCACGAAGCGTTCGAGCAGTATAAGGCGCAGCGGGAAGAGACGCCCGAAGCCATCCGGCTCTCAGTCCCCATCATCAAGGAGATTATCCGTGCCTACCGCATTCCCATCCTCGAAGTGCCGGGTTACGAAGCCGACGACGTTATCGGGACGCTTGCCACCGAAGCCGGACGGCAGGGCATCACCACCTACATGATGACCCCCGACAAGGATTACGGGCAGCTGGTGGGCGACCGCGTCTACATGTACCGTCCCAAACATTCGGGCGGTTTTGAGGTGATGGGCGTGGAAGAGGTGAAGGCGAAATTCGACATCGAGTCGCCAGCACAAGTCATCGACATGCTGGGACTGATGGGCGACTCGTCGGACAACATACCCGGCTGCCCCGGCGTAGGCGAGAAAACGGCGCAGAAACTGATAGCCGAATTCGGAAGCATCGAAAATCTGCTGGCAAACACCGACCGCCTGAAGGGAGCACTGAAAACAAAAGTGGAGACCAACCGCGAACTGATCACCTTCTCGAAATTCCTTGCCACCATCAAGACCGATGTACCCATCCGCCTCGACATGGAAGCACTGGTACGCGAAGAGATAGACGAAGAGTCGCTCCGCCGGATTTTCGAAGAACTGGAGTTCCGCACACTGATCGACCGCGTACTGAAAAAAGAGAGCACTTCTGCCGGACAAGCGGGCAACGCCTCTCAGCCGGTTGCACCCCTCCCCCTTTTCGCCGAAGAAACCGGAGCCGTGCAAGGCGATTTGTTTGCCGTTTTTCCGACCGACGGACAGGGAGAAGCGAAAAAAACGACTCTGGACACTTTAGAAACGTTAAAATGCAACTATCAACTCATTGATACAGAAGAGAAAAGAGAAGAAATTATTCAAAAATTACTGACATCGGAAATTCTTTCGTTAGACACGGAGACCACCGGAACCGAACCGATGGACGCCGAACTGGTGGGAATGAGCTTCTCCATTGCCGAGAACGAGGCGTTTTATGTGCCCGTCCCGCCCGAACGTGAAGAAGCGTTAAAAATCGTCAACCAGTTCCGTCCGCTCTTCGAAAACGAAAAATCGCTGAAGGTAGGACAGAACATCAAGTACGACATGATTGTCCTGATGAACTACGGAGTGGAAGTCCGCGGTGCTCTGTTCGACACCATGATTGCCCACTACGTCCTTCAGCCCGAACTCCGGCACGGCATGGACTATCTGGCGGAAATCTACCTCCACTACCAGACCATCCACATCGAAGAGCTGATAGGAGCCAAAGGAAAGAATCAGAAAAACATGCGCGACCTGTCGCCACAGGAAATCTACCGTTATGCCTGCGAAGACGCCGACGTGACGCTGAAGCTGAAACGGGTGCTGGAAGAAGAGCTGAAACGGAACGATGCCGAACAGTTGTTCTACGACATCGAGATGCCCCTCGTCCCCGTACTGGTGGAAATAGAGCGCAACGGGGTGCTGCTCGATACGGAGGCACTGCGCCAGTCGTCTGCCCACTTCACCGCACAGATGCAGCAGATAGAGCAGGAAATCTATCAGCTTGCCGGCGAACAGTTCAACATCGCCTCGCCCAAACAGGTGGGAGAAATGCTGTTCGACAAACTGAAGATTGTGGAAAAAGCCAAGAAAACCAAGACCGGACAGTATGTCACATCGGAAGAGGTGCTCGAAAGCCTGCGCCACAAGCATCCGGTAGTAGAGAAAATCCTCGAACACCGCGGACTGAAGAAACTGCTGAGCACCTACATCGACGCACTGCCGCAACTCATCAATCCTCGCACAGGGCGTGTGCATACGTCGTTCAACCAGACGGTCACTTCCACCGGACGCCTCAGCTCGAGCAACCCCAACCTGCAGAATATCCCCATCCGCGACGAAAACGGCAAGGAGATACGAAAAGCCTTCATCCCCGACGAGGGATGCCTCTTCTTCTCTGCCGACTACTCGCAGATAGAACTGCGCATCATGGCACACCTGAGCGAGGACAAAAACATGATAGATGCCTTCCTGAGCAACTATGACATCCATGCCGCCACCGCAGCCAAAGTCTACAAGACAGACATCAAGGAGGTGGACGCCGACATGCGCCGCAAGGCAAAAACCGCCAACTTCGGCATCATCTACGGCATCTCAGTCTTCGGGCTTGCCGAACGGATGAACGTCGACCGTAAAGAGGCCAAAGAGCTGATAGACGGTTACTTCGAGACCTATCCGAAGGTGAAGGCATACATGGACCAGAGCATCAACGTGGCGCGCGAACGAGGATACGTAGAAACCATCTTCCACCGCAAGCGTTTCCTGCCCGACATCAACTCGCGCAACGCCGTCGTACGTGGATATGCCGAGCGGAACGCCATCAACGCCCCCATTCAGGGCAGTGCAGCCGACATTATCAAGGTGGCAATGGCACGCATCTACCGCCGCTTCCACGCCGAAGGAATACGGGCAAAGATGATTCTGCAGGTGCACGACGAACTCAACTTCAGCGTCCCCATCGACGAAAAAGAACGGGTGGAACAGATAGTTATCGAAGAAATGGAAAAAGCCTACCGCATGCATGTCCCCCTGAAGGCAGACTGCGGCTGGGGAAAGAACTGGCTGGAGGCGCACTAGTTCTTTTAGTTGACAAGAGGACGAGTTGACGAGGAGATAAAAGGGAAAAAAGAGATAAAAACGCGGATTTTCGCAGATTAACGCAAATCTTAATAAAACAAGAAGTAATCTGCGGAAATCCGCGTTAATCTGCGTTTCAATAACTCTACCTGTACCCCTCGTCTACTTGTCAACTAAAAAAGAAGCACCGATGCAATATTCCCGGCAAACGGGCATTTACATAAATAGATATAAATCAAAATCACAAAGAGCAGTTGAACATCGGCTGCTCCACAGTGTTTTTATAACGTAAATACGTCGGTTTACCGGTAATGCCGGATACCGACAGACTCAAAAACTAAATAACTAAAGAACACAAGAATTATGAAAAAGTCTTTTATGATCTCTGCCAGTATGGCACTGCTGCTACTTTCATCATGCGGCACAACACGAAATTCACTCTCACTGTCTGATATGGAAGGCGAATGGAACATCGTAGAAATCAACAACCAACCCCTGAATATCGAACAAGGCGCCAAACAGCCTTTTATCGGCTTTGACACCGAAGCTGGAAGAATCTACGGAAACAGCGGATGCAACAACCTGATGTCATCGCTGGACAAGAACGCCAAACCCGGCAGCATCGCATTCAAGCAGATGGCAAGCACCATGATGGCCGGCCCCGGAATGGATACCGAACGGAAGGTTCTCGACGCACTGGCACAGGTGAAGAGCTATCGGAAAGCAGGCAAAGACGAAATAGCCTTGTGTGATGAGGGCAAGAAAATCGTGGTAAAACTCGAAAAGAGAAGCTATCCCATGACAGCAAACGAACTGGAAGGCGAATGGATTATCGCCAAGGTATACGAACAGCCTGTTGGAGGAACAGCAGAGGAAAAACCGTCTGTCACATTCAACATCGCGGAAAAGAAAATCAACGGTTTCAGCGGATGCAACCGCTTTATGGGCAGCTTCGAACTGAAAGAAGAAGGAGGCAAGACAACCCTTTCCATTCCTCCCCTTGCTGCTACAAGGATGGCATGTCCCGACATGGATACCGAAAGAAACATTCTGTCTGCCCTTGGCAGCGTAAAGAGCTTTGCCAAGCTGAAAAACAAGAATGTGGTGCTCTACACAGCCGGAGGGGTACAGGTAATGGAACTAACAAAAAAATAAAGATATGGAAACGAGGCTATTCAAAAAGGGCATCGCAATCGCCCTGATCGGAATGGCTGCATTGACAGCCTGCAACAACAGTACAAAAAAACAGGCAACCCAGCCCGAGCCGTCTGCCCCGGCACAGCAAACGCTCTCACTGAAAGGGACACTGGTCATCGGGCACGAAGTACGGTCGTTCACCGCTGAAGGCGATTCGATTGAATACTGGATTGTCGACAAAAGCGGGAAGCTGGAGAAACAGTATGATGAACTGACCAAAGGGGTAAAGAACGGTACACCCGTATATGCCGAGCTGGAAGTGACAGACATGGGCAAGTCTGACGAAGGATTTGCCGCCGAATATGCCGGAGTCTACCACGTAGTAAAGATCGACACACTTAAGTTACCATAAGAGAGCTGTCCGTCATGAGAATAAAACACTCATGGCGGATTTTTTATTCCCAATAAACCACCTGAGCAGAAACAGCGTTTTCAGGCTCAAAAGACAGGTATAATCACCGTATTTTGCTATTTCTGAATAAAATAGAATACTCCACGGCATAAAAAAGATCAGGCAAGCTTGTTTTCTGCCCTTGCCTTTCACTATCTTTGCCCGCAAATCAACTACCAGTTTTCATGAATCTATCCAGACTTACTTACACACTGCTGCTTCTTTGCATCTTCCTTTCGGCCTGCAAAGAAGAGAAAAAGCAATACATCCCGACACCACCGGACTATACACAGAAAGAGACGTGGTTCGATAATGGGAGTAATGGAGACAAGCCATACGATGTCTTCTACATCGTGCCAACCTGCGTATTCGACTGGGAAGACACGAACGGAGAAACATGCCACTACATGAACATCTACAACTCTTCACATCGCAACAGCGTCGACAGTCCCCTACGCCTTGCCAAAGGAATTTTTGCCGACGAGGCCAACTTCTTTGCACCTTACTACCGGCAGATCACCATCGAATCGTGGATGGAAAGCGACAGTGTAATCGAATCGCGTTTCGAACTGGCTTACGAAGATATCAAGGCTGCCTTCCAGTATTTTCTGAAACATCTGAACGCAGGGCGTCCGTTCGTTCTTGCAGGCCATAGTCAGGGAGGAAAAGCAGTCATCGAACTGTTGAAACAGGAAATGACCGACGAAACATACAAGCGAATGATTGCCGCCTATCCGCTGGGATATCCGGTGGAAGAAAATGACGCATCTCCCTATCTGATACCGGCAACCGACGCCACAGGAACAGGCGTATTCATTACCTTCAACTCCGTATCGGCGCCCGACAAACTACCTCCCCTGCTTTCGGGAAGCCGGGCAGCCATCAATCCGCTCAACTGGCGTACAGACGATACGGAAGGAACCGAAGCCGAGCATCTGGGAACAGTGTTCATTGCAGCCGATGGAAGCATTGCCTCGGAAGAAGCACACACCATTTCTGCCCATATAGACGAAGCGAGCAAAGCACTTGTTGTCTCCGGAGTAGATCCGATGGCATATTACGTCCCGTCGCTGTCCGGACTGTTTCCACCCGGAAACTATCATGTCGTAGAGCTGAATTTCTTTTACCGTAATCTGCAGCAGAATGTAAAAGAACGGGCTACAACATTCTTCAGCCAACACCCGAACTAAGAATCATTAAATCATCTGCCAATGAAAAAACTCTCTTTATTTATCGGAGTTATCCTTGCCGCTACATTTCCCGGTTGGGGACAAACCACTTACTCCATCGAAAACAGCGTTATCATCACAAACGGCGACTGCGAGCTCACCAAAACCATTTGCATTCTGCCTGTACCGCTGTCCAACAACTATCAACACATAGAAGCGCTGAAGATTGAAAACGCCGAAATACTGCACACAGACAAGCAAAGTGCCTATGCACGACAGAGCAATACAGCGGCTCTTCCGGGTAAAGGAGAAAACGCCGTTTTCACCGAACGGTTCAATGTCACACTATACCCCATGTATATTGACTTCACACAGTTCCGCAAGATATACCCTTATAAGACGTCTTCTGCCCTCTACAAGCAATATACATGCTCAGACGGTAACTATATCGACACCGGCAATGAAAAGCTTCTGCAGCAAGCCAATCGGCTTTGGGAAGAATCCCGTGGGGACATAATCGGATATGCCCGGCTGTGCTATCACTACGTAGCCGAGAACTTCGACTATCTGAATGCCAATACAGGATTACATCCCCTTTCCAAGCTTCTGGCCGACGGTGGAGGCGACTGCGGCAACCTGTCTACTCTGTTCGTCACCCTGCTGAGACAAAAAGGGATTCCAGCCAGACACATCGTCACCGTACGCCCCGACGGTAGCTTCCACGTATGGGCAGACTTCTATCTGGAGAAATACGGATGGATTCCGGTAGACGTGACAGCCAAACACGACAATCCTCAAGGCAACTTCTTCGGTTTCTGTGCCGGAGACGGCATTGTCATGTCCACCGACATCTGCCACATCATCGAGGCAGAACAGGGACACCCCTTCCCTGCCACACTGCTGCAAACCTACCTTTGGTGGTACTGGTGCAAATCAGGAAAAGAAATCTCCTCTGCGCAGGAGGTAAAAGCCACCCTCCTCGGACAACCTGATGCCCTATCCGTCACAGACATATATCCCCGCAGTGCCGTAATCCGATGGAAACCTTTCCTCAATGCCTGCGGTTATAAAGTCAGACTGTACGAAAAAGGAGAATTAGTCAAAGAAATGAACCTACGGGAATCAGAGACTTCCTTGACGCTACGCAAGCTCAACGAATCGACCGAGTATCACCTTGAGCTCTATCCACAGCGTAAAGTGGAAAATATAATTACTTATATGTGGAAACAGGAAGTAAAGTTTACGACAGAGAAAAGCCAATAAAGAATTATGTGCTGTCGCTGTAAGCGCAGACAGCGGAAAGGAATATATGCAACGGAGGTGTGCCCGGACAGGAATGTTTCTCCTGCCGGCACACCTCCGTT
This sequence comes from uncultured Bacteroides sp., assembly GCA_944322345.1. Taxonomy (GTDB): domain Bacteria; phylum Bacteroidota; class Bacteroidia; order Bacteroidales; family Bacteroidaceae; genus Bacteroides. Next base: position 50,656 of record CALUOO010000002.1, on the reverse strand, counting down.
GCCGGTTTACAGAATGGCATTGAACAGATAGCCAGACAGGATAATGAACAGCGTTATCACGCCGAAGAAAATGCCTATCAGCCGCCATGTCATCACTTTCTTCAGCAGTGTAGCTTCCGGCAACGACAATCCCACTACCGCCATCATGAAAGCAAGCGCAGTACCTACAGGAATGCCTTTAGCCACAAATACTTCAATCACAGGCACTATCCCAGCCGCATTGGCATACATGGGAACGGCAAGCAACACAGACAGTGGAACGGCAAGCCAGTTGTCTGCAGCCATATACTGCTCGAAGAAGCCTTCGGGTACGTAGCCGTGCATGAAAGCACCGATGCCGATACCAATCAAGATATAAAGCAACACGCCCCTGACAATGCCCAACGCCTCTTTGACTATGGCCGGCAGACGCCTGAAAAAAGGGGTATGCTCCCTCTCCCATACCTCCGAACCGGAAGAGGAGTGCTGCTGCATCTGTCTCACCCAATCGCTCAGATAGGGCTCCAGATTCATCTTGCCCAGCACAAATCCGCCTATCATACCCAGCAATATGCCACTCAGCACATAGACCGTTGTAATTCTGACTCCGAACGTCCCTACAGACATGGCTACAGCCACCTCATTGACCAAAGGCGACGTAATCAGATAGGCAAAAGTGACTCCCAGAGGGATGCCGCCCTTCACAAACCCTATAAACAGGGGAATGGATGAACAGGAGCAGAAAGGAGTAATGGCACCGAACAGCGCTGCAAAAAGATATTGGAATCCGTACAGCCTGCGGGAAGCCAGATAATGGCGCAGACGCTCTATCGGGAAATAGGCATTCACAATGCCCATAATCACGCTGATAAAGAACAGCAGTATCAGAATCTTGACCGAATCGTAAAAGAAGAAGTTCACAGCCTCTCCCAAAGCCGTCGAGGCGTCCAGCCCCAGAACCGTATAAACCAGCCAATCGGCAAATCTTTGTATCATGAGTTTGTAAGTTTGTGAGTTTGTAAGTTTGTGAGTTTGTGAGTTTATGAGTTGGAGTAAAGCAGTAACTTATAACTTAAAAACTCAGAAACTCATAAACTCAAATAGTCCATAATAAATTCCCACAAGAATAAACAGGACAGCCACCACCCGGTTGAACCACCTCTGGAAGATTTGCATCCTGTTGTAGAACCTGCCTATCCCCTCCATGCCGTATGCCAGCACCCAAGCGACAAGCACTACCGGAAGCCCTGTTGCCAGAGCAAACACCACCGGCAGCAGATAGCCTTCGCTCTCGGCGGCAGACATCGGAATCAGCATGCCGAAATAGAACAGTCCGCTGGTGGGACAGAATGCCATGGCAAACAGGATGCCGAGCAGCAGGCTGCCCCACGCACCTTTCAGCCGCTCTGTCCTGCCGGTAGCCGAGAAGCCAAATCCCGGGCAGCCTCATCATCTCCAAAAGAATCACCCCCTTCAAGCGAGATACACGTACACAGAAACAGGTTCTGGAAAAAGAGATAGGAGAATTGGAAAATCAGGTGTTAAGTCTATAAAACAACACGAAAAAGGCAACGAAAAAAAAGAGCTTTATTCCTCCTCTCGGTAATAGGGAATAAAGCTCTTTTCAAGACAATTTCTAAAGGGAGCAGACTATAAAGGAAACACTTATTTATTCTTTATAGTTAATGATATAAATACTGTTCGCATTGCTCTGAGGCCCACCATCGTTGTTGTCAACCGTAATTTTATTGATATAACCTTCCGAATCCTTATCATACGTGTAAGTATAGGTATACTCAAGCGCTACACTTCCTGCATTGTCCCACGCTTTTTCTATCATCATCATATTCTTACTACGTTTGCCAAATAAGTCACAAGCCTTCAGTCCATAATTTCCATCCTCGCCAAAACAACTCAGCCATTCAGTATTGGTAATAACGTAGTTCAAATCGATAGAGACATCAGTACGATTCAGCTCTTCTCCATAAACTACATCTGAATATCCGAATATATTGTTTTCCTTACTACATGTCATCTTAACCAGATTATTATCCTGCCATTCCGGCTTTTCTATGTATTTTGATTCTTCGCCCGATTGAGTAGCCTCTATCGAAACGACATAGCCGTCCTGATAAGAAAAACGGTACGTTTCTATCGTTCCGTCACCATCCGTCTCATAGCTTGCTTCTTCCACATATCCTTCTGCATTCAATGTCAGTACTCCACGTTTCCGCTCCTCACCTGTTTTTTCATCATATTCAGTACTTATAGTATAAACTTGATTGTTCGCAGCATCGTATGTGAATTCGGTTGTCCATCTCAAAGCATCGTTGCGCTCGTCTGCATCAATAACACTGTTGTTGTTAAAATCACCATAGCTGGCAATCAGCTTCACTGTACCGTCGGAATTGTATGTAAACTCCGTAATATCCTGTCTCCAGTCGTCTTCCGAATCTTCCCAACAAAATACGATGTTGTCCACAAAACGTTTATCCGGCATTATAGGCTCACCATCTGCCTTAGTCCCTTTTTGCTCCACTCTGATGCGAATCACCGTATCGCCGCAAGTAATCACAATTTCAGCCACCCTGTCCTGACCGGTCAAATTAGGCTGTAATGTCATGGTCAAGGTATATTCTCCGGCATCACCACCATACATGTTCAAAGCCAGCCAGTCAACTTCACTGTCACGAACTGCCGAGACGTTTTTCACAACAGCCGTCCACGCTGCTGTAGCTGTAAACTTAATGCCTGTCGGGATGCTCGTTTCATCTGCATACACTGTCTGCGAAGTTGCAGTATCACCCGTCAATTGAATAGAAACATTGTTGTCATCATCGCTACATGAAACGATGCATGCAGCGGCAAATAAACATAAAAACAGTTTTTTCATACACAAACATGCCGTCTTTCAGTTCCCAAAGACTTTTTTTTATAATACACAAAGCGTAGAACTGCCAGTACTTCCTCTCTAACTTAGAAATTCCAAAAAAAGGCAAGAATGCAAAGACAAGTGTGGCAAGTACATAGAGTACAATACGATATTACACATCCTGAAACTCCCCAGATTTCCATATTACAAAAACAAGTACAACGCTTTTTAACTTGTTAATACGCAGCAAAATGAAACATATCCATTTGGAAGACAAAATTAATATATTTTCATTACAACCAAGCTGACATTCATAATTATTATAATAAGTTTGGACAACAGTCTAAGAGAATATGGCGAAACCGAAAAGCCAGACAACCTTTAGCCCCCAACTCCTTACTTCTGCGTCCAACTGTTCCATTTTTAAGATTCTCCCCTTCCCCGACCGTGCGGAATCAACCCTTTCAGGCGAGAAACGGATCCGAAATCTGCAAGAATATGCGTTTTCTCTCCGTAAAAGCAAATAAGTATCCGCTTTATATACCGTTTCAGAGGTACCGACACTGGTTTCCGCTTGTGTTGGCAAAGGTTACGGCTCGCGACAGCTAACCTTTCCCAACAGATTGGGCAACCTTTTCCCTCGCGACAGCCAACCTTTCGGCTCACAAACAACCGACTTTTCCCGAAAAACAGCGAGGCTACAGAACCATTTTCCGCTAGTTCGCCCTCTGTTTCGGACAGGAATGAAATGTCATTTTGTTTCTGACATCACAAGAAGAGCGACAACACAAACCCCATATCCGTCGTGCTTCGGACAAAAAGAACGGATGATTACCACTCCAAGCAACAAACCGATTCCAAGAACAGGCAAATGCCTGCATTATTTCTCTCCCTGCAAACGGAAGAGCTGAATTTCCGCTTTGTGGAGAGATGAAATGTGCTGTTTTTCATCAAAAGGGAACGACAGATTCCAGCTGCCTCAGCACAGAAAAAGCAATAAATGTTTCACACTGCTAATCTTCTGTAAATAAGTCAATAACTATTTGCTTTTGTCTTCTACTAATTCTAACTTTAAAAGGCTTTAAATCACATAACATAAAAACTCATTATGAAAGCAATACAGACTTTCTAAACATATTAATTGGTCATCGGAATACATCAAAACTCCTGACAGTATGAAACAGAAGAAAACATTCCCCAGAACAGCCTTACTGCTGGCAGCATTGGCATTGACAGTAGGCAGCACAGCATCGGCACAGTCCGTAGCTCCATACTACGAATGCGTGGTTGACAGCGTCATCATGAACAACAAGGGACTTATATCCATTTCGATGGCAGACTATCAGGGAGTGGCGAAAAGCGCAGAAGGAGAGCACAGCTGCAAGCTCAGCCTGAGCTGGTTCGGGCTTCCGTCGCTGGGAGGTGTGCCCTTCTATCTGCTGCAATTCGACATCCGTCCTGCCAAAGGACTGGAAGCTATGGCACAAAAGCTTTCGAACAGGGCGAAGGTCGAGTTTGCAGACAACGGTGCGAAAGTTTACGACATCGGGAATGCACATTGCACCCTCTATCCCGAAGGAATACGGATGCAATACCTGATTATTGAAAACACAGGTTACATGGATCTGTTCACCCGTAAGGATATTGCCCGGCTGACCCTGACAGACTCGCTCTACAACAGCATCGGAGAACTGGAGTTCGAGAACTTCCACAGCGCGTCTACCCTTGCCATCATGCAAGAGTCACTGGAAAAAGCTTCTGATCTCCTTCCGCCAGTAAAGGAGACTGGAGCTCCTCTGGTGGGACGGCCTACAGATGACGCTGAGTACCCCAACGGATACCGTGCTTTTCAAGATTTCTGTAACAGGAATCTTGTTGCCCCTAAAGAAGGACTGAGCTATATGGGTACAGAAATAATGATTACAATATCATTTATTGTCGATGAAAAAGGACGGCTTTCAGACTTCAAAGTGGTAAATCCTGTTGACCCCGTACTGGAAGCGGAAGCATTGCGTGTAGCTCGATTGATGCCGACGTGGAAACCGGCCAAATATTATGGGAAGAAGGTAAAATCACAAAATTGTGTAACATTCTTCTTCTACCGGTAATCACTGTTCCTACCTGCCGACATACGCATAGAAAAGCAGATAACCGCTCCGGCTTACCGGCATATATAACATCAAAACCCCTGACAGTATGAAACAGAAGAAAACATTCCCCAGAACAGCCTTACTGCTGGCTACCCTAGCATTGACGGCATGCAGCACAGCATCGGCACAGTCCGTAGCTCCATACTACGAATGCGTGGTTGACAGCGTCATCATGAACAACAAGGGACTTATATCCATTTCGATGGCAGACTATCAGGGAGTGGCGAAAAGCGCAGAAGGAGAGCACAGCTGCAAGCTCAGCCTGAGCTGGTTCGGGCTTCCGTCGCTGGGAGGTGTGCCCTTCTATCTGCTGCAATTCGACATCCGTCCTGCCAAAGGGCTGGAAACTGTAGCACAAAAGCCTTCGAACAGGGCGCTGGTCGCCTTTGCAGACAACGGTGTGGGAGTCTACGACATCGGAAACTCACATTGCACCCTCTATCCCGAAGGAATACGGATGCAATACCTGATTACCGAAAACACAGACTGCATGGATCTGCTCGCCCGTAAGGATATTACCCGAGTGACTTTGACAGACTCGCTCTACAACAGCATAGGAGAGCTGGAGTTCGAGAACTTCCACAGCGCGTCTACCCTTGCCATCATGCAAGAGTCCCTGGAAAAAGCATTTGCATCCATTCCACCGGTGGAAAATACAGAAGCGCCGCTGGTAGGACGGCCTACGGATGACGCTGAATATCCCGGTGGCAGCGAAGCTCTCGAACGCTTCCTGCAAAAAAACGTTGTCCATCCTCAGAAAAAAGGGATAGTGTGTGACAAAGGATTTGTAACGGTATCCTTTATTGTCAATGAAGATGGAAAACTTTCCGACTTTAAAGTACCAGACTCTACAGGTCCTACCTTTACCGCAGAAGCACTGCGGGTAATAAAACTGATGCCAGCATGGAAGCCGGCAGAATTTTATGGAAAACCGGTTAAGTCACAAGTTGCCATGTCTATCGATTTTGTTACGGAAGAAGCCGAATTTCCTCATGGAATCCGCGCCCTCGAGGAGTTCAGAGACAAGAATCTTGTTTATCCCGAAGGAATGCGGGATATGGGCGCAGAGGGGACTGTCTGGGTAACGTTTATCGTTGATGAAAAAGGGCGGCTTTCCGACTTTAAGCTGGAAAAATCGGTAGACCCGGTACTGGATGCGGAAGCATTGCGTGTGGCACGGCTGATGCCGTCGTGGAAACCGGCAAAGTGTTATGGAAAACCCATCAAATCGCGCGCCCGTGTGCCTTTCTTCTTCTACCGGTAATCACCGTTCGTGCCTGCCGGCATGCGCATAGAAAGACAGACCGGAGCACCCTCCGGGGAAAGACTATGTCAAAAAGCTTATTAGAAAAATCAAAACAGTTACCCTGTCATCCTGCAAAACCCTGTATATTCGCGACAAGGAGACCTATAAGAACACTTTACTAACTACAAAAACCAATAAAATGAACTACAAACAAATGCTTTATTGTGCAGCACTTGCCATGCTGACGGCTTGCAACACTGCCAACAAGGGAAACACAGGGAAACTGATTGATGCGCTCGACGACGAAGCATGGAAAAGCTCAGAGTGGATTTCGGTAGTCGATGCTCCGATTGTGACGGGCACCGTAAACGACGGGACACGCGCTGCAGACGGCGCCAGCTGGTTTGTCAGCACACTGACCAACGAAAACAAGGTGGAACGAGCAGAGTGGATGACCGTAGGACTAGGAGTCTACGATTTGTATGTCAACGGGAAACTCATCGGTAACGAGGTTCTCAAACCGGGCTTTACCCATCCGTTCAAGACCAAACGCTCGTTTACTTACGACGTGACCGATGCTTTCGATACAAGCTCGGGAGCCACAAACCAACTGGCCGCACAGGTGACACCGGGCTGGTGGGGCGACAAGATTGTCACACCCGGCGGAAGTCAGGGTATGTATGGAACGAAATGTGCGTTTCGTGGTGTATTGCGTGTGACGTATACAGACGGAACGACACAGCTCTATGGAACGGATACCGACACATGGCAGGCAGGTATAGCAGGACCGGTGAAACATGCTGCCATCTTCGACGGCGAAGTCTACGATGCCCGCGAGGCACAAGGCTTCCTCACTCCCGAACGGCTCTCCAAACCGGAAGTGAACCGCGAATTCCAAGGACAGATCCGCCCCAACAACGGCGCGGAAATCTATATGCGTCCGGACATTGCACTGGCACCCGTCAAAGCCTACGTCTGGCAGGAGGTGACCGGACAGAGCGATGATGCCTACGGCAAGGTGGTCATCAAGAAAGAGTTTGCAGAGGGAGAACCCATGCAAGTAAATCCGGGCGAGAACCTTGTAGTGGACTTCGGACAGAACGCGGCTGCGGTACCTGAATTCCTGTTTCAGGCAAAAGAGGGTACAACGCTTCATTGCGTGACAGCAGAGCTGCTCAACGACGGGAACGGAGCCAAAAGCAGAGGCATGGACGGCCCGGATGGCAGCGTGCATCGCCTCAACCTGCGCATACCGGACACGGGCATGATGCTCGACTATACCTTCGCAGCAAGCGAGGAGCCTGTCTCTTACCGTCCGCGGAATACATTCTTCGGCTATCGTTTTGTCTCCATCACCGCAACAGACTCGGTAACCATCAAGCAGATACGCAGTGTCCCCGTCACCTCTATCGCCAAAGAGATGGAGACAGGACGCATCACTACGGGAAACGAGCTGGTGAACAAACTTATCTCGAATACATATTGGGGACAATTATCCAACTATCTGTCTGTTCCAACCGACTGTCCGCAGCGTAACGAACGCTTGGGCTGGACGGCCGACACACAAGTGTTTGCCGAGACTGGTACATTCTTTGCCAACACAAGCCGCTTCTTCCACAAGTGGCTGCAGGATATGCGCGACACCCAGTCGCCTACGGGTGGCTATCCCGGGGTGGCTCCCTTCGCACAGTACGGATGCGGCGACCACGACATGATGCGCCTTGGCTGGGCAGATGCCGGTATCATTGTGCCATGGGTGGTATGGAAACAGTTCGGCGACAAACAGGTCATCGAGGAATCGTGGGAGTCGATGGAACGTTTCATAAACCACGTGGCAGAGACGAAATACGACCACAACGCCCTGAAGAACGAGAACGGAAACTACCAGTGGGCAGACTGGCTGAGCTACGAGCCGCTGGAAAGCTGTAGCGGACGCGCCTTCGGTCCGGAAGGTCCGCTGCCCGAGGCTGTGGATTACTGGAACTACCTGTGTGCCAGCTATTGGCTGATAGATGCCGGCATGATGCGTGACATGGCAAAAGCCACCGGACGCGACGCTTCGCGCTACGAAGCCATGACCAACGAAGCACGCGAGTACATACGCCAGCAGTTCTTCACTCCCGAAGGCGAATTCAAGACGGCCATCCTGAACACCATGCAGACCCCTGCCCTGTTTGCCCTGAAGAACAATATTCTGGAAGGCGAAGCAAAAGAACGCATGATTGCCCGCCTGCGCCAGAACTTCAAGGAGCACGACAACTGCCTGCAGACCGGTTTCTTGGGCACTTCCATCCTGATGGGCACACTGACCGAAAACGGCATGTCCGACATTGCCTACGAGCTGCTCTTCCAACGCAAGAACCCGTCGTGGCTCTATTCTGTCGACAACGGTGCCACCACCATCTGGGAACGCTGGAACAGCTATATGATAGAAGAAGGCATGGGTCCGCGCGGCATGAACTCGTTCAACCACTACGCTTACGGCTGTGTATGCGAATGGCTGTGGGAGACTGCGGCAGGTATCGCCGCCGATCCTTCGCAGCCGGGCTTCCGCCGCATCATCATGCGCCCTGTGCCCGACCGCCGTTTAGGCCACCTCACAGCCGAATTCCAGTCGGCAGCAGGACTTATCAAAAGCTCATGGAAGTATGAAGGCGACACATGGCAGTGGACATTCACCGTTCCTGAAGGAGCAACGGCCGAAGTAACACTCCCCGGTGATACTGCAACCAAAGAATACGGTGCAGGCACTCATACGGTGAGCGTGAAGATGAAAGGCTAAGAAACTGATAGCCTGACAGACCCACTTACTATCTCTGTGCGGTGAAGAGTTCCTGATCTTCAAATCAGGATTCCTTACCGCACAGACTTTTTTCAGCGCATGCTGTTTCTCTGCCACAGCAATATTTTGAAGTTTCTCCGAATAAAATGCTTCCCGATACGACAAAATACGAAAACTTTGCTTTCTATTTGTCTCTACGTTTGACTTTTAGTATCTTTTGATAAGATAGGCCGCGGTTCTACATTGTCAAATCTGAAAACTGCGTTTTCATTTGCCACTGTGCTCACCTTTCACTATCTTTGTGCCCATATCATATCTTTTAAGAGCATTTTGACCGAATGAGTCCACTGAACTTCACTCACATTCTGACACAGGCAGTCGATGAGCTATCGGAAAGCGAATCATACAAAGGACTGTTCCACCAGCACAAAGATGGCGACCCGCTACCTTCGGCAAAGGTCTTGCACGAAATTATCGAACTCTCACGTTCCATACTGTTTCCCGGCTATTACGGCAATTCTACGGTCAACAGCCGTACAATCAACTATCACATCGGAGTAGATGTGGAAAAACTGTTCGGGCTGCTTACCGAACAGATTCTTGCCGGCCTTTGCTTCGGCTCAACCGAGGAGAGTGAGTCAGCATCGTCTGAGGCACAACGCGAACAGGCAGCCTGCCTTGCTGCAAAATTTATCAGTAAGCTGCCCGCCCTGCGGAAAATACTTGCCACCGATGTGGAAGCGGCATACAACGGCGACCCCGCAGCCGAAAGTTACGGAGAGGTCATCTGCTGCTATCCTGCCATCAAGGCCATCAGCAACTACCGCATCGCACACGAACTGCTGGAGCTGGGCGTACCGCTGATTCCACGTATCATCACCGAGATGGCACACAGCGAAACGGGAATAGACATCCACCCTGCTGCACGGATAGGCAGCCACTTCACCATCGACCACGGTACGGGTGTCGTGATAGGAGCCACCAGCATTCTGGGCAACAACGTCAAGCTCTATCAGGGCGTCACACTGGGAGCCAAGAGCTTCCCGCTCGATGCCGACGGAAAACCCATCAAAGGCATCCCGCGTCACCCCATACTGGAGGACAACGTGATTGTCTACTCCAACGCCACCATTCTGGGACGTATCACCATCGGACACGATGCTACTGTAGGCGGTAACATCTGGGTGACGGAGAATGTGCCGGCCGGAGCCAAAATTGTACAGACCAAGGCAAAAAAATAAGAAAAACCAAACAACCCCTATATGAACGAACAATTTGAAATGATAGCCAAGACCTTTCAGGGACTGGAAGAGATTCTGGCGGAAGAACTGACCAGACTGGGAGCAAACGATATCCAGATAGGCAGACGGATGGTTTCATTCACCGGAGACAAACGGATGCTGTATAAAACCAATTTCTGTCTGCGCACTGCCATCCGCATTCTGAAGCCCATCAAACATTTTACGGCAAAGGATGCCGACGACGTCTACCGCCAGATACAGGAGATAGCATGGGAGGAGTATCTGGACGAGAACAAGACTTTTGCAGTAGACGCAGTAGTGTTCAGCGAAGAGTTCCGCCACTCCAAGTTCGTTTCATACAAAGTGAAGGATGCCATCGTAGACTACTTCCGCGAGAAGACAGGAAAACGTCCGTCGGTACGCATCAACAAGCCGGATGTATTGCTCAACATACACATCGCACAGACCAGCTGTACCCTTTCGCTGGATTCCTCAGGCGAATCACTTCACCGCCGCGGATACCGTCAGGAAGCCGTAGAAGCTCCCTTGAACGAGGTGTTGGCCGCAGGAATGATTCTGATGACCGGCTGGCACGGCGAATGCGACCTGATAGACCCCATGTGCGGATCGGGCACCATCCCCATCGAAGCAGCACTGATTGCACGCAACATAGCTCCGGGTATCTTCCGCAAAGAGTTTGCATTCGAGAAATGGAGCGATTTCGATGCCGAACTGCTGGATGAAATCTACAATGACGACAGTCAGGAACGCGATTTCAATCACAAAATCTACGGCTACGACAACAATCCAAAGGCAAACGAGATAGCCATACACAACGTAAAGGCCGCCGGAGTAACCAAAGACGTAGTGCTGAAACTACAGCCGTTCCAGCAATTTGAACAACCCGCAGAGAAATCAATCATCATCACCAATCCTCCTTACGGCGAGCGGATTTCGACCAACGACCTGCTGGGACTCTATCAGATGATTGGCGAACGGCTGAAACACGCTTTCACCGGCAACGAAGCATGGATACTCTCCTACCGGGAAGAGTGTTTCGACCAGATTGGATTGAAAGCCAGCCTGAAAGTACCACTCTTCAACGGAGCACTGGAATGTGAGTTCCGTAAGTACGAGCTCTTCGAAGGCAAATATAAAGACTACAAGAATCTGGAAACCGATAAAGGCGAAGAAAGGAAAAAAGACCACGAAGCTAAATCGCGCAAAGGGAACAGAGACAGCAAAGGAGGACGCTCCCGACAGGAAAACAGCTTCAAGGCACGGGGAAAAGCTGCCGGAAAGACACGCGAAGAGGCAGAGAAGAACCGCAGTGGCAGAAAACCGAAAGAGATAAGAGAATTCAAAGGGCACAGAGAACCTAGAATCCCTCTGAGCAGCCACAACAACACTGAAAACGAGAACAATTAACAATACAGAAGACAATGAACGGAATTGGAAAAAAAATCTTCTTTTTGCTGATGGCACTGCCAATGATGATAAACGCTATGGCACAAGAACAGAAAAAGCCGACACTGGAAGACCTGCTTCCGGGCGGTGAAACATACCGATATGCAGAAAACCTGTATGGTCTGCAATGGTGGGGCGATGAATGTATCAAGCCGGGAATCGACACTATCTATGCCATTCACCCCAAAACTGGAAAAGAAAAGATGCTTGTCACCCGCGAACAGATTAATCAGGCACTTGCAGGCAAACAACTGAAGAAAGTTTCCCAACTGTACGGAGTGCAATTTCTGTGGCCGGACAAGCCTCAGCTGTTGCTGACACAACCGGGAAAATACATCATATATGATTTTGAAGCCAATCAGATAACGGATGTCCTTGAAGTAAAACAGGAAGCGGCCAACCAAGACTTCTGTACGGCCAGTGGCAAAGTGGCATACACCATAGGCAACAACCTGTATGTAGACAACCAACAAGTGACCAATGAGCCCGAAGGTATTGTCTGCGGACAGATAGTACACCGCAACGAATTCGGCATCAACAAGGGCACATTCTGGAGCCCGAAAGGAAACCTGCTTGCTTTCTACCGGATGGACGAAAGCATGGTGACTCAGTATCCGCTGGTAGACATCACTGCCCGTGTGGGAGAGGTGAACAACGTGCGCTATCCGATGGCAGGTATGACCAGCCATCAGGTAAAAGTGGGCATCTACAATCCCGCTACCGGCAAGACCATCTATCTGAATGCAGGTGATCCTACCGACCGTTATTTCACCAACATCAGCTGGTCGCCGGACGAGAAGAGCCTCTATCTGATTGAGCTGAACCGCGACCAGAATCACAGTAAGCTCTGCCAGTATGACGCTACCACCGGAGAACTTGTGAAAACACTGGTGGAAGAAAAACATCCGAAGTATGTAGAGCCACAGAACCCCATCACCTTCCTGCCATGGGATGAGACAAAATTCATCTACCAGAGCCAGCGCGACGGATACAACCACCTTTATCTGTATGACACAGACGGAAAGCTACTGAAGCAACTGACCAAAGGGAACTGGCTGGTGCAAAACGTACTGGGATTCAATGCCAAGAAAAAGGAGATTGTCTTTACCGCCATCGAAGGACTGAAAAGCGGTCATTTCACTGTCAATGTCAATAGCGGAAAAATGAACCGTCCGTTCGACTCATGCAGCGAGAGTGCCCACAGCGGAAAGCTCAGTGCTTCGGGCAGCTATCTTATCGACTCCTATTCTACCAAGACTGAAGCGCGCAACATCGAGATTGCCGACACAAAGAACTTCAAAACCATCTCAATGCTCAAGGCGAAAGATCCCTACGAAGGATTTGTGATGCCAAGCTTTGAGACAGGAACCATCAAAGCTGCCGACGGAACAACAGACCTCTATTACCGTATCACAAAACCGGCAGATTTTGATCCGAACAAGAAATATCCTGTTATTGTCTACGTCTATGGAGGTCCTCATGCACAGTGTGTCACCGGAGGATTCCAGAACGGTGCCCGCGGATGGGACATCTATATGGCAGGCAAAGGCTACATCATGTTCACTATGGACAACCGTGGAAGCTCCAACCGCGGACTGGAATTCGAAAATGTCACCTTCCGGCATCTGGGAGTGGAAGAAGGCAAAGATCAGGTAAAAGGAATCGAATTCCTGAAAACACTCCCCTACGTAGACGCCAACCGCATCGGTGTACACGGATGGAGCTTTGGAGGACACATGACTACCGCACTGATGCTCCGTTACCCGGAGATATTCAAAGTGGGTGTAGCAGGAGGACCGGTTATCGACTGGGCATTCTACGAAGTAATGTACGGAGAGCGCTACATGGACACTCCGCAAAGCAACCCCGAAGGCTACAAAGAGTGCAACCTGCGCAACCTTGCCGGCCAACTGAAAGGACATCTTCTGATTATACACGACGATCATGACAATACATGTGTACCTCAGCATACACTATCGTTCATGAAGGCCTGTATCGATGCACGCACCTATCCCGACATGTTCATCTATCCCTGTCATGAACACAACGTTATGGGACGCGACCGCATACACCTGCACGAGAAGATTACCCGATATTTCGAAGATTATTTATAAGCAGTAAACAACTAAAAAACATAGACTCATGAAAGTACTTTTATTAGGCTCAGGCGGACGCGAACATGCACTGGCATGGAAAATCGCTCAAAGTCCGAAAGTAGAGAAACTATATATCGCACCGGGAAATGCCGGAACAACCGCTGTCGGGGAGAACGTAAACATCAAAGCTACCGACTTTGAAGCAATCAGTGCGTTTGCCCTGAAAGAATCTGTCGATATGGTAGTGGTAGGACCCGAAGATCCACTGGTAAAAGGTATCTACGACTATTTCCAGAACCGTCCGGAACTGAAGCATATCGCAGTTATCGGTCCTTCGGCTCAGGGAGCACAGCTGGAAGGTAGTAAGGAGTTTGCCAAAGGATTCATGATGCGTCACCAGATACCGACAGCCCGCTACAAAAGCATCACAGCCGAGAATCTGGAAGAAGGACTGGCTTTCCTCGAGACGCTGGAAGCTCCTTATGTGCTGAAAGCAGACGGGCTATGTGCCGGAAAGGGGGTATTAATTGTCCCAACACTGGAAGAAGCCAAGAAAGAGCTGAAAGAAATGCTGGGAGGTATGTTCGGATCGGCATCGGCAACCGTCGTAATAGAAGAATTCCTGAGCGGCATTGAATGTTCTGTATTTGTTCTGACAGACGGCGAACACTACAAGGTACTCCCGGTTGCAAAAGACTACAAACGCATCGGCGAAGGCGACAAAGGACTGAACACTGGTGGAATGGGTAGCGTAACTCCGGTTCCGTTTGCCGACGAAACATTCATGGAGAAAGTTCGTACACGCATCATCGAACCGACCATCAACGGCTTGAAAGAAGAGAAACTGACCTATAAGGGATTCATCTTCCTCGGACTTATCAACGTGAAAGGAGAGCCAATGGTCATCGAATATAACGTCCGTATGGGCGATCCGGAGACAGAAAGCGTCATGCTGCGCATCCAAAGCGACTTGGTCGAATTGTTGGAAGGTGTAGCTGCCGGCAATCTGGACAAGAAAGAGCTCATTATGGACCCACGTGCTGCAGGATGCGTTATCCTTGTCAGCGGAGGATATCCCGAAGCTTACGAGAAAGGATTCCCTATCAGCGGTCTGGAACAGGCTGCCGCTACAGACAGCATCATTTTCCATGCCGGAACAGCTGTTAAAGACGGTCAGATTGTGACCAGTGGCGGACGTGTCATTGCAGTCTGCTCGTATGGAGCAACCAAAGAAGAAGCACTGGCACAAAGCTATAAAGTGGCAGACATGATCGACTTTGAGAAAAAATACTTCCGCCGCGATATCGGATTTGACCTGTAATAAAGATTTGATGAGTGATTAGCAGTCAGCATTGAGCAACATTACTTAAAGCTTATCGCTTAAAACTCATAATTTAGAACCCACAACTCTCGAATGAGGAATAAAAGGCTACAGAACCAAGTGACGACAGGCAGATGGACACTGCCTGCCGTCATTATTGTCTGCACCCTCTGCTGGTTGCTGAGTTACTTTCTGTTTCCCCACCTCAGGCTAACTTCCGACAATGGGGCGAACACACTTTTCGAGCAGTTCACCCTTGCTTTCCCCATGCCTGTCTGGGCAGAACATGTAACCAGTTACCTGATTTATGCCATCATCGGATACTTTCTGATCGAGCTGAATAATCGTTTTGCCATCATCCGCATGAGAGCATCGGTACAGACAGCTATCTACTTTCTGTTTGTAACCGTCTGCCCCCGGATGCATCTGCTCTATGCAGGAGATATAGCTTCGCTTGCATTCTTGATTTCACTCTATTTTCTGTTTAGCAGTTATCAGCAGTCACACCCGTCTGGCGCACTGTTCCATTCGTTCTTTTTTATAGGAACAGGCAGTCTGTTCTTTCCGCAACTTACTTTTCTGTCGGTACTCTGGATGATTGGAGCCTATCGCTTTCAGTCGCTCAACCTCCGCAGCTTTTGTGCCGCCCTTATAGGATGGACACTACCCTACTGGTTCTTGCTTGGATACACCTTCCTATATGGACAAATAGAGCTCTTCTATCAGGCGTTTCACAGTCTGGCAGCCTTCGGTAAGGCTTTCGATCTGAACTCGCTCCACAGCTGGGAATTTGCGATTCTGGGCTATTTGTTTGTTCTATTTGCAGCCAGTACGGGACATTGTATCACTGCCGGCTTCGAAGACAAGATCCGTACGCGTGCCTATCTGCAATTTCTCATCGACCTGACAGGATTTTTGTTCCTAGCCATCGCGCTACAGCCGAACTATTATGACGAGCTGCTGCCTATCCTGATGATAAGTACCAGCATCCTGACAGGACATTTCTTTGTACTGACCAACAGTAAAGCATCCAATATCTTTTTCATCGTATCCATAGTTGGTCTTATACTTTTATTTACCTATAACATATGGACGCTTTTATAAACTCATTTACACAACTGCTTATAGACTGGGGACTTCCGGGGCTCTTTATTTCAGCCCTGCTGGCAGGAAGCATCATCCCATTCAGTTCCGAAATCGTAGTAGTGGCACTGGTTAAACTGGGGCTTCCTCCTGTAGCCTGTCTGCTTGCAGCAACATTGGGAAATACAGTTGGTGGAATGACCTGCTATTACATGGGACGGCTGGGTAAAGTCAGCTGGATAGAGAAATACTTCAAAGTAAAGAAAGAAAAAGTAGACAAGATGATTACTTTTCTTCAGGGGAAAGGAGCATTGATGGCATTTTTCACCTTTCTTCCCGCCATAGGCGAAGTAATAGCCATTGCCTTGGGATTTATGCGAAGCAATACATGGTTCACATTAAGCTCAATGTTTATAGGTAAGCTAATGCGATACATCCTGTTGCTGTATGTACTTGAAAGTGCATGGGATGCAATTGCCGGATAATACAGGAGAAAACAATGGAAAGAATCATTGAAAAGACAGACGACGGAAGTGCAACCTTGTTTGTGCCCGAACTGAACGAACATTACCACTCTGTCAAAGGAGCATGGGCAGAATCGCAGCATATCTTCATCGACATGGGACTCAAAGCCTCTGAGGCAACGACCCCTCATATTGCAGAGATCGGATTCGGCACCGGGCTGAACGCATGGCTCACACTGATAGAAGCAGAACGGAGCGGCAGAGAAGTACACTACACAGGATGGGAACTTTATCCGCTGGCATGGGACATGGTGGAACAGCTACACTATACCGACAGCAACGAACAACTCGAAGTGGACGGGAAAGAAATACCAGCCACCCTTCTGTTCAAGAAGCTGCACGATGCCGAATGGGGAAAGCCGGTAAGGATTACTCCCCATTTCACGCTGCATAAGATTCAAGCAGACGTAACCCAATGGAAGGATGACGGATCTCTTACAGCAGACGTTATCTATTTCGATGCTTTCGCTCCCGAAAAACAGCCGGAAATGTGGTCGCAAGAACTATTTGACCATTTATATGTTCTTTTAAACGAAAAAGGTATCCTGACGACCTATTGTGCCAAAGGAGTTGTCAGAAGAATGATGCAGGCCGCAGGATTTACCGTAGAAAGGCTCCCCGGCCCGCCAGGAGGCAAACGGGAAATACTCAGAGGAAGAAAAATAAATCAATGAAACAAAGATATTGGAACAATGAAAAGACAGTTAAGAAATACAATCTACATTGTAGGAATTATCCTACTTTCTGCCTGCAAAGGTGCAACAAAGAACAATGAGGCTACGGAGACGGAGAAGCCTGTCATTACCGTAACTATCGAGCCTCAGCGATATTTCACAGAAGCGATTGCCGGTGATAAGTTTTCCGTTGTCAGCATGGTTCCGAAAGGATCAAGCCCCGAGACATACGATCCCATCCCGCAACAGCTGATAGCATTGGGAAAAAGCAAAGCATATTTTCGAATCGGATTTATCGGATTCGAGCAAACATGGATGGATAAGCTGATGGACAACACACCACACATTCAGGTATTCGATACTTCACGGGGAATCGACCTTATCTTAGGACACCGCCATGAAGAAAAAGATTCTTCCAACGGGCATGAACACTTTCATGCCGTAGAACCACATATATGGAATTCGGCTACAAATGCCCTGCAGATAGCCCAAAATACGTATAATGCACTCTGTAAATTAGACAAGAAGAACCAGCCCTACTATCTGGCGCGCTACGACTCCTTATGCCACCGTATCCAGCATATCGATAGTCTGGTCAGGGTCAGATTGTCACAGCCCGATGCGGCAAAAGCATTCATGATCTATCATCCGGCACTCTCCTACTTCGCACGCGACTACGGACTGACACAAATATCTATTGAAGAAGACGGTAAAGAGCCATCACCTGCCCATCTGAAGGAACTGATTGATTTGTGTAAAGAAAAGGACGTACATGTCATCTTTGTACAACCCGAATTCGACCGGCGAAATGCAGAAACTATTGCCCGGCAAACCGGAACAAAAGTAGTAGCCATCAATCCGTTAAACTACGACTGGGAAACGGAAATGATAAATGTGGCACAAGCTTTGTCGTCTAACTGATAAAAAGATCAAAAAATGATGCGTTAAAGATATCCACTGCTACAAAAATCCTCACACGCAGCAGATAAAGAAGACAAGTACTACAAGCAGTCTGTTGTCTGTTTTGACAGACACAGGCAACAGGCTGAATAGAAAGGCTCTGTTAATCAGCCTATATACACATTCAGAATAAGAGACAAATAAGCTTTTCCATGCTCTTTGTCAAGTTCAAACTGAACCTTATTCTCACGCGCCAGCCATCCTATAGCGGCCGACAATTCCTTCTCATCCATACCGGTAGCTTTCTCAATCTCGGAAAACTCCCATCTGCGGTTATCACCATTCAGCAGACGCCAAACGATACCCGCCTTTTCACCAATCACACCTTTATCCATAACTTATTCACTTTAGTTCTCAACAAACATATGGAAAAAACTTTTAAAAACAAACTTTTCCTTTGAAAAATAAGGAAAAAACGAACAATTTAACACCATTACAGAACATTATAGCACCTGAGTTTTGCAATCCGATTTCATTTGCAGATACTCACGTCCGCCTTACTCAAGCCAGTGCAGACGTTTTTTCCTGTCTGCCCGGCAGGAGATCGCCTACAGAAAAAGTTAAGACTGCCACAATAAAAAGCATTCTGATTTTACAACAGTAAACAGCAAAACATTTTATCTTTGCCATATGAATCGATGTGTTCACGAAAAGCCAGCCTACTTATGAAACACTTAAAAGAAACCATCACACTAATGCTCATCGGCATAGGAACAGCCTTTGCGCCTCCTGCGGCTGCACAATGGAAAGGAAAACCCACTGACTTCTCACACGGACAGATTGTCGTCTCTGCCAACCAACGCTTTCTGCAATACGAAGACGGCACTCCGTTCTTTTACTTAGGAGACACAGCATGGGAACTCTTCCACCGGCTCAACAAACAGGAAGCAGACGAATATCTGACCGACAGGGCTTCGAAAGGATACACCGTCATACAGGCTGTGGCACTTGCCGAACTGGACGGACACAGCGTACCGAACGCCTACGGCCACCTGCCGCTGACCGACTTTGACCCTGCCCGCCCGGCTGTTGCAGACGGAGCAGACAACGACTACTGGGACCACGTGGACTACATCATCAACAAAGCCAACCAGCTGGGGATGTACGTCGGCCTGTTGCCTACATGGGGACGTTACTGGCACGACGACAGGCCTCTCTTCAACGAAAAGAACGCCAAGAGCTACGGACAGTTTCTAGGAAAGCGATACAAAGACAAGCGAATCATCTGGATACTGGGAGGAGACAGATACATCGACCGTGAACAGCAGAAAAACATAATCCGGGCAATGGCAAAAGGCATTGAGGAGGGCAATGGAGGCAAACAGCTCATCACCTTCCATCCCAACGGAGGAAGCGGATCGTCGCAGTGGTTTCACAACGAAGCATGGCTCGACTTCAACATGCGCCAGAACGGACACAACAGAGACTACCGGCATACATACGCCAAAACACTGGAAGACTACCGGCGGAATCCTGCCAAACCGGTAATAGACGGCGAACCCTTGTACGAAGACCACCCCATCTCATTCAATCCCGAAGAGAACGGACATTCCGTCGCTTCCGATGTGAGAAGAGCCTTCTACTGGGACGTATTCAACGGAGCCTGCGGGCACACCTACGGACATCACTCCATCTGGCAGATGTACGACCCGGAAAAGAAACGGAATCCCATCAACCGCCCGCTGATGTCGTGGAAAGAGGCACTCAGCCAGCCGGGATCGGGACAAATGGCTTACGGACGGATGCTGATAGAATCGCGTCCCTTTGCAACACGGATACCGATGCCGGAAGCCATCATTCCCCATCAGAGCGCCACTGCCGTACCCGGAGCCGGGCACTACCGGTTTGCTGCTACCGGAGACGAAGCGGGCACTTACCTGATGGTCTACGCACCGGTGGGAAGAGCCTTCACCGTAGATACAGGCATCATCAAAGGTGCAAAGATCAAGGCATGGTGGTACAATCCCCGTAACGGAGAGGCAAAAGCCATCGGAACATTCAGCAACGAAGGCAAAAAGGAATTTATTCCACCAACAGCAGGAGAAACCCTCGACTGGATACTGGTATTGGACGATGCCAGCAAGAAATACCCCAAACCGGGCAAACGGATAACAAACAAATTCTGAAAACATACATGCAGACAAAAGCTATCATCGAAATAAAAAATCTCTCCGCCGGATATGACGGACGGAACGTGCTCCACGACGTCAATCTGACCGTCTACGAACGCGACTTTCTGGGAATCATCGGTCCCAACGGAGGGGGTAAGACAACACTCATCAAGTGCATCCTCGGACTGCTGAAACCCACAGGAGGAAGCATACAGTTCTATCCGGAGACACTCTCCATCGGCTACCTGCCTCAATACAACACCATCGACCGCAAATTTCCCATCTCCGTCGAAGAGGTCATCCTTTCAGGACTCAGCATTCAGAAGAAACTGTCGGCACGGTTTACTGCCGACGAACGGGAAAGAGGAAAACAAACCATAGCTCGCATGGGGCTGGAGGGACTGGAAAAGCGCTCCATCGGGCAACTCAGCGGCGGGCAGTTGCAACGGGCACTACTGGGCAGAGCCATCATCTCCGATCCCTCGGTAGTAATACTCGACGAACCCAGCACCTACATCGACAAGCGCTTCGAGGCACGCCTCTATCAGCTGCTGGCCGAAATCAACAAGGAGTGTGCCATCATTCTGGTGAGCCACGACATAGGTACCGTCCTGCAACAGGTGAAATCCATCGCCTGTGTCAACGAGACACTGGACTATCACCCCGATACGGGCGTCACCACCGAATGGCTGGAAAAAAACTTCAACTGCCCCATCGAATTGTTGGGACACGGAACCCTTCCCCACCGCATACTGGGCGAACATCATCACCACGAATAAAGCCCATCTATACCCCATTTGTTGGGAAAGGTTAGCCAACACATTGGGAAAGGTTAGCTGACATGTCAGCAAAGGTTAGCCAACGCGTCAGCTAACCTTTCCCAACAAACTCTGTCAGGAGAGGCTTGCAGACAGCCCGCAGACTACACCGGCTCAATCATGTAGAAGCAACTGGTGCTAAAGAAATTACGGACGTATGGAATAGCAGCAACAGCCTTTGTGAGCCGACGGGGAGTCAGCCCGAACTTGGTCTCATAATGGGGATTGATGAAATAGAGTTGCTGATTCACAATCCGGTAACCGGTTTTACGTACCACCGAGCGGAACAGTTCGATAGGGCAGCGGGTCTGCTTGATTTCGAGCAGCTCCCTCACCATCCGTTCACTCTCACCGGCACGCTGCAGGAACCAGCGATACAACGGCACAGGCAGCAGATGAATGAACGGCAGACGCGAAACGGCACTGCTTGCAATCTGCTGATGACCGCCAAAAGGCATCTGCCACGCCGGAAAGGCGATAAACATCATGCCTCCGGGAGCCAGAAACTTCTTCAGACCGGAAAGAAATCCCTCCTTGTCGCCGATATGTTCAATCACATCGTGAATCAGAATCAGCGCGAACTTATGCTCCAGCTCCTCCAGCCGGAAAATGTCTTCGGCAATAAACGTTCCCTGTTCGCCACGTTCGGCAAAGAAGGCACGAGCCTGATCGATGCGGGGGGCCGCCATATCCACCCCGGTCACCCGGCATCCCATACGGGCAAACGGCAGCAGGTTACCTCCCTCGCCACAACCGATCTCCAGTACCTCCGGAGGAAGGACAGGCATAAACCGGCGGATGTAAGGAATATAATAACGGGACGTAGTACGCCCCTGCTCATTAAAATAACGCTCACGGTTGGAATGACGTTCTTGCATAATTCACAGGCTTTGATTCGAGCGCAAAAGTAATACAAAATCTTCTTTCTCAGCATTTCCGGCTTTCAAATCGGGGCGCAGTTACTTAATATTTCTTACAATCTAACCGGTTTATGCACCCAATTCACTATATTTGCACCCATTATACAGTTGACAAAGAGAGAGGTCGACGAGGAAACAAATCGACAGATTCTTTGAACATAATAGAATACGGATGAAACAATACAAAGCGATCAACAACCTGATGGGGTGGATCACCTTCATCATCGCAGCCACCGTCTATTGCCTCACAATAGAGCCGACGGCAAGTTTCTGGGATTGCCCCGAGTTTATCACCACCGGCTACAAACTGGAAGTAGGACACCCGCCCGGCGCACCATTCTTCATGCTGATGGCAAACCTCTTCACACAGTTTGCCTCCGACACCACAGAAGTGGCCAAGATGGTCAACTACATGAGCGCACTGATGAGCGGCGCCTGTATTCTGTTCCTGTTCTGGAGTATCACCCATCTGGTACGTAAGCTGGTCATCGAAGACAGCGAGCACATCACCACCGGACAGCTTATCACCGTAATGGGTAGCGGACTGGTAGGTGCATTGGTATATACATTCAGCGACACATTCTGGTTCTCGGCCGTAGAAGGCGAGGTATATGCCTCCTCTTCCCTCTTTACAGCCGTCGTATTCTGGCTCATACTGAAGTGGGAAGACGTCGCCAACGAACCGCACAGCGACCGCTGGCTGATTCTGATTGCCTATCTGACGGGATTGAGCATTGGTGTCCATCTGCTGAACCTGCTCTGTCTGCCCGCCATCGTATTGGTTTACTACTATAAGAAGACTCCGAACGCCACAGCCAAAGGCTCTTTGCTGGCACTCATCGGTTCGATGGTACTGGTAGCGGTGGTATTGTACGGCATTGTGCCGGGCATTGTGAAGGTAGGCGGATGGTTCGAGCTGCTGTTTGTCAACGGACTCGGAATGTCATTCAATACAGGCGTAGTGGTCTACATCATCCTGCTTGCAGCAGTCATCATCTGGGGCGTCTACGAAAGCTACAACGAACGGAGCCGTCTGCGCATGGCAGTCTCTTTCGTCCTGACCATCGCCATGCTGGGTATCCCCTTCTACGGACATGGGGCCAGCAGCATACTGATCGGAATCGTTGTCATAACCCTGCTTTCCATCTATC
The DNA here is from genome assembly GCA_944322345.1 of uncultured Bacteroides sp. Lineage (GTDB taxonomy): Bacteria > Bacteroidota > Bacteroidia > Bacteroidales > Bacteroidaceae > Bacteroides. The sequence goes on along the minus strand of CALUOO010000002.1, from coordinate 27,261 downwards.
TTGCTCCACGGATGCAGGAAAAGATGAAAGAAAAATGGCGCATCTCGGCACGCACCATGAACACAGCCCTGCTGTGTACCATGATGATTGTCATCGGATATTCATCGTATGCACTGATTGTAATCCGTTCTACCGCCAACACACCGATGGACCAGAACTCACCGGAAGACATCTTCACGCTGGGCGAATATCTGGGACGCGAGCAGTACGGAACACGCCCATTGTTCTACGGTCCTGCCTACTCTTCAAAGGTGGCGCTCGACGTAGTGGACGGCTACTGCGTTCCCCGACAGGTGAAAACTCCGAGCAAATATGTACGCAAAGAGAAGACCTCACCCGACGAGAAAGACTCTTATATCGAACTGCCGGGACGTATAGAATACGAATATGCACAGAACATGCTGTTCCCGCGTATGTACAGCCCTGCCGACCAGCACGTACCGCAATACAAGCAATGGGCAGATGTCAAAGGATATGACGTGCCCTACGACCAGTGTGGAGAAACCATCATGGTGAACATGCCCACCCAGTGGGAGAACATCAAGTTCTTCTTCCGCTACCAGCTCAACTTCATGTACTGGCGCTACTTCATGTGGAACTTTGCCGGACGTCAGAACGACATACAAAGCAGTGGAGAAATAGAACACGGGAACTGGATTACCGGTATCCCCTTCATCGACAAGTTCCTTGTGGGTGACCAAGATCTGCTTCCGCAGGAAATGAAGGACAACAAGGGACGCAACGTATTCTACTGTCTGCCCCTGTTGCTCGGCCTGATCGGTCTGTTCTGGCAAGCCTACCGCAGTCAGCGTGGCATCCAGCAGTTCTGGGTAGTATTCTTCCTCTTCTTCATGACCGGTATCGCCATTGTGCTCTACCTGAACCAGACACCGCTGCAACCGCGCGAACGTGACTATGCCTATGCAGGCTCATTCTACGCGTTTGCCATCTGGATTGGTATGGGAGTAGCCGGACTGACTCAGCTGATATCAGGCCTGAAGCCGCAACCCCGTCTGGTGGCAGGAGCCTCAGAAGAAGAAGCCGACAGACTGAGAAAACTGTTGGAAGAGAAACGTGCCAAGTTCATCACTCCGGAAGAAGAAGCCGAGCTGATGGGCAAGATTGCCAGCATGTACGAGAGCTATGTTCCTTTTACACCGAAACCGGTGATAGCCGCAGTAGTGGCACTGCTCTGCCTGTTTGTGCCCATTCAGATGGCAGGACAGACATGGGACGACCACGACCGTAGCGGACGCTTCGTTGCACGCGACTTCGGTCAGAACTACCTGTCGACACTGCAGGAAGAAGGCAACCCGATTATCTTCACCAACGGTGACAATGATACTTTCCCCTTGTGGTATAACGTAGAAACCGAAGGCTTCCGCACAGATACACGTACCTGCAACCTGAGCTATCTGCAGACCGACTGGTATATCGACCAGATGCGCCGTCCTGCCTACGACTCACCGTCGCTGCCCATCACTTGGAGCCGTGCCGAATATGTGGAAGGTACCAACGACTTCATCACCGTACGCCCCGAAGTAAGAAAGCACATCGACGCCATGTATGCACAGGCAGACAGTGCACTGAAGAACGGACACCCCGAACAGATGGAAGAACTTAAGAAACAGTTTGGCGAAAACCCGTACGAACTGAAGAACATCCTGAAGTATTGGATACGTTCGGACAAAGAAGGACTGCACGTGATTCCCACCGACAGCATTGTGATCAAGATAGACAAAGACGCCGTACGCCGTTCGGGCATGAAGATTCCCGAAGCTTTGGGCGACTCCATCCCCAACTACATGCACATCTCGCTGAAAGGCAAACGGGCACTCTACAAACAAGAGCTGATGATGCTTGAGATGCTAGCCAATGCCAACTGGGAACGCCCCATCTACATGGCAATCACCGTAGGAAGCGACAACCACCTGAACATGGGCAAACACTTCATACAGGAAGGGCTGGCTTACCGTTTCACTCCGTTCGACACCGAGGCACTCGACTGCCGCATCGACAGCGAAAAGATGTATGACAACCTGATGAACAAGTTCAAGTTCGGAGGCATCGACAAGCCCGGCATATACATCGACGAGAACGTAATGCGTATGTGCTACACCCATCGCCGTATCTTCACACAGCTTGCCGGACAACTGATTAAGGAGGGCAAGAAAGACAAGGCGCTGAAAGCACTTGACTATGCAGAAAAGATGATTCCAAGCTATAACGTACCACACAACTGGGACAGCGGCGCCTTCCAGATAGCCGACTGCTATTATCAGCTTGGAGAAACAGAGAAGGCTGAATTCATCATAGACGAACTTGCCAACAATGCGGTAGAGTACATGCTATGGTATCTCAGCCTGCCAGACAGGAAACTAAGCATTTCGGGCGACTCATTCCTCTATTATGCCGGACAGCTGGATGCAGAGGTCAATCTGATGGAGAAATTCAAGTCCGACGATCTGAAAGGACACTACTCTGAACAGTTGCAGAAGCTATACGGCGAATATGTCCGCCGGATGCAGCAACCACAATAAGTTTGTAAGTTCATAAGTTTTTGAGTTTGTAAGTTCATGACTTCTTAAGTTGAAGCAAGGAGCTGGGCTTACAAACTTAATAACTTATAAACTCAAAGACTCAAGACTATGTTTATAGAACAACCACCCTGGTTTTTCCGCGCACTATATCCACAAGCCATTTTCCGTATGAACCCCGACGAACGGGCTGTGTACCTGACGTTCGACGACGGTCCTATCCCCGTAGTGACACCGTGGGTCGTGGAAGTGCTGGACAAATACGACATCAAAGCCACCTTCTTCATGGTAGGCGACAACATACGCAAACATCCCGAAGAATTCCGGATGGTAGTAGAACACGGACACCGCTTGGGGAACCATACCTTCAACCACATACGCGGATTCGAATACTCTAACCCCGACTATCTGGCAAACACCAAGCTGGTAGACGAATACACTCATTCCGATCTGTTCCGCCCACCACACGGGCATATGGGCTTCAGGCAGTACTACACACTGCGCCACCACTACCGGATTATCATGTGGGATCTCGTGACGCGTGACTACAGTAAGAAAATGCGCCCCGAACAGGTGCTGAACAACGTGAAACGCTACGTGCGCAACGGATCTATCATCACCTTCCACGATTCGCTGAAATCATGGAACAACGGGAACCTGAAATACGCGCTCCCCCGCTCCATCGAATTCCTGAAAGCAGAAGGATACGAGTTCAAGACCTTGTAGATTTTGAGTTTTTTGAGTTAACAAGGAGACAAGTCAACTCAAAAACTCATAAACTTAAAAACTCAAATGCTCCTCTCCTCCCGACAAATCAAAGCCGAAGCCGCCCGTTTGGGATTCTCAGCCTGCGGACTGGCACGCGCCGAAGCCGTAGACAGACAGACAGCCGACGCCTTCAGCCAATGGTTGTCGGACGGATGTCAGGCAGGAATGGAGTATATGAAGAACAACGGAGAGAAACGCCTCAACCCACAACTGCTGGTAGAAGGTGCACAAACCGTAGTCAGCGTAGCCCTCAACTATTATCCACCGACACAACTGCCCACAGAAGAGTATCAGTTAGCATGGTATGCCTACGGAAAAGACTACCACGACATCATGAAAGCCAAGCTATACGAACTCTTCGGTGCCATCTGTCGCCAAATGTCCGTTCCCGTCGCCGGACGCGTGTTCTGCGATACGGCACCGCTGCTCGAACGCTATTGGGCACAACGCGCCGGGCTTGGCTGGATAGGCAAGAACACCCAACTGATCATCCCTCATGCAGGATCCTGCTTCTTCTTGGGTGAAATCCTGCTCGACATAGAGGCCGACCGCTACGATTCTCCCCTACCCAACCGCTGCGGAACGTGCCACCGCTGCCTTGACGCATGCCCGACAAAAGCGCTGGGAGCCCCATTCCGCCTCTCTGCCGAACGATGTCTCTCCTACCTTACCATCGAACATCGGGGCGACATTCCTGCCGACACAGCAAAGAAAATGGGTAAAAAGATATATGGCTGCGACGAATGCCAACGCGCCTGCCCGTGGAACCGCTTTGCCCAGCCCTGCCAGACAACAGAATTCCACCCCTCTCCCGCCCTTCTGCAAATGACCAGAAACGCATGGCAACAGCTTACCGAAGAGCAATACAGGCAACTATTCAAAGGAAGTGCCGTAAAAAGAGCCAAATATGCAGGACTGATGAGAAACATCAAGGCGGCAAGCGAAGGAAAAGAGTAACAGCTAACCCCCGACTGTCGGCACACTCCACAGTAAATCCATAACCGCTGGTCCACCCCCTCTCTCCCACTCCGGCCTACCTGCAAGCCCAAATGTCGGCCAACCTTTCGGCTCGTGTCAGCTAACCTTTCCCAACGCGTTGGGTAACCTTTGCCAACGTGTCAGCTAACCTTTGCTGACATGACAGGTAACCTTTGCCAAGAAAACGGGGAAAGTAAGCACCGGATAATCACTAAAATTCCAAAAAGGATTTATCTGTTTATCCATGAAAAGAGAATATACAGAGCTATCTTTATGTCAGAATATTTTTATATAAATAAAATTTGAAGGATAAATGAATATATAGTAGTCAGCGATACAGAACATAAGGATTATGAAGTAATATATATACACAATTCTAATAAAAAAAACAGAGATAGTCATTTCAACCAGTCCACGAAACATTAGTATCCTCGATATATTTATATCCTCAGCCAGTTTACATTTACTCTCATCAGTCTATGTTTATAGGTTTCGACTTCTCATTATTTTATTAGATTCATTAAGATTCTTTCTATTCCATTTACACCTCATTCAATACCCATTCTAGAGCGATTAAAAAAGGAAAAAGAACTGTTTTTTTCCTTTTTTGAACGTTTTTTTTCCTTTATTCGGATGCTCCATGTAGTACCTTTGCTTTAGAGAAAGGGACAAGATGCTATGAAAAAAATCACATAAACAACACACAAAGCATCTACCATGAAAAAATCTCAGTCAATAGCCGAATTTGGAGGAACGGCTCAATAGGATAATAAAAGATTGTTTTTTTACATTTAACAAAGCGAACAGTAGGTATAAGTTTTTATTCAAGGTAATAAGGATGTTTGAAGGATAATCTTAAACTTTAAAATTGAATTATGGAAAAATTACCAATTAACTCAAATGTTAGTATTGGCTTGTTATCTACTGTTCAAGCTGATCATTTACCTTTTGGGGAGGAGATGGCATTACCACGCTTACCTTCCATGCTCGTTATTCGACAGACTACCTTTAAAAAGTCTGCCCAATACTCTCAAATTCTCTGGACTTAGCTATTGTAGCATTTCTACAGAATTAGTAACTAAACATCCTTAAATATTACATCACAATTATTTTTATTTTTTATATGAAAAAAAACATAATCTTGAAAAACTGCTGGCAGTTATGTAGGATGACATGGGTGCTGGCCATTCTATGCCTCATAGGGTGTAGCGATGACAAAGACAATGGAGATGCAAGTAGCATTGCATTTAATCCGAATCTGCCTGTTGAGGTAAGTAGCATTAATCCTACTTCTGGAAGCTATGGGCAGCGGTTAGTTATTTTTGGAAATAATTTTGGTAATGATCCTTCTATGGTAAATGTATTCATCGGAGGTAAGAAAGCCATTATTATTAGTGTAAAAAATCAGGCTATTTATTGCTTGGTACCTTCTCAAGCTTATTCAGGTGAAATTAAAGTGCAAATAGCCAAAGGGGAGGAGCAGCTGGCATCAACTGTATCCGATATTAAATTTGAGTATGTACGTAAGCAACTTGTAAGTACATTGTGTGGCTCGCGTAGAGATGATGGCCATTATGACACTAAAGACGGACCATTCGATGATTGTGGCGCGTTTGGCTCTCCAAACTGGATGGAATTTGATCCTAAATATCCAAGCTTACTCTATGTAGCTGCCGACCGTGGTGCTAATGATGAGAATGAAGGAAATGGTAATATGCGTGTTCTTGACCTTGAGAATAAATATGTAGGAACTGCGCTTACTGAAGGAGAAATCGGCAGTAATCGCGGACGTTCAGTTGCTTTCTTCGATGAGAATCATATGCTGGTTGCTGTAGACCAAGGTGATGAACTACGTGGTGCTGTATACGGATTTACTCGTCTTAATGAGCCTCCTCAAGGTGAAAATCATGATTATAGAACAATGTGGGGTAACAAAGTTCAGCTGGTAAATTTCAAGGAATGTAATACTGTGGCAGTACATCCTGTAGATGGAGATATGTATTTTAACAGTTTTAATAAAGGACAATTCTTCAAGGTTGACAAGCAGCAGATTCAAGACATATTTAATGGTGAACGGACTACTCCTGCAGACAAAGAGGTTCTTTTCCAGATGGACAACGGATGGGAATACAATATCCGAATTCATCCGACCGGGAATTATGCATATATCGTATCAATAAATAGACATTATATCCAACGTACAAATTATGATTGGGCAAGCAAAAGATTTGTTACACCTTATATAATAGCAGGAACAGCTGAAAGATCTGGATGGGAGGATGCAATTGGAACAACCGCCCGCTTTAATCAACCTTATCAAGGTGTATTTGTGTATAATCCGGCTTATGCAGGTCAAGAAGACGAATATGATTTTTATATCTGTGACAAACTGAATCACTGTATACGTGTCATTACTCCTCAGGGAAAAGTCAGTACGTTCGCAGGACGCGGAAGCTCAAGTTTGAATTCAAATCCATGGGGATTTGTAGAAGGAGATTTACGCGAAGAAGCACGTTTTGACCGTTGTAAAGGACTTGCCTACGATCAGGCTAAAAATATATTTTACATTGGTGACGGTTCTAATCGTCGTATCCGTATGATTGCTTATGAGGGAACAGAGGAAGAATCGGAAATGCCGAGTGAAGAAGCAAAAACAAATGAATAACACACGGGAATAATTATGAAGAAATATTTGTCATTATGTATTATGCTGTTGTGCTTATATGCACAATCTGCCATGTCACAACAAGAGAGCGTTACTATAAAAGGTATCGTTACAGATGAAAATAAAGAACCGCTTATAGGTGTAAATGTATCTGTAAAAGATATGCCTGGATTAGGTTCAATTACAGATGTTAATGGAAATTATTCTATTAAGATGGAACCTTACCGTCGTTTGGTATTCTCATACATTGGATATGAATCTGTAGAGGTAATGGTTAAAGAGCAACGAACTATAGATGTTGTATTGAAAGAAAGTGTAACAAAGGCAATTGATGAAGTTGTTATTACTGGTACAGGTGTTCAAAGAAAATTAACCCAAACGGGTGCTATCACTACGGTAAATGTAGATGAATTGAAACGTAATCCATCTTCCAGTATCGTAAATGCACTGGCCGGTAATGTACCGGGTATATTGGCACGGCAGACTTCCGGACAGCCGGGAAAAAATATTTCCGAATTCTGGATTCGCGGTATCTCCACTTTTGGAGCAAATTCTTCAGCCTATGTACTGGTAGATGGTTTTGAACGTAGTATGGACGAAATCAATATTGAAGATATTGAATCGTTTACTGTATTGAAGGATGCCTCGGCCACTGCCATTTACGGTTCGAAAGGAGCCAACGGTGTAGTATTGATTACTACCAAACACGGTAAAGCAGGAAAAATCAAAGTAGACGCTAAAGTAGAAACTACTTATAATACACGTACCATTACTCCTGAGTTTGAAGATGGACTCAGCTATGCTAGCTTGATTAACGAAGCACGTATCACTCGTAACAATGCACCGGTTTATCAGCCTGAGGAATTGGACATTCTTCGTCTTGGACTAGATCCAGATTTGTATCCTAACGTTGACTGGATGGATAAACTGCTGAAGGATGGCGCATGGAGTCATCGTGTTAATCTGAATATGAGCGGTGGTGGATCTACTGCAAGATATTTTGTGTCTGCCAGTTATGTGAAAGATAATGGTATGTACAACACAGACGAGTCATTGAAAGATGACTATAATACAAATGCAGCCTATCATCGCTGGAATTATCGTATGAACGTAGATATTGATATCACTAAAACTACATTATTGCGAGTAGGTGTTGCAGGTTTCTTATCTAAGCGTAACAGTCCGGGACTAGGTGATGGCGACGTATGGGGTGAAATCTTTGGATATAATCCTATCAAAACACCTATAGTGTATTCGAATGGATATATGCCAGCTTTTGGAACTGGAAATAAGACTAACCCATGGGTTGCATCTACTCAAACAGGTTTTAATGAAAACTGGACAAATAATATAGAGACCAATATCTCTTTAGAGCAAAACTTGGATTTCGTTACCAAAGGTTTGCGGTTTGTCGGTCGTTTTGGCTACGATAATAACAACGATAACACAATCCGTCGTTTGCAGTGGCCGGAACAGTGGCTTGCCGAACGTGCCAGAGATCCGGAGACAGGAGAGCTTCATTGGAAAAAAATTAGTCCTAGCAAAGAAATGTATCAGGAAAGTAGTTCCAGTGGAAACCGTCGAGAATTTTTAGATGTAATGCTGAGTTGGGACCGTGCTTTTGGTGCACATCACCCTAGTGCTACATTGAAATATACCCAAGATTCTTATATCCAAACACAGAATCTTGGAAGTGATTTGAAGAATGGTATCAGTAAGCGTAATCAAGACCTAGCAGGACGTGTAGCCTACAACTGGAATTATCGTTACTTTGTAGACTTTAATTTCGGTTACAATGGTTCTGAAAATTTTGCAGCAGGCAACCGATTTGGTTTCTTCCCAGCTTTTTCTCTTGCATGGAACATTGCAGAAGAACCATTCATTAAGAATAACTTATCGTGGATGGGAATGTTTAAAGTTCGTTTCTCGTATGGAAAGGTTGGTAATGACAATGTAGGTACCCGTTTCCCTTATTTATATACTATTGCCAATAAATATAAAGTGGGCGATGACTACATCAATTATGGAGGATATGACTGGGCACAATATCCATCAAGCTATGCATTTGGTGGATTGGGATTTGCAGATGTTGCTTCCAACAATGTTACATGGGAGGTTGCTGAGAAAAAAGACTTGGGAATCGACTTGGCATTGTTTAATGACAAATTTACTGCAACTATTGACTATTTCGATGAAAAACGTACAGGAATCTTTATGGTTCGTAATTACTTGCCACAAATTGTTGGTTTGAATGGACATAACCCATCTGCAAATGTGGGAGCTGTAAGTTCCAAAGGTTTTGACGGGCATTTTGCTTACAAACAGAAACTCAATGAGGTTAATCTGACTGTACGTGGAAATATCACTTATGGAAAGAATAAGATATTGGCCAAAGACGAAGAGAACAACGTCTATGCATACCAGATGGACAAAGGGTATCGGGTAGATCAGTGTAAAGGTTTGATAGCAGAAGGATTGTTTAAAGACTATGATGATATTCGTAACAGCCCAACTCAATCATGGGGTCCTGTACAACCGGGTGATATCAAATATCGTGATGTAAACGGTGACGGTGTAGTTAATGATGGAGACCAAGTAGCTATCGGAGCAACCAGTCGTCCAAATCTGATTTATGGTTTGGGAGCGTCTGCCTCTTGGAAGGGATTGGATGTAAATGTTCATTTCCAAGGAGCTGGAAAATCTACTTTCTTCACTTATGGTAAATGTGTATGGGCTTTCACAGAAGGCGAATGGGGTAATGTATTCAAAGGAATGTTGGACGACCGCTGGGTAGATGCAGAAACTGCAGCCAAGTTGGGTATTCCGGCGAATGAAAATCCTAATGCTTCTTATCCTCGTTTGAGTTTCCAAGGCGATAGCTCAAGCAGTAACAACTACCGTAATTCTACTTTCTGGTTAAAAGATGGCCGTTATATTCGTTTGAAAACAATTGATGTTGGTTATACTTTGCCAAGATCAGTAGTCAATCGGATGCATCTGAATAACGTTCGTATTTTTATTGTAGGAACCAATCTGCTGACATGGTCTAAATTCAAGACATGGGATCCGGAAATGGGTGATCCGCGAGGAGAAGCATATCCGTTGACAAAATCAGTAACATTGGGAATGAGTGTTAATTTATAATTTGTATACAATATGAAAAAAGGAATATATATTTTACTGATTGCGTGCTTAGGATTCAGTATATTTTCTTGTTCTGATTATTTGGACTCTGACTATATCTTTAAAAACCGCAAAACGATTGAGAAGGTTTTTACAAACAGAGACTCAACAGAAGCGTTCTTGGCTAACGCATTTAGCTACCTAGGAGATGACTGTGCTGATGTGTGTAACAAACGAATCACGCCTCACTGCTTTGCAGACGACATGTACTATGGAGATGATGATGGAGATATTCAGGAATCTAAAGAGGGGCAATTGTCATACAATGAGTTTAAAGAAGGGCGCTATGACGAAAATACCAAGCAAGGCGTATGGCAACGTTGCTATCAGGGAATTCGTCAAGCCAGTCTTTTCCTCCAGTATATTGATTTGAACAAGGAATTGGCAGAGACAGGAGAGCTTCCTGATTATAAGGCACAGGCCCGATTTGTACGTGCTTACTATTACTGGTTATTATTACGGAGATATGGACCTGTTCCTTTGTTGCCTAATGAAGGGCTGGATTACGATGCTTCTTATGATGATCTGGCTACTCCTCGTTCATCATACGAAAGTGTTGCAGAATATATCAGCCAAGAGATGGCTTTAGCTGCTAAGGATCTACCTCTGACACGAGGTGAAAATTCTGCAGCCCGCCCTACTCGTGGTGCAGCCTTATCTACACGTGCATTAGCTTTGCTTTATGCTGCAAGCCCGCTTGCTAATGGTAACAATGATGAATTTGCTCAATTGCTGGTAGATGATAAAGGAAACCGGCTGCTCTCTCCAGAATATAGCGAAGAAAAATGGGCTAAAGCTGCCGCTGCTGCAAAGGATGTAATGGAGCTTGAAATCTATAAATTATATACTACAGGAATACGCACTACCCATACTCCTGCCGAACCGGCTACTATTGCACCTCCCGAACATCCGGTATACAGTCATCAGCCATTCCCGGAAGGGTGGATGGACATCGACCCGTTTGAGTCATACCGTTCTGTATTTAATGGAACAATAGATATTCTGGATAATCCAGAGTTGATTTTCAGCCGTGGAAGAAATATTGGTGGACAAAGCATCCGTGACATGGTGGTACATCAATTACCACTTACTGCAACAGGATGGAATACAAGTGGATTGACTCAAAAGATAGTGGATGCCTACTATATGAACGACGGTGCTAATTGCCCGGGTATGAACTCCGAATATGCTAACATTCCAGAATATAATAATGCCTATCGTTTGGATTCACGCCCACGTACTACCGGTTTTACCACACAAGAAGATGTAGATGCAGGAAAGTATAAGCCATTGGCTGCCGGAGTTTCTTTACAATATGCTAATCGTGAGCCGCGTTTTTATGCTTCTGTAGCTTATAATGGTGCTTATTGGTATTTAGGTAACGAAAAAGAAGCAGAAGACAGAAATAAACAGATATTTTACTATCGTGGTAAGAGAGACGGATATAATGCAGGTATGTTCTGGCTACGAACAGGTATCGGTGTGATGAAGTTTGTTCATCCTGATGACACTTACTTGAATAACAATATTAACAACTTGCGTTATAAGCCAGAACCAGCCATTCGTTATGCAGATATTCTGCTGATGTATGCAGAAGCTGTCAACGAAGTAAGTGACGGTACTTATGAAATTCCTTCGTGGGATGGTAGTAAAATACATTCAATTCATCGTTCTGTTGAAGAAATGAAAAAAGGTATGAAACCTGTCCGTATGCGTGCAGGTATTCCGGATTTTGAAAATGATATTTACGAAGATAAAGACGTATTCCGTATCTATCTGAAACGCGAACGCCAGATAGAGCTGATGGGTGAAGGAAAGCGTTATTATGATTTGCGCCGTTGGAAAGATGCACGGGTAGAAGAGGCTGTTCCTGTTTACGGATGTAATACATTGATGACCGCTTCTGAGCCTGAAATGTTCCATACTCCGGTAGCAATCTGGAACCTTTCTGCTACCTTCTCAGACAAGATGTGGTTCTGGCCTATTTCTCACAGCGAACTGAAGCGGAATAAACGTATGACACAAACTCCGGGTTGGACTTATAATGATTAATTTTAATATAGCATGATATGAAAAAAATATATAGTATACTTTGCTCTATAGCAATATTAACCATATTCTGTGCTTGTAATGACGAATGGAAAGATGAGCAGTTTGAACATTATATTTCATTCAAAGCTCCCATCAACAGCAACGGAGTAACCAGAATTAATCTGCCACATACAGAAACAGGTAAAACAACTTATCGATTGCCGGTTCTTGTCAGCGGATCTACAGATAATGATCGCGATATCACTGTGAAAATAGGGATTGATTCGGATACACTCCGTGTATTAAATATTGCTCGTTTTGCCAGTCGCGAGGATTTGTGGTATAAAGAACTTCCCAGCCAATACTATTCATTCCCTGAGACTGTCAATATCAAAGCCGGAGAGAATATCGCTTACTTAGATATTGAATTCAGCTTGGACGGATTGGATCTGGTTGACAAATGGGTATTGCCTCTTACTATCGAGGACGATCCTAACGGCCAGTACCAACCAAATTATAGAAAGCATTACCGGAAAGCATTGCTACGTATAATGCCATTCAATGATTATTCCGGCACGTATGGTGGCAATAACCTGATCGGTTATTTGACAGATACGGGAGAAGGTGCAAACGAACCTTTGGTGAAGAGCCAGATTACAGCTTATACAATCGACGACGAGAGCATTTTCTTCTATGCCGGTACCATTGATGAAAGCCGTCAAGACCGTGACAAATATAAAATCAAGGCTCGTTTTGTTCCAAATTCCACTAAAGTAGAATTGAGTTGTGATAATGCAGAAAACAATGGCTTTAAAGTAAACAAGCAAGCTACCAGTTACTTTGAAGAAGAAATGGATCCTGTCCGTCCTTATTTGAAAAAACGTACAGTCATGATTCGTGACATTAGCTATGAATTTGAGGATTATACACTGGCACCGGGTGCACGAATCAGATATAAATTTGAAGGAACGTTGACAATGCAACGCAATATCAACACTCAGATACCGGATGAAGATCAGGCTATTGAATGGGATTAACCGTTTTTTGAGTATTATTGATTGACTTTGAAGAGGATGGATGCTTTCAAAAATAAGCATCCATCCTTTTTTGTTGGATTATCTCTCCACCTGTTAGCCCGGCATTTTTCCCGCTTTCTTGGCAAAGGTTACCTGTCGTGTCAGCAAAGGTTAGCTGACACGTTGGGAAAGGTTATCCAACGCGTTGGCAAAGGTTAGCTGACGCGAGCCGAAAGGTTGGCCGACGAACCGTGGGCAGACACACTCCACAACAGGGTAGGAAAGGGGCATGGAAAGCCCTTCCTTACGGATTTTCATTAAAGAATTATTTCTTTAATCCTTTGGCTAATCAATCTATTTCCTCTATTTTTGCAGCGTGGAAAGAGTGTCAACCAAGCAATTTTCAATTTTAACTATTAAATAATTTAAATTCAATCATTTATTATGTGGTTAAGTAATTCATCTGTAGGAAGGAAAGTGGTGATGAGCGTTACCGGTATCGCCCTTATCCTGTTTCTGACGTTTCACATGGCGATGAACCTTGTTGCGCTGGTTTCGGCCGAAGGCTACAACATGGTTTGTGAGTTCTTGGGAGCGAACTGGTATGCAGTGGTCGGTACACTCGGTCTGGCCGCCTTGTTCATCATTCACATCATCTATGCCTTCTGGCTGACTATGCAGAACCGCCGTGCACGCGGTAGCGAACGCTATGCAGTGGTAGAAAAGCCTAAAACAGTAGAATGGGCTTCACAAAACATGTTGGTGTTGGGTATCATCGTCATTGTAGGTCTGTGCCTGCACTTGGTACACTTCTGGTCAAAAATGATGCTTCCCGAACTGGCAGGCTGCCAAGATCTGGGCGTAATGATGAATGCCGCTAATGGTATCTATCACATCCAGAACACCTTTGGCAATGTAGTCAACGTAGTACTCTACATCATCTGGCTGGGTGCGCTGTGGTTCCACCTCACTCACGGTTTCTGGAGCGCTATGCAGACATTGGGATGGAACAACAAGACTTGGATTAACCGTTGGAAATGCATTTCTAACATCTACTCCACCATCGTTGTCATCTGCTTTGCACTGGTAGTTGTTGTATTCTACATTCAATCTCTCATTTAAGTTTTTGAGTTTCTAAGTTTTTGAGTTTCCCAAACTCGTAAACCTACGAACCGATAAACCTATCAACTTATAAACTTACGAACTTACGAACTAACAAACTAAAAAATCATTATGACCAAGATAGATTCAAGAATACCGGAAGGACCGGTAGCTGAGAAATGGACAAACTATAAAGCCCATCAGAAATTAGTAAACCCCGCCAATAAGCGTCGTCTGGACATCATCGTGGTTGGTACAGGTCTGGCTGGTGCCAGTGCTGCTGCCTCGTTGGGTGAAATGGGTTTCAAAGTATTCAACTTCTGCATTCAGGACTCTCCTCGTCGTGCACACTCTATCGCTGCACAGGGTGGTATCAATGCTGCCAAGAACTATCAGAACGACGGCGACTCTGTATACCGTCTGTTCTACGATACAGTAAAGGGTGGTGACTACCGTGCCCGCGAAGCCAACGTATACCGTTTGGCTGAAGTATCGAACAATATCATCGACCAATGTGTGGCACAGGGCGTTCCTTTTGCTCGCGAATACGGCGGTACACTGGCCAACCGTTCATTCGGTGGTGCACAGGTATCACGTACGTTCTATGCTAAAGGTCAGACAGGCCAGCAGCTGCTGCTGGGTGCATACTCTGCACTGAGCCGTCAGGTAAATGCCGGTACTGTAAAACTGTATACACGCTACGAAATGGAAGACGTCGTTATCATCGACGGTCGTGCTCGTGGTATTATCGCCAAGAATCTGGTAACAGGTAAGCTGGAGCGCTTCGCTGCTCATGCTGTAGTTATCGCAACTGGCGGTTACGGAAACACTTACTTCCTCTCGACTAACGCTATGGCATGTAACTGTTCAGCTGCTATGGCTTGCTACCGTAAGGGTGCCTGGTTCGCCAACCCGGCTTACGTACAGATCCACCCGACCTGTATCCCTGTTCACGGCGACAAGCAGTCCAAGCTGACTTTGATGTCCGAGTCTCTGCGTAACGACGGCCGTATCTGGGTTCCCAAGAAACTGGAAGATGCCAAGAAATTGCAGGAAGGTACGCTGCAGGGTAAAGATATCCCCGAAGAAGACCGCGACTACTACTTGGAGCGCCGCTATCCGGCATTCGGTAACCTCGTTCCGCGCGATGTTGCCAGCCGTGCTGCCAAAGAACGTTGCGACAAGGGCTACGGCGTAAACAACACCGGTCTGGCCGTGTTCCTCGACTTCTCTGAAGCTATCAACCGTCTGGGTAAGGACGTTGTGGCTCAACGCTACGGCAACCTGTTCGACATGTACGAAGAAATCACCGACGTATCGCCCTACGAAAACCCGATGATGATCTATCCGGCTATCCACTACACCATGGGTGGTATCTGGGTTGACTACGAACTGATGACCAGCATCAAGGGTCTGTTCGCCATTGGCGAATGTAACTTCTCTGACCACGGCGCCAACCGTCTGGGTGCTTCTGCACTGATGCAAGGTCTGGCCGACGGTTACTTCGTATTGCCTTACACCATCCAGAACTATCTGTCCGATCAGATCACCGTTCCACGCTTCTCAACCGACCTGCCCGAATTCGCAGAGGCAGAAAAGGCTGTTCAGGCTAAGATCGACCACCTGATGAACATCAAGGGTAAGAAGTCGGTAGACTCTATCCACAAGGAACTGGGACGTGTAATGTGGGAATACGTAGGTATGGGACGTACAGCCGAAGGTCTGAAGACCGGTCTTGCCAAACTGAAAGAAATCCGCAAGGAATTCGAAACCGAACTGTTCATCCCGGGCAGCAAGGAAGGCATGAACGTCGAACTGGACAAGGCAATCCGTCTGAACGACTTCATCACTATGGGTGAGCTGATTGCTTACGATGCACTGAACCGTAACGAATCTTGCGGTGGTCACTTCCGCGAAGAATACCAGACCGAAGAAGGCGAAGCAAAACGCGACGACGAAAACTTCTTCTACGTAGCTTGCTGGGAATACCAAGGAAGCGACGACAAAGCTCCGGTACTCTACAAAGAGCCGCTGGTATATGAGGCAATCAAAGTACAGACTCGTAACTACAAATCTTAAGTTTTTGAGTTTATAAGTTTATAAGTTTTTGAGTTTATAAATTATGGGAACTTACAGGGATTTATTAGTGTGGCAGAAAAGCATAAAGCTTGCCAAAGCTGTTTACCTGCTCACTGCTGATTATCCCTCAGATGAACGATTCGGATTGACCAATCAGATGCGAAGATGTTCAGTTTCAATTCCATCTAACATAGCAGAAGGATTTGGAAGAGGTTCTGATAAGGAGTTAGTTCAATTCTTATATGTTTCCTTAGGTTCTTCAAACGAGCTGGATACACAGCTGACTATTTCCTACGAACTGTCTCTTATCACAGAAGACAAGTTTAAAGAGATAGAATATCAGAATAATGAAGTAAACAAGATGTTACAATCATTAATCTATAGAAGAAAGAAAGGATTAGATTCAAACAACTTAAAATAGTAATCAACAAAAAACACTTGGTGAGCTCTTTTAACTCAAAAACTTAAAAACTCACCAACTTAAAAACTAAAAACAGTATGGATAAAAATATATCATTTACACTGAAGGTATGGCGTCAGGCTGGTCCGAAGGCAAAAGGCGCATTCGAAACATACCAGATGAAGGATATTCCGGGAGATACCTCATTCCTCGAAATGATGGATATCCTGAACGAACAACTGATTGAAGAAGGTAAAGAACCGGTAGTATTCGACCACGACTGCCGCGAAGGTATCTGCGGTATGTGTTCGCTCTACATCAACGGACATCCGCACGGACCTGCCACTGGTGCTACTACCTGCCAGATCTACATGCGCCGCTTCAACGACGGTGACACCATTACCGTAGAGCCATGGCGTTCGGCCGGTTTCCCGGTAATCAAAGACCTGATGGTAGACCGTACGGCTTACGACAAGATCATGCAGGCTGGCGGTTACGTAAGCATCCGCACAGGAGCTCCTCAGGATGCAAACGCTATCCTGATACCGAAACCAATCGCAGACGAAGCTATGGACGCTGCCAGCTGTATCGGTTGCGGTGCATGTGTAGCTGCTTGTAAGAACGGTTCGGCAATGCTGTTCGTTTCAGCTAAGGTAAGCCAGCTGAACCTGTTGCCACAAGGAAAACCGGAAGCACTGCGCCGTGCTAAAGCCATGTTGTCGAAGATGGACGAACTGGGCTTCGGTAACTGTACAAACACCCGCGCTTGCGAGGCTGAATGTCCGAAGAACGTTTCTATCAGCAACATTGCCCGCCTGAACCGCGACTTCATCAAGGCTAAGCTGAAAGACTAAGCTCCTTGCTTGATTTGATTAATAAAACAGAGTGAGGCGCCACAACGCGCCTTGCTATATACAAGAAAGAGACTGCTCCCGGAAACGGGGAACGGTCTCTTTTCTATTTTATACCCCTCCACGGGATACTCCTGAAGGGGTTTGTCAGCAAAGGTTAGCTGACGTGTTGGGAAAGGTTAGCTGACATGTCAGCAAAGGTTACCCAATCTGTTGGCAAAGGTTACCTGACACGAGCCGCAACCTTTCCGCCCGCAAACGGAGAGGCGGCAGCCCGCAGGTGTATCTGCAGCGTTATTTCCGCTGTGTAATCAATGCCCAGTCGTCTGTACGGAAAGGAGAGGCGGGGAGTCCCTCCCTGTTATACAGGTTAGCGTCGTCGGGGTTGTTTGCCCACGCATATCTGACGGCTACGGGAGCAGCCACCGACTCGCTGAACACCACTACCCGGTCGCCCGAGATATAGGCTTTTGCCGTCACAAACTTTCCGTCCTCGCCTGCAATGGTGAATCCCTTCAGATAGCCGTAGCGGTCTTCTCCTTTAGCCTGCAGCCCCGAACCGGTGTGGGTAAAGTTCAGTATGATTCTGTCACCCTGCCGCCCCATCGACTGATAGACGGGACCTGAATATTCAATATTCCTCCCGTATGTCTTGGCAAAGGCATTCAGTGCCAGACGGTAGCCCACGGTTTTCTTGTCCTTCGGGTGAATGTCCTTCGCCTCACCGCGGTCGATAATCACCGCCTCGCCAGTCTGAGGCAAGGAAAGAGCAAGATGCTGTGCCTCGCGCAGCTCAGCCCATGCACTCTCTTCGGGTGCAGTGGCAGGGTCCATATAGTTGGCAAGCTGTACCCAATAGAACGGGAACTCGTATCCCCACTGGCGGCGCCAGTCGGTAATCATATCAGTAAACATGGTACGGTATTTATATGCCTCGCCCGCATTGTTTTCGCCCTGATACCAGATGGCTCCCTTGATAGCGTATCGGGTAATGGGATTGACCATCGAGTTGAAGAGCAGCGAAGCAAAGTCGTTAGGAGTCTCGAAAGGCATTTCGCGGTAGTTCAGGTCGAGCAGATTGACCGTAGAACAGCAAATCCATTCGCCGGAAAGCTCGATACGGTTGTTGCCGATGGAAATGAACAGATCTTTCGGTGCTCCAAGGAATCCGCCGTCTCCACCGGTATCGGTCACCTTGACGGTAATGCGGTTCTTGCCCGGTTTCAGCACTCCTGCAGGTATCTGATAGCTGCGTCCCTGATAAAAGATGTCTGCTGTACCTACCTGCTGTCCGTTGACGTAAGTGATGTCGCGGTCGTCGATAGCCCCCAGATTCAGCGTGGCTTCGCCGGTCATCCCTTCGGGAATATCTACCGTACGCTGATACCACACCACACCGTCGAGTGCAGGATACGTCTTTTCCAGCGCTCCGGGTACTTGTGCCGCTTTCCATCCCTCTTCACCTGTCATATCCTTTCTGTACCATTTTTCCTTGATTCCCCGGTCGTTCTTGATCGACTCGAAATAGTTTTCCTTCTCCTGTTCCCTCATCCGGTAGATCTGTTTCTTGCTTTTGCCTGCATAGCGGGCATATTTCTCGTCTTTCGACATCACTCCCCAGCTTGTCCATGTCTGGATGTCCGTTCCGCCCCACGCGCAGTCTATCAGCCCGATGGGAACACCAATCTCCTCCTGCACGTATTTGCCGAAGTAGTATCCCACGGCAGTGAACTTGGCAACCGTTTCGGGCGAACAGTTTTTCCACGTTCCTGCGGTGTAATTGTCCAGCGGAGCGTAGCTCATCTTTCTTTCCACAAAGAACAGACGGATGTTCGGGTTAGAGGCCTTTGCCACATCTTCCTTTGCCTGTGGCGACTCTTCCATCCGGAATTCCATGTTCGACTGTCCGCTGCACAGCCACACGTCTCCCATCAGAATGTCGGAAAACTTCAGTTCGTTTTCTTCTCCCTTCACCTGCATCTCGTAAGTGCCTCCTCCTGCAGGCAGTGCTTCCATCTCGACCGACCAGTTTCCCTTTGCATCGGCCTTTGTCTCATACTCTTTGCCGTTGAACGTCACCTTGACGTGTTCTCTCTTACCAGCCCATCCCCACACATTGATAGGTTTGTCGCGTTGAATAACCATGTGATCGGAAAAGATAAAGGGCATTGTCACTTTAGCCCAAAGGGTAACGTCTGTCACCACACATGCATTTAACAGCATGAAGCATGCAATCCATTTTTTCATCGTATTACTTTTTATTGTGTTTTGATATTCTGCCGGAGCAGAAAAGACTTCTGCTCCAGCCGTTTGTTTAAGACAAGTACAAAAATAGACTCTGTTTCCAATAAAAGCAAGCAGCACACCTGCATTTCTAATCATAAAAAAGCTTTCATCACAAGCTCCTGCAGCGACATTCATACAGCCGAAACCCCATATTCCGGAAAGGAAGGAAGCAGAAACACACAGTGGTTTCCACTTGCCTCATTTCAACCGGACAGAGATGAATCCGGCAGATATTATATGCTTTACAACATAATTGTGTCCGTTAACAGTGAAAATCAGTAAAAGAAATACAAAGAGAAAAAAATATAACTTGCAATCGTTGGAAGGGAAGGGGAGAATAAATACTTTTGCTTAGTGATTTTTTTCATAGTATTAAAGTTTAGGTTAACAGAAAGTAGGGTCAAGGCGTTGACCCTTTTTTATTGCGGTTATCTCAGCAACTGATATACCCCTCCGGCAAGCACCCGCACCACTCCCTTCATCTCCAGCTCGAAAAGAATGGCATTCATGCGATGGACAGGGATATTGGCCGCCACCACCAGTGTATTGATCTGCAGATCGCCCTGCTGTTCGAGCAGACGGACAACCAGCTGCTCCTCGTCGGAGAGGTTGAGAAAGAGACTTCGCTGCACGCATTCTCCGTTGGCAGGAGCCGTTTTCTCCATCCAGCCCATGTCTGTCACCAGCTCTTCGGCCGAAAGCAGCAGAGAGGCTTTATTTTCGCGAATCAGCAGGTTGCATCCGCGCGACGAAGTATCGCCCGCACGGCCGGGGAAGGCAAAGCAGTCGCGATTGTAGCTGCCGGCAAGTCCGGCGGTAATCAGCGAACCACCTTTTTCGGCAGATTCAACCACAACAACGGCGTCGGACATGCCCGCCACAATGCGGTTGCGGCTGATAAAATTGTATCTGTCGGGCATTGTGCCGGAAAGAAACTCGGTCAGCAGTCCTCCTTGTGCCAACATCTCTACAGCGGTTTTGCGATGTGCGGAGGGATAAATGCGGTCCAGTCCGTGCGCCAGTACGCCTACCGTGGGCAGACTGTTTGCCAGCGCCTCACGATGTGCCTGAATGTCGATGCCATAGGCAAGTCCGCTCACCACCAGCACGTCGGGACACAGCTCCTTCAGTTCGCGCAGAAACGTGGCGCAGGTCTGAAGCCCATAGTCGGTAGTGCGGCGGGTGCCGACAACGCTGACGATGCGCAACGCATTCAGGTCGGCATTTCCCCGGAAGAACAGCACCACGGGTGCATCCTCACACTCCCTGAGGCGTGAAGGATATGCTTCGTCGGCCAGCGTCAGGCAGCGGATATGCTTCTTCTGTACAAACGCCAGTTCCTCTCGGGCACGTTCGATGGCGCGGGGAGCATCAAGTGCCTCCACAATACGCCGGCTGACACCGGGCAGACGGTCGGGCAACTCGTTGCGCAGGCGGAATACATCCGCGGCGCTTCCCATTCCGTCCACCAGCCGCTTCGCCCCGATGTGTCCCACCCCGGGAATCATCGTCAGGGCAATGCTGTAGAGTTGTTCTTCTTCGCTTACACTCATTGCAGGTAGGGGGCAAAGATACGGTCGAACAATTCACTGCCGCTCAGACGTCCGTTGACTACACATACGGTCTCGACAGTAGCTTTAATCGCCACCTTTCCGTCACTCTTGCGGAAGATGTCCTGATAGAAGACATACTTGATGCCTTCCTTCTTCATGTAGAGCCGCGAGAGAAACGCATCGCCACTCTTCAGCGGAGTCTTGAAAGCGATGCTGATGCGTGCCACCACAGGGTCGACTCCCTCGGCGTGGAGTGCCGTGATGCTGACGCCCAGCGAGGCAAGAAACTCATGCCGCGTATGTTCCAGATAGTGTTGGTAGTTGGCATTGTTGACAATACCCTGAAAGTCGCACTCATAGTCGCGCACTTTCATCTCAAGTTCGTAGATATACTGTGCCATAGTACTTATCCTCTTTTCTGTTCGATGTCCAGCCCCTTGAAGCGTTTCAGCTCTTCGGTAGAGACCAGTTTATAGAGCTTGTCGCTGGGACGTATCTTTCCGGTTTTCATCGAGAAGTGTTCGCCCTTCTTCACGGTCTGCACCGGTTTCAGGTCGACGCGTGCCTCCTCAAGCGTAGTGAAGACTGCGCCCGTGGTAGGACCTGTAATCAGCAGCTTGTCGCCTACGCTGACCTCGGCCGCTTCTACCAGAAACTCGGCAACACCGATATTGGAGAAGTATTTGATACCTTTTCCCACGTAAATCTTACGCTTGGTGGCTGCCGAACCATAGTTGCGCGTCCATTCGCCCAAGCGCTGCCCCAGATAGTAGCCGTCCCAGAAACCACGGTTGAACACCGTCCGGAGGCGTTCGTCCCAGCGGGCTATCTTCTCGTCGGTAAACGTTCCCTCCACGTAGGCACGGACTGCCTCTTTGTAGCACTCCACTACGGTACGCACATACTCGGGCCCGCGGGCACGTCCTTCAATCTTGAACACACGCACGCCGGCGTCCATCATCTTATTGAGGAAGTGGATGGTCTTCAGGTCTTTGGGCGACATGATGTATTCGTTGTCTATCTCCAGCTCCACGTCGGTCTCCTTGTCGCGCACGGTATAGGCGCGGCGGCACACCTGCATGCAGGCTCCGCGGTTTGCCGAGCTGTTCATCTCGTGCAGCGACAGGTAGCACTTGCCGGACACAGCCATGCAGAGCGCACCGTGACAGAACATCTCGATACGGATCTGTTCGCCGCGCGGACCGCAGATGTTCTCTTCGCGTATCTGCCGGTAGATTTCTGCCACCTGCTCCAGATTCAGCTCACGCGCCAGCACCACTACGTCGGCAAAGCGGGCATAGAACTTCAGCGCCTCGGCGTTCGAGATGTTCAGCTGCGTAGAGAGGTGCACCTCCTGCCCGATGCGGTTGGCATAGTCCATCACCGCCACGTCGGCAGCAATCACAGCCGAGATTCCGGCCGCCTTTGCCGCATCTACAATGGTGCGCATCAGTGCGATGTCTTTATCGTAGATTATTGTGTTGACCGTCAGGTAACTCTTCACTCCGTGTTCGTCGCAGGTGCGGGCAATCTCCTTCAGGTCGTCGATGGTGAACGTGCTGGCCGAACGGGCACGCATGTTCAGGTTCTCAATGCCGAAATAAATGGAGTCGGCTCCTGCCTGCAGCGCTGCCGCCAACGACTCGCGCGAGCCGACGGGCGCCATGATTTCAAAGTCTTTCTCTGTCATTTTGAGTTTTTAAGTTTTTGAGGTTATGAGGTTTTAAGTTCTTAAGTTTTGAGTTCTTAGGGTTGTGAGCTTTAAAGTCCCTGACTGCTCCAACTTATAAACTTATAAACTAACAAACTTAAAAACTCACTTACCGTCTTTGGTGAATGCTGCAAAGGTACGCCTTTTCCATCGCCTTTTCTACTTTTCGGCAGAATTTCTATGAAGAGATTCTTACCAGTACCATGCCAGACCAAAAGAATAAGGAGCCAGCTCCGGTCTGACATTGGTGAAAAAGAACTAATCGGTTCATTCCCGTCATTCGATAGCGGCAGAAATTCCACCCCGACACCCCTTCCACAGTACCTTCTGAAGCCGTTCGTCAGCAAAGGTTAGCTGACGCGTTGGGAAAGGTTAGCTGACACGTCAGCAAAGGTTACCCAATCTGTTGGCAAAGGTTAGCTGACACGAGCCGAAAGGTTGCCCATCCCACAAAGGCATGCCGGCAATGCCGACAGCGCAAAAACCGTTGTCAATTAATCTACACTCTGCCATTTTTTCAATTTACAGTTTGCAGGAACAAACAAGAAAAAATACATTTGGAAATCGTTTTATCTTTTACTAACAACTAAACTATACGGATATGAAAAAACTGAGTGAATTATGGCTGTACAGCCTGCTCGTGGCTGTAATGGCATTGGGATTTACGGCATGCTCCGACGACGATGACGATGTCGATGTAAAACAGCTCGAAGGCAGATGGGGGCTGACCTGCGACGAAGGCTGGGAAACCTACGACGGGGGAAAAGACTCATGGAAAGACACCTACGACCCGGAAAACCCGACCGAAGACTGCCAGATAATAACAATCACCAAGCAGGAAGACGGACTCTACAAGATGGAAGCAATAGGATATAGCGAAAGCCGCGGATGGGAAGACGACGGCACCATCATATTCGAGCTGAAAGGCAACAAAATGATTCCCGTAAGCGGAGACTACGAAGAGCTGGTCGAAGGGTTCATCGTGAAATCGGTTTCTTCCACACAGCTGATATTCGAATCAAAAGCCAACTACGAAGGCAATTCCTATTACAACAAGATAACCTTCAAGAGAATGTAATTGTTTTAAGTCAACTCGCCTACTTGTCCACTCGTCTGCCAAAAAAATCGTATCTTTGCAGCCCAAAGACCGAACCGCAGTATGAAGATAGGACAACATATTGACCTCGGAGAACGCCCCGTTCTGCTGGCTCCGATGGAGGACGTGACCGATCCGGCATTCCGCCTGATGTGCAAACGCTTCGGCGCAGACATGGTGTACACGGAGTTCGTCTCTGCCGACGCACTGATACGCTCGGTGAGCAAAACCGAACAGAAACTGAATATCAGCGACGAAGAGCGCCCCGTGGCCATCCAGATCTACGGACGCGACACGGAAACCATGGTAGAAGCCGCACGCATCGTAGAACAGGCACGCCCGGACATTCTCGACCTCAACTTCGGATGCCCCGTCAAGCGCGTGGCAGGCAAAGGGGCAGGGGCAGGCATGTTGCAGCATCCGGAGAAGATGCTCGAAATCACACGTGCCGTTGCCCGTGCCGTCCGCATCCCCGTAACGGTGAAAACCCGCTTGGGATGGGATGCCGACCATAAAATCATTGTCGATCTTGCCGAGCGGCTGCAAGACTGCGGTATCGCCGCACTGACCATTCACGGACGCACCCGCGCACAGATGTACACCGGCGAGGCGGACTGGACGCTGATAGGTGAGGTGAAAAACAATCCCCGCATGCACATCCCCATCATCGGCAACGGCGACGTGACCACTCCCCAGCGCTGCCGCGAATGTTTCGACCGCTACGGAGTGGATGCCGTCATGATAGGCCGTGCCAGCTTCGGCCGTCCGTGGATATTCCGCGAAGTGAAACATTATCTGACAACAGGGGAGGAGCTGCCCTCGCCGGGCTACGAATGGTACATGGACGTACTGCGCCAGCAGGTGACGGACAGTGTCAACCTGCTCGACGAACGCCGCGGTATTCTTCACGTACGGCGCCATCTCGCCGCCAGCCCCCTGTTCAAGGGCATCCCCAACTTCCGCAACACACGTATCGCCATGCTTCGGGCAGAGACCAAGGAGGAGGTATTCAGAATATTCGGGGAGATAGAGGGGATGCTTGCTTCGTTATAGTTGACGAGTTGACTATATCCACTCGTCAACTAAAATCAGCAAAACTTTTCTCTTAATACAAACATTTCATTATATTTGCGACATTGACATGTGTAAGTCAGCTATTTATGGCAGGAAATAGCTCCGTGAAAAATGCAATGTGCTCGGCTTGCTTTAGGGGAAGCAAAGACCAGCCATTTACCCTTTCACCGGAAGGGCTGTTTTCTCGTGTGCCATATTCTGTCACACACATTCTGACTGGCATTTCCCGCGCGTTAATCAACTCTTTTAAAAGATATACAAGGGCGGAAACTCTTTATCCGGGAGTTTTCCGCCCTTTTCCGTGCAGCTTAAGTTACGCTGCTGGGAGACGTATTGACAAAATTGAAAGCAAACAATTAAAAACAATAATATGAATGACTTGAAAAAATGGATTACAACCGCACTGCTGGCGCTGCTGATGCTTCCGGCGATGGCACAGCAGAAAGCAGACACAACCTACACCTTCCGCTTCGTGCCGCAGAAGGACATGTTCTATGTGCCGTGGAGTGGTAACGGTAATGAACTATCCCGTTTGTTGGACTGTATCGAGAACAACAAAGCAGCAATTCTTGACGGCAAGCTGCCGCTGCTGGTTGACGGCTACTGCAACTCGCTGGGCAGTGAAGCCGAGAACCTTGCCACAGCGAAGATCCGTGCCAACCGTGTGAAATCCGAACTGATTATACGCGCGGAAATCAAGGAAGAAAACTTTATCACCCGCAACCATGCGACTGAGGGTGATTTTGTTACCGTGCGACTGACGGTACCGGTAAAGGAAACAGCCGCGACGGATGCGGAAGCCGAACGACTGGCAGCCGAGAAGCGTGCCGAACAGGAACGGCTTGCCGAAGAGCAGCGCAAGGCGGAAGAAGCCCGACTTGCCGCTGAAAAGGCAGAGGCAGAGAAAGCCGCTCAACAAAACACACTTACCGACACTCCGTCGGGAACCAAAATCACAAATGATTATCATCTCTCCCTGCGTGCCAACCTGCTGCGCTGGGCTACCCTGACACCCGATTTAGGACTTGAATGGCGCATCTGCCCGTCGTGGGGCATTGCCGTAAACGGCTCGTGGACTTCTTGGACGTGGAGCGACAAGGACCGCCGCTATGCACTCTGGGAAGTGGCTCCGGAAGTGCGTTACTATATGGGCGAGAAGAAAGCCTGGTATCTGGGTGCGATGTTCAAGGCCGGACAGTTCAACTACAAGCTCTCCGAAACAGGCAAGCAGGGCGACCTGATGGGTGGCGGCATCACCGCCGGCTACCAGCTGCGGCTGAACAAGGCACTGGCTCTTGATTTCAACCTCGGCTTGGGCTACCTGAATGCCGACTATGAGAAATATGAAGTCATCGACGGTGTGCGAGTACGCCGCGGCAACGAGACAAAGGACTGGTGGGGCCCCATCAATGCCGGTGTGACATTGGTATGGAAGTTATTCTAACTCGGAGGAATCGAATATGAAAGCAAGACAATATATAAATATGATGGGAATGGCAGCCGCCGTGCTGCTCTCTTCCTGCGTGAAGGACACGCTTTATGACACGCCGCATCCCGACTACGGGAAGATTGCGGTGACAGCCGACTGGTCGGCCCGCGGTGAGGGCATCGACATACCTGCCACATGGACGGTCACCATGGGCGACTATACGGGTACGGAGACTTCCGCCACCCATGCCCCCGACCATCTGTTTGCTCCGGGCAGCTACACCCTTGCGGTGTGGAACCCGGCTGAAGGAATCACGGTAAGCGGTACCACCGCCACCGTTGCCGCAGCCACGGGAAACCGGGCAGGCACGGATGCCTTTGTGAACAATGCTCCGGGATGGTTCTTCACCTATACGCAGCAGGTGGCCATCGAGAAAGACAAGGACTATCCGCTGACCGCCGCGATGAAGCAGCAGGTACGCGAGCTGACGCTTGTCGTCGAGC
>CALUOO010000001.1 GCA_944322345.1 uncultured Bacteroides sp. | reverse complement strand
ATTCAGTCTGATTTGTTACAGGAAGCTTTAAGTTGGGTACTCCGTTTGCAAGACCCTCTGCCTGTTCCTCGTCATCGGTATATTTTCAAGCGTAATCCATTTAATTATCATTTTTATGAACAAGAAGATTGATGCCTATTGAGGTTGGGATATTTATTCTTCATTACTGGAAATTATGCTCCTTCCATTGGAAATTTAGAACCGCTCTTGCGACTTTTATTTCGTATCACTAAAGTGCTCCTTTCGTATCATGTTAGTGATACGAACGTTTTACTTTCGTGATACGAACGGATTACATAAGTGATACGAACTAAAAATCAATGAATGATACTTATTCTGTACTTGAAGGAATAATAATGCATCCAACTTTTATTATAGTTGTATTCGTGACATATTCTTGAGGCAGAATATGCATCTGTTTTCCATATTTATGCCATTTTTATAGCCTGAAAAGCGCATTTTATCTATTTATGGTCAATTTTTATCTTTTATTGAACAACTATTTTTGTATACATCTTGATTTATTCACGATTTTTGCATTGTAAACGATATATTAACCTCAGATAACTTACGGGTTATCTTAAAGAAAATAAAAAGAGATGGATATGCAATGAAATACATTTCTTTTGCATATTCTTGAAATATGAAAATGGTAAATGAATGAAACCAACGTTAAGTTTATTGCTTTTGCTGCTTTTGCTTCTCTCCTGTAGTTCTGGAAAAACAGGTGGAAGAGATGAAAGTGATTCCGATTATTATACAAATCCTTTGTTGCCTCAGGGAGGTTCGGATGCCAGCGCCGTCTATTATAATGGAAAATATTATTACACTCATGAGACGGGAGGAAATATTATGCTGTGGGAAGCGGAAGATATTACAGACCTGTTTCATGCAAAGTGTAAAGAAGTATGGCTGCCTAAGGATTCGACGAATAATCAACATTTGTGGGATCCTGAGATTTGCCGGATAGATGGTAAATGGTATATTTACTTTGCTGCAGACGATGGCAATACGGACAATCATCAGTTGTATGTGATAGAAAATGAATCACCTGATCCGATGGAAGGGGAATTCCGTCTGAAAGGGCCTATTGTTACTAATACAGAGTGGAATTTTGGAATTCATCCGGCAACGTTCAGACATAAAGGAGAACTTTATCTGTTATGGTCTGGATGGCCAAGCAGGCGCATTAATACGGAAACTCAGTGTATTTATATCGCTCGAATGAAGAACCCATGGACACTGGATTCTGAACGGGTACTGATTTCACAGCCTGAATATGAGTGGGAAAGACAATGGGTAAATCCCGATGGAAGTCGGACAGCCTATCCTATTTATGTGAATGAAGCACCTCAGTTTTTCCATTCAAAAGACAATAAAACACTGATTGTGTACTATGCTGCTAGCGGATGCTGGTCGCCATATTATTGCACGGGCATGCTGACTATTGATGCTGACGCTGATTTGCTGGATGCATTCGCCTGGAAGAAATCTTCTCTTCCTGTCTTTCAGCAGATGCCCAACGACAGTGTGTTCGGTCCGGGAAGCTTTTCGTTTATCCCTTCGCCTGACGGGACTGAAACCTATTTGATGTATCATGCTAGAACTACGCCTAATTCGGTTACAGGAGAGCCGGAAAACCGTAGTATCCGTTTGCAGAAGATAGGCTGGAAAGATGACGGAATGCCTGATTTGGGGACTCCCATCCCGATAAAAACTTTGTTGCCTAAACCTTCTGGAACACCTAAAGAAAAGTAGAAACTTACATTTGTTACAACAAAATAAGACCTATTACTAATAAAACTAAATTTGGAACAGTGAAAAAAAGTATTTTAGTAGCATGCAGTGCTATCCTGCTTTCAACCGCAGCCTATGCACAGTGGAAGCCTGTTGGTGATAAAATTAAAACTAAGTGGGCTGAGCAAATTACCCCAGAAAATGTATTGCCTGAATATCCTCGTCCTATAATGGAACGCGGTGAATGGAAAAATCTGAATGGACTATGGGAATATGCCATTACAGAAAAAGGTAAGACACCATCTGCCTATGAGGGACAGATTCTGGTTCCATTTGCAATAGAATCAAGCTTGTCGGGAGTAGGAAAAACTGTAGGTAAAGATAAGGAACTCTGGTATCAACGTACATTTGATGTGCCGGGAGCATGGAAAGGTAAAAATGTGTTGTTGAACTTTGGTGCTGTTGATTGGAAAGCTGATGTATGGGTAAATGATATTAAAGTGGGACAACATACAGGTGGCTTTGCTCCTTTCTCTTTTGATATTACTTCTGCATTGAATGCGAAAGGAAACAATCGTTTGGTAGTCAGAGTGTGGGATCCTACCAGTGATGGTCCTCAACCAAGAGGAAAACAAGTATGCAATCCGGAAGGAATCTGGTATACTTCCGTGACGGGTATTTGGCAGACTGTATGGATGGAGCCTGTAGATGAATGTCACATTGCTCAAGTGCGCACAACTCCTGATATTGATAGTAAAAAGCTAACTGTGGATGCTGCAGTTTGTGGAGGTACTTCGAATGAAATTGTGGAAGTAAAAGTTTTGGATGGCGAACAGATTGTAGCAACAGGTAAAGCATTGAACGGCCAGGCTATTGAGATACTGATGCCGAACGATATGAAGCTTTGGAGTCCTGATTCTCCATTCCTTTATTCGATGGAAATATCGTTACTCTCAAAAGGTAAAGTGACCGATAAAATAAGCAGTTATGCAGCTATGCGTAAGTATTCTACTCGTCAGGACAAGCATGGCGTAATGCGTTTGCAATTGAACAATAAGGATTTGTTCCAATTTGGTCCATTAGATCAAGGCTGGTGGCCTGATGGATTGTATACAGCTCCTACTGATGAGGCTTTGGCATATGATGTTCAGAAAGCCAAGGATTTTGGCTATAATATGATTCGTAAACATGTGAAAGTAGAACCTGCTCGTTGGTATACACATTGCGACCGCCTTGGAGTCATCGTGTGGCAGGATATGCCTAACGGGGATAAAGAACCGGAATGGCAAATGTATAATTATTTCACAGGTAATGAGCTAAACCGCACAGCAGAGTCGGAGGAGTGTTATCGTAAGGAATGGAAAGAGATTATGGACTACCTTTATAGCTATCCTTGTATAGGTGTTTGGGTGCCATTTAATGAGCGTTGGGGACAATTTAAGACAGTTGAGTTCGCAGAATGGACTAAGAAATATGATCCTTCTCGTCTGGTAAATCCAGCAAGTGGAGGAAATCATTTCCGCTGTGGAGATATCTTGGACTTGCATCACTATCCTAATCCGGCACTTAAGTTTTATGAAGCGGATCGTGTTACCGTGCTTGGTGAATATGGAGGTATTGGCTGGGCTATTAAGGAACATTTATGGCAACCCGATCATAATTGGGGATATGTGAAGTTTAATTCTTCTAAGGAGGTGACGGATGAATACGTGAAATATGCGGACGAGTTGTATCAGTTGATTCGTCGTGGATATTCTGCTGCTGTTTATACTCAGACTACCGATGTTGAGATGGAAGTAAACGGATTGATGACTTATGATCGTAAGGTGATAAAAGTGGATGAACAACGGATTAAAGAAATTAATTCAAAGATATGTAATTCGTTGAATGATTGATACTTTTTCGAATTAGAAATATGTTCCAGATTGAGCTGTTGCAAGAAAAAAGTGCACGGCTCAATTTTGGTGTTTTAATAATTATGAACTAGATATGTTATAGAATTGCTGAATTCATTCGTAAATCCCGTAACGTAAAATCAATAAAAATTTTAAATATGGTTTTTCTGAAATATATTTTCTTGTCAGTTGCATTGGCTTGTCCTGCATATCTGTTTTCTCAGCCGAAGATGACTTCATCTAAGGAAACTGTACAATATAGTAATCCTGTAATTAATTACAGTTTGCCTGATCCGACTGTGATTAAAGGAGATGATGGTTATTTCTATTTGTATGCTACAGAAGATATTAGAAATGTTCCGATTCATCGTTCTACTGATCTTGTACATTGGGACTATGTGGGGACTGCCTTTACAAAAACAACACGTCCTACATTTGAACCTAAAGGAGGCATCTGGGCTCCAGATATCAATAAGATCGGTAATAAATATGTGCTGTATTATTCAATGTCAGTATGGGGAGGTGAGTGGACATGTGGTATTGGTGTTGCTGTTGCAGACAGACCGGAAGGCCCTTTTATAGATAAAGGAAAGCTTTTCAGAAGTAATGAAATCAATGTCCAAAATTGTATTGATCCATTTTATATAGAAGATAATGGTAAGAAGTATCTGTTTTGGGGCAGCTTTCACGGAATTTATGGAACCGAACTGAGTAATGATGGACTTTCTTTGAAGAAAGGAGCCCCATTGAAGCAAATAGCTGGTACTGCTTATGAAGGGACATATATACATAAACGTGACGGTTATTATTATTTGTTTGCTTCAATAGGTTCTTGTTGTGAAGGCCTGAAAAGTACGTATACTACTGTTGTTGGCCGTTCAAAGAATTTGTTTGGTCCTTATGTTGATAAGAATGGTAAGCCCATGCTTGAAAATTGTCATGAAATACTGATACAAAAGAATAAGTCGTTTGTTGGGACAGGCCATAACTCGGAAATAGTTTCAGACAAAGAAGGAGCAGACTGGATTTTTTATCATGCCGTGAGTGTGGAAAATCCGTCTGGGCGTGTCTTGATGCTGGATCGTATTTACTGGGATGAAGATGGATGGCCTTCAGTAAAAGGCATATCTCCTTCACTGAAAGCGGCAGCTCCTGTATTCTAATATTTGTTTTGGTCTATTTTATGAATATTCGTCCATACAGCGTGATAATATTGATGTATTTGTTTACGCTGGAAGAATTTTTATTTGAAAGTTTTGGATATTTAGCTCTTTTATAGTGCTGAAATGATACAAATTTCTTTATTTTTGTCATCTTTGTAATGAAAAAGTAATTTTATGAAAAGAAAGATCCTTTGGTTATCGACTCTGTTGTTCGCAGCTTTTGTAATGGTGGAAGAATCCTATTGCTTCGAAAGTAGTCAGAAAAAAAATGAAAAGTATACTTATCAAACAATATGGGAAGCGTATGATGGATTCAATAAAACCTTTCTGGATCCGGATAAATATATTTATAAAACCAATACTTCTTTTCCACGCGCTATAGACCGTGGTAATGGGGCCGCTGCAATTTGGTGCCAACCCATTTATTGGGATATGGCTATGAATGCATATAAGTTGGCAGAAAAGCGGAAGGATACAGAAAAGATGGAATATGCAAAAAATCTTTGCGAAAAGATTTTTGCTGGGAATAAAGCCCAATATACCCATTTTGACTTTGATGATAACAACGAGAATACCGGCTGGTTTATTTATGATGATATTATGTGGTGGACTATTTCCTTGGCACGTGCGTATGAGTTGTTTGGAACAGAAGAATATCTTCAATTGTCAGAAAGAAGCTTTAAAAGGGTTTGGTATGGATCTGAGAAAGTTGGTGATACGGGATCTTATGATCCTGTAAATGGTGGAATGTTCTGGCGTTGGTATCCGATTCAGAATCCAAAGCCTAATAAGTTTGGGGATGGAAAGATGGCTTGTATTAATTTTCCGGTAGCTGTTGCGGCTCTGACGTTGTATAATAATGTCCCGGCAGACAGAAAAGAGGCTGTAGGGAAGGCACCAGAGCATCTGTCGAGACTACAATATTTACAGAGGGGAAAGGAAATTTATGAATGGGGTGTAGAGAATCTGCTGGATAAGAAGACTGGACGTATAGCAGATAGCCGTCATGGAAGTGGAGAACCAGCTTGGATAGCTCATGTATATAATCAGGCTACTTTTATAGGTGCTTCGATATTGCTTTATAAAGCAACAGGTGAGCAGTATTATTTGGACAATGCTATATTGGCGGCGGATTATACAGTAAATGAGATGTCTGCCAAATACGGTGTGCTGCCTTTTGAAGACGGCATTGAACAAGGAATATATACTGCCATTTTTGCGCAATATATGGCCATGCTTGTTTATGATTGTGGACAAAAGCAATATCTTCCTTTTTTGAAACATACGATCGAAACAGGTTGGAAGAATAGAGATAAAGTCCGTAATATTTGTGGTGGAGAATATTATAAACCACTTTCGCAGAACGCTGAAGTAGATAGCTATTCTGCGTCGGGTATACCAGCGTTGATGCTTTTGTTCCCAGCCAAAAAATAAGCATTATATTTTTAACTCAATGTTAGGCCATGAATAATAAACACTTGTTATTTGCGTTGAGTATACTGTTGTGTGGATGCCACACATCGTTTGCTCAAAAATTGGAGAAGCAAGACGCGAAGACTTCATTCCAGACATCCGAACCTTGGAAACCGGAAACTGATGTTCGTGCAGATGCGACAATGGTATATGGTACTGTAGACAGACCCGGTATGTCTTTCGAACAAAGAGTCCAGACATGGCGTAACAGAGGTTATCTGGTTCAGTTTATGACCGGAGTGGCATGGGGTGAATATCAGGATTATTTCTTAGGAAAATGGGATGGCATCGATACCCATCTGGAAGAGGGACAGCGTGATCGTGATGGGAATGAAATAGCTCATGGCTATATGATTCCTTATATTGTCCCTACAGAAAGCTTTATCCGTTATATGCAGGAGACACAGATCAAACGTGTGATTGATGCCGGTATTACTTCCATTTATCTGGAGGAACCGGAATTTTGGATGCGTGCCGGATATAGCGATGCTTTCAAGAAGGAGTGGCAGAACTATTATCGTTTCCCGTGGAGACCTCAGCATGAGTCACCTGAAAATACTTATTTATCCAATAAACTGAAATACCATTTGTACTATAATGCATTGGATAAAATATTCTCTTTTGCAAAGGAATATGGGAAATCAAAGGGATTGGATATTAAATGTTATGTCCCGACTCATTCACTGATCAATTATACGGCTTGGCAGATTGTAAGCCCTGAAGCTAGTCTGGCCTCATTGGATTGTGTAGATGGATATATTGCTCAAGTATGGACTGGCACATCCAGAGAGCCTAATTATTATAACGGTGTTAAGAAGGAGAGAGTCTTTGAGAATGCTTTTCTTGAGTATGGCTGCATGAAATCTATGACGGCTCCTTTAAACAGACGTACCTATTTTCTGACTGATCCGATAGAAGATCGCGCACGAGACTGGCAGGACTATAAGCGAAATTATCAGGCAACTTTTGCTGCACAACTGATGTATCCAGATGTAGACACTTATGAAGTAATGCCATGGCCAGACCGTATCTATCAGGGGTTGTATGAGGTGTCGGGCACGAATCGTAAAGAACGTATTTCCCGAGATTATTCAACCCAGATGCAAGTCATGATAAATTCTTTGAATGATATTCGTACTTCTGACGAGAGAATCAGTGGAACTCATGGTATTGGTGTTTTAATGGCAAATTCTATGATGTTTCAACGTTTCCCGAATCATAATGGATATGACGATCCACAGTTCTCTAGTTTTTACGGACAGACACTTCCTTTGCTAAAACGTGGCATACCGGTGGAACTGGTTCATATGGAAAATACTCCTTTCAAGGAGACATTCAATGATCTGCAGGTACTTGTAATGTCATATTCGAATATGAAACCAATGAAGCCAGAGTACCATACTTATCTTGCAGACTGGGTAAAAAAGGGAGGAGTGCTGATTTATTGTGGAGAAGACATCGATCCTTATCAAACTGTTCTTGAGTGGTGGAATACAGAAGGTAATCAGTATGATGCACCCTCTGAACACCTGTTTGAACAGATGGGAATGCAACGCAAACCGGAGGATGGAACCTATCGTTGCGGCAAAGGGAAGGTTATTGTCATACGCGAAGATCCTAAACACTTTGTGTTGCAGGCTGATAATGATAAAAAATACATAGAAACAGTAGCTTCTGCATATACACATCGGACAAAGAAAGATATTGAGTATAAGAATAATTTTGTAGTCGAACGCGGGCCTTATTTGGTTGCTTCGGTCTTGGATGAGAGCGTATCTGATGCGCCATTGACATTGTCTGGACTTTTTATAGATTTATTTGATAAAGACCTGCCTGTTCTTACTCAGAAAAGAATATTTCCCGGTGAACAGGGATATCTTTATAATGTAGAAAAGGTAAAAAGTAAAAAGAAGGCAAAAGTACTTTGTGGAGCTTCTCGTATCTATGATGAAAGGCAGACAAAGAAATGCTATTCATTTGTAGCCAAAAGCCCTTTGCATACAACAAATGTGTCAAGAGTTTTGCTCCCGGCTAAACCTGTGAGAGTTGAAGTTAATGGAATGAATGTACAGCCTGAATGGGATGAACGCTCGCGAACCATATTGCTGCGTTTCGAGAATAATCCGGATGGAGTGAATGTGCGTATCGAATGGTAAAATGAACAAACATAATAATTGCTTAAGAAAACATTTATGAAACAACAATTGAAAATGCTGTTGATGGGAGCTGCAACTGTTATTTGTGGTTGTGAGTCTCAAAATATGGAACAGCATGTGAAGAGTGAGCTGCGTGCTCCGGCGTACCCGCTTGTAACAATTGACCCGTATACCAGTGCATGGTCTTTTACAGATAACCTGTATGACGGCTCGGTCAAACATTGGACTGGAAAAGATTTCCCGTTGATTGGTGTGGCTAAAGTGGATGGACAGATTTATCGTTTCTTGGGAATGGAAGAATTGGAACTGCGTCCTTTGGTATCAACTTCGGAACAAGGGGGAGCTTGGGATGCTAAGTATGTACTTCAGCAACCGGCTGAAGGATGGCAGAATGTGGATTTTGACGATAAGGCCTGGAAAGACGGTAAAGGTGCTTTTGGTACAAAGGAAAATGAACCGGTAGCTGAAAGTCAATGGAGCGAAGATTTTATCTGGGTACGGCGTACAGTCAATATCGAAGAAGATTTGAATGGCAAGAATGTCTATCTGGAATATTCGCACGACGATGATGTTGTGATTTATGTAAATGGCATTAAGGTCGTTGATACAGGCAATGCTTGCAAAAAACATGTACAGGTGAAATTGTCGGAGGAGGCTGTAGCGTCTTTGAAGAAAGGTGATAACCTGATTGCTGCCTATTGTCATAACCGGGGAGCAAATGGATTGTTGGATTTTGGCTTGTTGGTAGAACTGGATGACAGTCGTTATTTCGGACAAACAGCACAACAGACTTCTGCTGATGTACAGGCTATGCAAACATATTATGCATTCACTTGTGGACCTGTAGATTTGAATCTGACATTTACTGCTCCAATGTTTATGGATGACCTCGATCTGATGTCTCGTCCCGTAAACTATTTAACTTATCAGGTAGCATCAAACGATGGAAAAGATCATGAAATAGAACTCTATTTTGAGGCTTCTCCGCAATGGGCTATTGACCAGCCTCACCAAGAATCAGATGCAGATAGCTTTACAGAAGGTGATTTGTTATTTATGCGTACCGGAAGCAAATCTCAGGGAATACTGAAGAAGAAAGGCGATGATGTACGTATCGATTGGGGACATTTCTACATGGTAACAGCTGCAGAAAACACAACCTCTGCAATAGGTGACGGCAAAGAGCTTCGTAAGAGCTTTATTGGCGGTAAGTTGGCGGCAACTTCAACCAATGGCTATGATAAACTGGCGTTGGCACGTTCATTAGGACAGACAAGCAAGGCTGAGGGACATCTTTTGCTTGGATATGATGATATTTATTCTATTCAATATTTTGGAGAGAATCTGCGTCCGTATTGGAATCGTACAGGTGATGAAACAGTTGTAGGGCAATTCCAGAAGGCAGAAAAGGAATATAAGAAACTGATGAGAGAATGCGCCGCATTTGATAAGAAACTGATGGATGAGGCAACTGTTGCCGGTGGTCGTCAGTATGCTGAACTTTGTGCATTGGCTTATCGTCAGGCAATCGCAGCACACAAACTGGTGGAAGCTCCGAATGGTGATTTATTGTTCCTTTCAAAAGAAAACTTCAGTAATGGGTCTATTGGGACTGTAGATGTCACATATCCTTCTGCACCTCTTTTCTTGCTGTATAATCCGGAATTGGCAAAAGGATTGCTCAATCATATATTCTATTACAGCGAAAGTGGTAAATGGACAAAACCCTTTGCAGCGCATGATGTCGGTACTTATCCATTGGCAAACGGACAGACATACGGAGGAGATATGCCTGTGGAAGAATCAGGAAATATGCTGGTACTGACTGCAGCAATCGCTGCAATGGAGGGTAATGCTGATTATGCACAGAAACATTGGGATGTATTGACAACTTGGACTGATTATCTGGTAGAATATGGTTTGGACCCGGAGAATCAGCTTTGTACGGATGACTTTGCCGGACACTTCGCTCACAATGCCAATCTTTCTGTTAAGGCAATTTTAGGTGTTGCTTCTTACGGATATTTGGCTGATAAGTTAGGCAAGAAAGACATTGCAGAGAAATATACACAGAAAGCGAAAGAGATGGCTGCTGAATGGGAAAAAATGGCTAACGACGGTGACCATTATCGTCTGACATTTGATAAGCCCGGTACTTGGAGCCAGAAATACAATCTTGTATGGGATAAGTTGATGGATCTGCAGATTTTCCCAAAACAGATTGCAGAAACGGAGATTGCTTATTATCTGACCAAACAAAATAAATATGGGCTTCCATTGGATAATCGTGAAACCTATACAAAGACCGACTGGATTATGTGGACAGCAACATTGGCCAATGATCAGACGACCTTTGAGAAGTTCATTACTCCTGTATATTTGTTTATGAATGAGACTCCCAATCGTGTACCTATGTCTGACTGGGTATTTACCAACGAACCTAATCAACGTGGTTTCCAGGCACGTTCTGTAGTTGGAGGCTATTTTATCAAAATGCTTGAAGGAAAAATGACCGGCAAGAAATAAATGCTGAAAGTATGGGAAGCTTGTTGAAGAGTGTGTATGAAATATTTGGATACAAGCTCCCAATCCATTCATATAATATTATTTATTAACGAATTATGAAAAAAGTATGTGCATGGGCTGCTGCCGCCCTGTTGATGGCAGCTTGTACACCGAAAGCCGAAGAAAAAGCTACGGATTCCGGTTTGTTGAAAAGTAAGTTCCAGACAGAAGTGGATGGTAAGAAAACCGATTTGTTCGTTTTGCGTAACAAAAACAACATGGAAGTATGCATCACAAACTTCGGAGGACGTATTGTTTCTGTGATGGTACCTGATAAGGACGGTCAGATGCGTGACGTTGTGCTGGGATTCGATTCTATTCAGGACTACATTTCTGTACCGTCTGATTTCGGTGCAAGCATCGGACGCTATGCCAACCGTATCGGACAAGGTAAGTTTACTTTGGATGGTGTAGAATATCAATTGCCTCAGAACAACTATGGACACTGTCTGCACGGTGGTTTGAAAGGTTTCCAATATCGTGTGTTTGATGCTAAGCTTCTGACTCCTCAGAAATTGGAACTCTCTTATCTGTCAGCAGATGGAGAAGAAGGTTTCCCTGGAAATCTGAACTGCAAGATTACAATGGAATTGACTGATGATAATGCTATTGATCTGAAATACGAGGCAGAAACAGACAAACCGACAGTGATTAATCTGACTAACCACTCTTACTTCAATCTTGATGGTGATGCTGCAAGCAATGCAGACCACGTATTGATGGTGGATGCCGATTATTATACTCCGGTAGACAGCACATTCATGACTACCGGCGAAATTGCTCCGGTTGAAGGCACTCCGATGGACTTCCGTACTCCGACTCCGGTAGGTCAACGTATCGACAATTTTGATTTCGAACAATTGAAGAACGGTAAGGGATACGACCATAACTGGGTACTGAATGCTAAAGGCGACATTACTAAGAAAGCTGCTTCTCTGATGTCTCCGAAAACAGGCATTGTTATGGATTTGTATACAAGCGAACCGGGTGTACAGGTATATGCAGGTAACTTCCTCGACGGTACAGTGACAGGAAAGAAAGGCATTGTTTACAACAAACGTGCTTCTGTATGTCTGGAAACTCAGAAATATCCGGATACTCCGAACAAACCCGAATGGCCGTCAGCAGTGTTGCGTCCGGGAGAGAAATATACAAGCGAATGTATCTTCAAATTCTCTGTAGCCAAATAAAAGTGGTTGATATAATACAGACGCTATGATACTGACTTGCCCATCATTGACATATTGACGGTTGATGATGGGCATGTCTTTTTATGTAATAATAAAATTGATATGAAAAAAAATAAAGTCTGCATGCTGCTATTCTTGTTTGCCTGTTGTTTTGTGGCAACGGCACAGAATACCAAGTATGTCAATCTCTTCATCGGTACATCTGGCGACAACGGCCAGACGGCTCCGGGAGCCACAGTCCCTTTCGGAATGGTTTGTGTCTGTCCCGACAGTGATCCGCGTACACATGCAGGATATAACTATGCGGTGACGAAAATTTCCGGAATTTCTGTCAACCGTCTTTCGGGAGTGGGATGTAGTGGTGGTGGAGGTAATCTTCGCATCCGTCCTGTTCCGCCCGAAGAAGAGCTGCATATTGATAAGACAACGGAACAGGCTGTTCCCGGCTATTATGCTGTTTCTTTTACCAATGGAATAAAAGCTGAACTGACTGCTACCAATGCGGTGGCTGTAGAGCGGTATACATTTCCCGACGGAAACTCTTCGTCTCTTTGGGTTGATTTCGCTTCTACGTTCGAAGATGTAGCAACCTGCAGTTTCCGACAAGTATCCGATACTCATATCGAGGGGTATGTTCAGGCTAAAAATGTATGTGGACACGGGCGTTATAAACTTTATTTTTCGATGCATGCAAACCAGCCTTTCGACTTGCAGAAACAGACGGAAGAGAAAGCATGTCTCCGCTTCGGTGGAGAACCCTCTTCTGTAGAAGTGCGCATTGTACTATCGGCACTGAGTGCGGAACTTGCCGAGAAAGAGTATCAGCGATATTCGAAAAACAGCTTTGCGTCCATACGCAAGCAGGCCGACAAGGCATGGAAAAAACAGCTGGGAATAGTGACAGTGGAAGGAGGCAATGACGACCGTGCAATTTTCTACACTTCGCTCTACCGTGCCTGCCTGAGCCCGGTGGATGTAACCTCGGCTGACGGAACATTTTTAGGAACCGACGGAAAGCAGTATGTAGCCGACGGTTTCCGCTATTATAGCAACTGGTCGTTGTGGGATACGTTCCGTACCAAATTCCCCCTGCTGGTACTGATAGAACCGGAGAAAATGCGCGACATGGCAACTTCACTCATCCATCTGTATGTTACTGGCAAAGAGAACTGGTCGACCGGGTTTGAATCTACTCCCACCGTACGTACCGAACATGCTGTTATTCTGTTGCTGGATGCTTATCGGAAAGGCATTACCGACCTCGATTTCCACAAGGGATACGAGGGTATGAAGAAAGAAATGGCAAATCTTCCCATGCGCTCGCCCGACCAACGGATGGAGTCTGTCTACGATTTATGGGCAATGGCACAGATTGCCGAGATTATCGGCGAGAAGAAAGATGCCGAGGAGTATCGCCGGCAGTCGCTCACACTGTTCGAAGAGACGTGGAAGAAAGAGTTTATGAATGTCACCCCTGCGTTCGAGGTGATGAAAAACAACGGACTCTATCAGGGAACCCGCTGGCAATACCGTTGGGCGGCTCCCCAATACATCGACCGGATGATCGGATGGGTAGGGAAAGAGGCATTGCTCGAACAGCTTACCTATTTCTTCGACCACCATCTCTACAATCAGGGCAACGAACCCGACATTCATGTCCCTTATCTGTTCAATCGATTGGGAGCACCGGAAAAAACTCAGCAAATAGTGCGCAGTCTGATGACCGAGCCTATGATACACCGTTATGGAGGGAATTCTGAGTTTCGTGAACCCTATGTAGGCAGGGCATTTAAGAACGATCCGGTGGGGTACAGTCCCGAAATGGATGAGGACGACGGTACGATGAGTGCGTGGTATCTTTTCGGAGCTATGGGATTCTATCCGTTGCTGGTGGGGAGTGACAGTTACGAGCTTACTTCTCCTTTGTTCGATCGGATCACTCTGTCGCTGAGCAATGGAAAGAAACTGAAGATTCGTACCTCTGGCAGAGCGAAGAATACAGACCCGATCAAGGCAATCCGTTTCAACGGTAACTTGCTGGACGGTTTCCAGATTTCTCATCTGGAATTGCTGAAAGGTGGTGAACTGTTGTTCGAATATTAATAATCGGTCTGTCTTTAAGCCGCTGTTCCGCAATAACCTAAAAACTTAAAACTCATAAGCTTAATACTAATCGAAATGAAACTAAAGACCAAATTGCAATTGATGGGCACATGGATTGCGGCAGGCATGCTGGCTACATCGTGTAGCTCCGGCACGTCGGACGGGACTGTTACCGTAGTCGACCGCCCCGACACACAGTCAACCAATGTGAATTATGTGAGCTATCGTGCTCCGCTTCAGCCTTTGAACTTTATCAAGCTGCCTGTAGGGAGCATACAGCCCGAAGGGTGGGTAAAGCGTTATCTGGAGCTTCAGCGCGACGGACTGACCGGACATCTGGGCGAAATCAGCGCATGGCTGGAAAAGGAAAATAATGCGTGGCTCACCAATGGTGGCGATCATGGCTGGGAGGAAGTCCCCTATTGGCTGAAGGGATATGGAAACCTTGCCTATATACTGAACGATTCGCAAATGATAGCCGAGACCAAGACATGGCTCGAAGGCGTGTTTGCCAGTCGTCAGCCCGACGGCTATTTCGGTCCGGTCAACGAGCGCAACGGGCGTCGAGAGCTGTGGGCACAGATGATCATGCTCTGGTGTTTGCAGTCGTATTACGAATATTCCAACGATCCGCGCGTCATCGATCTGATGACTGCCTACTTCAAATGGCAGCTGACCGTCCCCGACGATCAGTTTCTGAAAGATTATTGGGAGAACAGCCGTGGAGGCGACAATATCTATAGTGTATATTGGCTTTACAACCGGACGGGCGAACCCTTCCTGCTGGAGCTTGCCGAGAAGATTCACCGCAATACGGCAGACTGGACACGTCCTTCGTCGTTGCCCAACTGGCATAATGTCAACATTGCCCAGTGTTTTCGCGAACCGGCCACTTACTATATGCTGACCGGCGATTCTGCCATGCTGAAAGCTTCGTACAATGTGCACCGCCTGATCCGCCGTACCTTCGGACAGGTGCCGGGTGGTATGTTCGGTGCTGACGAGAATGCCCGCATGGGATTCATCGATCCCCGTCAGGGAGTGGAAACCTGTGGACTGGTAGAGCAGATGGCATCCGACGAGATCATGTTGTGCCTGACCGGCGACCCGATGTGGGCAGAACATTGCGAGGAGGTGGCATTCAACTCCTATCCTGCAGCCGTGATGCCCGACTTCAAGGCATTGCGCTACATCACCTGTCCCAACCATACGGTAAGTGACTCTAAAAACCACCATCCGGGTATCGACAACAATGGCCCTTTCCTTGCAATGAACCCTTTCAGCAGCCGTTGCTGTCAGCACAATCATGCACAGGGATGGCCTTATTTCTCCGAGCACTTGGTGTTGGCCACTCCTGATAATGGTATCGCTACGGCAATCTATGCGGCATGCAAAGCAACCGTCAAGGTGGGTGAAGGCAAGGAAATCACCCTGCACGAAGAGACCAACTATCCGTTTGAAGAAAGCATCGCCTTTACCGTTTCTACAGCCGGGAAGGTGTCCTTCCCCTTCTATCTTCGTATCCCCTCGTGGACAAAGGGAGCACAGGTGAGTGTGAACGGCAAGTCGGTAGCCACAACTCCCATTGCCGGGAAATATCTTCGTATCGAGCGTGAGTGGGCAGATGGTGACCGTGTAGAACTTCAGTTGCCCATGTCTCTCTCCATGCGTACATGGCAGGTGAACAAGAACAGCGTCAGTGTGGACTACGGACCATTAACACTTTCGCTTAAGATTGGCGAAAAATA
Source organism: uncultured Bacteroides sp. (assembly GCA_944322345.1). Classification (GTDB taxonomy): domain Bacteria; phylum Bacteroidota; class Bacteroidia; order Bacteroidales; family Bacteroidaceae; genus Bacteroides. Next base: position 374,142 of record CALUOO010000001.1, on the reverse strand, counting down.
CGAGCAGAAAGACAGTCGCGCAGCTGCTATTTGGGACTCCAAGTGGCAGAAAGGTGCCGACCCTGAGAAATGGCCTACCACTGAAATCTATCCCACCACTCCGTGGAATTATGCACTGGTATTGGGCAAAACCGATCCGCTGAAAGATTTCAAAGTAATCCGTAAGAAGTGGCCTGCCGACAATTTTCCCTTTACCATCGGCAGTGTACCGTTGGAGGTGAAAGCGTTTGGACGTCTTGTCCCCGAATGGAAAGCTGAGGAGAGCGGTTTGTGTGGTGTCCTGCCCGAAGAAGATGCCGTGAAGGGAGCGAAAGAAGAAATCACCCTGATTCCGATGGGAGCGGCACGGTTGAGAATTTCGGCATTCCCGAATAGTCGCGAATAGGTATAATCCACCACAGATTACGCGGATTAACGCAGATTACTATTGGCAAATATTTTTATTTGCGGAAATCTGCGCTAATCCGCTTTCTTTATGTCCGGATAGTCTGTAATAAATTTAGAGTTTACTGTACTTTTTCTTTCGTGTAAACGAACGAAAAAGCTACCAAAAAGAAAGGTTGCCGTCTGCATCTTTCCAGCTACCGTCTTGTCTGTTCGGCTAAAGCTCAGAAACTCTCTTCGCTCAGACAGTCTGTGCTTTTTCACGCCTCACAGCCTGCGCCTTGCTTACGTCTGCCCGATGATGCCGGAGGCTGCGCGATGGAAAAAATTTTCATTGGCTAAATAATTCGCGCTAATCTGTGAAAATCTGGGTAATCTGTGGTGTCCCCGCCTTTATTTTTTTTGGAATTTGCAAAGATTATTCTTTTATTTGTAACAGAAACTACTATGTACCGATAAAATGAAGCTGTTTGCTCTTCCCGATCAAGTAAGACTTACCTCCCCCAATACGTTGAAGCAACGTCTGGCCGGAGGCGCTTTGTGTGTGCTGGTGCTTGCCGGCATTTATGTTTGCGAAGTCTTTGTCCCTTCTTCGCAGGAATCTTTAGTCTCTTCCATTCTGTCGATGGTATGCCGTACTATACTTTTTTCTATGGCTTTGTGCTGGACTTATCGTGAGTCGGATACCCCTTTGCTGATGGGACGTCTCATTAATCTGCAGGTGGTGGCTGCATTGATATGGATTGTGGCATGTGACTTTTCTCCTGTTCCGCTTCCCGATGCAGCCGGGCAGGTAGAACCGGAAATGGACGAGGTGCTGTTGCGCCTGTTGGCCGTAGCTGTCTGCGGAAGCATCCTTTTTGTCAGCATCCGGAGGGTGATGAAGACTGGGAGACAAAAGTGTCCGTTGGAGTGTGGCAAAACAGAAAAGGATTCTGTGGAGGTGTTACCGGAACAGCTTGACTTCGTATTTGGCAACATGATGGACGGACATAAAATTTCGTCGGAACTCGCCAGCCTTGAAACTCCCTTGGCAAAGCATTGTTGCACGATAGACCAACCTCTCTCCAATTGGCTTGAAGGAAATGTGAACCGTTCGTTGACTTCCCGCGAGATTCTGATCTGTTTTCTGATTCGGCACGGCAAAACATCGGCCGAAATTCAGAAAATTTTAGCTCTTTCCGACGAAACTTACCGAAAAGCAAAGTCGAGAATTGCCAAAAAAACAGGCATCAAGTTGGACAATGTGGGAGGCAAACTGGAGCAATTCCTACGTTCGTTGCATTAGAAGTCCAATAAGTTCCACAACCAGTGCATCGTTCCCAACATCCCTCCAAATCCTGCCATGTAGTAGAATACCCTTACGCTTGAGTATGGATTGGGAGGCATGGAACGGATAGCACCTACTATCGTGACTATCCACGAAAGTAAGTCAACAAACTCGATGAGCAAATTCATATAAAAGCCATCTGTCCCTGAAATGTATAAATTGCAAAGAATTATCTCTATCCAGCAGACAAGGTTGTATAAAATAATGTAGAATCCTGTTTTTATTTGCCAGCTTTTAAACATGCTTCATACTCGTCGTTAGCGTCTTTGTATTTTTTATTTTTTCTTGCTGTAGCTTTGTTTTTACAATTTTCGTAATTAAATGTATAACGTTTACAATCCTCCAGTTCCTGATAATATTCCCTATCCGCCTCTGCGTATGCTTCATCTCTTTTTGTCCGGCAGGCAGCTTCGTTTTCTGTCCGTGTTTTCAGTGGTGAAGTCCGGATAGCGGTGTTGCTTCTTGCCAGTTGTTCAAACAGTTCCGTCTGCTCCGCTTTGCTAAGTCTGAGGTATCCGGTGTTGGCATACAGCTTTTCCAGTGCTTTGTCCACGGCTTCTCCCTCTTTTGCCACATCCGCTTTTTCGAAGAGGGCTGCCATGTAGTCATCATCCTCCATGTGTGCCACCATTTCATTGTAAGCTTCTTCGCTTAAAGTAGCCACATAGGCATCAAATTTTTCTGCCAACCGGTCGCCGGCTTCCTTAAATTCCCATATTTCGTCCGATGCAAGGATGGAGTCTACCGGCGAGTATGCTCTTAATCCTGCATTCCGGGCAACAACGTTTCCGTGTTGCAGCATGTTCTCTTCCGTCATGTCGTAGAAAGAATTGTTTTGGCAGCTGTAGATGCCCAGCAGTATGCCCAATGCGCAGGCAATGCCTGCCTTCAAGTGTGTTTGTTTCATTTTGTTTTTATTTGTTTTCAATGTAGCGCAAATTAATAAAAAATAAATGAAAAGAGCGAATAGATTGTTTGAATAGTTTCTGATTTTATGTCTTGTGTGATGCTGTATTATTTCTCTGTTTTACGATGTTTATCGATTTTCTTTTGCATTTTTCTTTCGTATCACAATAGTCAACCTTTCGTATCACTTAGGTTGACCTTTCGTAACACTTATGTGATACGAAAGGATTACTTAAGTGATACGGAAAAAGGATTAGAGGCAAAATGAATAATCTTTCTATCGCTGGCAATAAAGACAGAGAACAGCGGGAATACTTTTGAGTTTATAAGTTTTTGAGTTAAGGTAAAACGATAACTTATGAACTTGCAAACTTACAAACTCAAAAACCATGTTTATATATTTTTTCGGTCAGAATTGGGTATAATACGCTGTGACAAGTGTGACAATTTAGAGGTATTTACAATTGTCACACCTTGTCACACGTCTGATAATTAGTAAGATACGAAAAATAATCTGTCATACCTGCTTGTGGAATGATTTTTTCTTCTTTATCTTTGACGTACATCAAAAGAATGCTGTTTATAATCATATTTAAATAAAAGGAGGTACAATGAAAAACTGGATTATTTTTTTGTCACTGATTATTGGTGGATGCGCAAGCAATCAACAGGAAGATGTATCTGTTACACCTTATCAATATTCTCAAAGCGAGGCTGACACCCTTTACAAGTACTTAAAGTTGGTTGACAGCACGTATGTATTTACTCTTTCAAAAGAGGAAGCACTCCAGAAGGGTATTTCCGAAAGAGGTTTTCAAGAGCTGGAAGAGTGCATTTCAAATGTTAATCAGGGGATTCGGGAGGCGATAGAAGATGGCGTAACACAGTTTTCGTTATCCGACCCACAAGAATTTTATAAGAAAAAGAAGGAGAATAAAAAATGAAACAGTTATTAGGTTTGTGTTTAATATTGCCTTTGTTCATGGCATGTTCTCAGGAACAACAGGTTGAGTCTGATGGAATGTTAGACGATATTCAAGCGGCAAATGAGAAAATACTTCCCTATTTGCAGGTCAAAGATAGAAGATATATACTTGATTTGTCTAGTAGCGAAGCATTGAAGCTGGGAATTTCTAAAGAGTTTTATAATACTCTCATCTCTGATATTGACATGGTTAATCAGAGCCTTGACGAGTCAGAAGAGAAAGGAATACCTACCGTTGTATTGGAACCTTCATCATCAGTGGGAATATCTGATTTTAGTGTCCGAAGTATTAAAACTCGTTCAGAGGGTTCAACCAGTTATCCTACTATAACTATGGGATATAATGTATCAGATGGTTCTGCAAAGTTTACTCCGGCAAGTAATAAATTGACAGTGATAGCACGTGGTACTTCGCCAGCCTGGAGCGTAGTGCTCAGTGGAGATATTTCTGTTACTCTGTCGGGGTTTATGTATACTGAAGCCTCTAAAGAAGTTAGTGTTCAAGCTGGAAAACAGATTTCTGTTGATGCAAGAAAACATGCAGGTAATGGTGCTATCGTTACTGTCGGTTTTAAATAATATAGTAACAAGGAGTTTTCTAAATTAACATCCTGCCATTCTCAACGTGAAGAATCTTGGCATGTGTGTCATACTTCGCTTTGTTTAGGATGACAGGGTGTTTTTGATTGCATATCCACATTTTGAGGATCACTTTTATCTTTAGTTCATGAAAAATACCAGTAAAATATTGTTTCATTTTACATGGATTTGGTTGTTTCTCTTGTTTGTTGTGGCTTGTTCACCTAAGCAAGATAAAATTGCCGATTCCTCCTACTTGGAAGTGGCGCTCCGTCGTGCCGGAGAGAACCGGACGGAGCTTGAAAAGGTGCTTCGCCGCTATCGGTTGCATCCGGCAGACAGCCTGAAATACCGTGCCGCCTGTTTTCTGATAGAGAATATGCCATCGTACACCTATTATAAAGGAGAGTTGCTCGACCACTACCTCTCTTATTTTGAGCGCTTGCAAGAGGCACGCCGACAGGGAATGACGCCCCAACAGTTGCTCAACGAAATCAAGGGACGCTACGGGGAGTTCTCGTTGGCAAAGCTGGAACGCTATTGCGACATCGAGACGGTGGATTCCGCCTACCTCTGCCGCAACATCGAATGGGCGTTTAAGGTGTGGCGTGAGCAGCCGTGGGGCAAGAATGTCTCCTTTGCCGACTTCTGCGAATACATCCTTCCTCACCGCATCGGCAACGAGACGCTTGCCGACTGGCGCGAAGAAATCTACCGGAAGTATAACCCCAAGCTCAATACTTTTCGGTTGGATTCCGTGTCCGGTAACGAAGATCCGGCTGCGGCGGCACGCATCCTGATAGACACCCTTCGGAGGGAATCCCGTTTCTTCACCACTACCGGACCGGGCGACGAATTGCCCCATGTGGGACCTCGGGTGGCGCTTGCCGCCCGTTCCGGCAGTTGCCGCGAATTGTCCGACTATGTAGTGTATGTATGCCGTGCGTTGGGCATTCCCTGTGCCGTCGACTTCCTGCCGCTTCATGGCGGCGGCAACGGTGGTCACCAGTGGCTGGCGTTTACCGACAAATACGGGGCGCTATACACTTCGGAGTATCCCGAACGGCTGAAGCAGGCGGGAGCAGGCAATCCCTACAAGCTTGCCAAAACCAAAGTCTACCGCACCACGTTCGGTGTCAACCGCCGGATGCAGGAGGAGATGCAACGGCTGGACAGCGTGGCAACGGGCATCTTTGCCGACCCGCACCTGCAGGACGTTACGGCACTCTATACCGACTATTATAAAAAGGAGATGGTAGTCCCGACGGATGCCCTTTATCCCGGTGAGCCCCGTTCGCGCATCGCCTACCTCTGCGCCAGTACCCGCATGGACTGGGAGCCGGTGGCATGGACGGTGTTCGACCGCCGCCGGATGGCTTTCCCCGACATACAGACCGGCAACGTGATGCGGGTGGCTACCTACGAAAAGGGACGCCTCCGTTTCTGGACTGACCCGTTTGAAATTCGTGTTTCCAATAGATTCTCTTTCTTTACTCCGTCCGACAGCGCGGAACGGGTTGTCCTGTATGCCAAGTATCCTTTGCACAACGACGAGACATTCCAGAAGCGCATGGTGGGCGGAGTATTTGAAGGGAGCAATGACCCTGACTTCCGCCGGAAAGAGGTGCTCCACACCATTGCGGTGAAGCCCGAACGGCTTCGCACGGAGGTACGCCTTGCAGCTCCCTCCCGTCCCTATCGCTATGTGCGCTATATGGGACCCAAGAAGTCGCATAGCTGCGTGGCAGAGGTGGAGTTTTATGCAGCGGAAGGGCTGTTGCCTTTGAGGGGAACTCCCATCGGCACGCCCGGCTGCTACCAGAAAGACGGTTCGCACGAATACCCCAATGTGTTCGATGGCAGCACGGAGACTTCGTTCGACTATATAGAGCCGGAAGGTGGTTGGGCAGGCTTGGATCTCGGTACGCCCCGACGGATAGAGCGCATTGTCTATACTCCGGCAAACCGCGACAATTATGTCCGTCCGCTGGACGATTACGAACTGTTCTATTGTGCGGGCAAACGCTGGAAATCGTTGGGAGAGCAGACGGCGATGCTGGATTCATTGGTCTACGAAGGTGTACCGAAGGGGGCGTTGCTGCTGTTGATGAATCACTCTCGTGGAAATCAGGAACGGATATTTACGTATGAAGAGGGAAAACAGGTGTGGAAGTAGAGGATTTTGTTTATGAGTTTATGAGTTTGTAAGTTTTTAAGTTTATGAGTTTGTAGGTCGTGGCTTTGCTTCAACAGAAAGACTCACAATATTAAATAACTAAATTATTAATTTTTAAATGATTCATTTATGCACAAAAAAAGAGGAAAGAGCTTGGCTCTTATGTTTGGAATGGTATTGATGCTGACAAGTGCCAGTGTGCTGATGCCGGGATGCAGCTCAAGTAAAGTTGCCAAATCGGAGGCGAATCGGGTATTGACTCACGAAGAGATGTTAGACCATCTGAAAGTGAGTAAGGAAGAACGTCCGTTGGTTGAAAAGGTTATGAACTCAAGGACGTATATCGTGTATAAAGACGTCCATGCGGAGTATCAGAAACTGCTGAAGACAATGAGCCGTGAGGAAGCAGACAAGACGAGCACCGGGAAAACGCATTCGGAAATGTTTAAAGCTTTGACTTCGTCAATGACTACATTGGATCTTAGTCCCAAGGTAATAGCGGCAGTGTTGGCGAGTGTGGGTTGTAAAGAATCAAATGAAAAGTAAAAACGAAAAATAAGAATTAAAATGAAAACAATTAAAATATTCTAATTTATATGCAAATATGATGGTTTTATGCATTAAAAAACAGTTGAACTTGGTGTTATTGAGAATCTTTTTTTTGAGTATTTTATTTACTTGGGGCTGTGACTCTAATAAAGAACAAAATATTTATTATAATCAAAGCATTGAAAATACTCACGCTATAGCGAGTCAACATAGATGGAATTATTGTGTAATATTATTAGACTCTACTCAGAAGTCGTCTAACCAATATAGGCAAAAATTGGAAAATGTCCTTCCATTAGAGAACGCTATTTATAATATAGTTGATGTTAATGCTCCAATAGCTGAATGGTATGTAAAATGGTTATGTCCAATTTCTTTGCCTTTAACATGCGTTTTTTCGTCTAATGGTACGCTTATTGATTTAATTCCGGGTGCTACAAAAGAATCTTTTTTATATACTAAAAATGCTTTATTAAAGGAGGAAAAAACGGAATTTCATTATGTTAATCGTTTTAACAAAAAGAAAGAACAGATTATTCCATTATTTGATCAGATTTTGAAGTGCAATATAGATTTAGAGCAAGGAATATTTACAGAATTAAATGATTCTATATTAGATTCATTAAAATATCCATATCCTTACTATTTAGGAATTTTGGGTAATATGATAAATAATGATACAATTAATGCTAAATTAATGGCAGAAAATATGATTAAATTGGAAACCCCTTATTTTTTAAGTTTGTATAAAGATGAATTTATTAAAGCAAAGAAAACTATAAATCCCAAGTTTGATATAAGTAATGAGCCTAATATCCGAGTTCGTGAGGAAGTAATAACATTGTCTAATCATAAAGTAGGTGAAACTATTCCTTTTGATATCACTATATATAATGATGGGAAACTTCCATTGAAAGTGTATAAAATATTTAAAAGTTGTACTTGCTTAAAACTTGATGGAACTGATGATTTTAATATTTCTTCAAAAGATTCAGCTAAGGTACATATTACTTTCAAAACAGAGCAGCAAGGTGAAATTATTCGTGATGTATTTATTACTTCTAATGCAATAAATATTCCTATATTATATGTGAAAATATTGGCCAATATAATGTAACTAAATAAATTATAAACTATTATGAAGAGATTATTTTTTTTAGTGTCTTTAGTGGTACTCTTGACACAAGGATGTTCACAAGATGATTTTGTAGATGAAATGTTTATTATTAAAGACAGAGGAAAACAAGTTGAAATGAGGCTTCCTATAGAAATAGAAGCTTACGGTAGAGCTATTGCTGCAGAAATAAGAGCAACAGTGACAAATATGGTAGAGAGAGGTATAGATTATTCAGAAATACCTGATTCTGTGGATTTTCGTGAACGTTTCTATTCGGACTGGTGTGCTGCAAATCCTAAAACAAATCAGACTCGTTCTGCACAAACGAAATTTCTACTACAAATGAGTGCTTCTGATTTTGCAGAAAAGTATCAAATGTTAACTGCAATTCAGATAGATTTCATAAATAAAATTATTAATGAATGTAAAGAAAGTTCTTCATATGATGATTTATTAAAACGTTTAGTTGTTCTAAAAGAAGACATATGTTTGCATGTTCCTGAAATAGAACAGGAGAGATTATTAAATATAATTTCTGTCTTATATTTTAGTGTGCAGACAATTTCAGAGATGAAAACTGAAGGTTTGATGTTAAGAACTCCGCATGATTATAATGACTTTCAATCGGTGCAAGTTAAAACTCGCGCAGTGGAAGGTGGGGTAATTGATGTTCCGTTTGGATGCCAATCTTTTTTGACGACTGTGTGGACTATTGCAGTCGGAGAACCAACACCTTTTGGTGAGATTGTTGCTTCTGTAGTGACTGTTGTTGTTGCAGGTACGGTAATGTATGAAGTTATAACTTGTAAAGATGAAGATACGACAAATGAAGAATTGGAGAAACGTAAGTATTGTGCAGAAAAGTATACCCAATGCATGGAAGACCCAGAATTAAGTAAGCCTCATTCAGGTTCTACTTGGGGGATTTCTAAATGTGCGGATTGCTTACATGAATGTATTAGTGATGGGTATTGGGATTGTAAATAGTTTACTGTAAATTTGGTAAGTTTGTAGTATATTATATTGAAAAAATATAGAATAGAATCGAAATAAGTCATTTCTCATATATTTTGATTCTATTCTATAAAATAAAATTGCAACTAAATTGAGCCTGTTTAAATTTATATAATTAATTTTTTTGTTTGATTTGTTTGACTTTCACCGACGCATTCTTCCATTTTTCTTTATCACGTAATCCGTTACGTTTCTCTAAAAAATAGGAAAAACGTTCTTGAACACAATTCTTAAAAAAAAAATATTGAGAAAAAATTAAACAGACTCTAAGGGTAATTGGGGAGACTTATTTGTTTTATGTAATTATTGCTAAAACAGACTTACACTTAGTAATGAAAAATAGAAAATAATATGTTAGGATTTGAAGTAAATATAAATGGTAACAAAATGATTGTTGCTTCAGAAAATGGAGTTACAAGTATCTGTTTAAATTATGGATTCAATTCAGAGATGGATGGAATAAATATATGCGGGAGTAGTGAAAGTTATTCTTTTGATTGGGGTGGAAAAACTGTACAAAATAGTGATAAAGTCATTGTACGCCTTATAGAAACTGATCAAGTTAGCATACCTGAAAAAATAAAAAAGAAAGAAACAAGAAAAATTCTAGAGGAATATTATCGATTAAAAAAAGAACTTCAAGAAAAAGGAATGATATAGAAGAATGAGGTATGAAAGGATTTGTAATACGTAGTACAACATGGAAGAATAAGACTTGTAATATTGCTATTCCAAATGAAGGAGTAGTGGTGACAATCAATATAACTTGGCACAGTGATGCAAATTGGAATGTTTTTGGCAAACAAAAGGTTACAGGTGAATCTTGGGTATGGAAAGGAGGAAAGCTATCCGTCGGTGATGAATTGGAGGTGACATTTGCAGATGTGAAGACAATTACTCCACCACTGAAAGAACAAAACATTTACGTAGAGTGTGGTAACGAAATAGATGATGTTGATTTGTTACATCGCAAATTGGAACGTTATTATCGTTTGAAAGCAATATTAGAAGATGAAAACCTAATAGAGAGACGATAAATATTTTGATTCCCTGAATAAATAATTTTATTATGCTAAAACTTCGATATTGCTTTCTTGTATTTCTATTATTGGATTTGTTTGAAATCCCGATGCGTGGAGGTTATTGGGATTTAGGTCCTTTTGAAGGATTTTGTATGTCTTCCTTTGCTGGAGCTATAATATCCTATTTCTTGCTTTGGTATTTCTTATCTAAAAGAAATGAAATTAAAATCCTTTTGGTAGCAATGGCGGGAATGTTTCTTTTTACACTCCCCTTGCATATTTTTAGCTTTGAAAGTACCAAAGTTTCGTTATTGGAATTCTTTATTCACTTGATAGCATTGTGTTGTTCTTTTATTGTTTACCGATATTCTAAAAAAGGATGGAGATATGCGATTACAGTGTTTCTGCTTGCCGGATTTTATTGGATTTCTGTACCCGGTTATCACTTTTGGATACATTATCTGAATCATGGCACATTTACAGGTCGGATAGAAGAACGAAAAGTAACAGACACTTATGTTTTACAGACGTTGGATGGAGATACGTTTTGTTTAACAGACTGGAAAGGGAAAAGAGTTTTATTGGATATTTGGTCGAAAAATTGTGGGATTTGTTGGAAAGCATTGCCTCGTATGCAATCTCTATACGAACAGTATAACAACTCTTCTGATGTGGTGATTGCTACGGCGTTTGCTCCTTATGAGGAAAACGAATGGGAGAGTGTGAAAGACGAAGTACAAAAAACATATTCGTTTCCGGTGTATCTGATAGACCCTAAAGGTACAATATTTCAGGATTTGAAAATTGATGCTTTCCCTGTTTATGTCGTGCTGAATGAAAAATCTGAATTGATTTACAGAGGTAACTTGGATGGGGCTGAAAAATTGTTGAAATCATTAAAATGATGAATAAGTACCTTTATAAGTAGTGATTTAACAGTGTTCATGATAAATTTAAAAAGTATGATCCCCCTACTCCATATCCTCGCCGCATCCCTTCTTTGCATCGGTAGCCTCTTGGTATCCTCATCGCTGTTTACCGATTCGCAGATTGTTCCCAAATGGGTGGTAACCATAGCAGTATGTCTGCTGATGGTGGCGGGAAGTTCCTGTTGCTGTCTGTTGGGCATTCGGGACAAAGTCCGGAATGCGGTTGGGATATGGGGGAGTATGTTCGTCCTTTTCTGTTGCCTGCAAGCACTGTATGGCATCCTGCAATTTGCCGGGTTGTTGCCTTCGCCGTCCCTCTATCCCGTAACGGGCAGTTTCGACAATCCCGCAGGATTCGCCTCCTGCCTTTGCATCGGGATTCCGTTTGCCGGGTTTCTGTGGAAAAGTCCCCGCCGTTCTATCCGTTATGCCGCTTGGGTGGCTGTTGCGGTAATGATAATCGCCGTTGTGCTGTCCGAGTCGCGGGCAGGCATGGTCAGCATCGGGGCAGTGGCTGTTGTGTGGTTGTGGAGGCGGTTGCATGGAAAGTATCGCTGGGGGTGGTATGCCTTGTTGGTTCTCCTGCTCTGCCTCTCTGCCGTCGGCTACTGGATGAAGAAAGACTCTGCCGACGGGCGGCTGCTTATCTGGCGGTGCAGTCTCAACATGGCAATGGACGCGCCCCTGTTGGGACACGGGCTGAACAGCTTCGAGGCGCATTATATGGACTATCAGGCTGCCTATTTCGGAGAACACGGTCAGCAAAACCGCTTTGCCCTGCTGGCAGACAATGTGAAGCAGCCGTTCAACGAGTATCTGCATGTCTGGCTCAACTTCGGCATTACGGGGCTGGCTGCCTTGGCAGTGTTGGCAGGTTGGTTAATACGTTGCTACCGCAGGCATCCGAATCGGGAGAAACGGATAGCCGCCTGTGCATTGCTCTCGGTGGGCATTTTCTCCTTGTTCTCCTACCCGTTCACCTATCCCTTTACATGGATAGTTGTGCTGTGGTGCATCGGGCTACTGGCAAGAGAACCATTGCAACACCTCTTCAGGCTGCCGAAGGTAAGGTATGCGGCATGTACCGTTGCGTTGGCCGGCTCGTTGGGGGGCATGTATCTGTGGGCAGAGCGTGTCCGGACGGAATTGGCATGGAACAAGGCATCGAACCTTGCCCTAATGGGCAAATACCAAAAGGCGCTGCCGGAGTATCAACGGCTGGCAGCATCCTTTGCGGACAATCCTTATTTTTTGTACAACTATGCCGCCATCTTGCTGGAGGGCAGGCAGTATGCCGAAAGCCAGCGGATAGCCTTGCAATGCCGTCGCCACTGGGCAGACTACGACTTGGAGCTGATTCTCGGCGAGAACTGCCAGCACCTGCAACAACCGGAGCAGGCGGTGGCATGCTACCGGCGGGCATCGCAGATGTGTCCTTCGCGCTTCCTGCCCCTCTACAAGCTGTTCCGTTTCCACAAAGAACGGGGCGAGCAGGAGCAGATGGAGGCGATTGCCCGCGAGATGCTGGAAAAACCGGTCAAGATAAAGACGCCTGCTGTCCTGATGATGAGGCGGGAGGCGGAAAGAAGTTTAGCCTCCCCAACCTCTCCCTAAGAAGGGGTTTGGATAGCGACTGATATTTCTCAAAACCTCATAAACTCAAAAACTTAGAAACTCAAAACTTCCCCGTCATGCTTCAAAACTTCATAAAAACGCTTACCCGCTTTTTAAGCTCCCCTTTGAGGAGAGCCAAGTGGTTTGTCTGCCTCCTTTTTATTGCTGCCTGCACCTCACATTCGGAATATTCGGAAGAAACCATAAAAAGCGATCTTCGTGCACCGGCTTATCCATTGTTGACGTTGCATCCGTCGGTCAACATCTGGTCGGCGGCAGACCGGCTGACAGACAAGAACCCTTCGTTTACCAACGGCAAGGAGTTGCCGCTGAACGGGATATTGCGGGTAGACGGTACGCTTTACCTGTTTATGGGAGACGAACAGGAGTCGGAACAGGCGGTGGTTCCGATGGCATCGCAAGGGGAATGGACAGCACGCTACACGATGGATGACCCCGGCAGCGGCTGGGAGCAGCCCACCTTCGACGACGCGGCATGGAAAGTGGGGAAAGGAGCTTTTGCTTCGGAAGTGCCGGCGCAGGGGAACAGCTTGTGGAACAGAAGTCGCCTGTGGGTAAGGAGGGAGGTATGTTTCGATCCGTCGCTGCTGGAAAGCAGGCAGCTCTATATGCAGTATTCGCATAACGACGGAATAGAACTTTATATTAATGGAAAGCGTCTGGTGAAAACGGATGTGAAGGCAAAAGAGAATGTGCGGACGGTGATTCCCGATTCCATTGTAGAGACAATGACCGAGGGAAAGGCACTGATTGCCGCCCGGTGTGTCAATTGGGGAGGAAAAGCTAAAGCTGATTTCGGACTGTATGCCCGGATGAAGCGGGCGGAACAACTGTCGGCGGACGTGCAGGCTACCCAGACGCATTATACATTCCGTTGCGGGAAGGAGATAGAACTGAAACTGACTTTTACCGACCCGCGGCTACCGGGCGACGAACGGATGTGGGAACTGCCTGTAAACTATATATCTTATCGGGTAAAAGCACTGGACGGCAAATGGCACGACGTTTCTGTCTGTTTCGAAATGAGACCTGACGAAGCGTTTGATGCCGGACAATCGACACAGGTGTATAGAAAAAACGGATGGACACTGGTGAAAACAGGAAAGGAGAATCAGGAGCTGTGGGCAGACAAAAGTAAAGATACACCCGCATGGGGATATTTCTATTTGGGCGCTAAAGAAGGGTTGACCTACGCACAGGGCAGTGTAGGGAAGATAAGGGATTGCTTTGGAAAACGCGGTGAGCTGGAGGACGGGCACGAACTGTCGGAAAATCCATGTACGGCTGTGGCACAACGGCTGAGCCCTGTGAGCGAATCACCGCAACATCTGATTGCGGTATTCGACGAGCTTTCCACCACCATGTTCTTTGGCGATGAGTTGCATCCCTGCTGGAACAGGGATGGAAAGCACACCATAGGGGAAGTGTGCGAGCTGGCAGAAACGGAGTATCGTGCAGCTATGGCAAGGTGCTACGCCTTCGACCGCAAGGTGATGGAAGAAGGACGGTGTGCCGGAGGGAAGGAATATGCCGAATTGTGTGCACTGGCATACAGGCAGACGGTTTCTTCCTTTCTGCTGGCTGAGACTCCGGAGGGGGAACAGCTCTGTTTTACTCCGGTGGTGGGTTCGGTAGATGTGTGCTATGCTGCTTCGCCGTTGTTCCTGTATGCCGCTCCACAGGTGATGGAGGGCATATTGAATCCGATATTCCATTACAGTGAGAACGGAAGGTGGAAAAAGCCTTATCCGGCACGCGACATGGGCGTGGTTCCCTTTGTGAACGGATGGAAAAGTGGGAACGATATGCCGGTGGAAAGTGCGGGAAGCATGCTGATTATGACGGCGGCTTTGGCACAGGCGGAAAACGATGTTTCGTATGCCAAAAAACATTGGGAAACGTTGTCGAAGTGGGCGGCTTATCTGCTGGCAAACGGGGTGGAAACCGGAGAGCAGAACAATGCTGACTATTTTGCCAAGCTGGTTCCGAACCATGCGAACCTCTCGATAAAAGGAATCTTGGGAATAGCAGCTTATGCCCGTCTGGCTGAGATGCTGGGTGAACAGGAGACAGCGGATACCTATAGGAAAGCGGCACAGGAGATGGCGAAAGAGTGGGAAACGAGAGCCAATGCAGGAGATCACTATAAGCTGGCTTTCGGTCAGCCGGACGATACATGGGGGATGAAATACAACTTAGTATGGGACAGGGTGCTGGGCTTGAACCTGTTCCCGGAAGAGATTGTCCGGAAGGAATTGGCGTATTATGCAGGCAAAGCCAAGGAATACGGTTATCCGCTGGACAGCAGAGGTGCTCAGGCGAAGGTGGAATGGACTGTCTGGACGGCTGCGATGGCGGCTGATACGGCAAGTGTCCGTTCGTTCCTGTTGCCGCTTTACCGCTATATGAACGAGACGACGCGACGTGTGCCTATGCCCGACCGTTATGATGCCGGAAGTCTGAAGAATGCCCGTCAGAACGGGCGTCCGGTAGTGGGTGGTTGCTTTATGGGGCTACTGAGCAACGGGCGCTGGCAGTGATGAATGCTTCGTTTTGAGTCGGCTCTTAATTTACACGGATATTTTTATTTCCGCTATTGTTTTCCACATCAGCGGGAAAATGCTTATTTTTGTTTGCTTAATTTAAAATATGGGCAAACAGAGCGTTATGATAGCAGACGACTACAAGATAACATTTACCAATTTCCGGAATCAATACTTTACTGTCGAAGAATTGCTTAAGGAGAGGGAAAGCAGACATCTGCAAGAGAAACCCCGTGAATTCCGTCTGGCCTTTTCAGACTGGAGTGTGGAGCAGCGGTCGCGTTTTGTGGAGTCGCTGATTGTGGGGCAACCTCATCCAGCCTTTTTCATTGATGGAAGCTTGAACCAATGGTATCTGATTGATGGAGAAAAGCGGCTGCGTGCCATATCCCGGTTTGTATCGGATGCGTATCGTCTATGCGGACTGTTCTTTTTGGGCGATAAATACGAAGGACGTACCTTTAGCGAACTCCCCTTGTTTATCCGCCGCAAAATCATGAATTATGTGTTCGAGGCTTATATCCTGAATCCGGGCTCTTCTCCGCAGGTAAGATACGGAGTATATACCTATCTATTGGCACGTCCTCAGAGAAATGTTACCAATAACTGTCGTCGGTTCATTTTTCCCGAAGGCTTTCAGTTGCTTTCCGGAAGTTATTTGCCCGGAAACCAAAGGAATGCTTTCGCGAGGACTTTGCTGCGTTTCAGTATGCGCGGATGTAGCTGGGAAGACCTTGCTGGGCGTCTGTTTGTCTCTTTTCTGTCAATGGAGAACATCCGTTTTTCCTCTTCCGGCCATGTCAACATAGAAGTGCTGGTCAACTCGTTGCTGGAAGAGCCGCATGTGCTGTCGGATCTGATGGAATTCTACGGACTGCGCGGAAAATTTGTGCAAGCTGTCGACTTCTTCGGGCTTCAGCTTTTGGGCGAAATGAAAACTGTGGAGCAGGTGGATACACTGTTGATACTCACACTGATGCTGAAACCGAAAGAATGGAAAGCAATGCAGGTGCATAATTGGAAAGAACAGATAGAACAAGCGTGGCAGATGATGCCGGAAGAGATGCTTTCCAGCCATTTATTGAACAGTTATCTGAAACGGTCTGAATTTGTATATCATTTAGTAAAATCATGATAAGGCATTTATTACTACGGAATTTCAAATGTTTCGACGAACTTAGTCTGACATTGGGCGATTTGACACTAATCACCGGAGCCAATGGCGCGGGCAAATCTACCATCATCCAGTCATTGCTATTGTTGCGTCAGACCAATGATGACAAAGTGGTCGACCTTCATCAGCAGGTGAAACTTAACGGTGACCTTATAGAACTGAATGATGCCGATTCCATGCGTTATGCCTTGAGTGACAGTACCGATGTCTGTATAGAACTGACAGACGAACAACGGAAGAAACTGGCTGTAACGATGAAGAATGCTGTAACGACCGAGAAAGTAGTTCAGTGTACGATAGAGGGAGACTTGGACGAGGCTCTCCGTTCGTGGTCATTGTTCGGTAAAGATTTTGTCTATCTTTATGCCGACCGTACAGCTCCGAGTGCCTTGTATGCACGGGGAATAGAAAGCGGTACAGACAGCCGCTTGGGAGACAAGCACGGTAGTAGAGCGGCTTTCCGATTCTACGAATCCATGCGTATGAATGAAGAGGTGGCAGTGAAGGAACTATGTCTTTTGAAACACAATCCTACTGTGTTTGCCAATGTGTCGGCATGGATAGGGGAAATTATGGGGAATCCGGTCAGTATATCGGCAACTCCCGTCTCTCCCGACCAAATCAGCCTCAGTTTTTCCCGTGAATTGCCGGGGTATGTGATGGAACTTTCCCCACTGAATGTTGCTTTTGGTAATTCGTATATTTTCCCTATCGTGCTGGCTGTACTCACAGCTCCGGCCGGATCGCTACTGCTGATAGAGAATCCGGAGGCACACCTGCATCCGGCAGCCCAGTTCCGCATGGGACGTTTCCTTGCCGAAGCTTCCCGAAACGGCATTCAGATTGTGGTGGAGACACACAGCGACCATTTGCTGAATGGTATCCGTGTGGCTGCCAAAGAGACAAATCTGACGGACGGCTGTTCGGTAGAGATTCACTATATTTATCAGGATGCAGACAATCCGGAACTGCATTATGACGAACGGATTGTGCTGGAAGCGGACGGCTCGTTAGACCACTGGCCTGCCGGATTCTTTGATGAATGGGAACTGGCATTGCGTGCCATAAACGGTTGAGGTAATGGAACTTTACCTGAACGAACGCTCATTGGTCTGTCCCGGCAGGCTGGGTGCTCATTGGGAGGCGATAACCCGTTTCTGCAACCTGGTGGATGCACTGAAATCTTTCGGTCTCACTAAAATTGTCTGTCCGGCGGGATATAAGCATTGTGCGTTAGGTGGGGTGAAGCTGGCTGCATGTTATCCTCCGTCCGAAGTATTGACTGCCGACAGACGTAACGAACTGATTACGCTGATGGACAGCTCTTTTCGGGAGGCAAGAGAGGGAGAGCTGGATGCTTCGCTTGTCTTTTCGGAAGACTCTGAATTTCAGAACGCCTCTTTTACGTTGGGGAATGCCTGTGCGACTGACTTGCCTGTGGTCAGCCTGGCGTGTGATTCCAGCTTTGAAGTAGATGAATGGCACGGATTGTTTCGGAGAGGGGAAGGCAAACCCATGAAGGCGGTAGTACGGAATCTGTATCAGAAAACAGAAGAAATGCCTGTATCTCTGATCTCTTTCCCCTTGGGGGCAAGAAAAAAGAGTGCACAGGCAGAACCGATGTGGAATGTAGAAATGGCAGGATGTTATCTTTCCAACGTGGGACATCTTCCGCAGAGGTCTGTCTCTTTTAAAACTGTAGAGGAAAAGCAGGCCTATTTGATCAGGCATGCCACAATGATTGCCCGACTGAACGGTTGGGAATATCATCCTACAATTTCAACGCTGAATCGCAAGAAGGGAGTGCTGAGGTATATTTTCTATTCGGCAAGGTTCAGGCAAAAAGATACGTATCTGAGTATAGACCTGGAGCATGAGGATATCCGTTTTGAACTGTGTGATTATGATGGTTGTCATCTGAAGGAAATACGATGGGACGGGACTGTAACTGACAATAATCCTAAAAGCAATCACAATATTATAGTACACGGAAAATGAAGTCTTGTATAAAACGAAAAACAATTATGAAATATTTGGTAACCATATTGAGCCTGTGGGCACTGTTCGTATCTTGTAACTCAACAGAAGGAGAAAACCGCGAACAACAGGTGGTTGCGCTTGAAGACGAGATGATAGGTTTCTTTCAGGAAACATTGGAGAAAAACTTCGGGCGGAACGATGCCGTCGACGTGTTTGTGAGAGGAATGATGCGTTTTGACTATAACTATCAGCTGGAGGTGGACAGAAAAGAGTTATGGAAAATCAATAAGAAACTGTATGATGGAGGTTGGATGTTCAGCTATTTTCTTGATAACCGCAGTCTGATTGATTCGTGTAACGTACGTCTGTTTGTACCCGAAGGCATGCCAATGAGCAGATTCATGCAGTCGGATAAATACAGGAAAGCGATGGAAGAAGTGAAACAACGGCGGGAAAATGGTGGATATGTGAATGTGAGTATTGTGTCGGACTCGGTGAAGTATGTTACTGAAAAGAAAAAAATCAGTGGCATGGTGCTTCCGTTCCTGAAGGAGTCGCCGCATGGTTTCACTTACTGGCAGCGTGAACTGGCTCGTACGTCCCATCCGGCATTGCAGAAGTTGCGCGAGACGGAGAAAGTTGTAGGCATGCCGCCATTTTCGCTGGTGTGGGGCATGCTTTCGGAAAATGCACAAAACATCTGCTCCGATTTCTCAACTAATCGCGATGTACAACTTTATCTGACATTATACTTTTGGAATTATCTGTGTCATTTCGGCAACTTCGACTTTCATTCGGGGAAAAGCCGGGCGGCAATACTGGCTGCGGAACTGAGGAACTCCTTGTAGAATGTAAGAGAGAGAAAAGGTATATTCCAAAAAGTTTGTGGGAACTGGAATCTTTACCATATTAATGGCAAAGATTCCGGTTTATTATAGTTTCAGACCATCCAGCAGTTGAAGATAGAGACCGATGGCTTCTTCTATCTCTTTCAGCAGAACATATTCGTCGGCAGTGTGTGAACGTGACGATCGTCCCGGGCCGATTTTGACCGATGGAAACGGCATTAATGCCTGATCTGATAGGGTAGGAGACCCAAAAGGGATGCGTCCTGCCTGTATGGCACGTTGCACAAACGGATGTTGTTCGTCTATCCTTGAGGAGTTGAGGCGGAACGACCGAGCTTGGGCATCGCAGGTGATGTGTTTCTTGATTTCTGCAAACAACTCTTCGTTAGAGTATAGTTCATTGCTACGGATGTCGACCGTAAAGGTACATTTGTCGGGGACGACATTGTGCTGCGTTCCGGCATTGATGACTGTGACACTCATTTTGACAGCGCCCAGCAAAGGGGATTCTTTCGGAAAACGGAAGTCGCGAAACCATTCGATGTCTTTCAGTACCTTATAAATGGCATTGTCGCCTTCGTTGCGTGCAGCGTGTCCGGCGCGGCCGGTAGCAGTGACGTCAAGTACCATCAGTCCTTTTTCGGCAATGGCGGGTTGCATCTCTGTTGGTTCTCCCACAATAGCGAAACTGATGGGAGGCAGCCCAGGAAGTACGCTCTCGATTCCTCCTTTGCCGGAAACTTCCTCTTCGCACGAAGCAAGATAGATGAGATTATAATTTTGAGTGGTGCGGCAGAGCGACAGAAATACTTGTAGTAAGGACACTACGCTTGCTCCGGCATCATTGCTGCCCAGCCCGTAAAGCTTTCCGTTTTCTTCGCGAGGTGTGAACGGGTCTTTGCGCCATCCGTTGACGGGGCGTACGGTATCGATGTGTGAATTGAGCAATATCGTTGGTTTCTTCAGGTCGAACATGGGACTCAGACACCAGACATTATTGCCTTTACGGCCGGTTTGCATTCCTTCGGCTTCGATGTGGTTTTGCAGGAAGTCTGCCACTTGTGTCTCTTCCCGGCTGAGTGACGGGATGCTGATCAGCGATTTGAGCAGGCTGACTGCTTCTGCTGTCAGGAGTGAAATATCATAGGTCATAGTATGGATAGTTAATTTATATTGCACAAAGATAGCTTTTTTGAGCAATAGTTTCCAATAAAACGTTTACCTTTGTAGCATATTTATTAACACAAAAGATATGACTTATCATCATTTATCTGTCTTGGTGCATCGTCAGGCGGAAAAGTATGGCGAGAAAGTTGCGTTGAAATATCGCGACTATGAGACAGCACAATGGATTCCGATAACGTGGAACCAATTTTCACAGCAGGTTCGCCAGGCTGCCAATGCGTTAGCCGTATTAGGAGTGGGGGAACAGGAGAATATCGGTATCTTCTCGCAGAACAAGCCCGAATGGTTTTATGTAGACTTTGGCGCTTTTGCAAACAGGTGTGTGACTATTCCTTTTTATGCCACAAGTTCCCCTGCACAGGCACAATACATAATCAATGATGCGCAGATACGTTATCTTTTTGTGGGAGAACAATTTCAGTATGATGCTGCGTTCCGTGTATTCGGATTTTGTCCTTCATTGAAACAACTGATTATTTTCGACCGTTCGGTAGTAAAGGATCCACGCGATTTTTCTTCTATATATTTCGACGAGTTTATGGCGATGGGCGAAGGACTTCCCGAAAATGACAAGGTAGAGGAACGTACTTCGCGCGCTTCCTATGAAGATCTGGCAAACATACTGTATACATCCGGCACTACGGGCGAACCGAAAGGAGTGATGCTTCACCATGCCAACTATCTGGCACAATTTGAAGTACATGATGAACGCCTGACTATGATTTCGGATAAAGATGTGTCAATGAACTTTCTTCCACTGACACATGTGTTTGAAAAGGCATGGTGTTACTTTTGTATTCATAAAGGAATACAGATTTGTATTAATCTTAGGCCGGCAGATATTCAGACTACGATTAAGGAAATCCGTCCTACACTGATGTGTAGTGTACCCCGTTTTTGGGAAAAGGTATATTCGGCAGTGTATGAAAAGATTACATCTTCTTCTGGCATGAAGCGGGCATTGATGCTGGATGCGCTTCGGATAGGCAGGATTCACAACCTGAGCTATGTGCGGAAAGGGAAGAAGCCTCCGTTTGCCATCCGTTGGAAATACCGTTTTTACGAAAGAACCATTTATGCTTTGTTGAAAAAAACAATTGGTATTGAAAATGGCAATATGTTTCCTACCGCCGGTGCTGCAGTTCCTGACGAAGTGAATGCATTTGTCCATTCTGTAGGGATCAACATGGTAGTTGGCTATGGACTGACAGAATCTACGGCAACCGTCTCATGTACGTTGCCTGTGGGATATGAGATCGGTTCGGTGGGAGTGGTGTTGCCGGGACTGGAAGTGAAAATTGGTGAGAATAGCGAGATTCTGCTCAGGGGTAAAAGTATTACTCGCGGATATTATAAAAAAGAGAAAGAAACAGCGGCTGCGATAGATGCGGAAGGCTGGTTTCATACGGGAGATGCAGGGTATTTCAAAAATGGTCAACTGTTTCTGACAGAACGTATCAAGGATCTGTTTAAAACTTCGAATGGAAAATATATTGCTCCGCAGGCATTGGAAACCAAGTTTGTCATAGACCGTTATATTGATCAGATAGCCATTATTGCCGACCAGCGTAAATTTGTTTCAGCTTTGATTGTACCGGTGTATGGATTGCTGAAAGAGTATGCGCAAGAAAAGAAAATAGAATACAAGGATATGAACGAGCTGTTGCAGCATCCTAAAATTCAGGCTCTGTTCCGTGCAAGGATAGATACATTGCAACAACAGTTTGCTCATTATGAACAGATTAAAAGGTTTACGCTGTTGCCTGCTCCTTTCAGTATGGAACGGGGTGAACTGACCAATACGTTGAAGTTGCGTCGGGCTGTGATAGCGGTCAACTATAAGGATGTTATAGATAAAATGTATGAAGGATAAGCTTCATGATTCATAATTTAAAACTAAGAAGATGATAACAATCGAACAATTAAAAGACGTGAAAGAGCGCACGGAAGCGCTGAGGAGGTATCTTTGACATCGACGGGAAGAAAATTCAAGTCGAGGAAGAACAATTGAGGACACAGGCTCCCGGTTTTTGGGACGATCAGAAAAAGGCAGAAGCGCAGATGAAACTGGTTAAGGATCTGCAGAAATGGATTGACGGATATACAGAGGTAAAGACGTTGGCAGATGAACTGGCTTTGGCTTTTGATTTCTATAAAGAAGAACTGGTAAGCGAAGAAGATGTAGATGCTGCCTATGCAAAAGCACGTGAAGCAATAGAAACTTTGGAACTTAAGAATATGCTGCGCGAGGAGGCCGATCAGATGGACTGTGTACTGAAAATCAATTCTGGAGCAGGTGGTACGGAAAGTCAAGACTGGGCTTCTATGCTGATGCGCATGTATCTGAGATATGCCGAAACAAATGGGTATAAAGCTACTATTGCCAATCTTCAGGAAGGGGACGAGGCAGGCATCAAAACCTGTACCATTAATATTGAGGGTGATTTTGCCTATGGTTATCTGAAAGGAGAAAATGGTGTACATCGTTTGGTGCGTGTTTCTCCATACAATGCACAAGGCAAGCGAATGACCTCTTTTGCTTCAGTGTTTGTGACTCCTTTGGTAGACGATAGTATAGAGGTGAATATTGAGCCAGCACGTATTTCGTGGGATACTTTCCGAAGTGGAGGAGCAGGAGGGCAGAATGTAAACAAGGTAGAGTCTGGAGTTCGCCTGCGCTATCAGTATAAGGACCCCTATACAGGAGAAGAGGAAGAAATTTTGATTGAAAATACAGAAACCCGCGACCAACCGAAAAACCGCGAAAATGCAATGAGGCAGTTGCGCTCTATCTTGTATGATAAGGAGCTTCAGCACCGGATGGCAGAACAGGCAAAGGTGGAAGCCGGGAAAAAGAAGATTGAATGGGGATCGCAGATCAGAAGCTATGTCTTTGACGACCGTCGGGTGAAAGACCATCGGACCAACTACCAGACATCGGATGTAAATGGTGTGATGGATGGTAAGATAGAGGGCTTTATAAAGGCTTATCTGATGGAATTTTCATCACAGGAGTCGTAATTGAAAAAATGTGTGCATTATTCTTGGATAGTTTAAAGATTTACTCTTACTTTGTTAGCATTGAACTTTAAAGCTAACCATTATGAGTAATAAGAAGAAAACAGCACATAGTGCACAGGAAGAAAAACAGGCTCAGCGTGCAGTCAAGATTGTATTTGTAGGACTGGTAGTCGTTGCATTGGTTATGCTGATTGCGTTTTCTTTCTTGGGATAATTTTAGGGAATGAAGAATGAAAAATAAAAATCTGTTTTTTCATTCTTTATTCTTTGTTTTTTATTCTTTATTCTTTTTAGTTGTGCAGGAAATCGAACGGAAATTTCTGGTTGTAGGCGCTTTTAAAACGCAGGCCTTTGATAGTAGTCATATTGTTCAAGGATATATATGCAGTGCTCAGGGACGTACTGTGCGTGTTCGTATTCACGATGATAAAGGTTATCTTACAATTAAAGGTGCTTCTAATGAATCGGGAACAAGCCGCTACGAATGGGAGCGGGAGTTGCCTTTGGAGGAGGCAGAGGAGTTGATGAAGCTTTGCGAACCGGGAGTGATTGACAAAACCCGATACCTGGTACGTAGTGGAAATCATGTTTTTGAAGTGGATGAATTTTATGGTGATAATGAGGGATTGATTGTCGCGGAAGTGGAACTGAAGAATGAAGATGAATGTTTTGAAAAGCCGGATTTTATAGGGGAGGAAGTGACAGGAGACAGAAGATATTATAATTCTCAGTTGATGAAAAAACCGTATAAAACGTGGTGATAAGAGGAAAACTATTCCATGTTGCGTGTTATAAGCTAATTGGTTATTCTCTATCCTCATTCTGGGCGGACAGGAACAAAACGAACTTTTATTTGTTTTTTTAGTTATATAAAAGAACAGTAGGAAATGGATTATGTTGCCATTTCAGTCTGTTGATCCGTATTGATAAACCCCGACAGTTATGGAACAATTGTATAATTACTTGCCTCGTGAACTGGTCACTTTTGTGCTGGTAACCTTGTTCTCATTGCTGATTGGACTCTCTCAGCGACGTCTTAGTCTGAAGCGTGAGGGAGAAACAACTCTTTTTGGAACTGACCGGACGTTTACGTTTATCGGTATTTTAGGTTATCTTCTTTATATTCTCGACCCATCGGATATGCGTTTGTTTATGGGGGGAGGGGCTGTATTGGGTATGTTGCTTGGAATACATTATTTTGTGAAACAGTCGCAGTTTCATGTCTTTGGTATTACTACCATAATAATTGCATTGATTACATACTGCATAGCTCCTATAGTTGCAACTCAACCCTCGTGGTTCTACGTGTTGGTGATTGTTGTTGTTCTTTTACTGACAGAGTTAAAGCATACCTTTACGGAATTGGCACAGCGTATGAAGAACGACGAAATGATTACGCTGGCAAAGTTCCTGGCAATTAGTGGTATTATTTTACCGATGCTTCCAAATAAAAATCTGATTCCAGATATTCATCTTACTCCATATTCTATATGGCTGACAACTGTGGTTGTGTCTGGCATCTCTTATTTGTCCTATTTGCTAAAACGATATGTATTTAGAGAATCGGGTATTCTGCTTTCCGGTATTGTAGGTGGATTGTATAGTAGTACAGCTACAATTTCTGTATTGGCTCGCAAGAGTCGTAATGCCTCAGAACAGGAAGTGACAGAGTACGTGTCTGCCATGCTGTTTGCTGTCAGCATGATGTTTCTCCGGTTTATGATTCTAATCCTGATTTTCAGTCGCGAGATTTTTTTCTCGATCTATCCATATTTACTGATTATGGCTGTCGTTGCGGCTTCGGTAGCATGGTTTGTACATACCCGTCGGAAACGCCAGTCCGATTTAACTGCTGATCTGACGGAGGAAGACAGTAGTAACCCGTTAGAGTTTAAAGTTGCTTTAATTTTCGCCATATTATTTGTTGTATTTACTGTTCTGACACATTATACGTTGATTTATGCTGGTACAGGAGGACTTAATCTGTTGTCTTTTGTGGCAGGCTTGAGTGATATCACACCTTTTATATTGAATCTGTTGCAGAATACAGGAAATGTGGCCGTACTGTTAGTGACAGCTTGCAGCATGCAAGCCATTATAAGTAATATTCTGGTAAATATGTGTTATGCACTATTTTTTGCCGGAAAGGGAAGTCGGTTACGTCCGTGGATATTGGGAAGTTTTGGTGTGGTAGTGATTATCAATTTTGTCTTGTTGCTTTTCTTTTATCTTCTGTGATTTAAAAAAACTTAACGCTTGTGCTGCTGCAAAGGCAAATGAATCAGCTACTTTTGTGCTGATTTTATACAGATTAATTTATATCAACCATGAAATATAGACTTCTATTACTATTACTGTTTGTATTTGCTTTTGCGCTGAATTCTTTATCACAGGAAACTGCTTCCGTTTATACAATTAAAGGGATGCTTTTGGATTCGCTGACTCAAGAGGGAGAACCGTATGCTACTATTCGCTTTGCGAAGAAAGATAGTCCGGATAGCCCTGTCAAACTGGCTGTGACTGGTAGCGACGGAAAATTCAAAGAGACGTTTTCTGCAACTCCGGGCGATTATATAATTGAAATTTCGTCTGTCGGGAAAAAAACAATAATCAGGGATTTTATTTTAAAACCTTCTGTCTTGACTGTAGATTTGGGAACTTTTTTTTCTGTTGAGGCAACTAATGAACTGGGAGGAGTGGAGGTTGTGGCTCAGAAGTCATTGGTAAAGGTTGATATAGATAAAATCAGTTATAACATAGAGGACGATCCGGATTCAAAAACTAATAATGTATTGGAAATGCTTCGGAAAGTCCCTATGGTGACGGTGGATGGAGAGGATAATATTCAGGTAAACGGTAGCAGCAGTTTCAAAATACATGTGAATGGTAAGCCGAATAATATGATGAGCAATAATCCAAAAGATGTTTTGAAGAGCATACCTGCTAATTCTATCAAATATATTGAAGTGATAACTTCTCCCGGTGCTAAATATGATGCTGAGGGGGTAGGAGGAATCTTGAATATAGTAACAGTTAGTGGTGGTATTGAGGGATATACTGCTACGTTCCGGACCGATGTGCGCAATATGGGAGCTGGTGCCGGAGGATATGCAATGGTAAAAAAGGGAAAGCTGACAGTCTCTGCCAATTATAACTTTAATTATAATTATAATCCCTATGATAACTTGTCTGAAAGTTATCAGGAAAACTTCGAGTCTGATACCGAGAAATATCTGGAATCCCATAGCAAGTCAGATTCGGATGGGAAGTTTCATTTTGGAAATATGGAAGCCAGTTATGAAATTGATACATTGCGTTTGTTAACCATGTCTTTTGGAATGTATGGCGGCGTCAATAATGGAGACGGAGATGGTAGGACAGTTATGTATGGTGCTAATCATCAGGATGTAGCATATGGCTACCGGACTCGTAATGATAATAACTCTTCATGGTTTTCCATTGATGGTAGTATTGACTATCAACGGACGGCAAAGAGTAATAAAGATCGTATGCTGACTCTTTCTTACAGGATTAGTACACAGCCTCAGACCAGTGAAACATATAGTATATACACTGATATAACTCCTGAAGATAAGAAAGACGATCTGATAGACCGTTTGTTACTTAGAAATTATCACTCTGATGGGAAAACCAATAATATGGAACATACGTTTCAGGCAGACTACACAACTCCTATCGGTAAATTGCATACAATAGAGGCTGGTATGAAGTATATTCTCCGTCAAAATACAAGTGACAACCGGATGTATGATGCAAGGGGAGGTAGTGAGGATTATGTATACAATGAATCAAGAAGCAGCGATTACCAACATGTAAATCATATTTTGGCTGCCTATGCCGGATATACACTAAAATATAAGAACTTTTCTTTTAAACCGGGGCTGCGCTATGAACAGAACATGCAGCGGGTGAAATATATAGTAGGACCGGGTGAGAACTTTCATTCCAACTTTATAGATCTGGTTCCTTCTGTATCATTAGGGTGGAAGTTTAATGAAACGCAGACATTACGTGCCGGATATAACATGCGTATATGGCGGCCGGGTATTTGGAATTTGAATCCTTATTTTAATAATCAGAATCCAATGTCAATTAGCCAGGGAAATTCGGAACTTGAGAGCGAGAAAAGCCATTCTTTTGATTTGGCTTTCAGTAGTTTCACAGCTAAGTTTAATATAAATGTTGCGTTACGTTATTCATTTAATAACAATGGTATTGAGAATATACGTAGGATTATCACTACTCCAGGTGGTGAAATTTTTGATGGCAATCCAGAGCATTTGGCACCAGAGGGAGCTATTTACAGTACGTATGCCAATATCGGTAAACGGAAAGATTTAGGGCTGAATTTCTATGTAAACTGGAATGCAACTCCTCAGACTAGAATTTACCTGAACGGTAGAGGAAGCTATGCCGATTTAAAAGCCGGATCGCAGGACTTACATAATTATGGATGGAATGGCTCTCTTTATGGAGGTATACAACATACATTGCCCTGGAAAATACGTGTGAGCTTTAACGGAGGAGGAAGCACTCCCTATATAAATCTACAGGGAAAAGGTACAGGATATTATTATTATGGCATCGGGCTGAACCGTTCGTTTATGAAAGAAGAACGGTTGACTTTGAGCTTTTTCTGCAATAATATATTAGAAAAGTATAATGATTACAGAAATCGTACAGAGGGCATTAATTTCCGTCAAGAGAATGTGTCACGTTTCCCGAACCGTACATTTGGCATAAGTCTGAGCTATCGTCTAGGCGAACTAAAGGCTAATGTAAAGAAAACGGTACGAAGCATTAGCAATGACGATGTAAAAGGTGAAGGAAGCAATAACGGTGGGGCTGCACAGGGAGGAACTCAGCAGTAGACAATGAAAAACAGGCGGTAAAGATTTATGAATATTATCAACTTTACCGCCTGATTTTTATTTTTTCCAGTTCCAGTTACCTGTATCGTATGAGGCTTCTATTTCATTCTCTATTTTATCCGGAAGATTATGGAAAAATCGAGTCCAGTTTGAAATAGCATGTATGGTATTCTTTGATTAAAAGCCTATTCCTATTATGTCATATTTTTATAGATGATGTTCCCGATTTAGGAACTCATACAGTAGAATAATAGATTGTAATGATATATTGATATAGTAAACTATCCTGGATGGGACAGCTTATTTTGTATAGTCCTCCGTTTGACCTCTTTCTTGTTTTGTCGGATAGATCTTATATATAGTTGATATATAATTGTTTATACACTGGATGATTATCCTTCTTATTATTGTTTTATCTACATTTGTCAGCTAACCTTTCGGATCGTGTTGGGAAAGGTCACGGCTCGCGTTGGGAAAGGTTACCCAACACGTCAGATAACCTTTGCCAACAAATGGATAAAGGGTAGGAATAAAAATAGTAATAGGTGGTGAGGATAGAATGTATAATATTTTCGTTGTCTGATAGATTGTCGCGATCTGGGAAATCGGGATAGTTAAAAGGTTATAGCTTTCGGCAAAGTCGAAATCGTTTCTTATCTTTGCCCTCAATATGCACTGTCGGTAGATGAGTTGGAAAAGAAAACCGGAATTGATTTCTTTCCTGCGCTGAACGACAGGTTGGAGAAGACTGTAGAGGCACTGTGCCAGCCTTCGGCATGGAGCGGGCTGTAGTTTTAAGTTCTTGATCTAGAACAGAATGGGAAACTCAAAACTTACTATTTACTACTCATAACTCAAAAACTTAAGAACTTAAAAACTCAAAATGAACCATAGACTATTACCTGTTGTCGTATTCATGACACTGATGCTGACATCCCTTCTTACCGGATGCCGCAACTATCAGGCTGCCAAAAGCAGGATTGTAGCAGACCTGAACCGTGCGTTAACCCTGACAGTCAAGGAGAAGGGAGATAATCTTATCACACAGGACACTATAAGGGCATACCGTCAGTTGAGGCAGCATGCAGGAGGCAGGGTGGCGATTGCCCTTGCCGACAAGAAGTTTTGCCGCCACCTGAAGGATAAACGGTTGCGCGATTCTTCGTTTATCACGTTCGATGTGGTAGACAACCGCTATTCTTCTGTTGATGTAGATGGGCCGGTTGTCTGTAGCGACACGCTGCTGGTGAGGAATACACGTGTGGGAGAGACGCTGGCATTCAGAAGTTATGCCCGTCTGTCGTCGGCCGCGATTCTTGGCATGTCCGATCAGCGTATGCCGGTGGCCCTTATGATGACTGCCATGCTTTGGGTGCTGTGTTTCAGACAGTACATGAGGCGGATGCGTGGCAGGCAGCCGCTTGCGGAGGACTTTGGCGGCTTGGTCTATTCGGAAACCGACGGCTGTTTCTACGATGTCCGTCACGAATCCATTCACTTTACTCCCATGCAGCAACAGCTGGTGCTGATGTTCTGGAACGCTCCCTCGCATTCGCTGTCGAAAGAAGAAATCTGTGCGGCCCTTTGGCCTAAGAAGGATGATGCCAACGATACCCTCTATACGCTTATCCGGAGGGTGAAACCTATCATTGAGGCACATACTAATCTGAAAATCGTAGTGGATAGAGGTAGAAACTATTCTTTGATTTTCAATGAGTTGAAACGCTGACATACAAATGTCAGGCAAATGTCAGTATGAAAATCCGTGCCTTTGGCAGGGATGCCCTACTTTTGTTTCTGTTGTATTAAGAAACAGAAACGATGAAATGGACTATCACTTTTTATTGCAGGTATGAGCGGATTGTTTTATCGCTCTTCTTTATGGTTGCTGTGGCTATTGCATCGGCTCAGAATACAGGGAAGACCGTTTCGCTGAGTGAGGTGGAAGTGAAGGCGGCTCGGACGGTCAGCAAGAGCGACGGGATGCTGCTCTATCCTACCGACGGACAGAAACGCTCGGCAAGTTCGGGATATGCCATCCTCCAGCAACTTCATTTGCCTGGCATCCGTATCGACGAGGTAGCTTACAGTGTATCTGCACTCGACAACAGGGGAAGCGTGCAGCTTCGCATCAATGGTATCATTGTGGGCAAGGCAGAAATGTTGTCGCTCACCCCGAGCGATATTGTCAGAATTGACTTTATCGACCAGCCCGGTGTACGTTACGGTGAGGGCATCGCCTATGTGATTGATATCCATACGCGAAGACCAGATAGTGGCTATACGGTGGGAACTTCTTTGACTCAGTCACTGACAGTCAAGAACGGCAGTTACGACGTATATGGTAAGTGGAACACTGGAAAAAGTGAACTTTCGCTGAACTACGGTTTCAGCTACAAGGATTTCAGGGGAGACAGGGTGGAGGAACGTGCCGACTATCACCTGACCGACGGCTCGGTCTGCACCATCCGCCGCAGCGACGTGGATACCCGTAGTAGAGACCTACGTAATGCCTTAAAGCTGACTTACAATCTGGCAGACTCCTCCCGCTATATCTTTCAGGCATCGTTGAGTGGTGATTTCAGTCACGTTCCCGGCGATTTCAGCCGGAAGCATATTCAGGAAGGCGGGGAAAAGACGTATACTGCGCTCCGGACAGAAGAAAGCTTGATTGGAAGCCCGGTGCTCGATCTCTATTATTTTCATCAGTTTACTTCACGGCAATCTGTTACTTTGAATGCGGTAGGCACCTATATCCATACCGATTCGTCCGACAGCTACGACGAGGGTGAGCCCTATCGTTACGACGTCTACGGAAAGACCTATTCACTAATGAGCGAAGGCATTTACGAGAACTGCCTGAAGCCTTTCATCCTCTCTGCCGGAATTAATTACAGGCAGAAATATACGGATAATAAGTATGCAGGCAGTGTCTCGTCCGTCAATCGTATGCGGAACAGCCGGACATATCTGTTTTCAGAGATAAAGGGATTTTGGAACAGGTTGCGCTATTCGGCAGGGGTGGGAATGGTTTATAAGTACTACCGCCAGCAAGAACATTCGTACTGTTACTGGCAGTTCTGTCCCAAAGCATCGCTGAGCTATAACTTTACAAACCGATGGCAATTGAGTTACAATTTCCAATCTACCGAGCATGCGTCGCGAATAGCCATGATTGGCGATGCCATGATTCGTACCAACAGTATGGAGTGGATTGCCGGAAGTCCCGACCTCCGTCCTAACCGTGAGAATTATAATATACTTAAGCTCTCGTACACCGATACGCGCCTTCAGGCATATTTGCAAGGTCTTTATAAGTCATGCCACCGTACCAACATGGCTGTTTACGAACGGACGGAAGACAATCGCTTTATCTATACCCAGCGGAATCAGAAGGAGATAGATGCTCTTCATCTGATGGGATATGCAGATTATTGGCTTGTATCTGATAAACTTTCCGTAAACAGTTCGGGTGGCTTGTTCCGTTGCTTCAACTTCGGCTATGACTATACGCACTGCTATACCTCTTATTTCATTACGGGCGCGCTGAATGCATATCTCGGTAACTTCTCCCTTTCTGCCTATGCCGACAATGGTTGGCGCTTCTTGGAGGGAGAAACTAAAGGAAGTAGCGGGGCAAGTATTGCTTTTAAGGTCTCTTACGGATATAAGGACTGGCAGTTCGCTCTTCACTGGCAACAGCCGCTGATGCACAACTATAAGATGAACCAGTCCGAAATCCTGAACCGCTATCTACAGAAATCAATAACTGGCTATAGCACGGATGCCTGCAATCTGGTCAGCTTGACTGTGACTTGGCAGTTGAATCGGGGACGCAAATTTCGTACGACAGAAAAAACGATTCATTTGAAAGACACTGAAACAGGTATTATCAGGTAGTATTTGGCTGTTGAAAATAAAAAAGGTTGCTATGCAGCAACCTTTTTATAATTGTCTTCGTTTATCATAATGCCTTTTCGATGGCAGGTTTGATCAATGCTTCCATCACATCATAGCCTTTGGCTGTGGGGTGTACTCCGTCGTTTGGCCGGGTATAATCGGGATTCATTGCTTTACCATCGGAGGCCAGCATAGCTTCGTAATAGTCTACATACGGAATTTTATTCTCCTTAGCATATGCTTTGATACGTTCGTTCAGCGATTTTATCTTTTCTGGGGCATCTTTTATTTTAGAATTCCAACGGAACTGGTCGGTAGGTAATACAGAAGTAAGGATTACTTTTATCTTATTGGCCTTGGCCATTTCTGCCATTGAGGCAATGTTGCCCATCGTATAGTCTTCTACATATTTGCCGGTATTTTCGGCTATGTCATTTGTTCCAGCGTTGATGACTACCAGTTTGGGATGAAGATTGATTACATCTTCGCGGAAGCGGAGCAGGAACTGATAGGAGGTCTGTCCGCTGATGCCTCGTCCGATATAACCGTTTTCTTTGAAAAAGTCGGGATGAGTTCTGACCCATCCTTCTGTGATGGAGTTGCCCATAAAGACCACACGCTTGTCTTTTTTAGAAGGTTCGGGTAATGCTGCGTTTTCTTTTGCATAACGTTTGTAGTTGGCAAATTCGTGGTGTTGTGCATATACGTTTCCTGCAGAAATAGCGGTACATACAATGGCTGTCAGTGCCCATTGTTTCAAGAAATTCTTTTTCATGTTTGTTTTTTTAGTAGTAATATGATTAAAATTAGTTTATTAGTCTGTAATGTCTTTAACTCTTAAACCGAGGTAAAGCTTAAGAGCCAAAGTATTGAATTGTTTGGAGAGCCGATTTATATCTTTGTCTGTCGTTTATTTTCTCCCTTGAAGACTACAGCAAATACAACTCCGATTACTAGTGCGTATGCAGCGAATATCAACCATATTGTTGTCCATTCGCGGGCCACAAGCATGCCTTCGCTGTATGTGGAGAAGGCATCTACTACAGCACCACTGGCATACCCTCCGATGATAGCTCCCAGACCGTTGGTCATCATGAAAAACAGTCCTTGGGCGGCGGCACGGATGGAAGAGGCACTCTCTTGTTCAACAAACAATGAGCCGGAGATGTTGAAAAAGTCGAATGCCATGCCGTAGACAATCATGGATAGAATCAGCATCCACAGTCCGCTGCCTGGATCGCCAAGTCCGAACAGCCCAAAACGGAATACCCAGGCAAACATGCTGATAAGCATTACTTGCTTGATACCGAAATGACGCAGGAAGAATGGTATGGCGAGGATAAACAATGTCTCTGATATTTGAGAAATGGACAGCAGGATAACCGAGTGTTTCACACCGAACGAGTCTGCATACTCTGGAATACTGGCAAAACTACTCAGGAAGAGATCACCGTAAGTATTGGTAATCTGCAGAGCTGCACCTAGTAGCATGGAGAAAAGGAAGAAAATGGCCATTCTCTTTTTCTTGAACAATACTAATGCTTCTAGTCCGAAAGAGGAGGCAAGCGATTTCCCTTCGGTCTGTGCCGGCGGGCATGCTGGCAGTGTAAAAGCATATACTCCAAGTAACAGTGCCGATGCTGCTCCGATATAGAGCTGTGCGCTTGAGTGTTTGAATCCCGACAAGTCTACCACCCACATGGCACAGATGAATCCGATTGTGCCCCATACGCGAATTGGAGGAAAATCTTTGATTAAATCACATTTGTATCGCTCCAGTGCATTGTAGGAGACTGTGTTGGCGAGTGATAAGGTGGGCATATATGCCAGCATGTTCAGCAGCATGGCAAGATATATGTGATGATATTCTTGAGTAGTGGAAGCGTACAGAAGGCAGGCGCCTCCTATAATGTGACAGATGCCATACAATCGTTCGGCATTGACCCACTTGTCGGCTATAATCCCGACGATTCCTGGCATAACAAGGGAAGCAATTCCCATTGTTGCAAAAATGGAACCGATTTCTCCACCTTCAAAGTGAAGTTCTCTGCCCATATAGCCTCCTAACGAAATAAGCCACGAACCCCATATAAAGAACTGGAGGAAGTTCATCAGGGTCAGACGTGTTTTGATACCCATATCTTTTTAATTTAGTGTTTTCCGGATAGGTTGATTCGTGCACGCAAATATACGATAATATCCGGAAAACACAACTGGTAGGGTAGGGAAGTTGGAGTTTAGTACATTTCTTCCGCATGTTTCATGCAGAAGTCAATCTCTTGAAGGCCTCCGTCGAAGGCTCCCGAACGTTCGATTTTCAAGGTAGACATTGCTGCTGCAAAACGTGCGGCCTTCTCAATTTCGGTACCTTTGCTCCGTTGATACAGGTAGCCGATGGTATAGGTATCTCCACATCCGGTAGCATCGACTACTTGCTGAGGCTTGTAAGCGGGAATCCGGTAGAATGTATTTCCGTCGAAGATAAGTGAACCCATGCTGCCTAACGTTACCAGTACCTCTTTTACTCCCCATTCATGAAGCTGCCGGGCTGCCTGTTGTGGGTCTGAATATCCGGTCAGTACCTCCATCTCACGTTCATTGACCTTGAGAAAATGGATGTATGGCAGGGCCTCCTGTTTGTTTGCCCAGTCGACAGCATAGACATCAGTGCCACGTACCTCCCGTAGATAACCTTGTGATTCTACCGAGACGAGTCCCTTCCGTGACAATCCTTTGATTACTTCAATTGGAAAATCTTCGGCTAAAAGAGAACCTAAGTGATAGATATCCGCATCGATGTCCTCCAGACCTTTCATTGTGAAGGGATCGGCTTTAGCCAATACCCGTTGGGTTCGGTCTTCGGGTGTGTTTCCATATATGTTTTCAAAATAGACCGAGGCTTTGCTGGGGAGAGCGATGGTATCAATACCCATTTCACGCAGCTCCTCTACGACATTCATTTCAGTAGCACCTACAGCTGTGACTAGTTTGTAATCAAAATCCTTGAAACGTGAAACGGCGTATGAACAGTAGAAGGCTGTGCCTCCTGGCATATAAACAGTAGATTGTGGAGTGACTACCTTGTCTAAGGTAATGTGTCCCACACAACAGAGATTGTATTTCTTTCCCATTGCTATGTCTTTTAATTTCCACTAATATTTATCCTATAATCCACTTGCTTCCCGGTATGAATGTAATAAGTTTGGCTGTTATCAGGCAACAGATGAAAGTTGCTATAGCGATGCACGGTATGGCTGCTACAGTAGAGAATTCCAATGTTCCCTTGAATATAGAGACCCAGAATCCCAGCCAGAAGATGTGCATTAGATACATGCCATAACTTAGTTTAGACATTTCTGTCACAACCTTGGGCGCTTCTTTCTGTTCGATACAAGTAAACAACAGGAAGGTGCCGGCTGTAAGCAATACGCAATTGATGGTACAGAATGCCCAGCCCAGTTCAATCACCGGAGTAGAGTGAAGTACACCGGGAACTGCTTGTACATAGAACGAATAGATAGTCCATACAGCACCGATAATCATTGAAATCAGTCCTATGGTAAAGCGTCTGCTACGACTCCATGTCAGATGAACACGTATATAATGTGCCAATACGAGATAACCCAGATAACCAGAGAAGTACCATAACATGTGGTATTCATTCCAGAAGCATTGTCCCCATAGTTCGCCACACCAGCGGTTTAGGTAGGGCATACATGTTGAAAGCAAGAACAGCCCGATGAAGAAGCGCTCTTCTTTGGCAGTAGCCTTCTTTAACCATGGGGAGATGATTGGTATGAACAGATAGAGACTGATGAGCGGATACATGAACCACAGATGGCCCGCAAGTGTCGGGAAGTTTAACAGGATACGTGACAGGTCCTTCTGTGAAGTAGCTGCATCAATCTGTCCCCACAGTAGTGGCAGGGTACTATATAATATAATAAAGATAAAAAAAGGAGGCAGAATATGAGTGAAACGACGACGGTAGAACTGCCATGAAGTCTGTTCTTCTTTCATTGGAACCAGAAGATAGGCGGAAACAATCATGAATAGAGGTACAGCCATTCGTGAAAAACCATCGTAAAGAGATACCCACAGACGGTCTGATTCGTTGGCTAAAAACGATTGGGGGCCTGCCATGTCAGTAGAACCGGGAGCTCCATAGAAATTCTCACTAGCATGAACCAGCATAACTAGGAAACATGCAAATACGCGCACATAGTCTAAGAAAACGATACGTTTCATTTTGTTTGTCTGAGTTTTATAGGTTTAGTAATAGTAAATGTTTATTGCCTTTTGGAATATGACTTATATGGGTTGAAACGAAAAAAGCCTCTATTTGTTTGAATAGAGGCTTTTCTGCTAAAAAGAGTAGTGTGCGGATGATAGGACTCGAACCTACACGCCTCGCGGCACCAGATCCTAAGTCTGGCGCGGCTACCAATTACGCCACATCCGCTTAATGGTTGCCCTTACGTTTAGCGGTGCAAATATAGGGAGTTTTTCTGATTCCGCAAATATTTCTTTTATAAACTTTACTTTTATTTTACTCCCTTATAAAAGTCCGATAAGTTTATCAACGTCTTTTTCACTTGTCGCCCAATCGGTTACAAATCTTACAACAGTTTCAGTCTCTCCTCTAGGACCCCATAATTCAAAACTTGCGTATTTTGACAATCTGTCTATGACGGTATTGGGCATGCATACAAACTGCTGGTTTGTGGGTGAATCTATGTGAATCTTATATCCTTTTTCAAGAAATGTTTTTTTTAGTTTCATCGCAAGGCGCACTGCATGTCTTCCTATTTCCAAATACATATTATTGGTGAACAATGCTTCAAACTGCACTCCCAGCAAACGGCCTTTTGCCAAAAGAGCACCATGTTGTTTTACGATTGGGAAAAAGTGGGGAAGTGTATTGGGATCGGCTGCTACGACAGCTTCGCCAAATAGGGCTCCTACTTTGGTGCCACCTATATAGAATACATCACATATTTCCGCGATATCTTTCAGTGTGACATTGGTGCTGTCTGTTGCAAGTCCGTATCCGAGACGAGCTCCATCCATGTAGAGAGGTATACCGGCTTTTTGGCAAACAGCTTTCAGTCCCTTTAATTCTTCTAGGGTATATAGCGTACCGAATTCTGTAGGATGTGATATATAAAGCATTCCGGGAGCCACCATATGTTCATAAGTATCGTCACGGTAAAAATCGGTGATGTATTTCTCTACATCATCTTTGTTCACCTTCCCATCATGTTGTGGCAAGGTCAATACCTTATGTCCTGATGCTTCTATTGCCCCTGCTTCATGCACATTGATATGAGCTGTCTCTGCAGCAAGAACACCTTCGAATTTGTCGAGCAATGCATCTATTACCGTAGCATTTGTTTGTGTCCCTCCTACAAGAAAGTATACTGCAGCATCTGGCTTTCCGCATGCTTTTCTTATCAGTTCTTTGGCTTTTGCCGTGTAAGGGTCGGTGCCATAACCTGTAGTTTGGTCCAGATTTGTTTCAACCAAACGACGCATTATTTCAGGGTGCGCGCCTTCCATATAGTCCGTGTCAAAATGTATCATGATTAAATTGTCTTTTATGTTATTGTATTCTGTTGCAAATATAGTTCTCTTATCAATGAGGTCTTACGGAATTAACTAAATCTTTTTTGATTTGGGCATTCTGATCTTTATGTATGTTGTTGCAGAATAAATCTTTGCTATATTTGTCCTGACTTGTTTGGATACATAATATTAATAGGTATGCAAATTCATAGAACTGCTATACGAAAAATCTGCAAAGCTCTGCTGCTGAGTGTGATTTCCTGTGCTTGTTATGCAACTTCCGGTAAAGGTTGGGAGGTGATAGGAGATATATCTTTTAAGAGAGGATTGGCATTAACTCCGCTCGATCCGGTTGTAGTTCAGGCTAATGGCGGAATTGAAAAGAATTGTGTAGATACGTTCTTTTTCAGACAAAAGAATGTATTGCCAGTATGGAGGCTGGTGCAATGGCATAATAAGTATGACTTCAGGAATGCTGTTCCTGTTGAGAAAGAAGATGGAGCTATCATGTATGGCAATCAAAGTAAAAAGGTTATCTGGTATCCGGAAGGTCGTCTATGGCTCGAACTGAATGCTGGCAAAGAATATGACTGTCCAAGAAAGCAGGAGGACATGTGGCCTCATCTGCTGATAGAACAGTCGTTTTCCCGTTGCCCAAATATCGGTAAGGTGAAACAGCTGGATTTCAGCATGGAAATCAAGTTGGAGAAATGCGAGCGGAGGATGTCTGACGCTGATTATAATCCGGAAATTCATACAGCGCAGTCTCCTTTCTATTTTATTCTACGGAATGTAGATGAGCAGTCTGCAGATTTTAATTCTTTTATTTGGATTGGTATTCCGTCTTATGATTATCGTTACGAACGGATGATGGATAAGGAACTAGTGTCGTGGGATGCCGGGACTTCTACCTATATTTATAATTTGCCACAACTTATGATATGGGGAGACATAACGTTTCATGACAAGCAGTGGCATCGAGCTCAGGCAGACTTGTTGCCTTTGATAAAGGAAGCTGTACAGAAAATGAAAGGTAAAGGCTACTTTAAAGATACAGATTGGGAGGACTTGGAGATTACGGGCATGAATTTTGGTTGGGAGATACCCGGTACGTTCGATGCAGCTGTTAGCATCAGGAATATAAGTTTAAAAGTGCTTTAAGTAGGTTGGTTTATTTGCAAAGCTCTTTTTGCTCTTATAAATTAGCAGGCAAATCAGTTGTTCAGTACTTCAAATGCTTTTTCTATCAGTGTATCTTTTCCTTTCAGCAGATCTTCTTCGCTCATGTCTATTGCGATGTCCGGCAGAATACCGTTTTCCAGAGAGTTCATCTCCTTGTCATAATGAGGGCTAGCAGAGAAGCGTATACCCCATCCGTTGGGCAGTTCAGAACTGAATGGCAGTCCTGAGCCACCACCTGTCTGATCGCCTATTTGGATAATGTTCCCGCTTTCAATGCTGCGCATGGCATTTACAAAGTCGTTGGTAGCGCTATAACAGCGTCGGTTGGTGAGAACCACCACCGGCTTTTGCC
This sequence comes from uncultured Bacteroides sp., assembly GCA_944322345.1. Taxonomy (GTDB): domain Bacteria; phylum Bacteroidota; class Bacteroidia; order Bacteroidales; family Bacteroidaceae; genus Bacteroides. The sequence continues at coordinate 334,874 of CALUOO010000001.1, read as the reverse complement.
ATCGGATGCTGTTGGAAGGTTCCAAATAAATAGGCTCGGGATCGGAAAAATCGGAATGACCTGTTCCTGTTTTATGCCGGATATATCCTGTCAGTACCCGCTTGTTGGTAAAACGGGCTGCAATGCGTTCGGAATATGTCAGACTGCCTCCGCCATTGTCGCGTACGTCAATAATCAGTCCGTTGCAAGTGGATAAGTATACCAGTACTTCGTCCAGATTGCCGTCGCCAACTCCATCGTTGAAACTTTCGTAGCGGATGTAACCGATGTTGTTGTCGAATATTTTATATTTTAATCCGGCTGATGTCCGGTAACCGCTACTGGCACTTCCTAAATAATATTGATATAAGATGTCTTCACGGTAGTTCCATGGATATCCTTCATACCATGCGTCGTAATAGGATGTTCGGCTGGCAGATGAGAGATTGACATGCCCATCTTTCAGTATAAACAGCATTTCGCTTAGTTTGTCAAACAGGTCTTCGTCGGTCATGCCGGGTAAAATGTACTGCCGATATTCATCGTGTACGGCATTCCAATCAATACCTTTCTCATCCAGAAAGCAATATCTTTCGTCAATAATCTTCCATAGTTGTTCAAAGTTACCCACAGGATCGTTGTCGTACTCGTCTTCTCTGATACATCCTGCTAGCAGAACCAGAAGAGAAAGCAAAAAAAACAGGTTATTTATATATCTTATTTTCATCATTTGGAGGCTATTTAAATTCCTTTTCATCTAGTATACTCTGAGCGAAGGTGGTAACGACTGTGAATGTTTTCCTGACACCCTAAACAGATTTCTTACAAATCCTATCATAAATACATGCGAGTAGGTATGTGTCTTGATACCATTGACACGGGACTGTTGCAAGTCTGCCAGATAGCTGATGCGCATTTTTGCATTGCGTATAGGCAGGTCTGCCGAAAGCATCTGTCGGAGAGAAGGCTGGTTGTGTACAGAGGTGAATTGTACAACACCACTAGAATTACCTAAAGAAAATATCTCATAATAAGACTGTCCGTAGTGTGGTGAAAACATTATTCCCATCACAGGAAGATTGAGCTGGTATCGCAATGTAATCGGATAGTTTTTTATGCGTGCATGCCAGATTGCCATTCCCGAAGCGTCGAGATTGATGTAGGCACGTGCTGATGCCGGATTGTTTCCGTTGCGCAGATTGTAAACAAATCCCCCGTTGAGGTCGATTAATCCTCCTGCCAGTAGCTTGAGATTATCGGTTACACAGAACTGATAGTGGAGTCCGTAGTTCCAATTGACCAGTCCCGAGAATGTGTTGTTATTGTCAACCCGATTGTGAGTATAACCGAGATCTGCTTGCAGAAAGTTTTGCAAAGAAACATTTCCGTCGAACAGGTTTGTCATACGCATCATTTCACGGGAAACACGGAAGTCGATTCCCTTGTATTCCTGTGGAGAGAGGTAGGTGTCGAAAACGTTTGTAAAGCCAACACCGTACATGGTGGTACGGATTACATAACGTGTAGGATCCTGAAAGACTGCTATACTGTCGTTTCTGTCTTTTCCTACCGATGGAAGAGTACAGATGATAAATGCTATGAATAGCAGGATATTCTTTTTTCTAAGCCTTATCATGTTTAGTAGGTTTGTAAACGCCTTAAAACAGTTTCATTTGCCCGGTCATCTCGTCAATGATATCTCCCTCGCTTTTGCCATTGTCCGGATCTAAGTTTTCCGGTTCCTCCTCCTGTTCTTCTGACATCTCGTCTGCAGGTTCAGGAAAACGGGTTGGCTCCAGTTCGTTGATTGTGTCTACCGTGTAAGTGGTCAGACGCTTGCCTTTGGCTTTGAATCCTTTGACTGCAATGAATTCTTCGGCATCAATAATCATCGGGTCACGGAAATTGTCGTGACCTCCGAATACAACTTCCAATCGTGCATAGTATTCGTCTGTCAGTAGTATAAGGCGGTTGTTCTTGTTGTCGCCCAAATAGTTCTGTTTGCGGTTGGTACCTTCGAAACAGAAACGTTTCAAGTATGGATAATTCTGCTGGTCGGCATCATAGAGAGCCGCAGTCCAGACTTTGTTGGGATCGAACTTCTCAATGATACTGATATTGTCTTCGTAATGATTGTTCAGATCGAAGTTGCTGGTATAGAAATCGCCGTTGTTCAGTACTATCAGGATAGAGTCATCGCTCTGGAATTCTCCTAAATATTCGCCTCTACCGTCATAGTTGAGGCGCAGAATATCCCGGTCGAACCATACTTTACGTCCTCCCAGTGTAGACCCTCCACGTTGTTTCAGAGCGATTTTATGTACCGGTAGGCGGGTGAGAATCACTCCACGTGCCTGACGTCCTTTGATGGATACCTCGCTGAAATCGCGTTCGAAGATAATTCGCCGTACGCGCGGGTTGGGTTTCAAGGTCACTTTGATCACTTCTGCTTCTCCATTCGGATTGGCACTGAAGTAAGTGATGCGCGAATCGGGAGTTCCCAGTGTCACATCGTATTCGCGGTCGCGTACTACCGACGTTACGGCAAATCGTTTGATGAAGGTTGTCCCTTCCTTGCCGTCGCGATAGGCCACATTATAGATAGTCCGTTTATCGTTTTTCTTGAAAATATTGATGTAGAGCACATTCTTGCCGATAAATTTTTTGTCGGCTACAGGAGTGACAATATATTTCCCGTCGCGGAAGAAGATTATCACATCGTCAATGTCCGAACAGTTGGCTACAAATTCATCCTTTTTCAAAGAAGTGCCGATGAAGCCTTCTTCACGGTTGATGTAGAGTTTCTCGTTGGCTTCTGCCACTTTGGTTGCCTCAATGGTATCGAAGTTGCGCAGTTCGGTACGCCGCGGGAAATTTTTACCGTACTTCTCTTTCAGCATTCTGTACCAGTCTACCGTGTATTCTACGATATTTGCCAGATGGTTGTCTATGGTGGCAATATCCTCTTTCATTCGGGCTATCAGTTCGTCTGCCTTGTCGGAGTTAAACTTCAGGATGCGTCCCATCTTGATCTCCATCAGTTTCAGAATGTCATCTTTGGTCACTTCGCGTATGAACGACGGATAGTAGGGAGTCAGACGCTCGTCGATATGCTCGCAGGCTGCATCCATGTCCTTGGCCTGCTCAAACTCTTTGTCCTTATAGATGCGTTCTTCGATGAATATCTTTTCAAGTGAGGCAAAGTGGAGCGATTCCAGTATCTCACTTTTCCGGATTTCCAGTTCCTGTTTCAGAAGTTGCAATGTATTGTCGGCCGATTTCTTCAATACCTTGCTTACTGTGAGGAAGTGTGGCTTCTGGTCATCTATCACACAGCAGTTGGGTGAGATGCTCACTTCGCAATCGGTAAAGGCGTAAAGTGCATCGATTGTCTTGTCCGAAGAAGTACCTGGGGCCAAGTGTACCAATATTTCTACGTTTCCCGAAGTCAGGTCTTCCACCTTACGTATTTTGATTTTTCCTTTTTCACTGGCTTTTACAATTGAGTCGCAAACATTTGCAACCGTTTTCCCATAAGGAATTTCCCGGATAGCCAGTGTCTTGTTGTCTATCTTTTCGATTCTCGAACGCACGCGTACTGTCCCTCCTCGCTCACCGTCGTTGTATTTGGCTACATCGATAGATCCTCCTGTCTGGAAGTCGGGATAGAGTTGGAAAGGCTCGTTGTGCAGATAGCTGATGGCGGCATCACAAAGCTCGTTGAAGTTGTGTGGCAGGATTTTCGACGAAAGTCCCACAGCAATACCCTCAACACCTTGTGCCAACAATAGCGGAAATTTGACAGGCAAGGTTATAGGTTCTCTGTTGCGTCCGTCGTACGAGAGTTTCCATTCCGTTGTTTTGGGATTGAATACGACGTCGAGGGCAAACTTTGTCAGCCTTGCTTCAATGTATCGTGCCGCGGCAGCATCATCTCCCGTCAGAATGTTACCCCAGTTTCCCTGACAGTCTATCAGCAGGTCTTTCTGTCCCAGTTGCACCAGTGCGTCCTTGATGGAGGCATCTCCATGCGGGTGGAATTTCATAGCCTCACCCACAATGTTGGCCACTTTGTTGTAACGCCCGTCCTCCATACGTCTCATCGTGTGTAGGATACGTCGCTGAACGGGTTTCAATCCGTCGTTGAGGTGAGGGACTGCCCGCTCTAGAATAACGTAAGAGGCATAGTCCAGAAACCAGTTCTGGTACATACCTGTCAGTTGATGTTTCACGTTTTCGTCCCGACCGTCTGCCGGCTTATAATCAGAATGCTCTTCGGTTATCTCGTTAATTTCGTCGCTCATAAATTCCGCTATATAACTATGGTGATATGCCACTCGCAGCAAAAATACAAAAAATAATGGTAATATACGTATTTTTCTGTTGTTCAACCGGAAGAAAAAAGTTGGGAAATCAATGGTTTCTAGAAAAACAGTCTTTTAGTTTTGTTTTGTATGTCGTAGTTCGTGTATTTTTACATTGATATAAATAAAAGTTGGAAAGGAAAAAGTATGGAAGTGCTATGTGTGTATAGATATATAACAGGCTTATTACTCTGTTTGCCATTCGTCTGTTTCGGACAGAAAAAAGAGTTGAAGGCACAGTTGCAGGAAGTGATTGCCGGAAAGAAGGCACAGGTCGGCATCGCCGTAGTTATCAACCACAAAGATACGGTAACGGTGAACAACGGTCACCGCTATCCGATGATGAGTGTATTCAAGCTGCATCAGGCATTGGCGGTGGCAGACCATTGTCAGCGTAACGGTTTGTCGCTGGATACACCAGTCCTTGTTCGTAAAGAGGATTTGAAGCCCGATACTTACAGTCCGTTGCGTGACCGCTATCCGGAAGGGAATGTTTCATTATCCGTCCGTCGGTTGCTTGAATACACTTTGCATTTAAGTGACAACAACGCTTGTGACATTCTGTTTGGTCAGTTCGGGGGAACAAAGGCTACGGACGGGTATATACGTAGTTTGGGATTGCATCATTTTTCTATCGAGGCTACTGAGGATGAAATGCACAAAGACTTGAGCCTTTGCTACCGTAACTGGTCTACCCCTTTGGAGACTGCCCGGCTGATAGAACTGCTGCTAAATGGCCATCTTTTCGAGAACAAGTATCAGGATTTTCTTCTTCAAACTATGATTTCCTGTCAGACGGGGAAGGATCGGCTTGTGGCTCCTTTGCAGGCGACTGGTGCTGTGGTCGGTCACAAGACAGGGACAGGCGACCGCAACGAACAGGGAGAACTGATTGGCATTAACGACGTAGGATTTGTACGTCTGCCAGACGGAACGGAATATACGATTGCTGTTTTTGTGAAAGATTCAGCCGAGAGTGCAGAGGATACAGCAGGTATCATAGCACGAATATCGGAGATTGTATACCATTGTACGATGTATAATAGAAAAGTAGATTAATTTACATTATTTTGATAATCTCTAATAAAAAAGACTTGTTTTCAAGAACTTTTTATTAGAGTTTGTTGTTCTTTCTTAAAAGTTTCTTTGTTAACATAAATTCGTATCAGCGTCATGAAAGCCTTTTATTCTTTTTGTTTTTGGGGGCTCTTAGCCTTTTTAGCCGGGTGTATGCCGGAGGATGTCACGCTACTTTCTTCTAAAAGTGAACAAGAGTTCAATATGGGACAACATTTGCAGAGGTTGCTACATCAGTCTCCACAACTCAGAAGTGTTGCTTTGCAACAAAGTGAGGGCAAAAAGTTGTTATTCGAATACGTTACATTATCGCATAATGCTTCTTTTGGGACGCATTATAAATTGCCTTATAAGGATGAAGCAACCAATTTGGTTGACGGATGTCTTATTTTTCAGGTAGAGGAAGAATTTCCGTTTATTGATACTCAATTGCCGAAGCAATTGTTGCAACCGATAAATTTTACTGTAGAAATGTTAGAAGAAATACCTCAATCGCAGTGCTATCATTATGCAGCAATATTCAAACAGTGGAGAAATGCAGGCTTGGACGTTTTAGCTTCACTAACAGCCTGTGCTGATTCAATGGATGTAAAGGAAAGAGAAATGTTGAAACAAAAAAGTGCTTCAACTCGTGCAATGGTGATTAATCCGGATGCGCTCGACTGTGCTGGCGATTTTTTGGTGATTGATATTGATTATGAGATGGTTTGTGCCCCATATGGCTATGGAGTTCAAACTTTATCTCGTGAAACTGTGCAAAGGATAGCCGATGAATTTCTGACTCAGTTTTTTCAAGGAAGTACTTTTTTGGATGCGACTGCTTTTACCGATATCTATTTTGGTAGTCAAATGACTATTTGGGTAGAAAAGAACGGATATTTTACAAATACGGTTCTACTTTCTTTAGTCCCGAACTTTGTTGCAGGATTGGCATCTCGCTATGTTGACGCAGGTTTGGCGAAATTTTTATATACATACAAATATAATACCTATTTTAGAAATTTCCCTGTTCCCGAATTGTGGATAGATGACGGAAAAGATGATCCACAAGTACCGGGAGGGGGTGGAGGTGGAACCGGAACCGAGAATACAGGAGATGGCGAGGAACAACAGCCTAACTCGGAGACACAGCGTGAAGATTCTATTGTTGCGAGTATATTTGATGATGCTTTTGTGAGTATGCTGGATTTGGCTGGCCTACGTCCAGAAAAATGGCTGAGTAAGATAAAAATAGTAATTGATTTTTTAGACTCACGCCCTAATGCCCAATACAATAGTCTGACAAAGGAGTTGAGGATTTTTTGGGAAAGAATGCGGGATAAGGGATATACTTCGGATGATATATTGGCTGTCGTTTTTCATGAGTGTGTACATGTCAAACAGGATTTTGTAGATAAGATTGTGATTGAAAGAAATGAAGAGGGGGAACCTATTGAAGAATCTTATGAAATTCGTTATACAGATGCGATGTGGGAGAAAGAAATGGAAGAGTTTTGGAAAATGATGGATACGATGGATGTCCCATTTGATGAAGGACAAAGAACAGAAACGCAGCAACAAATGTTCGATTTTTATTATCAATTCATTATGTCTGAAAAAGAAAAGAAATATCGGGAGGGCATTCCGTTTCAACAAAAGTACAACAAAGTGAAAATTCAGTTAGATGTAGAGGCTTATGAACTGCAATTCCTTTATTTTGAAGGCTGTATGTCTCCTGTTTTTGAAGAAGCACAGAGAGGAAATCTGAATTCTGTGAAAGATATTTATGAACAAATTAAAAATCAATAGTTATGAAAACCTTGTCATTCATTCTGTTTTTCCTGTGCATCAGCTTCAGTGCGCTGCATGCCCAGTCCTTGCGCGATTCCATCTCTTTGGAGTTTGTTTCTTTCGAAGATCCCGGGAACGTGGGACATTATACTCACGTCCGTGTGGCAATAGAGAACCATACGAAGGATTTCCGTTATTGTTTGTATCCAAAAAATATATTTGAATTGGGTAAATATTGGAGATTTACATTTGAAGTGGAATGTAAGGATGGTAAACGTTATGAGGCAAATACCGCCGGTGTATTTGAGATAACTGACATGAAGAAAATGTTTCTTCTTCCGGGAGAGCGTCGTGTCAGTGTGTTGCCATTGTCTTCTACTTTAGTCAATGAAATGGATATTACTGTATTTAGCTATAGCAAGGAATATAAAAAATCGGATGTTGTTCGGCTACGCTTTTTTAATACAGATGCTGTTATACGAAGCTCACTAGAAAAAGATGATGTATCTTCTTTGCTTGGCTATGTACGGGGAGCCGTTTCAAGCGACTGGTATGACCTGACCACTCCCAATTTTAATTTCCTGCGTAAATGAAGAGTAAATACTTATTGATTTCCCGACCGGAGGCGGAATGATTATGAAAACCTTGTCACTCATCCTGTTTTTTCTGTGCATCAGCTTCAGCGCACTGCATGCCCAGTCCTTGCGTGATTCCATTTCTTTGGAAATCGTCTCTTTTGTTGATGAAGAAAATACAGGTCATTATACGTCTGTTCAGTTGAAATTGGAAAATCACACAAAAGATTTCAAGTATTTGATACTACCTTCAGTAATTTATCATCCTGAAAAGAAGTATTGGCCAGTAATATTTGAAGTGGAATTTCAGGATAAAACGAGGCATATGATTGGGTTTCCTCTTTTTGATTTAACCGATGGAAAACGTTTTTTGTTGCCAGGTGAAAGCTTGGTAGCTACCCATTCTCTGTTTGACAGTGAGTGGCTTCGTGACAATGCTTCGAAGATAGCTCGTTTTCGGTTTTATAATGGAGTGACAGTAACGCGTCATAAGAACATCGATGAAATAAAATTGGAAGACTTGTATTTTTATCAGCCACCTGAAATCGCTACCGACTGGGTTGATTTTACCACTGCCGATTTTAATTTCCTGCGTAAATGAAGAATAAATACTTATTGATTTCCCGACCGGAGGCGGAATGATTATGAAAACCTTGTCATTCATCCTGTTTTTCCTGTGCATTAGTTTTAGCGCGCTGCATGCCCAGTCCTTGCGCGATTCCATTTCTTTGGAAATCGTCTCTTTTGTTGATGAAGAAAATACAGGTCATTATACGTCTGTTCAGTTGAAATTGGAAAATCACACAAAAGATTTCAAGTATTTGGTACTTCCTTTAAGAAGTCTTGATATTGAAAGAGATTTTTGTCCAGCAACGCTGGAGGTGGAATGTCAGGATAAAACGAGGCATACGATTCTATTTCCTGTTTTTGATTTAACCGATGGAAAACGTTTTCTGTTGCCCGGTGAAAGCTTGGTAGCTACTAGTTCTCTGTTTGACAGTGAGTGGCTTCGTGACAATGCTTCGAAGATAGCTCGTTTCCGGATTTGTAATGGCATGACAATAACACGTTATAAGAACAGTGGCGAAATAGAGTTAAAAGACTTGTATTTTTATCAGCCACCTGAAATAGCTACTGATTGGATTGACCTGACCACTCCCGATTTTGATTTCCTGCGTAAATGAAGAATAAATACTTATTGATTTCCCGACCGGAGGCGGAATAGTTATGAAAACCTTGCCACTCATCCTGTTTTTCCTGTGCATCAGCTTCAGTGCACTGCATGCCCAGTCCTTGCGCGATTCCATCTCTTTGGAAATCGTCTCTTTTGTTGATGAAGAGAATGCCGGTCATTATACGTCTGTTCGAGTGAAGATTGAAAATCATACAGAGAACTTCAAATATCTATTACTTTCTTCAGATATATTTGATCCTGATAGGGAGTATTGGCGTATGATGCTCGAGGTAGAATGTCAAGATAAAAAGAGATATGAATTATCGTGGATTCCAGTGTTTGATTTGACAGAAAGAAGTGGTTTCTTGTTACCCGGTGAACACTTGGTTGAGACCTTTCCGTTGTTTATCAAGGACTCTTTCTGTAAGCAGCTTCGAGCTGAATACAACGGTTCTAAGGTAGTTCGTTTTCGGTTTTGTAATGGCTTGACAATAACGCGTTATAAGAACAGTGGCGAAATAGAGTTGAAAGACTTGCATTTTTATCAGCCACCTGAAATAGCTACTGATTGGATTGACCTGACCACTGCCGATTTTGATTTCCTGCGTAAATGAAGAATAAATACTTATTGATTTCCCGACCGGAGGCGGAATAGTTATGAAAACCTTGTCACTCATCCTGTTTTTCCTGTGCATCAGCTTCAGTGCGCTGCATGCCCAGTCCTTGCGCGATTCCATCTCTTTGGAGTTTGTTTCTTTCGAAGATCCCGGGAACGTGGGACATTATACTCACGTCCGTGTGGCAATAGAGAACCATACGAAGGATTTCCGTTATTGTTTGTTTCCGGAAAGAGTCCCCGAATTAGGCAAATATTGGAGATTTACATTTGAAGTGGAATATACGGATGGTAGACGCAGTGAAACAAATACATGCAGCGTGTTTGAAATATCAGATATGGAGAAAATGTTTTTGCTTCCGGGTGAACGCCGTGTAAGTGTGCTGCCATTGTTTGCAACTTTGCCGTATGAACTGGATACTGCTGTATTTACGATTAAAGGTACTTATAGAAGGCCAGATGTGATGCGGCTACGCTTTTTTAATAGAAGAGCCGTAATGCGCGAAGCATCAAACGGAAATGTCTCTTTCTTACTTGGATATGGGGAAGGAGTTGTTTCCAGCGACTGGTATGACCTGACCACTCCTGATTTTGATTTCCTGCGTAAATAAACGGGTAATTTTTTTTCTTAATTTTTCGGTCGTAAAAAGCTCCCTTCTTTTTTCGCCGATGGGCATCTGTTTTTGGGGTGACCTTTGGGCTCGTGTCAGCTAACCTTTCGGCTCGCGTTGGGTAACCTTTCCCAACACGACAGCTAACCTTTGCTGACATGTCAGCTAACCTTTCCCAATAAACCTCCTCAGAAAAGCTTCTGAGAGGGGTAAAATATCATTTTTGAAAACAAAACTGTCATGATGGAAAAATCGGACTGTCGGAACTTGCTTATCTTTGTAATCGTATCGTTTGTATGATTTTTTGAGTGATAATATTTAAACTGTCAGATATGAAGATCCGTTTTTCATTGGTGAGCAAACTGTTGCTGATAGGCACGGTCTCACTGTTAGGCTATACTGGGCTGGAAGCCCGTGAACAGAAGCGCGAACAGCGTCTGGAGTCGTTGAAGAAAGAGTTTAAGGATCCCTCGAAGGAGTATCGCTCGGCTCCGTTGTGGGTGTGGAATGCCGATGTGAAGGAGGCGGACATCGACCGCATGCTGGGAGAACTGAAGGAACAGGGGTTTGGCGGTGCTTTCATCCATCCGCGTCCGGGCATGATTACAGAATACTTGTCGGACGAATGGTTCCGCCTTTATAAATATAGTGTGGAGAAGGGAAAGGAGCTGGGAATGGATATCTGGATCTACGACGAGAATTCTTATCCCAGCGGTTTTGCCGGCGGGCATGTGAACGTGGCAATGCCCGAATCGTACAATCAGGGGCAGGGGCTGACGTATCAGAAGGCGACAACACTTCCCGAAAATGCCAAGGACTATTTCCTCTGTCTCAAGAAGGAGGGAGAAGCGTATAAGGACATCACTTCGCAGATTGACCGCTATAAGGGTGTGGAGGGTGAGTACTATCTCTATAACAAGACTTACTACGGGCGGTCGCCGTGGCACGGGGGATACTCGTACGTCGACCTGCTTTATCCCGGCGTGACGGAGAAATTTATCGAGGTGACAATGGCCGGTTATGAAAAGACTTTCGGACGGGAACTAGGACCTGTGATTAAGGGCATCTTTTCCGACGAACCCAATATTGCCTCTTCCGGTGGTCTTCGCTGGACACCCGATTTGTTTGACGTGTTCCAAAAAAGGTGGGGATACGACCTGAAGGAGTATCTTCCGTTGCTGGCGGAGGAAACGGGAGACTGGAAACGGGTGCGCCACAACTATATGGAGGTGTTGACACAACTGTTCATCGACCGCTGGGCAAAGCCGATGAATGCCTATTGCGAGAAGAAGGACATGTTGTGGACGGGACACTATTGGGAACACGACTGGCCGAATTTTGGTCAAGGAGGCGATAACATGGCGATGTATGCGTGGCATCAGATGCCGGCAATCGACATGCTGTTCAATCAGTTTAACGACAGTCACCCGCAGGCGCAGTTTGGTAATGTGCGGGCGGTGAAAGAGCTCCGTAGCGTTGCCAATCAGATGGGGTATACTCGCACGCTGAGCGAAACGTATGGTGGCGGCAGCTGGGAAGAGACTTTCGAGGACTTCAAGCGGTTGGGCGACTGGGAGTATGTGCTGGGAGTCAACTTTATGAACCAGCACCTGTCGCACATGACGCTGACGGGGGCACGCAAGTATGATTATCCGCCGGTGTTCACTTCCGTATCGCCGTGGTGGCAGAACTATAAGACGCAGAACGATTACTTTGCCCGTCTTTCGCTGCTGTTGAGTCAGGGCGAGCAGTTGAACGATATTCTGGTGCTGGAGCCTACGACAACGGCATGGTCTTACTTCTCTTACTTCCGCGGACATGCCAATAACATGGAGATTGGTGTACAGTTTCAGCATCTGGTGACAAAATTGGAGAAAAGTCAGGTGGAATACGACCTTGGTTCGGAGAACATCATCAAAGACCGTGGCTCGGTGAAGGGTGGCAAGCTTGTCGTCGGCAAGCGTGCTTACAGCAAGGTGGTGCTGCCTCCGATGACCGAGAACCTGAACGAAAAGACCTTCCGTCTGCTTCAGAAGTTTGTGGCAGGCGGTGGTAGGCTGATTACGTTCTCTACTCCGTCATGGATGGACGGGCAGGAGAACAGTGAAGTGACTGAGTTTTTCCGCAATAACAGCGACCGGATTGTTTCTTGCCGCGAACTTTCCGACCGGCTGATAGCACAAGAGTTTTCAGGCAGCAGGATTAAGTTCTCTGATATTCGCAGCAACAACCTTTATCACCAACGCCGAACATACAAGGATGGCGAACTGGTGTTCCTTGTCAACTCTTCATTGACAGAGACAGCGAAGGGAACTATCTCTTTGGCCGGTAAGAGTCTGATTGAGATGGATGCCATGTCCGGAGAACTGTTTGCCTATCCCAGTGTGCAGGACGGAGACTACCGGAAAGCAGATTTTGTATTGCCTCCTGCCGGAAGCTTACTGCTGTTCTGCTCGGCTTCCGATAACCAGAAATACGGGTTCAAACCTCAGTTGGCGGCAGGCAGAAGTCTGGATGCTGCTACTCCGTTGCAGGTGAAACGGGTGAGAGACAATGCGCTGATGCTTGACTTCTGTGACCTGATTATCGACGGTAAGGCAGAGAAAAATCTTTATACTGTTGAGGCATGCAACAAACTGTACGGACATTTTGGTATGGGCGATCCGTGGAACTCGGCCGTGCAGTATAAGAAGAATATCGTAGACCGGGATACATTCCGTACAGGAGACATCAAGGTGAACTACCACTTCATCGTCGCAGGTAAGGTAGACCGGGAAAGCCTGAAGCTCATTGCCGAACAGCCCGACATCTGGAAGGTGAAAGTCAACGGTCAGCCGGTTACCTCAGAGGGAGCATCATTCCTTGATGCACGCTGGGGAACCTATTCCATCGGTCGTTGGGTAAAAGAGGGTGTCAATACGGTGGAACTGAGTGTGAAGCCGATGAGTATTTATGCCGAGATTGCTCCCGCCTATCTGCTGGGCGATTTCTCACTGGAACCTGCTCCTGCAGGATGGGTGGTGCGCGAGCCTGTCGACTTGAAACTTGGTAGCTGGAAGGATCAGGGACAACCTTGCTATGCTTGGGAAGTGGCGTACGTCAAAGATTATCGCATTTCGGATACGGATAAACGTTATGCACTTCAGCTGTCCGAATGGAAAGGTACGGTGGCCGAGGTATTTGTTAACGGGGAGAAGGCCGGTATTATTGCCTGCCAGCCCTATAAGCTTGATCTGACTCCTTATCTGAAAGCTGGCAACAACCGGGTGGAGGTAAGGGTAGTGGGCAGTATGAAGAATCTGTTCGGACCCCACTATAATCAGGACAAGGGAATAGCCGGTCCGTGGCACTGGAACGGTGTGCAGAAGCAGATTTCGGGAAGTGACTATCTTCTGGCAGACTATGGACTGATGGAGGATTTCGAGGTGGTCATGTCAGAGTGAGTATAAGTGTTCATGATACTTGCAAACTAATAAATTCATTTATTTAAAAGAGAATGGAAACTGTAAAAGTAGGACTGATGGGCGTTGGACTGAATACCTATTGGGGACAGTTTGATGGTCTGCTCGACCGTCTGACCGGGTATCAGCTGCGCATCAAAGAACGGATGAGCGTGGAGGGGCATGCGCTTGTAGTAAATGCCGGGATGGTAGATGATGTGGACAAAGCATATGAGGCAGCTTCGCTTATGAAACGGGAGGATGTGGAACTGTTGTTTATTTATGTCTCCACTTATGCGCTTTCGTCTGTATTGATACCGGTTATTACCCGATTGGATGTACCCGTGATATTGTTGAATCTACAGCCGTTGCCGGCAATCGAATACGATAAGCTGAACGGGATGGGAGACCGGGGAGTGATGACCGGTGAGTGGCTGGCAAGCTGTCAGGCATGTTCTATACCGGAGTTTTGCTCTGTTCTCAACCATAAGGGGATAAGGTATGAGATTGTTTCAGGATATTTGGAAGACGAAGAGGCATGGACAGAAATCGGGCAGTGGCTGCAGGCTGCCAGCCTTGCAAGCGGTATGAGGAAGAACCGGATGGGAGTGCTGGGGAATTATTACGGTGGAATGGTGGATGTGTATTCTGATTTGAGATTGCAGAGTACGGTTTTTGGAACCCATGTTGAGGTTCTGGAGATGTGTGAGCTAGCAGACATCAGGCGGCAAGTCACACCGGAAGAGATAAACGCCAAGCTGGAGGAATTCGGGCAGGCTTTTGTGATTGATAAGGATTGTACAAAAGATGAGCTGCTGCGGGCTGCACAGACATCGGTGGCATTGGATAAGCTGGTAGAGAAACACTGGCTGGGATCGATGGCATATTATTATTCGGGTGTGTCGGGCAATGAGTATGAGAATATCATAACCTCCATCATTGCCGGCAACACATTGCTGACAGGGAAGAATATTCCGATTGCCGGAGAATACGAGGTAAAGAATGTACAGGCAATGAAGATCATGTCGCTTTTGGGTGCCGGAGGGTGCTTCTCAGAGTTTTATGCCATAGATTATAAAGACGACATTGTGATGCTGGGACACGACGGTCCGGCTCATTTCCTTATTTCGGAAGGTGAAGTGCGCCTGGTACCTTTGCCGGTATATCATGGCAAGCCGGGAAAGGGACTTTCCATTCAGATGTCTGTCCGACATGGAGATGTCACACTGCTTTCGGTAGTTGAAGGTAAAGAAGGACTTTCGTTCCTGATAGCTGAGGGGGAATCGGTGCCGGGACCTATACTGAATATCGGTAATCTGAACAGTCGCTACAGGTTCGCTGTTTCGGCAAAACAATTTATCGAGCAGTGGAGCAAGGCGGGACCTTCACATCACTGTGCTATTGGTGTAGGCCATGTGGCGGATGTTCTGAAAAAGTATGCGTTTATGCTCAATATACCGGTTACGATGGTCTCTTAGAAGCTATCAACGACTACGGGTAAGGAACAAAGATTGTAATCAGAGCGGTTTCTTAAAGTGTTGTCCCTCCTTTCTGTATTGCAAAGGGGGGACGCCTGTTTTCCTCCGGAAGAAAGTGGAAAACTGGCTTACGTTCTCAAATCCCAGTTGATAACTGATGTCAGTAATGTTCAGCTCTGTAATGTCGAGCAACTCTTTTGCCTTGATAATAATCAGATTGGCTTGATATTGTGCGGGAGATATGTTGGTATACAACTTGAACATCTTGCGAAACCATGAATAGCCCACTCCCAGATTTCGGGCAATGTCTTCCGGAGAAATTCTGCAACCGATTTCCTGTTTCATCATTGCTTTTGCTTCATTGATTTTGTTGACGGCAAAAGAGTCATTGAATGTCTCATTCTCGTATTTGTAATAGACTGTTCCCAGAATGTAAAAAACGATGCTTGATATAATTTGCTGATAGGCTCTTTTTTCTTGCAAGGCATGGTTGATGGCATCATTATACAAATTGACAATGGAAGAACTATATCCCAGATTAAATATAGGCTGCTGTGGCGAGAAGAATCCTTTACGTATAAGTCCGTCTATATGTTCTCCTTTGAATCCAATCCAATACTCAAACCATCCCGTCTCTTTTTCAGGTTCGTATGTATGCCATTCGTCAGGGAAAAGCATAATTATTGTCCCAGCCTTGACAGGCTGTTTTTTACAGGATTTCGACTCAAACCATCCTTTCCCTTCAGATATGTAAATAATCTGATATTCTTTCAGAATTCTTCCCTGCTGAGGGTTGAAAACATGTGAAGTCGGGTGCTGAGAACGGGGATAAGAACTGTTGGGCGGTATCAATTGGCTCCCTACAGTTGTCACTACAATTCCCCATGCTTCGTCGGTGCTGCTTGTGCTGAAATATTTAATGTTTCGATTTTGATTTGTATTCATGATGGTTGAAATCAAATGTAATTGAATGCAAATTAAGTGTTTTTTTAGAATAGTGGTATTTAATGAATGAAATTAATATACTTTTCTGTCAAAAAGCACAAATAATATATCAGTATTGAATTTTTTAATGTATTAACATAGATTAATTTTGTAATGTGATGAATGAGGAGAAGGCCAATCCTTTATTCATTATTTTATTTAATCTTATTCTTAAATATTAAAATGCATGAAAAAACAGATTTTGATTAATCGATTTTCTTTCTTTCATCATTTTCTGAATCTTGGGAAAGAAAGTAAAAAAATGTGGATCTTGTTGCTGCTTTTTTCACAGTTTCAAGTGCTTATAGCGCAAACGACAAAAGAAATAACAGGGAATGTATATGATGAATTAGGAGAACCTTTGCCGGGCGCTACAATTTCGGTAGATAAATCAACACGTGGAGTTGCAACAGATGTTGATGGTACTTTTTCTATTAAAGTGAAAGATACAGACGTTTTGATTTTTAGTTATTTAGGATACCAAGAACAGAGAATAACTGTAGGAAAACAAACAAGGATTGTGGTGAAACTTCTTCCAAAAACGGATGAATTGGACGAGGTTACTGTTGTTGGTTTTGCCAAGCAAAAGAAGGAAAGCGTAATAGCTTCTGTCACAACTATAAAGCCTTCGGAACTGAAAGTACCTTCCAGCAATTTGACTCAAGGCTTGTCTGGTCGTTTGGCAGGTGTTATAGCTTATCAGTCTTCGGGTGAACCGGGGAAAGATAATGTGAATTTCTTTATTCGTGGTGTGACTACTTTTGGGTATTCTTCTTCTCCTCTAATATTAATAGACAATATAGAATCATCGACAGATGAATTAGCTCGTTTACCTGTAGATGATGTTGCTTCGTTTTCTATTATGAAGGATGCAACAGCAACTGCCATTTATGGCGCTCGTGGTGCTAATGGTGTGGTATTGGTTACTACTAAGGAGGGAAAGGAAGGACCTGCAAAAGTCAATATTCGGGTGGAGAACTCTATATCTACACCTGCAAGAAATATAGAAATGGCAGATCCTATTACCTATATGAAAATGTATAATGAAGCAGTTGTGACACGTAATCCGTTGGCTCCGCGTCCGTTTAGTGATGAGAAAATTGCCAATACGGGAAAAGGATTGAATCCGTATGTTTATCCGGCAATAGACTGGTATGATGAATTGTTTAAGGATATGGTAATGAACCAACGGGTGAATGTGAATTTGAGTGGCGGTGGTACGATGGCACGTTATTATGTTTCTGCTAATTTTAGCCAGGATAACGGAGCTTTGAAAGTGGATAAGAAGAATAATTATAATACGAATATTGATTTGAAGAAGATTCAGGTTCGTACAAATGTTAATTTGGATTTAACTAAAACAACTCAACTGGATATTCGTGTCAATGCAGATTTTCAAGATTATAATGGTCCGATTGATGGAGGAGATGCCATGTATCGTAAGGTGCGTGTCTCTTCACCTGTCATGTTTCCAAAGTATTTTGCTCCAGATGATTCAAATGTGTTGACAAAGCATATTCTGTTCGGAAATGCAGGTGAGGGTAACTACTTGAATCCTTATGCAGATATGGTCAGAGGATACAGAGATTCACACGAAACAACAGTAACAGCTCAGATGGAACTGTCGCAGCAACTTGATTTTCTGACTGAAGGATTGAGTTTCCGCTTATTGGCTAATACCACTCGCTATTCTGGCTTTTCATTGGTACGTGAGATTGCTCCTTTCTATTATGACATCGGTTATTATGATAAGGAAAATGATCGATATACATTAAATCAATTGAATCCGGAGACAGGTAGAGAAGATTTAAATTATACGGCAGGTACTCCGACAGTAAGTTCTACTTATTATTTTGAGGCATCTATTAATTATGCTAGGAAGTTCGGGAAACATGATGTAGGAGGATTATTGGTAGGTACCATGAGAGAATCAGTTACAGGCAATGCGCCTAATGTCCAGCAATCTCTTCCGTCGCGTAATATTGGTTTGTCCGGACGTGCCACTTATGCATATGATTCCCGCTATTTATTTGAGTTTAATTTTGGTTATAATGGTTCTGAGCGTTTTGCAGAAAAAGAGCGTTTTGGTTTTTTCCCTTCAGCAGGTGTGGGATATTTGATAAGTAATGAAGCTTTCTGGCCTAAGAATAAATTTGTAAATAAATTGAAGTTGAAAGGTACATACGGATTGGTCGGTAATGATAAAATTGGTGATTTGAATGATCGTTTTTATTATCTTTCTGAAGTCAATCTGAATGCTGGCGAATCAGGAATACGATTTGGAGAAGACTGGCAACAAGGCTTACAGACCATTGCTATTACCCGTTATGCAAATCCTTATATCACATGGGAGGTTGCCAAAAAACTAGATATAGGCATTGAAATGACTTTGTTTGATTTATTAGAAATTCAGGCAGACTATTTTCAAGAAAAACGTGAAAAAATCTATCAATCTCGTCCTACTATTCCTGCCGAATTAGGGTATGCAGCTGGACTGGCTGCTAATGTTGGTCGTGCTTCTTCACGAGGATTTGAAGTACAGATGGATGCTAATCATTCGTTTAATAAAGATTGGTGGCTGAGTCTGCGTGGAAATTTTACATTTGCGCGTAGCAATTACGAATATGCGGAGGAAGCCCGACTGAACTATTGGTGGCAAACTGTTACGGGTTATCCTATCGGACAACAGAGAGGGCTGATAGCTGATCGTCTGTTTATTGATGAGGCGGATATTGCTAATTCTCCTAAGCAGATGTATGGCGACTATATGCCGGGTGATATTAAGTATCGAGATATAAATGGGGATGATATTATTGATAATAATGATATTGTACCTATTGGTTATCCTACTGTTCCAGAAGTGAATTATGGATTTGGTGCGTCTGTGGGATATAAAAACTTTGATTTTTCCTTTTTCTTCCAAGGTTCCGGACGCAGTTCGTTTTGGGTAGATGCAAGGGCTAATACTCCGTTTGTAAATGCTTCATCTTTTGATGAGTCATTTGGTGGAAGGATAGCTCCTAATGGATTGATGCAATGCTGGGTGGACAGTTATTGGTCTGAAACGAATAGAGATAGTTATGCAGCTATGCCTAGATTAACAACGGAAACTGTAGAAAATAATATTCAAGCAAGTACATGGTGGATTAGAGATGGATCGTATATCCGATTGAAATCAGTAGAAATGGGATATACATTTCCTGATAAAATACTTAAGAAATTGCGTATGAGTAATCTGCGTATTTACGCAAGTGGATTGAATTTATTTACATTTAGCAAATTTAAGGAATGGGATGTAGAGATGGGAGGAAACGGTTTCAATTATCCTATTCAAGCAGTCTATAATATAGGTCTAAACATTGGTTTTTAAAATAAAAGAGTATGAAAAAAATAGTATATATAAGTGTATTGGTAGCAGGTTTGTCGTTAGGCTCTTGCAATTATCTGGATGTTATTCCAGATAATATAGCTACCATTGATATGGCATTTAATAATCGTGCCAGCGCAATAAAATATTTAGGCACTTGTTACAATTTTATTCCAATGACTTATGATATGGGGAATAATGCTGCTATTTCATGCGCTGATGATTATTGTCCTTACCTAATGAAATATGATCGGTGGGACTTTACAAACTCTTGGAACTGGGCAAGAGGATTGCAGAATTCGAGTAATCCATATTTTAATTATTGGAGTGGTGATGCCAATAAATTCAGAGGTGTACACGAATGCAATGTATTCCTTGCCAATGTTGACAGAGTCCCGGACCTGTCGTATACGGAAAGAAACAGGTGGAAGGCAGAAGTATATACTTTAAAGGCTTTTTATTTGTATTGGCTGTTTCTGCACTATGGCCCGATTCCCTTATTGGATGAGAATGTAGATATCAATTCCGATTTGGAAGATATGACTCAATATCGTGAGAAAGTGGATGATGTGATTGATTATATCGTCGGACTGTTGGATAAGGCAATTAATATGGATCAGGGGCTTCCGATGTATATATCTTCTGTAACTACCGAGATGGGACGTATTACTCTTCCTGCTGCTTATTGTATAAAAGCGAAAGTTTTGGTTACTGCTGCCAGTCCATTATTTAATGGAAATACAGATTATGCAGATTTTCTAGATCCGAGAGATCATCAGCCCTTTTTCAATCAGACATACAGTCGGGAAAAATGGAGAATAGCAGCAGAGGCTTGCAAACAAGCGATTGATGTGTCGTTGGAAGGTAATCACGATTTGTTTAAATTTGATGAGCGCGTAGCATTTCAATTAACTCCTGAAACCGAATTGGAAATGACTTTGCGCGAAATTGTCACTTCAAGATATAATTGTGAACAAATCTTTGCTCCGGGGGCGACTGATATTCAGATACAACGGTTAGCACAACCTCGCCTGACTTCTTATCATATGGGAAACCGGGAATGGAATCATTTAGGACAATATACTCCAACCTTGAATATTATAGAAGAATATTATACAAAAAATGGAGTTCCGATTGAGGAGGATAAAACATTCATGGGAATGGATTTATATGAAGTGGTGACTACTCCCGCTGATCAACCTGCTTTTTTTGTTCCTAATTACTATACTGCCAGACTGCATTTAAATCGTGAACCTCGCTTTTATGCAAATATTGGTTTTGATGGTGGTAAATGGTTTACGATGGAAAGTGCTAGTCCTGAAGACGCTTATGGATTGAATGTAAAAAAAGGCGGTATTGCAGGTCATGAGACATATAAAGCTTCTGCAACAGGATATTTTATTAAAAAAGTGTGTAGTTATAAGAATATGAATACACAAGAGTCTGAAGTTCTCTATGCTTTCCCGAATACAATTATTCGTTTGGCTGATATTTATTTGTTATATAGCGAGGCTTTAAATGAGTATTTGGACCAGCCTAATGCAGAAGTATATAAGTATATTCAGTTAGTACGTCATCGTGCCGGATTGGATAAAGGATGTTCTTTGCAGGATACGTGGGCAAAATATTCTATAAATCCCAATAAGCCAAATACAAAGGAAGGAATGCGGGAAATTATTCATCGGGAACGGTTAATAGAATTGCAGTTTGAAGGAAAACGTCTTCACGATTTGAGGCGTTGGAAAGAATGTGAGAAATATTTTAATACTCAAATGCGAGGATTAAGTATAACCGAAGAGACTCCTGAACTGTTTTATATTCCAAGAGTTATTTATACTCGTAGTTTTTCAGTTCGTGATTATCTATGGCCATTGAAACAGGAAGATTTAAATAAAAATACGAAATTAGTGCAGAATCCATTATGGTAATATTAAAATCAAGAAATATGAGAACAAAAGTATTATGGATAAATATTGTTTTGTGTATCTTGCTATTGTCTTGCAAGGAAGATGAAGTACGTGCTCCTTATGGGGTGGACGATCAGAAACCACCGCAAGATGTGACAGACATTGTAGTAAAAAGCATTGCCGGTGGTGCCGTCTTGAAGTATCAAATTCCTGATGATCCGGATTTGTCTTATGTAAAAGCCATATTTACTGCAAAAGAAGGCGATGTACGGGAAGTTCGTGCTTCCATGTATATTGATTCTTTGGAAATAGAAGGAATCGGAGATACAAATGAACATGAAGTAACTGTTTATGCTGTGGATCGCTCTGAAAATGTTTCGAAGGGAGTAACTGTTTCTTTTGTTCCGGATACTCCACCGGTAGTAAATATTCGGGAATCTTTAGTTGCTAATGTCGATTGGGGAGGTTTTAGTTTGGACTTTGAAAATAGGGGAAAAGATGCTATATCCATTATGGTCTATTATGAAAATGAAAAGACTGAAGGACAAACCTTATATGATATCTATTATACGGAGCAAAAAGAGGGTCCATTAGCAGTCAGAGGGTTGTCTCCTCTCCCCTCTAAATTCTCTGTTAAGATTAAAGACCGTTGGGAAAATATATCTGAACCTTATGAATTTGAACTGACTCCTTTGGAAGAAGAACTGTTGGATGCCTCCCGCTTCCGTGAAATGTTTATTCCCGGAGATGTCCGTTGGACCTTCTTTGGGGGTGGTTGGGATCGTTTCTTTAATGATAATTATGCAGCTGGAGATTTTGCCCATACCGATTATCCTCAGGCTTTTCCACATCCTACTACTATTGATATGGGAGCTACAGTAATGCTAAGCCGTATGAAGATATGGCAACGATTGGTAGAGGATGATTTTTATAAACACGGTTGTCCTAGGCATTTTAAGGTATATGGCTGTTCTGAAAATTTGGATCCTTTTAACGAAGATAATTATGAACTGCTGATGGATGGACATTTGGAAAAACCATCTGGAGGTGACTTTGGAGACCCTAATACAGCAGAGGACATATTGGCTGCACAGGAAGGGCATGAGTTCTTGTTTGAAAATGACTTGATGAAACCGGTTCGTTATGTTCGTTTTGTTTCATTAGCTTCGTGGTCAGGAATGGAATGTACGCGAATTGCCGAAATGAAATTTTGGGGACAGTATGTAGATAAAGAATAACAATTAAATGTGATAATAATATGAAAAAGTATATATATATAGTTGTTGTGCTGTTCGAATTTGTATTCTTATCATCATGTACTGATTTAGTAGGTACTTTTGAGGATTTTCAAGGAGATGGTGAGATTATTTATGTAGGGAAAATAGATTCTTTAAAAGTACATGAAGGATTACATAAGATACAGCTTGAGGGATATCTCTATTATGCGGAAACGGCCGAGGAGGTAATTGTAAAATGGAATGATCAACAATATTCACAAAGTTTGGAAGGATATGAGAAAACAGATACATTGAAAATATTGTTGGATAATTTAGAAGAAGATTTATATGTGTTTGATATTTATACGGTAGATAAAAAACAGAATCGTTCTATTATTACTACAATACAAGCCAATGTGTATGGTGATAAATTTATAGCAGCTCAGAATCCGGTAACTTATACTTATACTTTGAATGAAGATGGAAGTGTGACATTTACATGGAATGAAATTTCTAAGCTCATGAAAGTTTCACTGGATTATGTAGATGTAAGTGGAAAAGAAAAGGCGATTGTTGTTCCATTTTCTACTATAACAACAGAAATTCCCGATATACAAATGGCAAATGGGGTGAAGATTACAACTTGGATTAAGCCAAATGAAGATGCTTTGGAATATATTTCTCTTCCCGCTAAATATGAAGATTTAAAATAGGGTCTCGTGTGACTTATACAGTTTTTTGAAAGGTGTTATTATCTCCCTTATTTTGCTTTAAAAATCAAATGTAAAATAAGGGAGATGTCGTTTTATTTTTTGCAAATCCGTCTCACTCCCTCAATAAGTAACCGTGGAATCCATAGTATGATGTAAAATGCTATACTGATGGCTACGACGAAACCTATTTGAGAGAATAGCTCTGTCCATGGACGGTCGTAAATGATGATTGCTATGATGTTTACAATAAAGGCAAGAATGAAACTTATAATATAGGCATTTCTTTCCTTGCGTATTCTCTTTGCTGTTATGACAATATCTTTCATGACTTAAAATTTCATATAAGGGATTTTATATTCATCTGGGAAGGTGATGCAACGACCTTCTTCCATTGCTTGGTTACCCAACAGGCAAAGTACGGACGAACAGTATGCTTCTTCTACCACGTCTTTGGCCTTTTCTCCGGTGATACATGATTGGCAGAATGCGGAAAGAATGACATCCGAACCGTCTTTTTCGAAGCCTACCATACTCAAACCGTTGCTGACATTCATTTGCCCGTCGATGATGTAGTGGGGGGTAGAATCACCTTTAGTCTCCGGTCGCCAACTTGGTCCGGCTGCAGGGATGGCACTGAATACTTTGTCTTTTACCTGTCCGAGTAGCTGTTCGATTCCGGCTGCGGTATGGTCATCTTCCAGATAATAGAGTCCTTTGGTAAGGTCTACAGTCCCTTTATTCCCTAGAATCTGTTCTTCCATTCCGTTGAATTTGTTGGCAATCAACGATTCGTAAGCTATCTTGTTCCCATTGGAATAGCGATAAGTGACGTTGACGCTGTCGTAGACCTCACGTCCGTCTTTCCAATAGACGATATCTCCCATACCTACTATGCTGACTGGCATTCTTTGAGCAGCCCAGTTGCAGACTTCCAATTGGTGAGAGGCTAATTCTGTCATCAGACCTCCTGAACTCTCTTTGTACAGACGCCAGTTGATTTTTCGTTCCAGCTCGGGCGAGGGGACTGGACGGCGCCAATCATTGTTACGGAACCAGTGGCAACGCATTCCTACCAGATCTCCGATAAGTCCAGAGTGGATCATCTGCATGGCTTTTACATATTTCTCATCATACATACGTTGCATGCAGAAATAAAGTACGCGGTCACTTTGTTGGTAAGTATTGTAGATTGTTTTACATTCCTCCAATGTACGTGCCATTGCTTTCTCGCAAAAGACATGTTTGCCCGCTGCCAGTGCATCCAGAAGAATGGGGGCATGCCAATTGAGCGGAGTGGCAATGATTACACCGTCAATTTCTTTCGACTCCAACAACTTTCTATAATCTGTATATCCTTTGGCACCCGGACATAAATCTAACGCGGCAGTTAAATTGGGAGCGTAGTTATCGCACACGGCCACGATTTCAGCATGAGGAATTTCCTTAAGATTGTGAATATGGTATTGGCCTCTAGAACCAGTACCAATGATTGCTATCCGCGCTTTCTCTTTACTGATTTCTTGCAGTTTCTCTGGAGTGCAGGATGTTAACCAAGGAGTGCTTGCTAACAGTGCACTCCCTCCAGTGATGAATCCCAGATTTTTGATAAACTGTCTGAGACTTAAATCTACACCTTTTTCTGTCTTCTCTTTCATTTCTTCTATAATAAATATGTATTTCCTGTTATGTCGTCGAATTTCTGACAGAGCATTTCTTGCTGCTTCTCGTCTGCAATCATCCATACGGTGCTTAGTATTTCAGCTTTTAGTGGGTCGTCAGAAACGATGGTGCATGCTTTCCTCTGTTGGTTGCGAATGCCCGTGACAGGATGGATGATATGTCCCGCATACTGGGCTGTATTACCGGAAGTGGAAAGAGCTGTATCTTTAAGGCTGAATTCATTTAGCGGTGATTGATTGTAAGGATTGAGAAGGCTTACTTTCCAACAGTCACCATATGGGTGATGTCCTAATCCTAGGATGGAACTGTTGCCAAAGTCAATGAAAGCATCTGTTATGTTTTCTGCCACAATCTTTTCTCTGATCTTTGTCAAAGCATATCCTTTGGCAAAGCCACCAAAATCGAGCGAGATATTTTGCTGTTCTGATGAAATGTAATGATCATTGTGGAAGTGTAATTGCGAAAAGTCCTTTAGTGTTACGTCAAATAAATGAAATGTTTGTTGGTAATATTGGCCACATAAATTGAGAATTGTATCCAATTCCTCGCTCATCTGAAACCATTTGTCTTGAAGAAGATGCTTGTTCAGCTGTGAAACTTCACTTTGCGGATCAAAGCGATTGAGTAGATTGTCTAAATGCTCAAGTTCATAGATAGTTGATTCCCAAATTTTTTGTGCAGAGTTATAGTCAGGGGTAATAAGTAGGATATCGAAACGTGTGCCCATGACATGAGGTACAGACCCATGGAACATGGATTCTTTCTCATAATACTTTTGGGATGTTTTTAACATGGGCTAATCATTTTGACTTTAACACATTATGGTTTGCAAATATAGGAGATTTTCCTTGAAAGAAGATTTGTGGATAAGATAAATTAATATCCATCTGCTCTTATTTATAAGATAAATGCCTATCTTTGTGGCACTTTTTATCAGAAAAGAAAATCAAATTAATAGGTATTTATAAAAAATGGCACAAGAAGACGTTTTTAAGAAACTTGTATCGCATTGTAAGGAGTATGGATTTGTATTTCCTTCCAGTGATATTTATGACGGACTGGGCGCTGTGTACGACTACGGCCAGATGGGTGTAGAACTGAAAAACAATATCAAAAAATACTGGTGGGACAGCATGGTGCTGTTGCATGAAAATATTGTAGGAATTGATTCTGCAATCTTTATGCACCCCACTATCTGGAAGGCATCTGGTCATGTAGATGCTTTTAATGATCCGTTGATTGACAACAGGGACTCGAAGAAACGATATCGTGCTGATGTACTGATTGAAGATCAGTTGGCTAAATACGACGAAAAGATCAATAAAGAAGTAGCCAAGGCTGCAAAGAAGTTCGGTGATGCATTTGATGAAGCACAGTTCCGTTCCACTAATCCTCGTGTACTGGAGCATCAAGCAAAACGAGATGCACTGCATGAAAGATTTGCAAAGGCATTGAATGATAATGATTTGAATGAACTTCGTCAGATTATTTTGGATGAAGAGATTGTTTGTCCTATTTCTGGTACAAAGAATTGGACAGAGGTACGTCAGTTTAACCTTATGTTTACTACAGAGATGGGGTCAACTGCTGATGGATCCATGAAAATTTATCTCCGTCCTGAAACAGCACAGGGAATTTTTGTCAACTATCTGAATGTACAGAAGACTGGCCGTATGAAAATACCTTTTGGTATAGCACAGATAGGAAAGGCATTCCGTAATGAAATAGTAGCCCGTCAGTTCATATTCCGTATGCGCGAATTTGAACAGATGGAAATGCAGTTCTTTGTAAAACCCGGTACTGAGCTTGAATGGTTCAAAAAGTGGAAAGAAATTCGCTTGAAATGGCATAAAGCTTTGGGCTTTGGTGATGACCATTATCGTTATCATGATCATGATAAGTTGGCTCATTATGCTAATGCTGCTACTGATATTGAATTCTTGATGCCATTTGGATTTAAGGAAGTGGAAGGAATCCACTCTCGTACCAACTTTGATTTGTCGCAGCACGAGAAGTTCTCGGGTAAGAGTATCAAATATTTTGATCCGGAACTGAACGAATCTTATACTCCATATGTAATCGAGACTTCTATTGGTGTAGACCGTATGTTCCTCAGTGTGATGAGTGCTGCATATTGTGAAGAAAAATTAGAAAATGGTGAAAGTCGGGTTGTCTTGAAGCTTCCTGCTGCACTTGCTCCAGTTAAATTGGCAGTAATGCCGTTGGTAAAGAAAGATGGACTTCCGGAAAAAGCACGTGAGATTATTGATGATTTGAAATTCCATTTCCATTGCCAGTATGATGAGAAAGACAGCATTGGAAAACGCTATCGTCGTCAGGATGCCATTGGTACTCCTTACTGTGTAACAGTTGATCATCAGACATTGGAAGATAATTGTGTTACATTGCGTAATCGTGATACGATGGAACAGGAACGTGTGGCGATTTCAGAATTAAATAATATCATTGCTGACAGAGTAAGTATAACTTCTCTGTTGAAAACTCTACAATAAAAGTTTCAACGAATGAACAAGAAGATTTTTTCCTATTTCTGCCTTTTGTTTGCATTGGTGTTTGTTTCCTGTGAGGAGACAGAGGAAGTTGGCCGTTATGATAACTGGCGTGCACGGAACGAAGCTTTTATCGATTCGTTGGCAAATGTTTATGATGCAGATCCTGTTAATCATGGTGGACTACAACGCTTTAGCATGTACATCTCTCCATCGGAATATATATATTATAAGGTGAAAGAGAAAGTGGAATCTGATGCAGAAAATCAGGATTTACTTGGTAAACGACCGACAACTGGCTCAACTGTAACTGTCTATTATAAGGGCATGAACATTTTAAGAGAACGTTTTGATGGTTTTTATGGAGAGGATCCTAATGTTGATGATCCGGATGGTTCTGGCGTAAATGTGGGTGAAGGTGAGACAAACCCATCTACTTTTGAGTTGTCTACTCTTGTATCCGGTTGGCAGGAGGTGCTGCAACATATGCGTGTAGGAGATCGTTGGGAGGTATATATTCCATGGCAATATGGATATGGCAGTAGTGGGCAGAAAGATTCGAGTACTAATACAACTATTATTTTAGGTTATTCAGCGTTGATATTCGATATTCAATTATTGGATACAGATTATGTAGCAGAAGAGTAATTTCTATAAATTTGTTGAAAATGAAGAGTGCGTATGAAGAGATTCATATGCACTCTTTTTTTATTTCTTTTTTGAGGAATAATAAAATTTTATATATTTGGATCGTTAACGAAAACGTTAGACTGTTTTTAAGTAATTGCCGTGAAAAAAAGAAATTTTGAAGGGATGAAGTTAATATTGATTATCTATCCGATAGCCGATGATATTTTGTGGCTTTTGATTTATGTTTTGTCTGTTGCGTTTATTGCTGGATGGGCGTTATATGAAAGAGCACGCAGGAAAAAATTGAAGATATTGCTGGAAAAAAGTGAGGAGGAAAAGGAATTGGTTGTTAAAATGGACCGTTCTAAGTTCGATTTATTTGAGAAACTTAGTCATGAATTACAAACTCCGTTAATTCTGAATATATCACAAATAGAAGCTCTGATGAATTCTAAAGGATTGAATAATCTAATCCGCAATAAGATGGGGAAACTTTATAAAAATGCTTTTTATATGCGGCATTTGTTGAATGAATTGTTGGATTTTCATAAACTAGAGCAAAGCCAGTTGAGATTGAATGTCTCTTATCAAGATATCATACCTTTTCTTAGAGATGTTTATTTATCGTTTAAAGAGAAGGCTGTATCACAAGGTCTGAATTATCGCTTTGATATACATCCGGATGTCTTATTATGTTGGTTTGATCCGATTCAATTGCGTAAAGTCTTTTTTAATCTCCTTTCCAATGCGTTTAAATATACTCGAGAAGGAGATACGGTGGAACTGACAGTTGTAAAAGAAGAAAACTCTTTTGTGATATGTGTCTTAGATACAGGGATCGGCATGCAAAAGGAGGATATAAATCTGATTTTTGAGCGTCACTATCACAAAGAAAGAGAAAAACAGAAGACTGGTATTGGATTGATGTTGAGCAAAGAAATTGTTGATCTCCATCATGGAAATATTGTTGTTGAAAGTAAGCCCGAATATGGGACAGTTTTTATTGTTCGTTTAATGTTGGATGATGTGCTTTTACGCAATGATTCTCGTGTTACATTAGAGCCTGTTTCCAAGTGTTCTGGTCAATGGATAGGTAAAACTCCTTCGATTTCATTGGATAGTTTTGCAATAAATCCTATCGAGATAGAGAACGACAGGGTGGAGGAGAAAAATAAAGAAGATAACTGTTACGGGCATATTGATTCTAATGAGAATGCGGCGTGGCAGAATAATGAGGCCTATGGAAATCAATTTATCAGGAAAGTTGAAATGGCTGTTGAGGCACACTTGGACGATCCTGATTTTGATGTTTGTAAACTGGCTAAAGAAATAGGAGTAAGTCGTACTCAGTTATTTAAAATTATGAAAAACTGGACTCGGAATACGCCTGCAGAATTTATTTTGAATTATCGTTTGAAAATAGCTACTGGTTTACTGTTGGGGCATCCGGAATGGCAAATAGAGGAAATCGCATTGAAACTGGGATTTAGCTCAGGCAGATATTTCAGTAAATGTTTCAAAGAGCATTATCATGTGTCTCCTATGCAATATCGTAAACAAAAACTTCCAATTGTATTCAATTGATTTTCTTTAAGTTCTATTTTTTTGTATCATCTTTTCTCATAGTTGATAGAGGGGAATTATTGTTTGGCTTCTTGCCTTTTGTTATAGTTTTTATCTGATTGGTTTCCAGGTAATTTTTCGTTCCACTACAGTGGAACGATAGTTCTAGTTAAATGGAACGAAAGTTCTACTATAGTGGGACGAAAATGGAATCGTAAATGACTTAAATAATACTTGCGCAGATTTTGTCTCTTGTATATTATTTGCTGATGATTTGAATTCGTATTTTCTATGATGGTGATAGAGCATTTGTATATTCATTATATTGATCTATTATCCATTTTTTGTGTGTTTATGTAAGATGTTTGCTTTATTATTCAAGTTGAAAAAAATAACATATGGGTTATTGATACGATTTTTTTTAATGTAATATTCCCTTCTTTTTGTGTGCTTTTTATAATATTACGCTATAATATCGAAAACTTTAATTGTTTTGTGTGCGAGAACAATTAATTAACCATTAATTAATGCTAATTTAACTGTATGTGCTAAAAGTTAAATTTATAGCTTTACTTAATTTGTTAGTTATCAAGATATTATTTGTATGTTAAATATTTGTATAGTACAATATATGAATATTTTTTGTACAAAAACTTACATTTCTTCTTTTCTTATTAATTAGATTTGTAAACGTTCACGGGTTAAAAGTGAGTTTATGGATAGAGAATAATTGACGTTAATTTTTATAATCTTAAATAATAGAGTATGCCAATGAAAAAAATTTTATGTAGAACAAAGCTAATGCTTTTTGCTTGTCTAGGAGCATTATGTATGGTGTCTTGTTCGGATGATGAGATCTCTTCAAAGACGCATGATCCGAATAAACCGATTGAAGTGACTGACTTTAGTCCTAAAGATTGTCGGGCACGTACACGCTTGTATATATTCGGAAAGAATTTTGGAACTGATGTTTCGCAAATTCATGTGAAGGTAGGAGGAACCGAAGCGAATGTAATAGGTAGTGACGGGGAGGTAATCTATTGCATTGTTTCACCTAAATCTTATAATAATGATAAGGTGGAAGTTGCTGTAGGGCAGACGGAGAATTATACCGCAGCTCCTATGCCTGTTAATTATACAGTAACGAAACAGGTGAAGACTTTGTGTGGATATATTGATGAAACTGGTAAGACTGAGGCTGTTGACGGAAGTTTCGATGTGGCTGGTTTTGTTGGTCCTGAATGGATGACGGCTGATCCTAAAAATCCTCATATGGTTTATTTGGTAGACAATAGAGAAGTGATTCGTATTTTGGATATGCAGAAAAGAGAGGTTTCACGATTAATATCGAAAGGACAGGCCCAATGGTACTCTATTCGTGAAATAGGTTTTACTCGAACAGGAGATACTTTGTTGGTCGCTAATGAGCAAGATGCAGAGACTGCAGTTGCAATGTCTATGCTTTTTCGGAAAGATGATTATAAGAAGCCTATGGTAGCTGTTCGGGGTCGTAAAAATAATTCCGTATCTCCTCATCCATATAATAGAGAACTTTATTTTAGCGAACGAAATACAGGAACTATTTTTAAACATCTTTGGGAGTGGGCTCCAGAAAAGAAAGAAAAGTTATTTATTGTAGGAGGGGATGACTCACAGATTTTTATTGCTTTCCATCCGACAGGTAATTATGCCTATATCGTTATTCCTCCACGGAAGAGGATTTATAAGGCTGAATATGATTGGGTGAACCATACATTGAAAGCTCCGGTTGAATTTTGTGGAAATGGCTCAGAAGGTTGTGTTGATGGATTAGGACTGAATGCGAAATTGGGTAATCCGATGCAAGGTGTATTTGTCTATAATCAGGCATACGCTGATGCAGGAAAGGAAGATTGTTATGATTTTTATTTTGCCGATCAATATTCACACGCTATTCGTTATGTAACTCCTGAAGCCTATGTACATACATATGCAGGTCGTGGAAGTAAAGGATTGGATAAAAATCCGTATGGATATGTTGATGGAGATTTACTTGAAGAGGCACGTTTCAATCAGCCTGCAGGTATTGCTTTTGATGCGGTAAATAGGATTTTCTATGTGGCCGATAAGAATAATAAACGCATTCGTGTGATAGATTTGAATGGTGAGTAATTATTGACTTTAATCTGTAGAATTGTCATGAAAAAACTTTGTTTTATTGCTTTTATAGCGCTATTGGGCTTTAGTTCGCAAGTGATGGCGCAGGAAGAAACAAAAACAATCGAGGTAACAGGAACAGTGGTGGACGAACATAATGAGCCTCTGATTGGTGTGAATGTATCTGTAAAAAACGTTCCGGGTTTGGGAGCGATTACTGATATTAACGGGAAATATAGACTAAAAACGGAACCGTATGTCCGGCTGATCTTTTCATATATTGGGTTTGAAACCAAAGAAGTACTGGTGAAAACGCAGCAGAAGGTAGATGTAAAGATGAAGGAAGCCGAAGCTAAAGTGTTGGATGAGGTAGTGGTGACAGGTACGGGAGTTCAGAAGAAGATTAGTGTAACCGGAGCCATAACCAGTGTAGATGTGGATGACTTGAATCATAACTCATCCAGCAGTTTGGCAAATGCATTGGCCGGTAATGTGGCCGGTATTTTGGCGCAACAGAATAGTGGACAACCGGGTGAAAGTACATCAGAGTTCTGGATTCGTGGTATTTCTACATTCGGTGCCAGCAATGCGGCTCTTGTTTTGGTTGACGGATTTGAACGTGACTTGGATGATTTGAATATTGAAGATATAGAATCATTCCAAGTGCTGAAAGATGCTTCTGAAACTGCTATTTATGGCTCACGTGGAGCTAATGGAGTTGTGTTGATAACGACCCGTCATGGGAAAGCGGGAAAAGTAAATATTAGTGCTAAGGTAGAAACTACTTATAATACGCGTACCATTACTCCCGAATATGTAGATGGATATACGTATGCTAATCTGTTAAATGAAGCACGAATAACCCGTAACCAATCACCGATGTATACAGAGGATGAGCTTTTTAATCTACAGCACGGACTGGATCCGGATTTGTTGCCAAATGTAGATTGGAAAGATGTGGTGCTGAAAGATGGAGCAATGAGTTATCGGGCAAGCTTGAATCTGAATGGTGGAGGTAATAATGCACGCTATTATGTGTCAGCTAGTTATGTTGAGGAACAGGGTATGTATAAGACTGCTGATGTACTGAAACAGGATTATAATGCAAACGCCAATCTACGCCGTTGGAATTATCGTATGAATGCCGACCTTGATATTACAAAATCTACATTGTTGAGGGTTGGTATTTCCGGATCTTTAAAACTACAGAATGATGCCGGAAAAGGTTCTTATGTTATTTGGAACTCGTTGACTGGATATACTCCAATTGCAAGTCCTGTTTTCTTCTCTAATGGTCGTATTCCTGCAGTCCCTGATTGGGTGAACGACAGCCGTGATAATCCTTGGGTAGCAGCAACCCAAACAGGTTTCCGTGTTAATTGGTGGAATCAAGTGCAAACTAATATTACACTGGAACAGAAACTGGATTTTATTACGAAAGGATTGAAATTTACAGGACGTTTTGGATATGATACTTATAATGATAACTGGATTAGAAAGACTAAGGAGCCTGAACGCTGGTCGGTAGAACGTTACAGGGATACGGATGGGAATCTGGTATTTCATCGGATGAACGAAGAAAAGAAGTTGACGCAATCTTCTGGTGGAGGAGGTTCCCGGCGAGAATTCTTTGAGGCTGTAATCAATTATGGAAGAGGATTTGGTGACCACCACGTAAATGGTACGTTGAAATATAATCAGGATTCAAAACTACAAACATATAATATCGGGACTGATTTGAAGAATAGTATTCCTCGTCGTCACCAAGGACTTGCAGGACGCGCGGCTTATAATTGGAAGTATCGTTATTTCTTTAATTTTAATTTCGGCTACAGTGGTTCTGAGAATTTTGACAAGAGTAATCGTTTTGGATTTTTCCCGGCTATTTCTACAGCATGGAATGTAGCGGAAGAACCGTGGGTGAAGAAACACTTGAAATGGATGGATATGTTTAAGATCCGTTATTCGTGGGGAAAAGTAGGAAGTGACAATACGGGTACTCGATTCCCCTATCTATATACTATTGGCGATGTGTCAGGATACCAATGGGCAGATTATGGAGCTTCCAATAATTATGGTGGAAAGACATATACAGTAATGGCTTCTCCGAATATAGGTTGGGAAATTGCTACAAAACAGGATATAGGTATCGATTTGTCATTGTTTAGAGATAAATTCCAGTTGACAGTGGATTATTTCCATGAACAACGTGACGGTATCATGATGAACCGCAATAGTATTCCTTTGACTGTAGGACTTTACGATGTAAAGACTTCTAAAGCCAATGTCGGAAGTGTACTTTCTACAGGATGGGATGGAAACTTTGCTTATAAACAGAAATTTGGTGATGTAAGGGTGACGTTAAGAGGAAATTTCACATTTAGTCGGAATGAAATCAAGGAATATGATGAATCATATACAGATTATCCTTATAAAAAGAGCTATGGATATCAGGTTGATCAACGCAGAGGATTGATAGCATTGGGGCTGTTTAAAGACTGGGATGATGTACGTAATAGTCCTAAACAGGCTTGGGGAGATGTGATGCCGGGTGATATTAAATATAAGGATGTAAACGGTGACGGAATGATTAACAATGATGATGTTGTCCCTCTAGATCATACCAGCAGACCGGGAATGATTTATGGTATTGGTCTTTCGGTACAATGGAAAGGACTTGATGTGAATGTCCATTTCCAAGGAGCTGAACGGGTTTCCAATATGCTGTCTGGAGGTATTGCTCATGCTTTTTCTCGTTCATCATGGGGAAATATTCTGGAGGGTTTGACGGATAACCGTTGGATATCACGTGAGATTTCAGGAACAGAAGCTACCGAGAACCCGAATGCTCCTTATCCCCGTTTAGAGTATGGCAATGAGAATGGCAACAACCGGCGAGCCTCAACATTCTGGCTGCGTGACAATTCATACTTGCGTTTGAAAACAGTGGAAGTTGGGTATACAATCCCCAAGACATTGACACGTAAGATTCATTTTAACAACATCCGTTTCTTCTTCCGTGGCAATAATCTGTTGACATTCTCTAAATTTGATTTATGGGATCCGGAAATGAATAATACTGATGGAGCTGCATATCCTATTTCGAAATCAATTACTGCAGGATTATCTGTTAATATTTAATTTGAGAAGAATAGTATGAAAAAGAAAAATATATTACTTTCAATTTGCATAGCAATGGCTTTGGGTAGCTGTAGCGACTATCTAGATGTAGAAAAAGATTTGAAAGACCGTATGACACTTGATGAAGTCTTTACTTCTAGGGATTATACAGAGCAATGGTTGGCAGGTGCTTATCGCTATGTGTGGAATTATAATGCCGATATGGGATATGGCGGTGAATGGCCTTTTGCTTTTGCAGACGACATATATCATCCTACTTATAAAAGCTTTGCTGAGAAAAGTTATGGTGAAAGTACTTATCAGACCAGTTATGGCTATTGTTATCAGGGAATACGCCAAGCCAGTGTCTTTATACAGAATGTAGATAAGTGTGAAGCTATTACTGTTGAAGAACGGGCCGATATGAAAGCACAGGCTCGTTTCATACGTGCTTTTTATTATTGGAAACTGTTACAAAAATATGGCCCTATTCCATTGATTCCGGAAGATGCAGGTCAAGATTATACGAAACCTTATGAAGAACTTTATTTACCTCGTAATACGTACGATGAATGTGTAGAGTACATTTCGAATGAGATGGTAGAGGCAGCCCGTTATTTGCCGTTGAAGCGGGAAACTTTTAATATTGCCCGTCCTACTAAGGGAGCTGCACTGGGATATCGTGCCAGAGCATTATTGTATGCTGCCAGTCCGTTGATGAACGGAAACGATGACAACTATGCTGCTAGTCTGGTAGATGATAAAGGGAACAGATTGTTAAATCCTGTTTATGATGAGGAAAAGTGGGCGAAAGCAGCTGCGGCAGCCCGCGATATTATGGAATTGAAAGGAGATAACGGGCTACCACGTTATGAGCTATATCATGCTGCTGCTCGTGAAAAAGATGCGGATGAAGACGGAGCTTATCCGGCTACTATCAAGCCTTTTGATGATGGAAACTTTTCTACCAAAAACTGGCCGGACGGATATGCTGATATTGATCCGTTTGAATCTTATCGTTCCGTATTCAATGGAGAACTGACTGCTGCAGAAAATCCGGAATTGATTTTTAGCCGGGTAACAAATCAAGGATCAGGTATTAAACAGATGGTGCAGGAACAGTTACCCAAATTTACGAACGGAAAAAACAGGTTAGGAATGACTCAAAAACAATGTGATGCTTATTACATGTGGAACGGAGAGGATTGTCCGGGAAAAGACCTCGAAATAGGTAGAGGCGATGGCTCTTCCCGTAAGACTGGATTTGTTACAGCAGAAGATGTGGAAGCCGGAATGTATAAACCTTTACGGGAGGGAGTTTCTCTCCAATATGCAGACAGAGAACCACGTTTTTATGCATCTGTGGCTTTTAATGGTGCTTATTGGGCTTTGGCTGCTGCTCCGCAACAATCAGACCGGCGCTATCAATGCTGGTATTATTTAGGCACTGGCGAGCATTATACGGGAAGTGGAGGTATAATGACTGGAATCGGAATGATGAAATTTGTTAATCCATTAGATAATGATGCAAAATCCGATGGACAAGAAGCTACTTCTATTCGAGAAAAGTCAGATCCTGCTATTCGGTACGGAGAAATTTTGTTGGACTATGCTGAGGCTATTAATGAATTGCAAGGTACACATCAGATAGCATCGTGGGATGGAAGTACAACTTATACGCTTCAACGGACAACAGAAGAGTTGAAAAAAGGTATTCAACCTGTTCGTATCCGAGCTGGAATTCCTGATTTTGACAATTCTGTCTATGAAAGTCAGGTTGAATTCCGGAAAAAATTGAAACGTGAGCGTCAAATTGAGTTGATGGGAGAAGGACATCGTTATTTTGATTTGCGCCGTTGGAAAGATGCGGCTGAAGAAGAATCGTTGCCAATGTACGGATGTAATACTAAGATGACAAAAGAGCAACCAGAGGCATTCCATCAGCCGGTCCGTATTAGCGAGGTGCAGACACGTTTCATTGAACGGAGTTATTTTTGGCCTTTCCATATTGATGAGTTGTATAGAAATAGACGCTTAACCCAGAATCCGGGTTGGAAGAGTAGTAAATAACCATAAAAACAGAAAGAAATGAAACTAAGGAATATTTATATTTTTATGCTGACGGCAGTAACAGTGTTATTGTCAACTTCATGTAATGATAAATGGGATGAAGAACAATATTCACAGTTGGTCTCTTTTAAAGCTCCAGAATCTGACAATAATGTGACTCGTATTCGGTTGAAATATCGTGATGATTCAGTTCATTATCGGCTGCCGTTGATTGTTTCCGGCACAATGATTAACCAAAGTAATCTGGACGTTCATGTAGGATTGGATACTGATACATTGTTGGCATTTAATCTGACAAATTTTGGAGAAGGGCGAGAAGATCTTTGGTATAGAGAGTTGGATGAATCGAGGTATGTATTTTCTCCTGTTACGAGAATTCCTGCGGGAGAATGTATGGCGCTGTTAGATATACAGTTTGATTTTCGTGGACTTGATTTCAGCGAAAACTGGATGTTGCCGCTAGTGGTCGAGGATGATCCTTCATATAACTATCATTCACATCCGAAACTTGGATTTAATAATGCACTGTTGTGGCTGACACCTTTTAATGACTATTCGGGAACTTTCCAGACTACCGCCTTGAATGTGTATGCTGACCATAGTACCCAACGATTAACTGTTTCTACTCGGGAAGCTTATGTGGTAGACGAGAATTCTGTATTCTTTTATGCTGGTGCTATTGATGCCGGACGACCTGATAGAAAATTTTTCAAAGTGAAAGCCACTTTCCATCCGGATGAAACCTTTGTACCGGAAGAAGGAAGTACGGAAGTTAAAAAAGGTACTGTTACTTTAGAAGCGATGAATCCTATAGCAGGAATGAATTTCATAACAGAAGGAATTGCCACATATGTAGTAACTGAAAACATGGATCAAGATCGTCCTACATTAATGCGTAGAGTAACAACTATTAATGATATAAAGTATTCATTTTATGATTCAAGGGAGTCAAAAGAACCTATTTTTTATGAAGTAAATGGGACTATGTCACTCCAGAGAAATATTAATACTACAATTCCTGACGAAGAATTTGCTATAGAGTGGTAAAGACGTATATTGTTAAATTTGAAAAAAAAGTGATTATGAAAACTCAACTGAAACAATGGATATTATGCTTACTGCTTTCGTGTTGTGGACTTATTTCGTGCAGTGATGATGATGAAATTCAACCGGTACTTTTAGATGTAAGTACAGAAGCTGTGATGTTTACTGAGAATGCAAGTACCAAGAAAGTAGTTGTGACAACAGAACAGGAATGGAGTGCGGAAGTAGAATCAGACTGGTGTTCTGTCAGTCAAATAGATAATGAACTGGAAATAACGGTGACTACGAATACTGAAGTTGAAACACGTACCACGGTATTGACAATACGAAGCCAAGGGCAGGTAAAACAGATTACAGTGAAGCAGGCTGGTGTCGAACCTCAAATTCTGTTTGCGTTAGACGGTGAACAGGAAGGAGTTGACTTGTTGGACAAGAGCTTGAATATTAATGGAGATGTTACAGCTTGCCATCTGAAAATCTTGGCAACTGTAGACTATGAAGTCGTTTTAGAGGAATATGTAGATTGGGTTGAGGTAGCTACAGGAGTTAGAGCTGCAGAAAAGGAGACAACCTTGTCGTTTGAGTTACAACCGAATGAAACAGGAAAAACCCGGCAGACTGAGATATTGCTTAAACAAGTCGGTGGTGACTATTATACCTATCTTTCGATTGTTCAGCAAGCACAATAAGCATTTGGATATTAGTTTGATTTGAATTGATTAGCCCTAAATGACTGTAATGGTCGTTTAGGGCTTTCTTTTTTAGAGTAATTTATCAGAGGATAAAGTATATTGGCTAAGGCTTCTTACACGATTGTATACTTGGGTCATTGCAGCTTAGAATTTTCATGGCAATGTCCATATACCGCGTAATGTCTGTTGTTATTTCACGTTCGTAGACATCACTTCGTTTACGGCCTAAGCGTACAACTATGGCTTCAAGACTGGGAATAGCAATGATGTATTGTCCCAACATGCCACGCATATAAGGATTCACTTGGTTGTGATAATGCATTATCCAAGTTTGGAATCCATAATAGTTGAGCGAGTCTTTGCCCCATTGATCTTTCAGATATGTAGCTGGTTGCATCAGTTCGCTCATGTATTTTTCAGAGACTAGTTGGCGTCCATTCCAGTTGCCTCGGTGAAGCATTAGTCGTGCAAAGCGGGCTACGTCGCGCGCTGTTGTATGAAAACAGCAGAATGCTTTTTCGTCACCTCCTTCCTTATCAAGGAGCCAGTAGGCGTCACGTTCGGCCTGCATGGGACGCCAAAGCTTTTCTTCTGCATACTGGCTTAGTGTTTTCCCGGTGGCAGCCTCAATAACAAAAGCAAGCAATTGGGTTTCACCGCTGCGGTAGGAATATTGTATGCCGGGATGTTCGGAAACTTCGAGCCCCGTGACTAAGTCATAAAGATCGTTGCCATAATAGCCATGGGTGGTGACAGAGAAAAGTGATGCGTAGGATTCGTCCCATGCCATTCCTCCACTCATTGTGAGCAGATGACGGATGGTGACTTCAGCCTGCATCCCTTGGGTATAAGATGGAATATATCGGCTCACCGGATCGTCGAGACTGTGGATTTTCCCTTCGTCGAGGGCAATACCTGCAAGTAAGCCTACGATGGTTTTGGTGGCAGAATAGATATTCGATGTAAGAGTGTCGTACCAGCCGTCACGATAGCTTTCGAAGAGGATACTGTCTTTGCGGATTACAAGAAAAGAGACTGTTTGCAGACTGTCCAGATAATGAGCATCGGCAGAGGTAAGCTGGTAACGGTTATAGCTGTCGGCATGTGCCCAATACCATACATTAGTAGTGTCGTGATGTACGGTATGGCGGTGGAAAAGTTCCAGATCGTTGATGACTGGCATCCAATGAATGAGTGCCTGACGGGCATAATAAGGCAGTGAGAAATATATGAGAACAAGTGATAGTATGAGTGCTCCTGTTCCTGCCAATATTTTTTTTCGTTTCGATAACATATGTATTGGTTGTGTTATTTTCTGCGGTTAGCAATCGCTAGTATGACTCCCAATGCGACACCCAGTAAGGCTGCAAACAGTACACGCGATTCTCCCGGTAACAGAAAGGTAATGGTATGTGCCGGAATCCAGAATAGGGGAATGGTTTTCTTGAATACAAATCCCCATTGTACGCGCCAGTTGAGATGTTGCATGGTCTCTCCCATACGGATGGGTGTGAAGAATCCTCGCAATGTCCCTCCTGTGGCAAGAATATGTGTGTCTGTGATTTTGTGAAGTGTCATGAACACAGGAGCAAAAATGCAGTTGAGTGCCGTAGAGATGGCAAGTGCCAATGCTACTTTTTCAATGCATAAGCTTCCCTGCATGAGTGCTTCTGGATGACTCACTCCCATGTAGGCTACTACGGCAGGAACGCCAGTAGAGAAAATAATGAAAGCCATGTTAATGCCCATACCCAATATGCCCCATACAAGAGCCCGTGGAATGATACCGAATCCCCTCTGATAATAGTTTCCTGTACTGATGCGTAGTCCCAGCAGTTCGCCCATAGTGGACAAGATGGCAAACTTAATGAAACTCATAGCCATACCGTGTTCGGTATTGAACTCTTGATACCACGTGTGCAGGGTATCGGACAGGATGAAGGGTAGAAACAGGATGATTACTGCAAGTGAAAAATAGAGATCGGTGCGTCTCATAGCGATGTCTTTTTTGTTTTTATTGTAGATAATTATTCCCTCTTTTTAATAACTGTGATAAGGCTCCGACATGACGTGCAGTGTCTCGGGTATCCATACCCGATAGCGGCTACTATGCTGCCAGTCGTTTCCGGCTGAGGCAAAGTCGCAGAAACGTATATTTTTTACAGCTTTGTTGGTGGCATTTTCCAGATCGCTTCCCAGTATCATTGGAACGTTTAGCGTAAGCCATGCGAAAGAGCCGTCTGTCTGCTCGGCTAGGGTAGCTTGTACAATGCCGTTTGCATCACATTGAATGACGGCACATTCGTCCACGTCGCCATCGTTGAAACGGCTGTCGCGTGCAAATACCAATGGTCCGCGTACCACGGCCTGCATGTTGTTTTGCCGAATGATACGGGTAGACATGTCGAAAACCAGTTCAATCCTGTTGTCCGATTTCCAAAGACGGTTCAGATAGAGATAGCCGCCGCGGTGGAGTATTTCCTGTTGTTCTCCGTTTACGAAGGCCATGATACTGTCGGCTGTTGCCGGCATGCGGAGGGCTAAGGTAAACTGCTGTGGTTTGCGGGTACGGACATTTATGTTGATCTTCCCGTTTACAGGGTAGTCCGTTTCTGTTTGCAGACTTATTTCCTTGCCATGGCCGAGTGTGACGGTAGCTGTCATCGGCAGATAGAGGTTGATGTAGATTTGTTCCTCTGTGGCATGGCATGCCATTGAAGGTATCAGGGCAAATCCTCGTGGTGCATTGGCATTGCAACAGTTGATGTGCATGCCACACTGCTCTTCACCGGGATGTCGCCAGCCTTCCAACGGACTGTATTTGGAAATCTGGCTACCGTCGTCTTTCATCGAGGCCATCAGAGCGTTGTACATTGTACGTTCAAACTCCTCCGCATAGCGGGCATCTCCAGTGACTTCCCACAGCCGCTGACAGAACTGCATGTATGTGAACGTGACACATGTCTCCATCAGGTGATAGGTAGGTTGTGTCTGGCGCTGGCGTCCGCCGTACCAACATTCGAAAGCTGCGCCCGACCCTGCAATGTTGATTTCGTGTTCCCGTATGTCAGCTGCCGTAAGGAGTGCTACTTGTTTGTAGAGCGGGTCGTCCAGTTCCTTTCCCAGTTCAACCAATCCTACGTAACATGACATCATTTCGTAGGCCTTTTGCCCGTTCTCATAGCTCCACCATTGCTTAGGAAAGGGTGAGCGTG
The DNA here is from genome assembly GCA_944322345.1 of uncultured Bacteroides sp. Taxonomy (GTDB): domain Bacteria; phylum Bacteroidota; class Bacteroidia; order Bacteroidales; family Bacteroidaceae; genus Bacteroides. The sequence continues at coordinate 292,942 of CALUOO010000001.1, read as the reverse complement.
CCGATACGGGAACTCCTTCCAGTGCTTTACTGATGAGCTGCGAGCATCCCTCTTGTTCGAGTGAGGTTACAATGCTCTTGGCAAACTCCAGATATTTTTTGTTTTGGGTTGCCCGGTAAAGATAGACCACCGGTTCCAAAATGGAACAGCTTGGCATACCGCGGTAGAATCCGGTGCGGGCAATTTCCTGATTGTGTTCTTTGAGTTGTGCTATCAGATGGTCCATCAGTCGTCGGGCAGCTTCCAGCGCCTGTTTGTTGCCAGTCAGCCGGTAGTAGGCAAGGAGTGCCAACGACGAATATTTCCGTCCCCAGATGTCCCATCCCTGTAGCTGTGCTTCGGGTTTGTAGTTGCCAATATATCCGTCCGGTGTCTGAGTCTGCATGAACTGCTTTATTCCATTGTCGATGAGTTCAAGCAGAGCTTCATCGTGCGTATATTGATAAGATGCAATGGCTCCAAGTGCCCATTTCCCGAAAAATTCCGATTGCCAGAGTGATGTCTCTTCCCTGTGGCGGAATGGTTCAACGAGCGCTTCCACGTCTTGTGTTTTTACCCGCTGTTCGATGCAGGTGTTTATCCGTTCGCCGATATATCCTCCTATTCGGATAGATTCAACGGTCTGTGCCGCAAGATATTGTATACCTGCAGTACAGAGGATGAATAATAATGTTTTGGTTCTCATAATAATTTAGCTCTTTAGTTTCATTTACCCCTTCCCGGTGATCCTCCTGTCGGGTCGGCAGATGAATGCCAGTTGGCGTTTAGTGATGAGAGTTCGGGCGACCGTTTTTCGAGTGCCACTCCTTTGGTCTCTTTGGCGTCGTGCATCCAGTCTATAAACCGACATGTATCTATGGTGCGTGGATGTTCCTCATTAGTGGCAATGGCAAGATAGCCTCCACTGTTACTTAATTGAGGAAAATTGGATATTTCAATAATCCCTGTCCCGTCCGTCTGATGTTTCTGCATCAGTATTTCCGGATAGCGTGTGAAGCAGACATATCCTTTGGATGGAATCACCAGCGGTTTGTTCCAGTCGCCGGAGTATAACTCGGTGGTACTGAACACTTCACCGGTGGATTTCATTTTGAACAACAGCAGCGAAGGCAGGGTGATGTCACCATCGGTCGGATTATGCAGTTCTATATACTCGGCTCCGTCTTTGTCTGGATTGTACATCACTTCGTTGAACAGCAACATGTGCCGTACCTCTTCCGGCAGTTCGGGATTGTCTGGGGTTTCGGGCTCGTCCGGTGGTGTGACGGTTTCCACTCCGTTGGATAGCTGGATGTTCTGGAAGGTGAAACCGTCGCAGCGGCTTTTTGTATAGACACAATAAATGCCACATCCGGTGGAATATTGAACTCGTGTATCTTTCACCTGATGTTCCATACTGTACTCGGAGGCACTTCCCAGTCGTGTCCAGTAAGTCCAGTAACCGTTTTTATCACATTCTACCTTGACCGAGACTTCCGGTGAGTTGTCTCCCTTCATTATTTCCCTGCCCGATGCCAATAGGACGGATTCTCCTTCTTCTGTCCGGTAGAGTGAGATATTGTCGCGTGCTCCTCCTATCTGGATGAAATATCCATCGGTCGCTTCTGTCAGTTTGTCCGAAGAGGCGGCAAGATAGAAACGTGCATAATTATTGGCCGACGGATTGAAGGAAAGCTTTATCTTGAATTCCCATCGTGTGTCCAATATGCTGGCAGAAGGGAAAGATAGGTAGGCTGTCCCCGCACTTTGCTGTGGGTCGTCCAGCCGGATTCCCTTTTTGGCGTCAATCGTGAATTTGTCTGTATCTCCTGACCAGTTTAGCAATACGCTCGAATCGGTTTGCCCGGAAGCGACACCGGCTTCAGCATTTCCATCTTCTTCTTCAAAGTCCGGATTGCATCCAACGAGTAATAGCCAGCAAAAGTAAATGAAAAAAGAGCAATTCTTCATGTGGCATTGATTTGAAGGGTTCTGTTACAAAGATATAAAAGATTTATAAAAACAACAATTTTTACTATTCTGTTTGACCGTACCAGCCGTTTTTTTCGTCTCTATAGTAGACGGAAGTCTGTATTTAACCCCCTTCAGAAGGTATTCCTGAGGCGGTTTGTTGGGAAAGGTTAGCTGACGCGTTGGGAAAGGTTAGCCAACAAGTCAGCAAAGGTTAGCTGACATGTTGGGAAAGGTTAGCTGTCACGAGCCGAAAGGATACCTGTGGTGAGGAATATGGTAAAGTAAATAATTTTCATAAAAGAATAGATGCTGAAATGAGAAAAATCTTGCTTAGTGTGCTTCTGGTGACTGGCGGACTTTTTACCGGTTGCCGGACAGAAAATGATGTTGCCTTAGCGCCGGAGGAAATAGCTCCGGGAGTGATTAAACTGACTACGGGGGAAGTGGATGCTTATACGCCCTACTCGGTGTTTGGAGGGAATCCGGCATTGGAAGCAATGCAACGGCTTCCGGAAGGACAATTGCCATTTGATATAAATGACGTCAGGGTGGAAGTCCGCGACCGGGGATGCGTGGTCGAAGTGCCATTGTCGGACGGCGAACAGCTTTACGGATTCGGCCTTCAGTATGGTACATTTGGACACCGGGGGTTGCGTAAACGTCCGATTGTAAACGACAATCCGTTGAACGATTTGGGATATACCCATGCTCCTCAGACCTTTTATGTCTCTACAAAAGGATATGGAATCTTGGTGAATACAGCGCGATATACCACTTTCCTGTGTGGTTCGAACCAGCAGACAGAACAGAGCGACCGTGCTGCAGAAGGAAACAAGGACAAGATTGCTACACGTACCGAAGACCTGTATGCCAATCGGGGCGGAGGAAGCAAAGTCTTTATTGATGTTCCCGGTGCCAAGGGACTGGAGGTATTTGTTATCAAAGGAGTAGATGTGAAGGACGTAGTGAAACGTTATAATCTGCTGTCTGGAGGCGGATGCCTGCCTCCGATGTGGGGATTGGGCTTTAAATACCGTGTGAAGGGAGATGCTACACAGGATTCTGTAGCCCGTTTTGCCCGTTATTTCCGTGAGAAACAGATTCCGTGTGATGTGCTGGGACTTGAACCGGGATGGCAGACTGCTACCTACTCCTGTTCCTATGTGTGGAGCGAAGAGCGTTTCCCCGATCACAAAGCAATGCTGGACAATCTGAAAGGGCAGGGCTATAAAGTCAACTTGTGGGAGCATGCCTACGTGCATCCTTCGTCGCCTGTCCGTGAGGCAATGGCACCCTATGCTGGCGATTTTCTTGTGTGGAACGGACTGGTGCCCGATTTCCTTTTGCCGGAAGCCCGTAAAATATTCTCTGTTTATCATCGTACATTAGTGGAAGAAGGCATTTCCGGCTTCAAGCTCGACGAGTGCGACAACTCTAATATTGCATACGGATCGGCCACATGGTGTTTCCCCGATATGACACGTTTCCCTTCAGGTGTTGATGGCGAGCAGATGCATCAGATGTTTGGTTCGCTTTATGTCAACGTCATGGACAGTATTTATCGTGACATGAATCTCCGCACCTATCAGGATTACCGGTCGTCGGGAATGTTCATGTCGTCACGCAATGCAGTGCTCTACAGCGATACCTACAAGCACAAGGATTATATTCAGGCGCTTTGCAATTCGGCGTTTGGAGGATTGTTGTGGTGTCCCGAGGTGCGCGAAGCTCATTCTGCAGATGAGTTTTTCCATCGTCTCCAGACAGTGCTTCTTTCTCCGCAGGCAATGGTTAATGCCTGGTATCTGCAGTATGCACCGTGGTTACAGTTCGATCGTTGGAAAAATGAGCGTGGAGAATTCCTGCCGGAAGCAAAGCAGTACGAAGATTACGCCCGTCAGTTGATAAACATGCGAATGCAGCTGATACCTTATCTGTATAATGCATTCTATGCTTATCATGAAGAAGGAATTCCTCCTTTCCGTCCGTTGCTGATGGACTATCCGGAGGATAAACGCCTGCGTGATGTCTCCGATCAGTATCTGATAGGCGACAACCTGATGGCTGCTCCTCTATACGAAGACAAAAATACCCGAAAGGTTTACTTCCCCGCAGGTACATGGTATAATTTCAATACGAACGAGAAGTATGAGGGAGGCCGCGAATATGAGATAACGACAGAATTCAATCAGTTGCCTCTGTTTGTCCGTCAGGGTACGTTACTTCCATTGGCAGAGCCGGTACAGTATGTCGATTCACAGACTGTTTTCAAGCTTCATTGCAAGGTATATGGCACTTCTACTGCCGCTTGTCAGCTGTTTGAAGATGATGGTACGACTTACGATTTTGAGAAAGGTCAGTTTAATCTTGTCACACTGAAGGCTTCCAATGGCGCAGTAGATCTGAAACGGACTGAAGGATGCGACCTAAAACGATATGAAGTTGTTGGATGTGAATTTGTAGAATAGAAGATTACTGTCGATTGTCCGGTTGAATATGTTATGGGGCTTGCCGGATATAGACGAAAGGTCATGGGAAAACAGAACCCCATGACCTTTTTTAACCAATTTGTCTCATTTGTCTTACAGTATAAACAGTATATTTGCAAAAATAAGCACAAATGAGAATGAAATACAGCATTATCTCCCTTTTAATTGCATTTATGGTCTTGTCTCCTGCTTTTGCAGGAAAAATTGAGGAAAAAGATTATGTAGCCTATTTATTTACTTATTTCACTGGTAATCATATCAGCCAAGAGGCTGTTTGCTATGGGGTAAGTATGGATGGCTATACATACTGGGCGTTGAACGGCAACAAACCGGTCATCGATTCGAAAGTAATCAGCTCGACGGGAGGGGTGCGCGATCCGCATATCCTGAGGTGTCAGGATGGCAAGACATTTTATATGGTAGTGACCGATATGGTGTCGGATAACGGATGGGATTCCAACCGGGCTATGGTGCTTCTAAAATCGACCGATTTGATTAACTGGTCACATACAGTGATCAATATGCAGAAACGTTATTCCGGACAGGAGACTTTAAAACGTGTGTGGGCTCCGCAGACAATATACGATCCGGAAGCCGGTAAATATATGGTGTATTGGTCGATGAAGTACGGTGACGGTCCGGACGTAATCTATTATGCTTATGCCAATGACGATTTTACAGACTTGGAGGGAGAACCTAAGCCTCTGTTTATTCCTTCGGATAAGAAATCATGTATCGACGGTGACATTGTCTATAAAGACGGAGTCTATCATTTGTTCTATAAGACAGAGGGACATGGTAACGGCATACGCGTGGCAACAACCACCTCGCTCCTTTCAGGCAAATGGGAGGAAGATCCTGAATACAAACAACAGACGAAAGAGGCTGTGGAAGGTGCCGGAACCTTTAAACTTATTGGGCAGGACAAGTATATACTGATGTACGATGTCTATATGAAAGGCGCATATCAGTTTACCGAGACTACCGATTTGAAGAATTTCAAGGTGATTGATCATGAGGTGAAGATGGACTTTCATCCTCGTCACGGTACGGTTATTCCCATTACGCGTTCCGAACTGAAACGCATTACCGACAAGTGGGGAAAGCCGGAAGAGTTGGGTGTGATTCCAAATAATCCTGTATTGCCGGGTTTTCATGCAGATTCTGTTGTAACATGTTATTGTGATATATGATACGTAAAGCACTTTGTACAATTGTTCCGCTGATGACTACTGCCGTTTGTGCAGCTGCGGAGAAGCCCAATATCGTGATTATCTACATAGATGATATGGGAATAGGCGATATAGGTTGCTATGGAGGACGGTTTGTGCCTACTCCGAATATTGATAAGCTGGCGGAGGAAGGACTTCGTTTTGAACAGTATTATTCTGCTGCACCGGTCAGTTCACCTTCACGCTGCGGGCTGACCACCGGAATGTTCCCTCTGGAGGTAGGTATTAATACCTATTTGCACGAAAAAGCAGGTAACCGTAAGTGTGAGCAGCGGGATTATCTGGACGATCGGTTGCCGTCGATGGCACGTGCATTTCATGAGGCCGGTTATGCTACGGCACACATTGGAAAATGGCATATGGGGGGAGGACGGGACGTGTACAATGCACCTTCCATCCATAACTATGGTTTTGACGAATATGTGTCAACGTACGAGAGCCCTGACCCAGATCCGGCAATTACTGCCACACGCTGGATATGGTCGGACAAAGATAGTGTCAAACGATGGCGTCGGACAGAATATTTTGTAGACCGGAGTATCGACTTTATTCGTCGCCATAAAGGACTGCCATTTTTTCTGAACCTTTGGCCTGACGACATGCACACACCGTGGGTTCCGGAATCGTTGGCAGGAAAGAAGGGGCAGTGGGGGAAGCAGCATGCCTTCGAACCTGTACTTGCCGAACTGGACAGGCAGATAGGCCGCTTTGTCGAAGCACTTGACCAGATGGGGCTTACTGAGAATACTCTTATTATTTTTACCAGCGACAATGGTCCTGCACCCAGTTTCAAGTCGCAGCGTACTACACAACTGAGAGGAATGAAGAACAGTCTCTACGAAGGTGGGATACGGATGCCTTTCATTATCAAATATCCCAAGCGTATAGAGGCAGGACGGGTGAATAGCCGTTCGGTAGTTTGTGCTGTCGATCTCTATCCGTCGCTCTGCTCCATTGCCGGCATCCCGACGGAGAAGGGGTACAAGGGAGACGGGCAGAATTGTGCAAAAATATTGCTTGGTAAGTCCGATGCACGGCGTAAAAGTGATTTGATGTGGGACTTTGGACGTAATAAACACTTTGCTTCGCCTGCCGATCCTTACCACACCGGAGTCCGCACCTTGCCATTCGGAGCGGTAAATGGAAACTTCTGGTGAATGCTGACGAAACCGGAGTACAGCTCTACGATCTGGAAACTGATAAGTATGAAGTGAACAATATTGCCGCTGAGAATACCAAGATTGTCGAACGGCTGAGCCGGAAAGTATGTGGATGGTATGCGGAAAATAAGAATAAGGGAAAAATGGACTAAAAACAGTCTGCTTAACAGAGAAGAATGATTATGAAGACCTAGACAGAGGCATGGTAAGGGATAACCTCTGTTTTTCCAATGGGAATAACTCAATTATAAACAGGTATATTTTAAGACTATGAACACTACAAAATTACTTTTATCAGCAGCACTGATGACTGCAGGCTCATCTGCGTTGCAAGCTAAGGGGAACGTACGGGACAAACGTCCTAACATTTTGGTTATACTGGTCGATGATCTTGGCTATTCCGACCTCGGATGTTATGGAGGTGAGATTCAGACGCCTAATCTCGACAGGCTGGCAAGCGAGGGACTGCGTTTCAATCACTTCTACAATACAAGTCGGAGTTGTCCTACGCGGGCGTCGTTGCTTACCGGATTATACCAACATCAGGCGGGTATTGGACGCATGACATTCGACGACCATCTGCCGGGATATCGCGGTACACTGTCGCGCGATGCAGTCACTATTGCCGAAGTACTGAAAGAGGCTGGTTATCGCACAAGTTGTATCGGCAAATGGCATGTGGCAGAGACGCCACTGAGGAAAGACCAGCGTGAGTGGTTGGCACATCATGTCTATCATGAAACATTTTCCGACCTGTCCAATTATCCGGTCAATCGTGGTTTTGATACACACTACGGTATCATTTACGGAGTGGTCAATCACTTCGATCCTTTCAGCTTAGTAGAAGGAGAGGTGCCGATAAAAGAAGTGCCGGAGGACTTCTATATGACACAAGCCCTTTCTGACCGTGCTGTGAAAGAGGTGGAGCAGTATGCCAAAGGCGACAAGCCTTTCTTTATGTATCTTGCCTATACAGCGCCTCATTGGCCGCTTCATGCTTTGCCCGAAGATATTGCAAAATATGAAGAAACTTATAAAGTCGGTTGGGAGCAGATTCGCAATGCCCGTTACGAGCGTCAGAAACAACTCGGACTTTTCCCGGGGCAAACAGACTTCCTTTCCGAACGCCAGTTCAAGGACAAATGGGAGGATAACCCAACTGCTGAATGGGATGCACGTGCAATGGCAGTTCACGCTGCGATGGTCGACCGTGTAGACCAAGGTATCGGACAGGTAATCGAAGCATTGCGGAAGACCAAGCAACTGGACAATACGCTGATACTGTTTCTATCTGATAATGGTTGTAGTAACGAGGTTTGCCAAAACTATTCAGGCGGTGAGAACGACCGTCCAGACATGACGCGTGACGGACGAACCATTGTATATCCGCGTAAGAAAGAAGTTATGCCGGGCCCGGAAACTACGTATGCTTCGCTGGGTGCACGTTGGGCAAATGTTGCTAATACCCCTTTCCGTTTTTGGAAAGCCAAGTCGTATGAGGGTGGTATATGTACTCCGATGATAGCTTACTGGCCGAAAGGCATCAAGAAAAATGTCGGTGGAATCACAGAAGAATATGGTCATGTGATGGATATTATGGCAACTTGTGTCGACCTATCCGATGCTACTTATCCTACTACTTATAAAGGACACTCCATTATTCCAATGGAAGGTAAGAGTCTTGTGCCTATTTTTAAAAACGGTCATCGGGAAGGACATGATTATCTTGGGTTCGAGCATTTCAACGAACGTGCTTTCTTGTCAAAAGACGGATGGAAGATTGTACGTCCCGGAGAAAAGGCAGCATGGGAACTTTACAATCTGAATGAAGACCGGAGCGAGCAGCACAATCTTGCAGATCAGTATCCGGAAAAGGTTGCTGAAATGGTTGAAGCTTACGAGGTATGGGCTAAACGCTGTATGGTAGAACCTTACCCGGGACAGAAATAAAAATGATATTGGATAGATAAAGCAATGCGAGGCCGAAGTCTTATGATTCAGCCTCGCATTATTTTTCAGATGTTATGTTATAGGTTATTGATATTCTTGTCTAACCAGGCCATCCGTTGCTGGATAAATGAAATTAGGAAGTCTACTTCATTCTTGTATTCTCCTCGGTCAACATAGTTAGGCCACATAATTTCATGAACATTCCATCCGGCACCACCGTCTTCAATCTTTCCGAAGTTGCGTGCAGCAGCGGCTTTCAGCTGATTGTAGTGTTGAGTGACAAAGAAAGGTAACATGTTTAATTGAGGTTTTACAGCATTCCATTTGTCTTTTAAAGCTTGCACGAACTTGGGATCTTTAAATAGCTGGTCAAACCATGGTGAGCAAGTTTTGATATACCATCCTGTTGGACCGTCGGACGATGCTCCTTGTTCTGTAACAATATGTTTAGCATTGCCAAAAGCAATATCAAAATCCCATACGAAGCTTTGCTCTATGATTTTGTTGTCGATTATAGACAAATAGCAACTACCGCGCATATTACCGTCGCAGTTCTTAGAAAGTTCCTGCACGATAAAGTAGTTAACAAATGAGTTTATGTCTATATACTTGTGATACCCTTCTTCCGAATCGGTAAAATTGTCAGAATAAAGTACTGCTTCTGCTTTATTAAAGAAATCCTTTACAAAGTTGAATTGTTCAGCACTGACTTCTTCCGGATCTTTCAGCATAATAGGTAATTGTTTTAAGTCTGTCTTAAAACGCTCTCCTTCATCATAATGGAAATCCAGTTCCATGAAGTAATCTCCTTCTACTGCTCCGTTTTCTTCTGCCAGATTAAGATTCAGTCTCTTCTCAGATACTTCTTTATGATCTGTAAGTGCATACACTCCAAGATATTTATCATTTAAATAAACTTCTACGCTAACGGACTTAGGAGTCCATCTCATTTCAACAATTTCTGAGATTTTGAATGCCACAATATTTCTAAGAAGTGATTTGTCGGAATAATTGGCTAGTAAAGCCCACTCTTTATCGTCACTATTTATACCTAATAAATTTGCTGCTTTGTCCAGCTTGATTTTATAAGGTTTCTTGGGCATACCCCATGTCGAGTTTCCACGCCCTCTGATTCCTGCAGTACTTTCGAAAGGAGTACCATCTGTATATATTTTGCTGGGATCTTCTATTCTGACTGTAGAGTTTACATAGTTCTCTTTGTCTAATATTTCAGCATTGTTTTCTGTGTGTATATATATCTTGGGAAGACACATGAATTTAATGTTAACAACATATTCTTTTGTACTTCCGTCGTTTGTCTTCAGAACAAACGTCAATGGCTCCTCAAAATTGTTGATAGTTGTTCCGCTTTGTTGAGGCGCATTATTGACTGTAACAGATTCTCCACGATAATTGAAGCTTGCTACCAGCGCTTTAGCTGATACGCCTTCTGGCAATATAGCCTCTATCATATTATCATTGATTGTAGCTTCAATATCTTGCGATAACTCCTGATTGTTAATTGCTTCAAAGATAAATGAATAGATGCCATCTTCTCCTTCCCGGCTGATAACTTTTCTGTTGCCGTCATTTATATATACGGTTGCCGCATCTTTGTTGTAGGCCACGCATACGATTTTGGTTTCTTCTGTATTGGATTTTTTTGAAGGAATGCCTAGGTCGATTCCATTGACCATCCAAGTTCCGGTGAAGGATTTGCTGAGTGTTGGCATGCCTTCATTCTCGGCGTTGATAACATGGCATTCCGGTGTAAGGCTAATGGTACTATTATCATTGAAAGTTATGATTGTAGAGGAATTATCATTAGCGATATTTTTTATGATCAATGAATTGTTATAGGCATTTTCGAGCTGTTCAAGAATACTGGTTGGAGCATTGGGCGGATTACCATTATCGCCGGGTTTGGTACCAGTGTCGATGTCTTCGTCTTTTGAACATGAAAGTAATAATGTTGTAACAGTTAAGAATAAACAGAAATAGTTTCGTAACAATGATAGTGATTCTTTTTTCATAAATAGTAATTGTTAATAATGGTTATAGACTAAGTTTAATTTTCTTTACGTTTCTGAAATATATTATGCTTACTGATTAGAACAAATAATGTCTTCAAAGGCTAAATTAATAATATAATTTGTAAATATGCAAGAAAAGGATATTTTTTTAGTTGACTTTTTGTCTTTTATGTGCTAATATTAATAAAATAGGATTTATATTTGAGAATAGGTGTGATGGATAAGCACATTAGAGGTGATATCGGATAATGAAAGGATTTTGTACGCAAATATGATTATTTTTTACAAAGGGTATTGTTATAACCTTTTTGCTGGGCGGTAATTCAGAATTTGTGGTATACAGAATAAAAAAACTGCCTGCAATAAATTGTCGGATATTTTATTGCAAGCAGGTTATTTTTAATGGTTGTTTCTTTAGAATTTCTGTTGTTAGATATTCTTTACTTTAATCAAGTACTCTGCAATCTGAACGGCATTTAGGGCAGCACCTTTTTTAATTTGGTCACCAACAATCCAGAATGTCAGTCCATTTTCGTTTGTTAAGTCTTTACGGATTCGGCCTACATATACAGGATCTTTGCCTGCAAGGAATAACGGCATTGGATATTCTTTGTTGGCAGGATTGTCTTGAAGCACGAGTCCTTCTCCTTTTGCAAAAGCTTCACGAGCTTCTTCTACAGATATCGGACGTTCGGTTTCTACCCAGATGCTTTCTGAGTGAGCGCGAAGAGCAGGAACACGTACACAAGTTGCACTGACTTTTACGTCAGAATGCATAATCTTGCGTGTTTCGTTATACATCTTCATCTCTTCTTTAGTATATCCGTTATCGGTGAAGACATCAATCTGAGGAATCAGATTGAATGCCAACTGATAGGCAAATTTCTCTACGGTTACAGGCTCATTGGCAAGTACCTGACGGTATTGCTCGTACAATTCGGCCATGGCAGCAGCTCCTGCTCCACTTGCAGCCTGATAAGTGGATACATGTACGGTTTTTATATGAGAAAGCTGTTCGATGGCTTTCAGTGCAACAACCATTTGTATGGTGGTACAGTTGGGATTGGCGATAATGCCGCGAGGACGGTTCAAGGCATCTTCCGGATTTACTTCTGGGACAACCAAGGGTACATCCTCATCCATGCGGAATGCACTCGAATTGTCAATCATCACAGCCCCATACTTTGTGATGGTTTCTGCAAATTCTTTAGAAGTTCCTGCACCGGCAGAAGTGAAGGCAATATCTACCCCTTTGAAGTCATCGTTGTGTTGTAAGAGTTTTACCTCGATCTGTTTACCGCGGAAAGTATAAGTTGTTCCCGCACTCCGTTTGGAACCGAACAGTATTAATTCGTCCATCGGAAAATTTCTTTCGTCGAGCACACGCAGAAACTCTTGTCCTACGGCTCCGCTTACGCCAACAATAGCTACTTTCATCTTTCTTTTTTATTAAGGGTATGTGAATAATTATGACTATCTTTCTTTTCCGCAATCTGTCGGATAGTAAAGAATTGGCTACAAAATTATAACATTCTGGTGTATAAACTATGCTTTTGGCTGAAAATTACTATCAGATTCTTCGTATACCTAAATTGTAAGAGTGCAAATTTTTTTGTTCCTTTGCAGAGAATTCCTAAAAGTATGCACTTATGACTCTATTCGACATCCATTTTGCATTACCTATTACAGACCCGACTTGGGTGTTTTTCATAGTTCTCATTATTATTCTTTTTGCTCCCATGATTTTAGGAAGACTTCATATTCCTCATATTATCGGAATGATTTTGGCTGGTGTGCTGATTGGAGAGCATGGATTTCATATTCTTGACCGCGACAGTAGCTTCGAACTGTTTGGCAAAGTGGGGCTGTTCTATATAATGTTTCTGGCCGGCCTGGAGATGGATATGGAGGACTTCAAGAAGAACCGTACAAAAGGTGTTGTATTCGGTTGGTTTACGTTTATTATTCCAATGATATTGGGTGTGTGGAGCAGTATGCAATTATTAGGCTATAATTTTATTACGGCAGTTTTGTTGTCTAGTATGTATGCTTCTCACACGCTGGTTGCTTATCCGATAATCAGCCGTTATGGATTGTCACGGCTTCGTAGTGTGAACATAACTATTGGAGGAACAGCGGTTACTGTGACACTGGCCTTGATTATTCTTGCCGTTATCAGCGGTATGTATAAAGGCGAGATCAACAGCATGTTCTGGATCCTTTTGCTGACAAAAGTGTCAATATTGGGTCTCTTGATAATATACTTTTTCCCCCGTATCGGACGTTGGTTTTTCCGTAAGTATGATGATAATGTCATGCAGTTTGTCTTTGTACTTGCCATGGTCTTCTTAGGCGGCGGGTTGATGGCCTTTGCGGGTATGGAGGGTATTTTGGGAGCTTTCCTCGTTGGATTGGTTCTAAACCGATTGATTCCGCATGTTTCTCCGTTGATGAACCGGTTAGAGTTTGTGGGAAATGCCTTGTTTATTCCTTATTTTCTGATTGGGGTGGGAATGATTATTGATATTCAGAGCTTGTTTGCCGGAGGAGAGGCTTTAAAAGTAGCCGTGGTGATGACTGTAATAGCGACGTTGAGTAAATGGCTGGCGGCTTGGATCACTCAGAAGATTTATCATATGCAGCCTAACGAACGGAGCATGATGTTCGGACTGAGTAATGCGCAGGCTGCAGCTACGTTGGCTGCTGTACTGATCGGTCATGAAATTATATTGGAAAACGGAGAGAGGCTGTTGAATGACGATGTGTTGAATGGTACGGTGGTGATGATTCTCTTTACATGTGTCATCAGTTCTTTAGTTACAGAACGCTCGGCACGTCGGTTTGCAACAAACGAAGATGTACATCTGGAAGATCAGGAAGGTAAGAAATTGCCCGAGAAGATTATGATTCCTATAGCCAATCCGAGTACAATTGAAGATCTGATAAATTTGGCGCTGGTCATAAAGGATACCAAACAGAAGAATGACCTGATTGCCTTAAACGTGATTAACGACAATAATAATTCTGAGAATAAAGAGTTGCAGGGCAAAAGAAATCTGGAAAAGGCTGCCATGATTGCTGCTGCAGCAGATGTACCTGTCACAATGGTAAGCCGCTATGACCTTAATATTGCTTCCGGTATCATTCATACAATCAAGGAATATGACGTTACGGATGTAGTGATAGGTTTGCACAGGAAGGCAAACATTGTAGACTCTTTCTTTGGAAATCTAGCGGAAAGTCTGCTGAAAGGTACACATCGGGAGGTTATGATTGCCAAATTCCTGATGCCTGTCAATACATTAAGACGAATCAATATAGCTGTGCCACCTAAGGCAGAATACGAGACTGGTTTCCTGAAGTGGATAGAGCATTTTTGCAGAATGGGTAGTATCTTGGGATGCCGGGTACATTTCTTCTCGAATCAGCACACTCTGCAGCTTCTGCAACAAGTGGTGAAGAAAAAGTATAGCAATACACCTTCAGAGTTCAGTGTATTAGATGATTGGGACGATTTGTTACTTTTGACGGGACAAGTCAATTTCGACCATTTACTGGTAGTTATCAGTGCCCGTCGGGGATCAATTTCTTACGATCCTTCGTTCGAACGTCTGCCTAGTCAGCTTGGTAAATATTTTGCCAATAACAGCCTGATTGTATTGTATCCTGAACAGTTTGGTGAACCTCAGGAGATTGTCTCATTCTCCGATCCGCGTGGATATAATGAATCTCAACACTACGATCAGGTAGGTAAGTGGTTTTATAAATGGTTTAAGAAAGGTTGATGGAAGAAAACTGGCAACAGCGGACTGAGCTTCTGCTGGGAGAAGATAAAGTGAAACGCATGCGTGAGGCGCATGTATTGGTTGTTGGCTTGGGAGGTGTCGGGGCATATGCTGCTGAGATGCTTTGCCGTGCAGGAGTGGGAGAACTGACACTGGTAGATGCTGATACTGTGCAACCCACCAATGTGAACCGTCAGCTACCTGCCCTTCACTCCACATTAGGCATGTATAAGGCAGAGGTGCTGGCTGACCGGTTCAAGGATATTAATCCGGAAGTCTGCCTGCACGTGATGCCTGTTTACCTGAAGGATGAGAATATTCCTGAGCTGTTGGATTCTTCTACTTTCCATTTCATTGTAGATGCGATAGATACGATCAGCCCCAAATGTTTCCTGATTACCGAAGCTATGAAACGGCACATTAAGATAGTCTCCAGCATGGGGGCAGGAGCCAAGAGCGACATTAAGCAAATACGTTTTGCCAACCTGTGGGATACCTATCACTGCGGATTGAGCAAAGCTGTTCGGAAACGTCTGCAGAAGATGGGAATCAGACGCGACCTGCCGGTTGTCTTCAGTACGGAACAGGCCGATCCAAAAGCAGTGCTGCTGACTGACGATGAACGGAATAAAAAGTCTACCTGTGGTACGGTCAGTTATATGCCGGCAGTATTTGGCTGCTATCTGGCAGAATATGTAATCAAAAGATTATAAGAGGAGAGAGTATGATAAGCTTAAAAGGAATAACGAAAAGCTTCGGTTCGCTGCAAGTGCTGAAGGGGATTGATCTTGAAATAGGTAAAGGCGAAATCGTCAGTATTGTGGGTCCCAGTGGAGCAGGAAAGACTACACTGTTACAGATAATGGGAACACTGGATGAACCGGATACGGGAACAGTGGAAATTGAGGGTACTGTGGTCAGCCGGATGAAAGAAAAAGAACTATCGGCTTTCCGCAACCGTAATATTGGTTTCGTTTTTCAGTTCCATCAGTTGTTGCCCGAGTTTACAGCGCTGGAGAATGTGATGATTCCCGCCTTCATAGCCGGTGTGTCTTTTAAAGAAGCTGGTGAACGAGCTATGGAAATACTTAACTTTTTGGGATTATCAGAGCGTGCTGCGCATAAACCCAGCGAGCTGTCTGGAGGAGAGAAACAACGGGTGGCTGTTGCTAGGGCGTTGATCAATCATCCGGCAGTAATTCTTGCCGACGAGCCTTCGGGAAGCCTCGACAGCCATAATAAAGAAGAACTGCATCAGCTCTTCTTTGATCTGCGCGACCGATTGGGGCAGACGTTTGTCATTGTCACCCACGATGAGTCACTGGCGCGTATTACCGACCGCACTATCAGCATGAAGGATGGCGTGATTGCTCCTTTTGTTTCTTTAGAATCGGAAAATCCCTCTTTGTAGACAGCCGATTTATTCCGCATAGTGAATGAATGTGTACGAGATGTACATGTCATGCAGCACGAGATGCACATCTCGTATAGTCCGACATGCACATCTCGTGCATTGGTGTTTGGACTTTTCTCCTGTCATCTCACCATCAACAATCTGTAAATGACGTTTGGGCTACTGTTGCGAAAGGCGTATGTTTACCGGGAAAAGCAGCTGTAGTTTTCGTTTTTCTCCTTATCTTTGTTGCACGAACTTTAAACCAAGAACATTATGTTTGCCAAAGAAACGTATGTGCAGCGCAGAGCCCTGCTGAAAAAGAATATCGGCTCGGGCGTATTGCTGTTTTTAGGAAACGACGAGTGTGGACTGAATTACGAGGACAATACCTTCCGCTATCGTCAGGATTCAACTTTTCTCTATTATTTCGGCATCTCTGCTGCCGGACTGTCTGCGATTATTGATGTAGATGCAGACCGCGAAATCATTTTCGGCGATGAGCTGTCTATCGATGCGATTGTATGGATGGGGGCACAGCCCACACTGCATGAAAAATGTGAGCGTGTCGGAGTCAGAGAAACGCTGCCTTCGGCAGACATCATGGAATATCTTCGTAATTGCGTACGCGAAGGTAAAACTATCCATTATCTGCCTCCATATCGTCCGGAACACAAGCTGAAACTGATGGACTGGCTGGGAGTTCCTCCCGCACGTCAGGAAGGATCGGTGCCTTTTATCCGCGCTGTGGTAGCACAACGTAATTATAAATCGGACGAAGAGATTGCTGAAATTGAAAAAGCCTGCAATGTGACGGCCGATATGCATATCACTGCCATGAAGGTGCTTCGCCCCGGCATGTACGAGTATGAAGTGGTGGCGGAAATGAACCGTGTGGCAGAGTCGAACAATTGCGAACTTTCCTTTGCAACTATTGCTACGATCAACGGGCAAACACTGCACAATCATTACCACGGTAACCGTGTGAAGCCGGGCGATCTGTTCCTGATTGATGCTGGTGCAGAGGTGGAATCTGGCTATGCAGGCGACATGTCTTCTACCATTCCTGCCGACCGTCAGTTCACTACCCGCCAGCGTGAAGTGTACGAGATTCAGAATGCCATGCATTTGGAAGCAGTAAAGGCGCTTCGTCCGGGCATTCCTTATATGGAGGTGTACGACTTGTCTGCCCGTGTTATGGTAGAAGGGCTGAAAGAACTTGGGCTGATGAAGGGTAATGCTGAGGATGCTGTCCGCGAAGGTGCGCATGCCTTGTTCTATCCGCACGGACTGGGACACATGATGGGACTTGATGTGCACGACATGGAGAATCTGGGAGAAATCTGGGTAGGATATAACGGACAGCCTAAGAGCACACAGTTCGGGCGTAAGTCTCAACGTCTTGCCATTCCTCTGGAACCGGGTTTTGTTCACACCGTAGAGCCGGGTATTTACTTCATTCCACAGCTGATTGATATGTGGCGGGCTGAAAAGAAATTCGCAGACTTCATCAATTACGACAAGGTGGAGACTTACAAGGATTTCGGTGGTATCCGTAACGAAGAAGATTATCTGATTACAGAAACTGGTGCACGCCGTCTGGGAAAGAAAATTCCTCTGACTCCCGAAGAAGTGGAGGCATTGCGCTAAAATATATTATCCGGCTGACAGATGGTGAGACAACTTGCAGAAAAACATGCCCGGGTAGACGTAGCCGATGTGCTTCGTGGGCTGGCAGTGATGGGAATTATCCTGTTACATTCGATTGAGCATTTCAATTTTTACTCCTTTCCTGATGGGGCAGACTGCAGTGCATGGCTTGCCTTTTCCGATCGTGCCGTGTGGGATGGACTATTCTTTATGTTCGGAGGAAAAGCGTATGCGGTATTTGCGTTACTTTTCGGTTTCAGCTTCTTTATACAGTATGATAACCAGCGTTTGCGCGGTCATGATTTCCGCTTGCGCTTCTGCTGGAGGCTGGTACTGTTGTTCCTGATTGGTAATCTGAATGCAGCTTTCTTTACAGCCGAGGTGCTGGTGCTCTATTCTTTGGTAGGATTTATTCTGCCGTTGGTGTGTCGATGGAAAGACAAATGGTTATTGCTGCTGGCATGCGTATTGCTGATACAACCGGTTCCCCTTTATTATGTACTGCGTGCTTCGCTCGATCCTACTTTTGTGACTCCTTCTTTACCGACAGGCAGTTTTTGGGCTGCGACATTCGAGGCACAAAGTCATGGAGATTTCTGGCAGACACTGCGAGCCAACCTGTGGGAAGGGCAATTGGCAAGCCTTGCTTGGGCTTGGGATAATGCACGGGTATTTCAGACGGCTGCTCTCTTCCTGTTTGGTTATCTGATAGGCAGACGGGGATTGTTCTTGCGTGAGAACTTGAAGTTTTGGAATAAGGTGCTGTTTGGCTCGTTACTCGCTTTCTTCCCTCTATATGGAATAGGCGGGATGATTCCAGACTTTATAGAAAATACCTCTATCCGTATGCCGTTGATGCTGATTGTCTCTTCGCTCTATAAGTTTGCTTTCATGCTTCTGCTGGTGTCGGCCGTGCTGAACGCTTATTACCGGACAAACTGGCAGCGCAGATTGAACCTGATTATTCCCTATGGTCGTATGAGTCTGACCAACTATATCACACAGAGTATCATCGGTTCCATGTTGTTTTACAACTGGGGCTTTGCCCTGCACGATGATCTGGGTGTGACGGCAAGTTTTCTGACCGGAATCCTGATCTTTGTGGCGCAGTTCGCTTTCTGCCGCTGGTGGATGAACAGACATGCTCATGGCCCTATGGAGTATCTGTGGAAACGGGCTACATGGCTGAGGTAAGATAGAAGAACAGCAGAGGCGGTGGACATTATTCTCACCGCCTCTACTGTTTTTTAGTATATATATCTGTCATTTGTTAGGTAGGTACATAGTGAATGGCTGGTCTCGGTCTTTGACAGTCAATTGCCCGTCTGTAACCTCCAGCTCGGCTGCCTGTATGGACGAACGTCTGTATTCATAAGGAATGTTGCCGTTTTCATCCATGAAATCTTTTGTATGAAAGCGTCGTCCGGGATGTGTAAAGTAGAAAATATAAGCTTTATCTCCTGTTACCACTACATCTCCGTGAGATCCGCTGGGATAATCGTCTTGTCTTCTTGAGGGTGTATCAAGTATGCGTTTCTCTTGCCGTTCCCATTTCTGCAAGTCGTTGGAACGGTATACAGCCATCCCTTGCCATTCGTCGGTGATCAGCCAATAGTATCCTTTAAAACGGAAGGCTTTGGCTCCTTCGTGGGGACGGTCGCTTACGGCAGGTATGTCATTCCCTTCCCAATGGAAAAGGTCTTTACTGTCGGCAAACAACGACTTACTGTCCCATTTATACCACATGCGCCAACTGCCGTCCTCTTTTTTGATAAGTGTGGCATCTATGATGTTGTCTTTGGGCAATACGGCAGGTCCTTCGCATTTCCAGTCCCACAGATTCTTACTGGTGTAGTGCATCATGGTAGATGTTCCTCCCCAATGATTGCTTACTCCACGGATATAGGATACAAACATGTGGTAGACGCTGTCTTGTAAGACTACATCCGGTGCCCAAAATGTGTTTTTCCCTCTTTCGAACTCCAGATCCAGTGTACCTCTGTAACGCCATGTACGTCCGTTGTCTTCCGAATAGGCAATGGCAATCTCATTTCCATAGCAGTAGGCTACATCGGCTGTTTCGGAGTTGGCACGGCGCTGTGTATATAGCATCCACCATGCCTTTTCAAATGGGTTATAGACTAAACATGGGTCTGCAGCTCCGTCGGTAATAGGATCTCTATACAGAGGTGCCGGAACGTTTTGTGAGAATACATTGATACATGCGGCAAGCGCAAATAGTAGAAGCAATGATACGTGTTTCATTTTATATTATGTTTTATAGTTTATGAATTTTCAGGACTTTATTGTCTGACAGCTCTCCGGTTAATTATGATCTGTTAGTATTTGAAACTACTTCCTCCAAGAAACTCTCTCAATAACGAAGTGGGAGGAATCTCTTTGTCTTGTACGGGAGTAAAGTATTTTATGAATTTCAGCAGCCGGTAGGCTTCTGCATATTCAGGACAGTTGCGTGGCACTCCCATTAAGATTGGTTCTGCATGCATGCGCAGCACGGCAAGCTCGAATATAAGTGCGGAATTGAACATGATGTCTGCATTCTCCTGATAAGGGAATATCCATTTTTCTTCACCTGCCCGTACGCTGGGCCAACGTGAGATGGTTTCACGTGCCGAGTATCCACGGTAATTGAAATCGCGGATAATGCGGCGCAACAACCGGTTGTCTGTAGTCGGAATCCAATTGTGGTCGTCTAGCGAAATTGTTGTCAGAGCCGATACGTAGATCTTGAACTTCTTATTGTCGGGGATGTGTGGAGTCAGTTCCGGATTCAGTGCATGTATTCCCTCTAGGATAAGTATGGTGTTTTCTTCTATTTTCAGTTTGTCTCCTTTATATTCTTTTTTCCCTATGGTGAAGTTGAAGCGTGGAAGTTCTACTTCTTCTCCTCTCAGCAGAGCCTGTAGCTGTTGGTTGAACAGTTCCAGATCGAGCGCATAGAGAGATTCATAGTCGTAATTACCATTCTCGTCCAATGGTGTGTCTTCTCTGTCCACAAAATAATTGTCCAGTGAGATGGGATATGGTTTCAGCCCATTGGTCATTAGTTGTATGGAAAGACGTTTGCTGAAAGTCGTTTTTCCTGACGATGATGGTCCGGAAATCAAAACAAGCTTTATTTTCTCGCCGGCTTCTCCTTTATGAAAGATGGTATCTGCAATCTGGGCAATTTTTTTCTCTTGCAGTGCTTCTGCCACGTTGATCAGATCGGTGGCATGTCCTTCCTCACATGCCATGTTGAAATCGCCCACATTGCTAAGGCGCATGATGTGGCTCCAATTAAGGTATTCTGTAAATACGTCAAGCATTTTTTCTTGTTTCACAACATCTTCTAGCACATCTGGGTTGTCTTTACTGGGAATACGTAGAAGCAACCCATCGTAGTATTTCACGATGTCGAATAACTTCAGATATCCGGTACTGGGAAGAAGATTGCCATAATAATAGTCTACAGTGTCGCCTAATCTATAATAATAGGTATAGAGTGAGCCGGATGTTTCGAGCAGCTTTACTTTGTCGTTCATTCCTTGCTCGCTGAATACTCTCACAGCTTCGGTTGTATGGCATTCTATCCGTTGAAAAGGAATGTCTTCTTCTACAATCTCTTTCATTCTGCGTTTGATGCGTACTACGTCGTCCAGTTCGATGGGGCGGCCAATACGCAGGTTACAGAAGTATCCTTTGGAAACGGGATGTTCTACATATAGCTTTCCGTCGGGAAACAGTTCTCTTACAGCTTTGAATAAAACAAAGCATAATGATCGTACATAGGTGCGCATTCCAGACTGATCACGTATGTCTAGGAACTCGATATCTTTATTGTTATAGACTCTGAAGGTGAGCCCTTCGGAACGGTTATTGACTTTGGCACTGACTACTTGATAAGGAAAATTAAGATTAAAACCGTAATAAATATCCAAAAGTGAGCTTCCAATAGGGAAGTCTTTATAAATATTATTATTTTTGCAACATATTTGTAACATCTGTTCCATTGCTATTCGTTTTAGAAAGTGATATATACGGGATTAAATATACATGATATAATCAGATAGCGAACAAACAACCATTAAATTATCGGGAATGGAATATTCTTTTTATGATTTTTTAAAGCTCATTGGCTCATTAGGGCTCTTTTTGTATGGAATGAAAATAATGAGCGAGGGCTTACAAAAGGTTGCAGGTGATAGGTTGCGCAGTATCCTGACTGCTATGACAACCAATCGGGTGACCGGAGTATTAACAGGAGTGTTAATAACAGCACTTATTCAATCCTCTTCAGCAACAACGGTCATGGTGGTCAGCTTTGTGAATGCCGGTCTGCTGACACTTGCAGAATCCATCAGTGTGATTATGGGAGCCAATATCGGAACGACGGTCACGGCATGGATCATCTCTATTTTCGGCTTTAAAGTAGACATGTCCGCTTTTGCATTGCCGTTGCTAGCCATTGCTTTACCTCTTATCTTTTCTGGTAAGAGCCATCGTAAATCAGTAGGTGAGTTTATTTTTGGTTTTTCTTTCCTTTTCATGGGGCTGGCTTATCTGAAGGCTAATGCTCCCGACCTGAATGCCAATCCCGACATGTTGGCTTTTGTGCAGAACTATACCGACATGGGTTTCTTTTCGGTTCTGCTGTTCCTTTTTATTGGAACGGTGCTGACAATGATTGTGCAGGCCTCTGCTGCTACAATGGCTATTACGCTGATTATGTGTGCTAATGGCTGGATTAGCCTTGAGCTGGGAGCTGCACTTGTGCTCGGTGAAAATATTGGAACTACCATTACTGCAAATCTGGCGGCACTTACGGCTAATACGCAGGCTAAACGGGCTGCATTGGCACACTTTGTATTTAATGTCTTTGGAGTGATTTGGGTATTGGTTATTTTCCATCCTTTTATTGAATTTGTAACTTGGATTGTCGATACTTTCTTCCATTCCAATAATCCGGAAGTGGATATGTCTTATAAACTTTCTGCATTCCATTCGGTATTTAATATATGTAATGTGTGTGTACTGATATGGGGAGTCAAGTTTATTGAGCGTACTGTATGTGCACTGATCCGGCCAAAGGAAGAAGACGAAGAACCACGTCTGCGCTTCATCACAGGAGGTATGCTTTCTACTGCAGAATTGTCTATCCTTCAGGCACGTAAGGAAATTCATTTGTTTGCCGAACGTACTCACCGGATGTTTGGTATGGTGCAGGACCTGTTGCATACAGATAAGGATGACGATTTCAACAAACTGTTCAGCCGGATTGAAAAATATGAGAATATCAGTGATAACATGGAATTGGAGATTGCCAACTATCTGAATCAGGTGTCAGAAGGACGTCTGAGCTCGGAAAGTAAGTTGCAGATACGTGCCATGCTGCGTGAGGTGACAGAAATAGAAAGCATTGGCGACAGTTGCTATAATCTGGCACGTACCATCAGCCGTAAGCGTCAGACGAATCAGGAATTTACGGAAAAACAGTACGAACATATTCACTGTATGATGAAGCTGACGAACGATGCGATTTCCCAGATGATTGTAGTAGTAGAGAAAACGGAACATCAGAATATTGATGTAAATAAATCATTCAATCTGGAGAATGAAATTAACAATTATCGCAATCAGCTGAAGAATCAGAATATTCTTGATGTTAATAACAAGGAATACAATTACCAGATGGGAGTCTACTATATGGACATAATTGCTGAATGTGAAAAGTTGGGCGACTATGTGGTTAATGTGATTGAAGCAAGCAGTGATGTGAGAGAGAAAAAAGGTGCTTGATTTTAACTTGAATCAGACTAAAAATAGAAGATGGCTGTTTTACGCTTTAATGTAAACAGCCATCTTTTTTGTTCCTTTGGTGTTTAAACATCTGAAATGATGTTTGGGAACGGCTTTCTGACACACATTTATTGTTATTCTTCGTAAGGCTCAAAATCATCTTTTCCTACACCACAGAGAGGACATACCCAATCGTCGGGAATATCTTCAAATGCAGTACCCGGCTCTATACCACTTTCCGGATCTCCTAATACCGGATCATAAATGTATTCACAGACTGTGCAAATGTACTTTTTCATAATTTGTTCTTTTTCTCAGATTAATACTATTTTACTTTAAAAACAAAACTGGTGTCCAATTGTTCAGCAAAAGGCACGCGCAGGGAAGAAAATAGAGCTATTCTTGTCTCGTTTGTTGGGAAAGGTTAGCTGACGTGTTGGCAAAGGTTATCCAATATATTGGGAAAGGTTAGCTGACACGTTGGGAAAGGTTATCTGACAAATGATAAATAGACAATCTGCAAATGATTGATAATGAATGGTTTATTAATATTGGCTTAATGTAAGATAATTTGTCCTTTATATAGGTAAGCAAGTTTGACATGTGACTTCATAAAAAAAATTAATTAATCATTTTCTCACCATTTTATTATTGTATTTTTGCGAACATAACTAAACACATGGTAAACTACATGAGTACTAAAAAAGAAGATTACTATCATTTGGGACTTTCTGATGCGGAAGTCATAAAAAGTCGTGAACAATACGGTGTCAATTTGCTGACACCTCCCAAACGCCCTTCTCTGTGGAAACTTTATCTTGAAAAGTTTGAAGATCCGGTTGTCAGAGTATTGCTGGTGGCTGCATTTTTTTCATTAGTTATTTCTATTATAGAAAATGAATATGCCGAAACTATTGGTATTATTGCCGCCATTTTGTTGGCTACCGGTATCGGCTTTTTCTTTGAGTATGATGCGAATAAGAAGTTTGATTTGCTGAATGCAGTCAATGAAGAGACCTTGGTTAAGGTAATCCGTAATGGTCATGTGCAGGAAATTCCCCGTAAAGAAGTGGTTGTAGGCGATATCGTCATTTTAGAAACCGGAGAGGAAGTGCCTGCCGACGGAGAGCTGTTGGAAGCTATCTCGTTGCAAATCAATGAGTCCAACCTGACAGGAGAACCAGTAATCAATAAAACGACCGTTGAGGCGGATTTTGATAAAGAAGCGACGTATGCTTCTAACATGGTAATGAGGGGAACAACTGTTGTAGACGGACATGGAACAATGAGAGTGCTTCATGTGGGAGATGCCACAGAAATAGGTAAAGTAGCCCGTCAAAGTACAGAACAGAACTTGGAACCTACTCCGCTGAATATTCAGCTGACTAAACTTGCTAATTTGATTGGTAAGATCGGATTTACTGTTTCGGGTCTGGCTTTTCTGATTTTCTTTATCAAGGACGTAGTGTTATATTATGACTTTGCTACACTTCATAGTTGGGAAGCGTGGTTCCCGGTATTGCGCGATACGTTGGAATTGTTTATGATGGCAGTTACGCTGATTGTTGTGGCAGTTCCAGAAGGATTGCCCATGAGTGTCACGCTGAGTCTGGCCTTGAACATGCGCCGTATGCTTTCTACCAATAATTTGGTACGCAAAATGCATGCTTGCGAAACGATGGGTGCCATTACGGTGATTTGCACGGACAAGACAGGTACATTGACACAAAATCTGATGCAGGTGTACGAGCCAAATTTCTATGGTCTGAAAGACAGCAAACAATTGGGAAATGACGATATAAGCAGCCTGATAGCAGAAGGAATCAGTGCAAACTCAACAGCTTTCCTTGAAGAGACAACTGAAGGAGAGAAACCCAAAGGTGTTGGTAATCCTACCGAAGTAGCTTTACTGTTGTGGCTTAGCAAACAGAATCGTAATTATTTGCAACTCCGTGAAAATGCACAGGTGCTCGATCAGTTGACCTTCTCTACCGAGCGAAAGTTTATGGCTACACTTGTTGATTCGCCCATTGTCGGGAAAAAAGTTCTCTATGTAAAAGGTGCTCCTGAAATTGTGCTTAACAAGTGTAAGGAAGTGGTTTTGGAAGGGCACAGAATAGATACTGTAGAGTATCGATCGACGGTAGAAAAACAGCTGTTGAACTATCAGAATATGGCAATGCGTACTCTAGGATTTGCATTCAAGATTGTAGACGAGAATGCTCCGAATGATTGTACGGCACTTGTGTCTTCCAACGATCTGTACTTCTTGGGTATTGTGGCAATTTCCGATCCTATCCGTCCGGATGTACCCGCTGCAGTTGCAAAATGCCAGTCGGCAGGTGTTGATGTTAAGATTGTGACCGGTGATACTCCGGGTACTGCTACTGAAATTGCCCGTCAGATAGGTTTGTGGAATCCGGATAAGGACACAGAACGTAACAGAATTACCGGTGTAGAGTTTGCTGCATTGACCGATGAAGATGCATT
The DNA here is from genome assembly GCA_944322345.1 of uncultured Bacteroides sp. Lineage (GTDB taxonomy): Bacteria > Bacteroidota > Bacteroidia > Bacteroidales > Bacteroidaceae > Bacteroides. The sequence continues at coordinate 267,008 of CALUOO010000001.1, read as the reverse complement.
GGAACGTGTGATGGATATTAAAATTATGTCGCGTGCACGACCTACCGACAAACAGCGGCTGGTGCAGTTGCTTCAACAAAAAGGAGCAGTTGTAGCCGTAACTGGTGATGGAACAAACGATGCCCCTGCACTGAATCATGCACAAGTGGGATTGTCGATGGGTACAGGTACTTCGGTAGCGAAAGAGGCCAGCGATATTACATTGCTCGACGATTCGTTCAACAGTATCGGTACGGCTGTCATGTGGGGGCGTTCGCTTTATAAGAATATACAGCGTTTCATTGTATTTCAGCTTACCATTAACTTTGTGGCAATGCTTATCGTGTTGCTGGGTTCTATTATAGGTACAGAACTTCCGCTTACCGTAACTCAAATGCTTTGGGTGAATTTGATTATGGACACTTTTGCTGCTTTGGCACTAGCCTCTATACCTCCCAGTGAGAGCGTAATGAAGGAAAAACCACGTAAGAGTACAGATTTCATCATCACTCCTTCCATGAAATATAACATTCTTGGCGTAGGATCAGCATTCCTCATTCTGTTGCTTGGAATGATTTATTATTTTGATCATACTCCGCAGGGAATGGATGTGCGAAACCTGACCATTTTCTTTACATTCTTCGTTATGTTGCAATTCTGGAATCTCTTTAATGCACGTGTGTTTGGAACCACACAATCGGCTTTTAAGGGCATTTCCAAATCGTATGGAATGGAGTTTATTGTTCTGGCAATTCTGGTTGGTCAGTTCCTCATCGTACAGTTTGGAGGGTCAGTCTTCCGTACCACGCCTCTCGATTGGCAGACATGGGTTGCCATTATTGGAACCTCTTCGCTGGTTTTGTGGATTGGCGAATTGTTCCGTTTCATTAAACGCATTATTAAACAATAAGAAATGATAGATAGTAGAATCAAGAACCTGCTTATTGATTTTGGGGGAGTATTGGTCGATCTTGATATGCAACGCTGCATTGATCGTTTCAAGGAACTTGGATGTAACGACTTGGATCAATTGCTGAACATGTATCATCAGGCAGACTTCCTGATGTCTTATGAGAAAGGGCTTATAACGTCAGAAGAGTTTCGTAAAGACATTCGCAGTATGATTAGACATACTGTCAGTGACGAACAGATAGATAGCGCTTGGAACAGCTTTTTAGTCGGTGTACCAACTTATAAACTGGAATTATTACTGCAGTTGCGTCAGAAATACAACGTATTTCTGCTTAGTAATACTAACGAACTTCATTGGGAATGGTCGTGCCGGAATGCATTTTCTTATCAAAAACATCAAGTAGAGGATTTTTTTGACAGAATCTATTTATCGTTCGAGATGAAGATGGCAAAGCCCGACCCATCTATCTTCAAGGCTGTGCTTGAAGATGCAAGCATCAATCCGGAGGAAACATTTTTTATCGATGATTCGTCTGCCAATTGCAGTACGGCACAAGCGTTAGGCATCTCAACGTATACTCCACAAGCGGGTGAAAACTGGAGTCATCTGTTTGACGTGAATAGATAGATCACTATGCAAATTATACGTGATACATCTGATATTGTTCCCGAAATGTGCGTAGCTGCCATTGGCTTTTTCGACGGGGTACATCTGGGGCATCGATATCTGATACAGCAAGTAAAGGAAATTGCTGCAGCCAGAGGATTACGGTCGGCATTGATTACTTTCCCAGTACATCCGCGTAAAGTGATGTGTACTGATTACCGTCCGGAGCTGTTGACAACCTTTGAGGAAAAAACGGCATTGCTTTCCGATATGGAAATAGACTATTGCCTGATGGTAGACTTTACTTTGGAAATATCGCAACTGTCGGCCGAAGAATTCATGCGGAGCGTTTTGAAAGATCGTTTCCGAGTGAAGTGTTTGGTGATAGGATATGATCATCGATTTGGACACAACCGGAGTGAGGGCTTTGCAGAATATGTCAAGTATGGACAGGCCATGGATATGGAAATTGTTCATGCGCTTGCTTATACAGAGCGTCAGCTTTCTCAAAACGGTGAGACCGTAACAATCAGTTCATCGCTGATACGCAGACTACTTTGGCAGGGAAATGTTAGCACAGCTGCCGATTGTTTGGGATATTTTTATTTTCTTGAGGGTAAAGTCGTAAATGGATACCATGTAGGAAGAAAAATAGGATTCCCCACTGCCAATCTGAGTGTAAACAGTCCAGATAAGTTGATACCTCAAAATGGCGTTTATGCTGTGTTGGTCACTATTGACGGAAAGGAATATATGGGCATGCTGAATATTGGAGTACGTCCTACAGTAAATAATGGAGTGAACCGAACAATTGAAGTACATATCTTACATTTTGATGCAGATATTTATGGTAAGTCTATCCGGCTTACATTCGTCGAACGGATACGTCCGGAGTTGCGGTTCAGTAGTTTGCAGGCATTAACCGATGAGCTGCAAAAAGATGCTGAGACCGTGGAAAGAATATTAACGTCAAGAACAGAAAAATGAAAACCGTAATTAAACTCATACTGATTGATTTACTTGTTACACAGATTATTGCTCCTATATTGATAGCAATTCCATGCAGTCTTTATCAGATGTTGACAGTTGGGACTGTTGATCAGGAAAAACTGGTAACCATGTTAATGATTCCTGCTCAGTTGACTGGGCAAATCCTTATGTTGGTCTATCTATGGAAAGCGGGTTATATCAGTAAGGAGAGAACTACGTGGTCACCAGTATCACCCATCTATTTGTTTCTCTGTTGCGTTGCGATGATTGCTTCCAGTACTGTTGTGTCCGCTTTGTCTGACCAACTGAAATGGCTGCCGGACATTATGGAGCAATCGTTTGACATTCTCCGTTCGGGCTGGGGCGGGCTGATAGCTATCGCTGTTGTGGGGCCTGTTTTTGAAGAATTGCTTTTCCGGGGTGCTATTACAAAGATATTGCTTAAACAGTATAATCCTACGGTTGCTGTTTTGATTTCTGCTCTATTTTTTGGAGTATTCCATATTAATCCGGCACAAATCATACCGGCTTTTTTGCTAGGCATCCTATTAGCATGGACTTATGTCCGTACGCAAAGTCTGATTCCTTGTATGCTGATGCATATATTGAACAATACGATGGCACTGTGGTTGACAAAGAAATATCCGGATGCTAAATATATGGACCAGATTATGGATAGTAATACTTATTTGATTACTGTATCAGTAGCAGCATTCGTCCTTATCGTAATTGTGGGATTAATGATCCGGTTTCATCGTAAGGCTCAGCAGCCATAATACACAAAACTGGAGATTCTATCCAGTATCTGTCCAACTTATAAGCACATAAAATATAGCCATCTGTAACGCGATTGAGCGGTTTACAGATGGCTGTATAGCTATTTTTATCTTTTCTTGTTTATATGGTTTTTACCGGTTTTCCAACTCCAATTGTTTTTGCTTGAAAGGCAACGGATAACAGCTCAACCACACTACAGGATTTACTTCTTGCCCACGGATAACGCCTGTTTCTTTGTCATTATCCGGACGATCGGTATTGACATACTGGTCATTCCGATTCAAAGACATGACGTAAGCTTCTATCTTCTTTCCAATCATATCCTTTGTTAAGGGCAAGTAGTAGGTATAATTTCTGTCGCGGCTGGCACTTCTATACTCCCATGTATTTGATGTGAACGACGGAGCACGGTCGGGGCAACCTACATATTGTCCGTCAATTTTGAAACCAGCCCAAGCTCCTTCGGTGCCATGATATCCGTTGACTGCAACACAAAGATAAGCACCTTCGACAATATCGTCGAGTACAAATTCACTCTTCCATGTACGCATGGCACGGCAAGTCGGACTATCGTAAGGACGGAACAGGTTGGATGCACGCCATTTGCTGCGGTCTACCTCTTGTCCGTCTTTATAGCCTGTGACCTCTGTCAGACGGATGGGACATGGCGAGAATCTTACATAGCGTATAGGTCCGGCTTGGCTTAGGTCAATTTCCATATGAGGTCCGGCAATGAACACAATTCGTTGCCAGTCTCTTAAATTGTTCGAGACATATGCCTCTACTCCCTCATATGATTTCAATGGAGCGATGGAATATTCATCAAATGAATCAATTGTCAGTTTGTCCAGACTCAAGCTTTTGCCCATGTCTAGATGGAATCCTGATTCTCCAAACGGACGGATATCTCCCCAACGTTGTGCGATGGAGAAAGCTGATTTATGGTCACTGTCGAACAGATTGCGATCCCACAATTCGCGGGTTTTGAACAAGGGCTGTTCAAAGAATGCATTTCGTGCAACTTCTACCTGTGGAATTTTTGTGTCGCCTGAACGTTGCAGTGAACGTACTTCGAGCGCATTATTGTCGGCAGCAAATACTGTTGCATAATAAATAGCACTGACATCGCTTGGTATGTCGCAAGGTTGCATATCTGCAATTTTACGATAGGCTGCCGATTGCAGCTTCTTTCCCTCAAACGTGAGATTGACAGGCTTGTCGGAGAACAGTCCTTTCATTGCCTCTCCATCCATAGAGGCAGATTTGAACTTCCCTTTTTTCGACTTCAATCTTACTTGGTAGCTTTCACCGGGCATTCCCAGTAAAGTTACTTCGGTGACATTGCCCACTTTATCGTTAACAATCCGATAAGGAATACCGCTTAATGTAACTTTGTCCTTTTCCGATTCAGTAGTTACTTTCAGCAGTGCTACTCTGAACGGAAGTACTTCTACTTCAATCACTTTTCCGTAGTCGTGACTGCCCATATCGTAGATATAAGGGTGATACAAGCGGGCTTTTACCTGACGTTTCTGCTTCAGACCGATGCTTTCGTCCAGTGTGATGCGATACTTTACTGGTCCCCAACTCAGATTCCTCAATGAAAGGAATTGAGTCTTTCCGTCACCACGGCTAATGGCTCCCGGACCGTATTGTTCTTCCGGTAATGTCATTCCGTTGACCAATATATCTCTGTATTGTCTGTGCAGGTTGTAGATATATGCCAGATAGGGGAATTCCTCATCTTTCAGCAACCAAGGATTGGCATAAATCTCCGGCGCAAGAATCAGACTGCGGTTGAATGACTGTAATATCAGATCGTCTTCCCAATAATCAAGGCAAGAGGAAAGGCATACACCGTGGTCTTCAGTCAGCCGTGTTAATCCATCCGGTGCCATACGTGCCAATGCGCGTGCCCGGTGGTGTGGGGCTGTGACATCGTTCGCCATGTGTACATCTATATAGGTCTCTTCTCCTCCCAGCAAAAAGGTAGTTGAATGTTTGGTAGATTCACCAAGATTCAGTCGGTGGTTCAGCAAAATGAAGTCTGGCGAAATTTTGCGGATATCAGTCATCATCTTGTCAAAATAGCCATTCTTTTCCGAACGTAATTGCCCACACACGGCGTCCATCTTAAAAAGTTGGAAATTGTGTTTACTTACCAGATCGGTCATCATCTGCATACGTTCCTGTGCTTCGGCTTCTGTGTCGCCAAAACCATCCGGACCTGCCCATACACCAAGGCGTGTTCCTGTTTCACCCGCTTTTTTGCTGATCGGAGCCATCCCCTCGGGAAACTGTTCTTTAAATCGTTTGGAACTGGTGCTACCATACATCTTTGCACCATCGATTGTTCCGGCATCGAATGCATAGATATCCAGCTGCATGCCGTAGCGGTCGTGTAGCCACCGGAAGAAATCTAGGTTAATCAGAGTCTGACCGGCAGTAGGCCCTTCGTTTGTATTGTTAATCCACGAAAAATACTGCGACCACGAGGGCGTTTTTTCATCAGCTCCGGCAGTGGGGCAAGGTTGTGCCCATGCGAAGTGAAAGCCCATGATGCAAGTCAAAAGGCCAAGTGTGATTTTTCTATTCATAGTGTTTATCCTAAAGTCGCTTATACAGATTTAGCCTTGAATGCCAGTGCATACATACGCATTTGCTTCACCATAGACAACAGTCCGTTGCTTCGTGTAGGCGACAGATGTTCTTTCAGCCCGATACGGTCTATAAAATAGAGGTCGGCATTCAGAATTTCATCGGGAGTATGTCCGGAAAGTACTTTTATCAGTAACGCAATAATTCCTTTTACGATGACAGCATCGCTTTCTGCCTGGAAAAACAGTTTTCCGTCTTTTTCGTCAGCCTGAAGCCATACGCGGCTCTGGCAACCTTCGATCAGATTCTCATCAGTCTTGTACTGCTCGTCAAGTGGTGCTTGTTCGTTACCTAAATCAATCAGTAGCTGATACCGGTCCATCCAATCATCAAAGTCGCTGAACTCGGCTATTACTTCGTCTTGTAATTCGTTAATGCTCATAGTATCTTTTCTTGTTTTTTATTTTTCATTATAAATGATTTCCAGTACGGTTTGTCCGACTGCTTTCAGCGTGCTTCGGTCTATGTATTCCATTGTGTCGTTGACAGTATGCCATGTTGATACAAAATTTCCGTCTTGTGGATTGCTGCCAATGATATCGATGGTCTTGATGCGTGCCAGCCGATTGATAAACAGGTGGTCGTCGGTAATTCCGCCGATTTCACTGTCAATGAATAGATTGGAGTATCCTAGTTTCTTGGCTGCTTCCCACACCTTCTTGTTGACGTCTGGAGCGAACTGTTCGGAATATGCTTCTTTGGCAAATACGCTGTTCTTTCCTCCTACCATGTCGAGCAGAATTCCGAAACGTGCATTATATCCTTGCACATGAGGATTCTTTGCCCAATATTGGGCTCCCAGACACCATGATTCTTCGAGGTGTCTTCCTTCGTAGAACTGGGGTGTTCCGTAGTCTTCGGCATCAAGCAGGATAATATCGATTCCCAGTGTCGGTTGCTGGAGGTTGATCTGACGGGCAATTTCCAATAGCGCTCCTACGCCACTGGCTCCGTCGTTGGCTCCTAGAATAGGGGTGTGGTGGTTGGCTTTGTCATTGTCGTTGTCAGCCCACGGCCGTGTATCCCAATGGGCAAACAAGGCAATACGTTTTTTGCTTTCGGGTTTATAGCTTCCGATAATGTTGCGCGCTTTGAGCAGTGTTCCGTCGTAGGCTATCAGATCGGCATACTGGCTGGTGACTTTGGCTCCGAACGTCTCTAACTTTTGTGCCAGATAGTTACCGCAGGCCACGTGTCCCGGCGTGTTGGGCACACGAGTCCCAAAATCTACTTGTTGACTGATATACAAATAAGCACTGTCGGCATCGAATTGTGGTACACTGACCGTTGATATGTCGGTCTTTTCCTCTTTTGCGGTATTACCGACTTTTTTCCCGTTCCCTATGCAGGCAAAAGCAGAAAAAAGGAGGCATGCGCCGGCACATGCAAGTGTGATTGTTTTCCTCATTGTCGTTTTTTTTGTTGTGGCCCCAAAGATAATGAAAGTCGAAAGCCGAGGCAAATAGAAAACAAAGTTTTCCAATTTGACGTCTGTTGAGGCACATTCTATAATTACCTTATGCAAAGGTAACGATTTTAGCTGATAGGTATATAAGTTTTGTTGCCGATATGTGATGGGCTGTCAGACTTCTGGCTGAAAGCTCAGAGTGACATTCTTTGAGGTTACCGTAAATTCTACCTCGGCTCCATTGACGAGCGGCAGATTATAAGTGACATGCCCTACAGGAAAGTTGAAGCATACCGGATAATCATACTCTTCTACCAAGACAGAAAGTGCTTTATAAAGTTCCTTGCCCAGTTCGTTGTCCTCTTCGTATCCGGTGAATTGGCCGATAATCAGTCCCGAGAGTCTTTCGAGTACACCGCCAAGTTTCAGATTATACATCATGCGCTCCACAGCGTGCGGACGCTCGTTGATGTCTTCAATAAAAAGAATGGTCCCCTCGGAGGGAATGTCATATGGGGTTCCTCTCAAACCGTAGGCTACAGCCATGTTGCCCCCGCGCAGGATGCCTTTTGCTCGTCCTGTCCGGTTGTGCTTATGTGGTTCGCAGATATATGTTGGCAGTTCTCCAAAGAGGATTTTTCTTAGATGTTGTGTACAGATATCGTCTTCCGGTTCTACGGTCAGATGCCGCGCCATGATAGAGTGAAGCGAAGCATATCCGTTTTTCTGAAACAGGTTGTGGAGCGCGGTGATATCGCTGAATCCCATCAGCCATTTAGGATGTTCGTGGAATTTTGTGAAGTCTACTTTGTCTATCAGATGTACGGCTCCATATCCTCCCCGGCTGCAAAGAATAGCCTTGATCTCCGGATTGTCCATCGCATCCTGCAAGTCGTTCAGCCGTTGTCTGATGCTACCTGCATAGCTTCCTGATGCTCCGGATGCATGTTTCCCCATTACAACTTTCAGCCCCCATTCTTCTATACGCCGTTTGGCACCTTTCAGGAATTGTTTGTCAATCTTACTGGAGGGGGAGATGATCATTACTGTGTCTCCTCGTTGGAGGAAAGGAGGAATTCGGATGTCCATAAGTGCACTGTATTTTGTTTTCTGACACAAATGTACTTTTTCTTTCGTTTTTACAAAAGAAAAAGTCGGTAACTATTTTCCAATTGGCGTCAGCCGGTATCTTTTGCACAGGGTAATGCACTGTTTTGCATCGGACAATGCAAAATTTTGCATCAGGCAATGCAAGAAAATGCATTGCGCTGTGCAAAACACGTGCTCAAAGTTCCTCATTCCATTTGTAATGCCACTCATAGCGGTCGAACTCGATGGGAGTCGGCAGTCCGTGCCGTGCCAGGATGTTTTCCACTTTCTTTTGCATCTCGGGAAACATGGGTTTCTCGCCACGCAGCAGGTAATAGTAGTTGCGTTGGCACACCAACCCCAATATGGCGGAGCGTACACTTCTTACCTTGCCGACCTCTATCTTTGCCAACGCTTGCCTGAATCCGTATGCCACCCGTACCCGTTCGGCTTTACGGAAATAAGCACATTGCTTTCCACCCGCCGGATTGGTCAGCATCGGATTGATGATGTTTACACTGATTGCCTTTGTCGTTATATCGCGTGCAGCCAGTGCTCGCAGACATTCACCAGCCGTGGCACAATCCGCTTTGAAACAGCAGGCAAAATTACCGGGTGCATGGTCATAAAAATTGTAATCGGTTTCCATATCTGATGGCTTTTAGTTTCCACAAAGATACGAAGCGGATGCCGGATTGCAAGTTCTATAGGAAAGGAAAAAAGATGGAACAATGAGAGAATCTGAATGACGATATGTCAATTCCGGACACATATTAGATTGAAAATGGTGTAGTTAAACGGCTCAATCGATATGTCTTGTAAAACAAACGAAAAGAGAAAACTTGGTTATTCTTTTTGTATAAGTCTTGTTTTTTGTAAGAGTATAATGATTTTCTCAATCCTTTTTCAGATATTTGTCAACATCAAAATCTATTCATCATGAGAGCTATTCAGAATTTTGCACAATTGACAGATCACTTGAAACAACTGAACCGACGCCGTCGGATTGCTGTGGTCTGTGCCAATGACCCCAATACGGAATATGCCATAGCACGTGCATTGGAAGAGGGTATTGCCGAATTCCTGATGATTGGTGATTCGGCCATTCTGGAAAAATATCCCACGCTGAGGCGTTATCCCGACTATGTACATGCCATTCATATAGAGAATCCTGACGAAGCGGCGAGGAAAGCCGTCGAGATTGTCAGACAGGGAGAAGCTGATATTCTGATGAAAGGAATCATCAATACAGACAATCTGCTGCATGCTATATTGGATAAAGAGAAAGGATTGTTGCCTAAGGGAAGAATTCTTACCCATTTGGCGGTGATGGAAATTCCGACTTATCATAAATTACTGTTCTTTTCGGACGCTGCAGTTATCCCGCGGCCTACGTTGCAGCAGCGTATCGAGATGATCTGGTATGCCATTCACACTTGCCGTCAGTTTGGTATACTGCAACCTCGTATCGCTTTGATTCATTGCACAGAAAAAGTCAGCGCCAAATTCCCGCATTCGTTGGATTATGTGAATATTGTAGAATTGGCCGAAGCAGGAGAGTTTGGTGATGTTATTATTGACGGACCGCTGGATGTGCGTACAGCCTGTGAGCAGGCAAGCGGAGATATAAAAGGTATTGTTTCTCCTATCAACGGTCAGGCGGATGTGCTGATTTTCCCGAATATCGAATCAGGCAACGCCTTCTATAAATCGGTATCGCTGTTTGCCAAAGCCGATATGGCAGGGCTTCTTCAAGGCCCCGTTTGTCCGGTGGTACTTCCTTCGCGTAGCGATTCTGGTTTGTCCAAATATTATAGTATGGCAATGGCTTGCCTGACGGTGAAGGACTCTTTATACTGAACCTGTTTAATTCTTCTTTTTCATGAAAATCCTTGTTATCAATCCCGGCTCCACTTCTACCAAAATTGCCGTATATGAGGACGAATCTCCTGTGTTGGTTCGTACCATTCGTCACAGTATCGATGAGCTGTCTGTCCATCCGAATGTGATGGATCAGTTTGAATTCCGTAAAAAAGTAGTCCTGCAGGAACTTGATAAAGATAATATTCCTTTTGCCTTCGACGCCATTATCGGACGTGGCGGATTGGTCAAGCCAATTCATGGCGGCGTTTATGAGGTGAATGAAGCGATGAAGCGTGACACACAGAATGCTATGCACACACATGCCTGTAACTTGGGAGGGTTGATAGCCGACGAACTGGCTTCTTCATTGCCGGGCTGTCGTGCTTTTATTGCCGATCCGGGTGTAGTGGACGAATTGGAGGATGTAGCTCGTATTACCGGTTCGCCGTTGATGCCGCGTATTACGATTTGGCATGCATTGAATCAAAAGGCTGTAGCACGTCGGTTTGCTAAAGAACATCAGACTACGTATGAACAGCTGAATCTGATTGTCTGCCATCTGGGTGGAGGAATCTCTATTGCAGTGCATCGTCATGGGCGAGCTATTGATGCCAACAATGCTCTGAATGGAGAAGGCCCTTTTTCGCCAGAAAGAGCCGGGACTCTTCCGGCAGGTCAGCTGATTGATCTTTGTTTCAGCGGACGTTTCACCAAGGAGGAATTGAAAAAACGTATTTCCGGTAGAGCCGGATTGGCCGCACACTTGGGAACTACGGACGTGGCAGCCATTGTGGAGTCTATTGAGAAAGGAGACACGAAGGCTAAGCTTGTGATGGATGCCATGATTTACAATATAGCCAAAGCCATTGGAGCAGCCTCTACTGTGCTTTGTGGAAAGATGGATGCCATCTTGTTGACTGGTGGCATCGCCTATTCCGACTATGTTATTTCACATCTGAAGGAACGCATTGATTTTCTAGCTCCCGTTTATGTGTATCCCGGGGAAGATGAAATGGAAGCATTAGCTCTTAATGCTCTTGGTGCGTTGAAAGGAGAATTGACGGTACAACAATACGTATAAAACACTTTTTAGCTTGACAATATGTTGATGGTGATTTGTTGTTTATGGGGTTATTAAATTTATGAGCAGTTAGGTAAGTACTTATTATATTATATTATATTATATGATGTAGGCTTTAATGTCTGTTTTGATAGCTTGATAGAGAACGAAGAGTAAAGTTTAATCTTAGAGTTTTAAACTGTAGCTTACATACTTTTATTGATTATATAAAAGAGTTATATCATTAATTCATAAATATTGATATAACTCTTTTATGTTTCCTGTTTCCATTCATAATTTTTTTTAGAACAATTGTTGGGATATATTTTAGATAAGAAGCAAATTGTTAATTTTCTATTGGTATAAGATTTATGTTTTGATTTGTATTAGGTAATTATTTTGCAAGGGTAGCAAATATATTATTCCTTGTGTCAAAAAGTATAGTGTCAGTAATTTAAAAACCTCTACATTTGCAATGTCTAATAATTCTAAAAACTAATTTTTAAAGTCTAAAAACCATGTGGAAATTGAAAATTAATGAAGTCTCCTATTCTTCTATTGTGCGAAAGGGGAAATGGGTGATGCAGAGAACTAAAAGCTCTTTCCAACAAATTGCTTTATTAAGCATTTCTTTTCTGATTACTGCTGCTCCACTGTATGCAAATGGAGTGGGAAAAATTAGTTCTGTGAATTCCATTCAGCAGAATGATGATAAAATTGTTGGTGTTGTAACTGATGTAGACGGTAACTTTATGCCGGGGGTAAGTGTCTTGATTGAAGGTACCAATATCGGAGTTGCTACTGATATGGATGGTAACTTCTCTATTGCAGCTCGTGTGGGTGATGTGTTGGTCTTCAAGTTTATGGGTATGCGCGATCTTACCTATAAAATAACAAGTACCAAGCGCTTGAAGATTGTGATGGAAGAATCAAACGAAGCTTTGGAAGAAGTGGTAGTTGTTGGTTTCGGCACTCAGAAAAAAGAGAGTATGGTGAGTTCGGTAACTACCGTTGATATAAAAGATTTGAAAGGACCTACAAGTAACTTGACAACTATGTTTCAAGGTCGAATAGCAGGTGTTATTTCTTATCAAAGTTCTGGTGAACCAGGACAGGATAATGCACAATTCTTTGTTCGTGGTGTTGGCTCATTTGGTGCCGGTAAGGTTAATCCGCTGATTTTGATAGATGGAATTGAATCTAGCTCAACAGATCTGGCACGTTTGCAACCGGATGATATTGAGGCATTTTCTGTGTTGAAGGATGCAACAGCGACTGCTGTATATGGAGCTCGTGGTGCTAATGGTGTAATCTTGGTAACTACAAAGTTAGGTAAAGCAGAAAAAGCTAGATTTGACGCGCGTGTTGAAACATCTATCTCTTCTAATACACGTAATTTTAAATTTTCTGATAACATTACTTATATGGAACTGGCAAATGAAGCTGCGCTGACAAGAGATCCGTTAGCAAGTCTTCCTTATTCACAAAATAAAATAGAACATACGCGTAATGGTGATAATCCGTATCTGTATCCTAATAATAATTGGATTGATCAGTTGATTAAAGATTATACCGTGAACCAACGTTATAATATGAGTGTATCAGGTGGAGGTAATATAGCACAATATTATGTTTCAGGGACAGTAAATGTCGATAATGGTATTCTGAAAAGTGGCGCCTCTGACTTGTTTGATAATAATGTAAAATTAATTAATTATGCTATCCGTTCCAATACAACATTGAATATTACACCGACAACTAAAGCTATTATTCGTGTATATGGACAATTTGATGATCAGAATGGGCCAATAGGTGGTGGTGGCGCTGTTTTTAATTCGGCGATTTGGTCAAATCCAGTTATGTTTCCTGCTACTTATCCAAAGTCGATGAGTCCATATTCAAAACATGAACTGTTTGGAAATGCTTTGATGCCAGGAACTAAGTCTCTATTTGTCAATCCGTATGCACAAATGGTGTCAGGCTTTCAATCTTCTAAATCATCAAGAATTAATGCTCAATTAGAATTTCAACAAGATTTGAAATTTATAACAGAAGGACTGAAATTCAGAGCAATGGGATATGTAGACCGTTATTCTTATTTTGATACCAAGCGTCGTTTTACTCCATTTTATTATTATACTCAAATTGATGAATCTGGAAATGCAACCTTACTTCCTTTCAATGACGGAGGACCTAATTCTATAGGTTCTGTTGGAACTGAATATCTGACTTATGAGGAGGGTGGAAAAACAGTAAATAGTAAAATGTATGCAGAAGCTGTTTTGACGTACGATCGTGTATTTAAGGATAAGCATACGGTTAATGGACTGTTGGTAGGACGTCTTTCAGATTATTCTACTGGTAATGCTGGCTCGTTAGAACAATCGTTGCCTAATCGTAATCTTGGTTTGTCTGGACGTGCTGCTTATAATTACGATTCTCGCTATTTTGTGGAATTTAATTTTGGCCTAAATGGTAGTGAACGTTTTCATAAAGACAATCGTTGGGGATTTTTCCCATCTGTTGGTGCGGCTTGGGATATCGCTAATGAAAGTTTTTGGCCGATTAAGGACAAAATCTCCAGCTTGAAGTTAAGAGGTTCTTACGGAGTTGTGGGTAATGACCAAATTGGTAATGTAACAAAAGACCGCTTCTTTTATATGTCCAATGTAGACTTATCAAATAGTGGATGGGGATATACTTTTGGAGAGTTGTTTAATTATACTAAACCTGGAGTCTCTATTAATCGTTATCCCAACGAATTGATAGGTTGGGAAAAGTCTAAACAGATGAATCTGGCAATTGATTTAGTTGGTATGGGATTTTCTGTAACTGCTGAATACTTCACCCAATATCGTACCAATATTTTGATGGGCCGGTCTTATATACCGAATACAATGGGACTAACTGCTCAGGTTCAGGCAAATATAGGAGAAGCATTTAATCAAGGAGTTGACTTGTCTATGAAATATCAGAAAGCCTTTATGAATGGTTTTTGGTTGGAGGGACAGTTTAATTTTACCTATGCTCATAATGAAATGAGGGTGGTAGATGAACCTGCTTATCCTGCAAATGAATGGTATCGTTCTTCAATTGGTCGTTCGGCAAACGCAAATATTGGACTTATTGCTGAGCGTTTGTTTATAGATGATGCAGATGTTGCCAATTCTCCAGAACAAGGGTTTGGAGAATATATGGCGGGAGATATCAAATATAAAGATATGAATGGTGACGGAAAGATTACAGACGATGATAAAGTATGTATGGGATTTCCTACAGTGCCAGAAATAAATTATGGATTTGGAGCTTCTATGGGATGGAAGAATATTGATTTTAGTTTCTTCTTTTCTGGTATTGGACGAAGATCGTTCATGATTAATTCAGGAAATATAACTCCTTTCCATATTAATGGTGGTAACCAAAATGGGTTATTGGAAGTAATAGCAGAGGATCACTGGTCGGAAGACAATAGAGATATTTATGCATTTTGGCCTCGTTTAGCTTCCAAAATTATTGAAAATAATAATCGAGATTCTAGTTGGTGGTTGCGTAATGGACGTTTTCTTCGTTTGAAGAGCCTAGAAGTTGGATATACTATTCCAGAAAAGACTCTTGCTAAATGTGGGCTGAGAAATCTCCGTCTTTATCTGAATGCCTCCAATTTGTTTGTTATCAGTAAATTTAAGATGTGGGATCCGGAAATGGCGGGGAACGGAATTGGTTATCCAATTCAGAGAGTGTTTAATATTGGTTTAATGATTGGAATCTAAAAAAATACAACAATGAAAATACCTATTATATATAGGCTAAAAAGCCTTTCTAAATTTGCCAAGTTCGTTTGTTTAAGTTTTTGTATAACGACAATCAGCTCTTGTGATTTTTTGGATGTAGTGCCTGACAATGTTTCAACTCTTGATCATGCTTTCTCTAATAGTACGGAAGCAGAGAAATTCTTGTTTACTTGTTATTCTCAATTACCTCGAAATGGTTCTGAGAATGGAAATGTTGGACTCTTTGGTGCAGACGAAGCCTGGTTACCGAAGGACTTGGATACACGTTGGGTCAATGCTGATGGCTGGAGCATTGCACGTGGAGAACAGAATACAAATAATCCTTATCATAATGCTTGGGCTGGAGAAAGAAGTGCACAAGCTTATTTTAAGGCTTTAAGGCTTTGCAACATATTCTTAGAGAATATACAGAATGAATCTTTGGTACTTGATCTTCCGCTGGATACTAGAACCCGTTGGATTGGTGAAGCACTTTTTTTGAAAGCATATTATCATTATTTGCTATTGAGAATGTATGGTCCAATTCCTTTGATTGACAAAAATATTCCAGTATCTGCTACTCCCGAAGAAACACGGCAAGAACGTATCCCTGTAGATAGTTGTGTGAATTATATTGCTCATTTATATGATCAGGCTTATGCTAAATTGCCAATTTATATATCTAGACCAACAACGGAATTAGGAAGGGTGACGCGTCCAATTTTGCTTGCTTGTAAAGCAAAACTATATTTGCTGGCAGCCAGTCCGTTATTTAATGGAAATACTGATTATGCTAATTTTAAGAATGCTAAAGGTGAACCATTTTTCAATCAAGTATATGATAAAAATAAATGGATACTTGCTGCTGATGCTGCAAAAGCGGCTATTGATGCAGCGGAAGATAGTGGCGCTGAACTCTATTATTATAAAAATAATTCCCCAATCAGCATGACTGATGCTACAATTACTCAAATGAATATACGTAATTCTATCTGTGATCCTTGGAATGATGAAATTATATGGGGGAATAGTACATCACGTCCAGTGAGTCTTCAGAATGTATGCATGGCATTGATTAATAATGATTTTCTTAATACTAGCTGCTATGGAATGATGGCACCTCCATTAAAAATGGTAGAGATGTTCTATACTAAGAATGGTGTGCCAATTAATGAGGATAAAGATCTTGCACAGAATTATATGCGTTATGAGACTTTGCGTACGGCTACTGATGCAGAGAGAATTAATATTCAGTCTGGTCAACAAACGGCGGCATTGAATTTTGATAGAGAACCTCGCTTTTATGCAGATTTAGCTTTTGACCGTTCATCTTGGCTATTGTATAGTGTACCTTCCCAGTCTGATCAGGAACCGTTTTATGTCAATGCACGATTGGGAGAAACTGCTAACGGAGTGGTACAGAGTATGTATTCCGTTACTGGATATTTTGTGAAAAAATTTGTTCATTGGGAATCTACATTTGTTCAAAATGGGCAAATTAAACAATATCCATGGCCGGAAATAAGACTTGCAGATTTATATTTGATGTATGCAGAAGCTTTGAATGAATCAAAGAGTGCACCAGATGATGAGGTCTATTATTACATAGACGAGGTACGTCGTCGTGCAGGACTTGATGGAGTAATAAAGTCTTGGCAAGAACATTCTACTAACCCAAGTAAACCTACAACTAAGGTAGGTATGCGTGAAATAATTCATCGCGAACGTACCATCGAGTTGGCATTTGAAGGCCATCGTTTTTGGGATTTACGTCGTTGGAAAACAGCTAACGAAGAATTGAATAAGCCTATACAAGGTTGGGATATTAGCCAAAAAGATGCAGATGCTTATTATCAGAAGCGTACTATCTTTATGCAAAAATTTGTCGCACCCCGTGATTATTTATGGCCTATACAGGAAGCAGAGTTAAGAAGGAATACAGCCTTAGTTCAGAATCCGGGATGGTAATAATTCACATGTAAAAACAAAAAACAATAGAAATGAAAGCATTTTTTAAAATAGTATCATTGTTACTGTTTGTTTGGGCAGTAAGTGGATGTGAGGAGGAAGGTAATAGAGAACCTCTGGAACATGATTCAACTCCTCCGGGACAAGTTTCTAATATTCAGGTTAAATCTGGCCCTGGTACTGTAACTCTTCGTTACACTTTGCCACGTGACAAGAACTTGTTATATGTGAAAGCTGTATATACCTTACAGAGTGGAGCAGAACGTGAGGTTCGTGCTTCGTATTATACTAATACGATGACATTAGATGGATTCTTTGACACAGAAGAGCACGAAGTGAAAATTTATTCGTACAATAAGAGTGAGGTCGCATCAGAACCTGTAATTATAACTGTTCGTCCAGACGAGAGCCCTATCTGGGAGATACGGCGTACATTGTCCTTAAACGCAGACTTTATGGGTGTTAAAGTGACGGCGGAAAACAAGGCAAAAGCAGATGTAGCTATTCAGGTCTTTTATAAAGACTCATTAAATAAATGGGTAAATATGGAGGGCATCTATACATCTACAACAGATATTAATACTACCTTGAGAGGACTTGATACTTTGAAATATGAAATGGGAGCTGTAATCCGTGACAAATTCCAAAATTATACAGATACAATATATGCTTCTGTATCACCGTATTATGAAACAACTTTGGAAAAATCCAGATATAGAGGTGCCAATTTAAATGGAACGGATACCCCTGAACGCCAAGGATCTAGAGGAATAGATAAATTATGGGATAATAATACAACATCATCGGTACGATATATGACTGAACAACCGTTGGATGGTAGTTCTGCGTTTGTAACGGTAAATATTGGACAACTGGCACAAATTAGCCGCATCAAATTTTGGACATATCCGGAATTTATGCCTAGTGGAATACATCCCTACTATTATAGAGGTTGCCCACGTATTATAGAAATATGGGGATCAGAGAATCCAAATCCCGATGGTAGTTGGGACGATTCATGGTTCTTATTGTCACGTCATGAAGTGATTAAACCTTCTGGTCTACCATATGGTCAGATGAGTGATGAAGACAAGCGCTTTGCAGAGGCTGGTTTTGATGTTATAGCTGATCCGTTGGCTCCTCGAGCTCAATATTTACGTTTCAAACAGATATTGAATTGGGTAGGAACTACATGGTTGGATATGACAGAGATACAGATATATGGTGATAACCGTTAATGATGGAGATTATGAATAAGAATATTTATAAGAAAATAATGATAACGACATGTATTGCATTAGGTGTATATGCATGCTCTGATATGGATGAATATAAGGATTTATACCTAAAAGATGGAATAAAATCGTATACCGGTAAGATTGATTCAGTCAAAGTATATTCCGGACACGAACGGGTAATGATTGAGGGATTGTTTATGTCTGATCCCAAGGTTACAGGCTGTATGATTTATTGGAATGCCAAAATGGATTCTTTGGATGTCCCTGTTACGCGTACAGATAATGTGGATACATTACGACAGATTATTAATTTGCCCGAGAATCTGTATAATTTTGAAATTTATACATATGACCAATATGGTAATCGATCTGTTCCAGTATATGCTACTGGCGATTCTTATGGAGCAAACTTTATTGCACAACTTATTAATCGCCCTTTGAAAGGAACACCTATTTCCGTCGAGAATGGGTTGACTGTTCGCTTCTTACCTGTAGATCAAACTTTGGGACCTGTTTATACCGTAGTTTCTTATATTAACCAAAACGATAAAGAAGATACAGTTCATGTGGCAACTAATCAAGAAACCTGTCTTATTGAGGATTATAAACAAGGGACAGAGTTTACTTATGTAACACAATATGTGCCTGATACATTATGTATTGATACTTTCTCTTCTAAAATATCGGAAAAGATTGCACCTTTGTGTAAAATTGAATCAGTAAGTGTTCATGGCTATAGCTCTCAAGAAGAAACAGGAGAGAATAATGGGCAAAATGGATGGGCTAAGCATGCTATAGATAATGATGTTAATACATTTTGGCATTCACAGTGGCAGGGACAGCATCCTGGTTTCCCACATTATTTATCTTTTGATTTAAATAGTAAGCATCTGATTAGGGCTATTTCTCTGACACCTCGTCAAAATACAGATAATATGGTCAAGAATTTTAAGGTATTGAAAAGTGAGAATGGTATTGACTGGGACGAAGTAGAATCATTTACAATGAACCATGTGCAAAATGAACAACAATTTTTTGTACTTTCACAATCTGTCGATACTCAGTTTGTAAAACTTCTGTTAGTGGATGGATATTCAAGTGATCCACATACCGCATTGGCTGAAATCTGTTTTTATGAATGATTATTAATAATATTATTACTATTTGATTTGATAATGAAATTAAGATTCTCTATTATGTCTTTTTTACTTTTGGCGGTGACGTTTGTCACTGCCAAAAATAATACCTCTCCCCGTATTGTAAATATCATCAACTTTATTCGTCAGTTGGAACCTAGAGATAGTAAAATTACAGAGGATGTTTTGTATGAAACGGTACACGAACAGGTGAAGCTGCTGAATAAGTATAATATGAAGGGGACGTTTCTGTTGCAATATGATGCGCTGATTAATCCCCGCTATCAGTCATTGTTGAAAGAGGAGATGAAGAAAGGAACGGAAGTTGGCGGATGGTGGGAGATTACTCAACCGCATGTAGAAGCTGCCGGACTGAAATGGAGAGGTCGGTATCCGTGGGACTGGCATGCAGATGTTGGTTTCGCAACAGGATATACACCCGAAGAACGTGAGAAACTGGTAGATGTGTACATGGAGAAATTCAAGGAATTTTTTGGAAAATATCCCGCTTCTGTAGGCTCATGGTTTATTGATGCACATACACTGGGATACATGTACGAAAAGTATGGTATTGTAGCGTCATGTAACTGTAAAGACCAATATGGAACAGATGGCTATACGCTGTGGGGTGGATACTGGAATCAGGCTTACTATCCCAGCCGTCTCAACGGATATATGCCAGCACAGACTCAAGAAGGACAAATTCCTGTTCCGGTTTTCCGGATGTTGGGTAGCGATCCTATCTACCAGTATGATACCGGACTGGGACATACTATACAAGGGGTTATTACGTTGGAACCTGTTTATGGAGACGCCGGAGGCAGTGAGAAATGGGTTCGACGTTTCTTTAAGTCTATCTTTGAAGATCCGTGTATTGGCTTTAATTATACTCAGGCAGGTCAGGAAAACTCTTTTACTTGGGCTGGCATGGGAAAAGGGCTGGAAATGCAATTTCCTATTCTTGATTCATTGTCTCAGGCCGGGGATATTCGGATTGAAACATTGGAAGAGTCAGGACGCTGGTTTAAAAAGAAATATCCTGTGACACCACCTACCTCTGTTACGGCACTGACTGACACGTATGATAACGGTAATCGCACAGTATGGTTCAACAGCCGTTTCTATCGTACAAATCTCTTGTGGAATGACCGGACTATCCGTTTCAGAGATATACAGTTGTTTGACGAACGGATAGAATCTGATTATCTGAAGCAGCGTGGAACTTCTAACCAGTGTGTTTATACTACTTGTCCTATTGTAGACGGTTTCTTGTGGAGTACACCGGAAGAGTATGCAGCCATTCGTTTTTATACAATGACGGATGGAGTTGAGAAAGAGGTAGCCTTGCAAAATGTTGAGGTTAAGGCTGTAAAAGATAAGAAGATGCTATTTCGGTGTTTGGCTACCGATCAGTCAGTCTATACAATCACTTTGTCTGAGAAACAGATTGAAGTGAAGGGCGAAACACCCAATGCATGGATGCTGAAACTTGGAGTTGCTTCCGGAAAGAAATTACCTTTGAAGGTGGAAGGGGATGATTCGTTGACTGGTGAACAGAAAGGTATCCCATACGGCATTGTCTGCCTGAAAGGAAAGATAAAGCAGAATGGAGATACAGTAGTGTTGAATCCGGAGAACAACAGGCTTGTAGTGGATTGTTCGTTCCGTGATTTTAAATAAAGAAACTAAGCTTTTTCAGTCATTATATGACTGTAATCTATGAACTGACAGACTCAGGGAATAAATAGCTAGATATTTACAGGCATGTTATTACCCAAGCTTCAATAGATATTGGATGGTCTACCTATAGGTGAACAACTGGCATTTCAAAAACCAGTTGTTGCTTATAGGTAGTTTTTGTTATATAAAACGAAAAAATAACTACGGTTGTCCGTCTTTTTTTCGTATAGCCTGTTACCTTTGTACTTATAATTCTATTATTAATACTGACTAATCTTTTTACATGTATGAAACAACTGACAATCTCGGCCGGACTGTTGCTGCTTGGCTTGCAGACAGCACTGTCTCAGGAACCGATACATTGTAAACCTGTACATTTGGCTTGTGATCATCTGGTTGCTCCGTTGGGAGTGGACAATCCCACCCCACGGTTGTCGTGGCAGCTGGAAGACAAGCGTCAGGGTGCACGACAGACTGCCTATCAGATTATTGTAGGCGAAGATTCGCTGGAGGTGGTAAATAATCAGGGGAAGGTTTGGGACTCCGGTAAGCAGCCTTCCGAACAGATGCTGGTGACTTATGCCGGAGAGGAGCTCCGTCCTTTTACAAAATATTATTGGAAAGTCAAGGCTTGGGATAAAGACCGGACTCCGGTTTCGTCGTGTGTCAGCACTTTTGAGACTGGTATGATGAAAATGTCCAATTGGCAAGGAGCATGGATTGGTGATGGAAGAGATATCCATTTCCGGCCGGCTCCTTATTTCCGTAAAGTGTTCGATGCAAAGAAGAAAATCAGGTCTGCAAGGGCTTATATAGCGGTAGCCGGATTGTATGAACTCTATATCAATGGCGAGAAAATAGGGAACCATCGTCTGGATCCTCTTTACACCCGTTTTGACCGCCGGAATTTTTATGTCACGTATGACGTTACCTCTCAGCTGAAAGAGGGGCGGAATGCGATTGGTGTGTTGCTGGGCAATGGCTGGTACAACCATCAGTCAATGGGAGTATGGGATTTCCACCGTGCACCGTGGCGCAACCGTCCTGCCTTCTGTATGGATTTGCGGATAACTTACGAGGACGGAAGCGTTGAGGTGATTCCTACTGAAAGAGACTGGAAAACGTCATCGGGTGCATTGATATTCAATAGCATCTATACAGCCGAACATTACGATGCCCGTCTGGAACAGAAGGGATGGAATACTGTGGACTTCGACGACTCGAAATGGCATGGAATCGGTTATCGTGCCGTTCCTTCGCAAAACGTAGTGTCGCAACAGGTACAGCCTATACGCGCTGTGGATACACTTGCAGTCAAGTCGTGGAAACAGTTGGATGATACCACTTACGTGTTCGACTTCGGACAGAATATGGCGGGAGTCACTCATATCAAGGTGGCAGGAGAGGCTGGAACTGTGGTACGTATGAAACATGGCGAACGGCTGTACGAGAACGGAAGGGTAAACACCTCCAATATCGACGTATACCATCGTCCGGTAGATGGTTCAGACCCCTTTCAGACCGACATCCTTATTCTGAGCGGAGAGGGGGAGGATGAGTTTGCCGCCCGTTTCAACTATAAAGGATTCCGCTATGTAGAGGTGACCAGCAGCAAACCGGTTGTGCTGAACGAAAACAGCCTGACGGCCTACTTCGTACACAGCGACGTGGAGAAAATAGGATGGGTGACTGCATCGAACGAGATTATCAATAAGCTCTGTCGGGCGTCGGACAATTCTTATCTGTCAAACCTGATGGGGTATCCTACAGATTGTCCTCAGCGTGAGAAAAACGGATGGACAGGCGACGGACACCTTGCCATTGAGACTGCCCTTTACAACTTCGACGGTATCACCGTCTATGAGAAATGGCTTGCCGACCATCGTGACGAACAGCAGCCCAATGGAGTATTGCCCGATATTATTCCTACAGGCGGATGGGGATACGGAACAGACAACGGACTGGACTGGACAAGCACCATCGCCATTATTCCTTGGAACGTCTACCTGTTCTACGGTGACAGCAAACTGCTGGCAGACTGTTATGACAACATCAAGCGTTATGTGGATTATGTAGACCGTATTGCTCCTGATGGATTGACCTCATGGGGACGGGGAGACTGGGTTCCTGTAAAATCGCATTCCAATAAGGAGCTGACTTCTTCGGTTTATTTCTATGTGGATACCAAGATACTGGCAAACGCGGCCAGACTGTTTGGAAAGACGGACGACTATACCCACTATACGGCTCTTGCCGAGAAAATCAGAAATGCCATCAATGACAAGTTCCTGAACCGTGAGACCGGTATTTACGGCAGTGGCGTACAGACGGAGCAGAGTGTTCCTTTGCAGTGGGGAATTGTTCCCGAAGAGCTGAAGCAGAAGGTAGCCCGCAATCTGGCGAAGCAGGTTGAGGCTGCCGGATTCCATCTTGACGTGGGTGTGTTGGGAGCAAAAGCCATCCTGAATGCATTGAGCGAAAACGGCGAGGCTGAAACGGCTTACAAACTGGCGGTACAGAACACCTATCCGTCATGGGGCAACTGGGTGGCAAATGGGGCTACTACCTTATTGGAAAACTGGGATCTGAAGGCCACACGCGACATTTCCGACAACCACATGATGTTTGGAGAAATAGGCGGGTGGTTCTACAAAGGGCTGGGAGGTATTTTCCCCGATCCCGAATATCCCGGTTTCAAGCATATTCTGCTTCGTCCCAATTTTCCGGCTGGATTGGATAAATTCGAGGCCACTCACCGGTCGCCATACGGAGAAATACGTTCGGCGTGGGAGCGCAAGGGAAAACGGATTGTTTGTCGTGTGACCGTTCCTGCCAACAGCACAGCCACATTCTATGCTCCCGATAATGTGAAAGGAGAACGGATAACCCATCTCGAAGCGGGAGAGCATACGCTGGAATTTACGTTGTAACATACTGACTGCTAAATGGAAGAACAGATGAAAAGACTTTTTATTCTTATGCTGTTTGTCTGCGCAGGCTGGCTGGTGGCTGATGCACAGCCCAAGCCGGAGAAGCCTGTGGTGGAGAAGAACGGGACGGTGCGTCATCCGTGGTTCGGAGTACGGATCGGATATATCGGCGACTCGATTACCGATCCCGGCTGTTATACCGATGTCAAGAGATATTGGTCGTTTCTGGAAGACTGGTTGGGCACGACGTCCTTTGTGTGTGCAGTCAACGGCAGGCAGTGGGATGATGTCCCCCGTCAGGCGGAACAGCTGAAGAAAGAGCACGGCGGGGAGGTAGATGCCATTCTGGTGTTCATGGGGACGAACGACTATAACTCCGGTATCCCTGTCGGCGAATGGTTTACCGAAGCACCGGAGCAGGTAAAGGGTGCCCGCGGACAGATGATGGCGCGTGTCAGGAGAACGCTTGTGATGGACCGGAATACCTATAAGGGCAGAATCAATGTGGGTATCAGCAGGCTGAAACAGCTCTTTCCGGACAAGCAGATTGTATTGCTCACTCCGCTGCACCGTGCCTATGCCACTTTTGGAGAAGACAACGTGCAACCCGATGAAAGCTATCAGAACAGTTGCGGAGAGTATATCGACGCCTATGTGCAGGCTGTAAAGGAAGCCGGCAGCCTTTGGGGAGTTTCGGTAATCGACCTCAATGCATGCAGCGGAATGAATCCGATGGTCGACGAACAGGTGGTCTATTTCCGTGACAAGGAGACAGACCGTCTGCATCCCAACACATTGGGGCAGGAGCGGATGGCACGTACATTGCTCTATCAGCTGTTGGCAATCCCGGCTCTCTTCTGAAGGCTCAGAAGCTGTCAGCCTTTGCTCCCGGCATGGATGCAGTTGCAGAAAACACCTTGTCGGAACGGTAGAAAAAACTTACATTTGAAAAATACGAACCGTATGGAAACAACCGGAATTTTCTTTCCGGTTGTTTTTTTATGTCTGTTTTCGGCTTTGTAATTTGCTGATTGTCAGTGGGCTGATAGCAAAGGTTAGCTGACGCGTTGGGAAAGGTTAGCTGACGTGTTGGGAAAGGTTAGCTGACGTGTTGGCAAAGGTTACCCAATCTGTTGGGAAAGGTCAGCTGACACGAGCCGAAAGGCTGCCTGTCGCGAAGGAAGAGAAGAGGACAGATACGTGATAAGAAAAATCAGTACAAAATGACGCTCTTGGAAAGAAAAGAGTTTCAGTGGATATTGTCATTTGGCAGTTGCCGGCATCAGTTCCCACCACCGTCCGTGAACTGTATCTTGAATCTTGTCAGCCCGTCCGGATATGTCTTTAGCGAGAATGCGCATCTGTGCTTGAAGAGTACCTCGCGGATGAATACCAGCCCGATGCCTTGTCCGTTTGGTTTGGTAGAGAAGAAAGGGCTGAACAGCTTGCTTTCGGTTTCTTTGCTGATGCCTGTGCCCGTGTCGGCAATTTCCATGCAGGCAGGAGTGGATGTCGTTGTGATGTAGATATCTCCGTCCTGTCCGATGCTCTCTACTGAATTCTTAATCGCATTGACTATCACCTGTTCGAACAGAGAGGCATCTATCCGTACAACAAGCGGTGCGTCGCATAGCCGGAGGTGGAGCCTGATGTCTCTTCCCTGACAGAGCGATTCCATAAAGCGTTTGCATGACGACAGCAGATTGTTCAGATTTACCGGCTTTAGCTGTGGCTCCGGTATTTTGACAACATTGGCAAAATTGGTGATAAAGCGGCTCATGTTGTAACAGCGGTCGATGCATACCTGTGTCACTTGTCTGATCTCTTCCGTCTGTTCCATCTCGGCCAGTGTCTGATTTACGGTGTCCAGCGTAGAGGTGATGCCGGCTGTCGTATTGTTCACCTCGTGGGCTATCATGCGTATTACTTTCTCGTATGCTTTTTTCTCTGCCTTCATCACTTCGCTCGTGAGGCTTTCTATCAGGAAGAAAGGATGATTGTATCCTTGGTTCATGAAGGTGAGGTGCGAACAGCGATAGATGCCTGAGTTGCTCAGCCGGACGGTCCGTGTTTCATTTACAGGCAACGAAGCCAGTCCGTCGGCCAGTTCGGTATGGATGTCTTCCCATTTCTTTCCTTCCAGGGTTTCAGACAGTTCTTCGCCAATCAGCTTTCGGGCTGCCGGATTCAGCGAGCGGATTTCCTGATTGTCTCCCATCATGATTACTCCCAGCGGACTTGCATTGATCAGGAGGTCGAGCAACTGGTTCTGTTCTCTGACATGCAGGCGTTCCTTGCGCAGCTGTTCCATCATGCGGTTGAATATGTCCACAATACGGTCTGCCTCGAATTCCCCTACGTGACTGAGCCGGGAACTGAAGTCCTGTTCTTTCAGCAGGTCCATGCCGTTCCCGATTTTCCGGAGTGGCTTTACTACTTTCCGATAAAATTGCCACAGCAGGATGAATGTACACAGGATCAGACTTTCGACAACAAAGAAAAGTGCAGTGTTGTCCGTTATCAGTCTCCATGTCAGTATGGACAGTATTGCCAGCAGAAGGCAGAACAGTGTCCAGTATATTCCTTTCAGATGCATAAGTCTATAGAGTGATGTTATATTTTTCCAGTCGTCGGTAAAGCGCTGCACGGCTGATGCCCAATGCGGCAGCCGTCTGAGAGAGATTGTTGTGGTATTTTTCCAATGTCTGCAGAATGGTTTGCCGTTCTATCTCTTCCAGTGTCATGCCGGGGAGGATGGGAGAAGAGGGCAAATGGGATTGCTGGCATTGACCCTCAAAGTCGCTACTGTCCAGCAGCTCTTTCCCGCTGATGAGGATGGTCCGTTCGATCAGGTTTTTCAGCTCCCGTATGTTGCCGGGGTAGGGCAGGCGTTGCAGAAGCTTCATTGCTCTTGGGGTGAACTCTGTGCGGGGCAGATGGTTTTCTGTTGTCAGCCGGTCGGCAAAATAGCGTGCCAGCAGGGGGATGTCTTCTCTGCGTTCCCTTAGGGCGGGCAGGTGGATGGTAATCAGGTTGATGCGGTAGAACAGGTCTTCCCGGAAAGTATGCTGGTTCACCATCTCCTGCAGGTCGCGGTTGGTGGCACAGACCACGCGGATATCTATCTGTTTCGGTCGGCTGTCTCCCAGTTTCTCGAATGTCTGTTCCTGTAATACACGCAGCAGCTTGACCTGACAGTTTATGTCCAGTTCGCCTATCTCGTCAAGGAATATTGTTCCCTTATCGGCCAGCTCAAACCTGCCGGTACGGTCGGTCGCAGCATCGGTAAAAGCGCCTTTCTTATGCCCGAACATCTCGCTTTCGAACAGGCTTTGCGATATTCCTCCAAGGTTGACTTTGACAAACGGTTGCTTCGCACGCAGACTGTTGGCATGGATGGCTTCTGCTATCAGTTCTTTTCCGGTTCCGCTCTCTCCGGTTATCAGCACCGAAGCATTTGTCCGTGCAATGCGCGCAACGGTGTTCAGTATATTGGCCAATGCCGGTGAACGGCCGATAATCTTGTCGAAATTCGGCTGTGCTTCGTTTTCGGTTTGTTTCTGTATGTTTGTTTCGGGTGTCTCTTTTCTATTCAGTTCCAAGGCCGTATGGACAGAATTCAGAAGAGCGGCATTGTTCCACGGCTTGGTGATAAAATCGAACGCTCCGGCCTGCATGCCTTGGACGGCAAGTGCTATGCTTCCCCATGCCGTAATCAGTATGACGGGTGTTTCCGGTCGGAATATTTTTACCTGTTTCAGCAGTGTCAGCCCCTCTTCGCCCGATGTGCCTAGCGAGAAATTCATATCCATCAGGATGAGTTCCGGTGCAGTCGAACGGACTATACAGATTGCTTCCTTCGGCGAAGCTGCTGCTTGCACATTGTAGCCGGCTCTTTTCAGGAGAAAGGAAAGAGAAGTACGTATGGCACTGTCGTCATCTACTATTAGAATCATGTTTTGTGTGTTGGTTTGATGTACAAAGATATTAATTCATTACTATTCGTGTGGCTATTGCCGGACGATTTTCTCGAATTCGGCGTCAAGTGTAGTGCCGGCGCTGAAGTCATAAAGTGTCAGGCTCCGGATCTGATAGTAGTAATACCAGTACAGGTACAGCTCCGATATGTGTTTCTGCCGGGCTTCGTCTTTGCTGGTCTGTGCGTCGTTCAGGTCTAAGGTGTTGATTTTACCAATCAGAAAAGTCTCGATGCTCGTCTTGTACCGTTGTTGGGCAATCAGGTCTGCTTCGCGCGCTATATGCAGTTGCTCCGCCTGATTGTTGAAATGTTCTACGAGCAGGAAAATGTTCTGGTTGAAATTCATCTGTTCCTGCTTCAGCCTGCTGGCTATTACCTCCCGGTTACTCTCTGCCACTTTCACTTTACCACGGCGTTTTCCCCAGTCTAAAATGGGGATTTGTACTCCCACTTCTATTACTTGATTGTCTTTCAGGTATTCGTTCCGGTAAGTTTCCGTGAAGTTTCGTCCTTTACCGGTCAGTCCCACCGATGCAAACAGGTTGACACTTCGCAGATTGCCTTTGGCAGTGGCGACGTTGTAGTCTGCTTCCATCTGCTGACGACGTATGCTTAGGGCAAACGAATTGTTTGTCAGTGCCTTTTCCAGTACCATGTCGTAGTTTAAGTGGAGGTCGGGTGCCGATTCCGGCATAATAGGTTCTATCGTTTCCTTCTCATCCAGTCCGAGGAATGAACGGAGTTGGAACATGTTTGCATTCAGATTGCTTTCGCTCTCGGTGACTGTTGCCTTTGCCTGAAGTGCTTTCAGCTTCAGCTGCAGGAGCTCGTTTTCGGAGATCTGCCCCATTTTCCGCTTTGCCTGTGCCACTTTGTAGAGCTGGTCGGCATTTTCTTTGTTCTGCCGGGCGATAACCACGTTGTTCTGCGCCTGAAGCA
The DNA here is from genome assembly GCA_944322345.1 of uncultured Bacteroides sp. Classification (GTDB taxonomy): domain Bacteria; phylum Bacteroidota; class Bacteroidia; order Bacteroidales; family Bacteroidaceae; genus Bacteroides. The sequence goes on along the minus strand of CALUOO010000001.1, from coordinate 238,025 downwards.
GATTGAAGAAGTGGGTGATGGTGGTCATTGTAACCTCTTCGGTAGCAGAGATAAACGCTGCTTTTGCCTCCCGGTACCGTATCGGCTCGATGCGTCGTTTCCATTTTATGTTGTTCACCCCGAAAATGGGTTGATTCAGCGTCAGTGTGACAGGAACGCTCATGAAGTTTGGGTCTGCACTCTGTTCGTTGAGCTGTTTCATATAGTCCAGTGAGCTCTGCAGCGACAGGGTCCCTCCCGTCAGCCAGATGTTCTGGTTGACAGAGAGTGAACCGTTCAGCCCCAGTCTGTTGTTGCGGACAAACGTGTATGTACCGTCTTCCTGCTGATAGGAGTTGTAGCTTTTGTTGTAGCTGGGCAGAGTGCCGGAGAAGTTTATCTCCGGCAGCAGGTCTGCCTTGTATGTGCGATACTCCCAGTAGGCAGTTTTCAGTTCGTTGAGTGCTACGGCTGCATCTACACTTTGCACCTGTGCGATACGGATGGCTTCGTCCAGTGTCATCTTCCGCTGTGCTGCTGACGGGGTAATGTTTGTCAGGCACACGAAAAGTGCGATGATAGTCTGTTGCTTCATGGCTGTGTTGTTTTATTCTTCGTGTAATACGTCGGCGGGATTCACCTTCATGGCTTGTCGGGCAGGATACCAGATGCCGAGGATAATGGTCATAGCCAGGACAATCCATGTTGCCAGCATATCGCAGACGAAACTCTGCCAGTTGTCTACCGATATAATTTCCAGATGCCAGAGGTTCAACTGAATGACAATGGTCAGCAGGAAGATTGATGAAAGCAGCAGGATTCCTTCACCGATGAATTGTGCAAACAGTGATTTCTTGGTAGCTCCTGCAACAATCCGGATTCCTATTTCTGTACGTCGTTGCTGGGTTTGCAGCCAGAAAGTACCGACAATTCCCATCAGCATGTTGATAATCAGAAATACCGCATACCAGGCTTCTGCTTTTAACTCATCAGTCAGAGTTGAAATATATTCCTTCCGAATTTTATCGTATGGCTCTTTGTAGAAGAGGAAGAAATTGTTGACCCGGCATGCTGCCGAAATTTTTTCCCATATAGCTTGTTGCTGTTGGGCGGTCAGCCCATCTTTCAGGCGGATACAGATGTCTTTTGCACCGATAAGGTTCCGTTCGCTGGTAACCGAATATGCATTGAATATGTCAGGCCATGTCTCTGCATAACGTATATCGGTACATACCTCGACCGGATACTTTCTTGGATATCCCTGTGAAACGGAGTCATTGAATGATATTTTCAGTGAGTCGGCAAGATTCTGTGACAGGACAAAGTATGGGAGTTTTTGCGACTGTCCGGCTATCGTCTGACCGTCGGCTTTTTTTATCCGGAACACTCTGAAATATTCCGGGGAGACCCATCGTATGTATGGGAAGAAAGTAAGGGTATCTTTCCCATGAATAGCGCTTACCGGTGCTGTACCATTACAGGGACAGTAAGGACGAGCGCAGGAAGAGACGGAAAGCTCTTCTACTCCTTCTACCTGACGAATTCGTGCGAGTATGTTTATCAAATCTTCTTCACGATTGCTCCCTGATTCTTCCGGAGTGATGTATTTATCGGAGGTACGGCTTTGTTCCGACAGTTGTATAAGGTAAGTGTTTGTAATGTCGAATCCCATCGGACGATTGAAACTCCGGCAGTGCAGCAAAAACTGGTGAATAAGTATCCACAGGAATATGGATACCAATAGCAGTTCGATGCATATCCATATATTTGAATCGCGCCGATTCCACAGTTGTTTTAATATGTTCCTTATCATAATAGTCAATGGTTTTATAAGTTATCTGAGTATGTCTGTGATGTCCTTTTTGGCTACGAGCCATGCAGGAATGCCGGCACTGAGCAGATTCAGTATCAGGCAGAACAGGAAAGCAAGAATGAAGATGGTGGGTGAGGCTACCATTTCTGCCGATATATATGGATCGGAATCCAAAAGCCAGTCGTTCATCAAGTATATGGACAAGTAGGAAAACAATATCCCTAAGATTCCTCCCATCAAGGTAAACAGCAGATTCTCGTTCAGTACCTGACTGACAATCTGCCATTTGCTAGCTCCGAATGAACGACGGATACCGATTTCCTGCGTCCTTCTCCGCATTCTTGAAAGAGATAGTCCACTCAGATTGATGGCGGGTACCAGCAACAGGATTACCAATATAATGGCGTAGCGTGTGACATTCTTTGCTACGTGAGGCATTTGGGAGTCCCAAACGAAAAATTGTTGCTGAAAGTGAGTATAAGGTTGCCCCCGCAGTCCCAATACCTGTTCGGACTGCTTTTGGTTGTAGCGTTCTATCAGTATATCGACTTCTTGCCGAATTTTCTCAAAGGAGTCTTTGTCCGGGGCAAGAATCAGGCAGGAACAGGGACCTTCCATACCTTCTCCCATCCATACTCCTCCGCTTGAATAGGGGGCGTATGCGTCGGCATAGGCAAACTGTGCCCATTTGGAGCATTTCCGGACAACACCACATACTGTGTAGAGAACACTTTGCATGTAAAGAGTCTTCCCGACAACATCGGTTGTCTGATAAAGTTTACGTGCCATTTCGTCTGTCAGTACTATTTTCCTGATGCCGGACATGTAATCGGCTTTTGTGAAGGGCTTTCCGGAAAGGAATTCAAAATCAAAGATTTTCCAGAACTCAGCATCGGTAAAAGAAACTTGACCGGAAAGCCATTCGTCTTTTCCGGGAATTGCCAGTGCCTTGCTATTCCATGCAATAGCACAGACAGCTTCTGCCTGTGTTAGAGGATAGAAACACTCCTGTATCACCTCGCCGGATAATTTGAAATTCCGACTGTTAATGTTTTGTGTGTTTTTCCAAAAACGTTCTCCGAATTGAACATACAGTGTCCGGTCTCGATTTACTTCCGGGCGGTAGTTGGCATTCCGAATCTGGAAGAGAATAACCATCACCATGATGATGGCAATGGAGAATGCCGTCCCCAAAATGGAAATCCAGCTGATGAGCTTATTCTCCTTAAGCTGATAAATGACTTGTTTGAAATATTGTTTGAACATAGTAGATTCTTTGTAAACTTGTTATAACATCAACTGATTTGTCTGCCGTCGAAGAAACGGATAATTCTTGAGGTCTGCCGTGCCTGTTCCTCATTGTGAGTCACCATTACGATGGTCCGTTTGTCTTCTTTATTCAGTTGATGTAGAATTTCCATTACTTCTGCTCCCATCTTGGAATCCAGATTACCTGTAGGTTCATCGGCAAGAATGATGTTTGGATTGCCTACTATGGCACGGGCGATGGCTACACGCTGACACTGTCCACCCGATAGTTGCGAAGGGAAATGGCGCATCCGATGGCTGAGCCCTACTTTCTCGAGAACTTCCTGTGCCAACCGTTTCCGTTCGGAAGCGGGAACTTTACGGTACAGTAGGGGAATCTCGACATTGTCTAATACATTCAATGAGTTGATCAGGTGGAAACTTTGGAAAATGAATCCCAGCTGACGGTTGCGGAATGCCGCCAGCTCTTTGTCTGTCATGGCATTGGTTTGCACTTCGTTTATCTCAACAGTTCCTGTGGTTGGGGAATCAAGTAATCCGATAATGTTCAGTAGAGTAGATTTGCCGCAGCCCGAAGGCCCCATGATACTGACAAACTCTCCGTCTCCGATTGTCAGGTTCACGTTTTCAAGTGCCAGTGTTTCTATTTCACTAGTCCGATAGATTTTGCTAATTGATGTCAATTGAATCATATTGTTGAGTTTTTAGGTTGATTTAGTCGATTTTCAGTCTTTTTTTCCCTTTATAGGCATTCATGTCGCTGATTACGACGCGGTCGCCGGTCTTTAATCCGGACAGCACTTCGACGTATTCAAAATTACTGTCTCCCAGTTCTACCCATCGCTTCACCAGTTCGTCTCCATCGATGACAAACAGTTCGTACTTTCCCTTTCCTCTGTAATAGGAAGAGTTGGCTATGCGCATGGCCTTGTCTTTCACAGCTTTTATAATGTGTATATCAGCTTTCAGACCGGAGCGCAGACTTTTGTGATGATCGTTTTCCAGCAGTACGGAGAACGAGATGACTCCGTTTTGCGAAAGGGGAGTGACGCTGCTTACTGTTCCTTGCAGTTGTTTGCCTTCTAATGTGACAATTGCTTTACCCCCTGTAGCCAGATAGCTGCTGTATGAATCGGCTATCTCGCCGTCCACTTTGAAGTGTGACAGGTCTGAAAGGATAGCTACTTGGCTCCCTTTGCCTACTTGTGCCCCTATCTGGTTGTTGATGTAGGTCAGAACGGCTTTTCGGGGCGAACGCAGTTGTGCGTCGCTCAGCGTCCTTTTCATTTCTGCTATTGATTTTTGGAATATGTTGAAATCCAGCTCTTTTACTTTCAAATCTGCGGCAAGAACCAGTTGCTCGTTTTCATATTGCTGCTTTAATTGCTCCAGTTCCAGCTGGGCTACGGTATAGTTTAACTCTACTTCACGTACTTTCTCTGTGGTACCGGCACCCAGACTGTCCAGATATTGCTCGTTGCGTAACTCTGCTTTCATCCTGTCCAGCTTCATGGCAGCAACCTTGATTTGCATGGAGAGGTTGCTGATTTTGGTCTTTCCGTTCACTTTGAGCTGTTCCAACTCATATTGTTTCATTTTCTCTTCGTCCAGCAGCTTTTTGTATTCTGTTTCTGTGCTTTGCAGATCCAGTTTCAGAATCGGAGTCCCGATGTCTACAGAGTCTCCTCCTTTCTTGTAAACCTCAACTATTCGTGTATCGATGGGAGAATTGATGATTTCCTCGAATGCCGGGACAATCTTTCCCGATGCACTGACCGATACTTCAAGTTTCCCCTCGTCGACTGTAGAGAAACTGAGCTCTTCTTTCCTGACACTGCTTTTTAAAAGAGAGAACAGTATGCAGGTGATGGTTATTACTATTCCTCCGGATAGTGAGTATCTGATAACTCTTTTTTTCAGGTTCTGCCGTTTTACGTCTGTTGGTATTTCTCTGTCCATTTATGTTCTGTTTTGGTGAAAAACGACAATAGTAGGTCAAAAGCTGTGCCAAATGTCTATTCGGCTATGAATCAGTGCTATAATAAAGTTTTAGGGTGTCCGAAAACGGACACCCTAAAACAAATGCGGACATATTCCCATAAGAACTTGCCGGTTTTCTTATAAAACAGTTTCTATAAATAGGTGCTTTGTTTAAGCTGTTCTTATACTTCTTTTGTCAGTATACGTTCCAGCTCTTCTGCGCTTAGACGAAGATAAAACTGCCCTCTGTAGGCTACGGATATGGCACCGGTCTCTTCCGAGACGATAATAGCATGTGCATCCGATTGCTGCGACATTCCCATGGCAGCGCGATGGCGCAGACCTAATTCCTTGGGAATATTCAGTGAATGTGATACGGGAAGAATACAACCGGCTGCTTTGATGCGTTTCTGGCTGATGATCATAGCTCCGTCGTGTAAGGGGCTGTTTTTGAAGAAGATATTTTCGATCAGACGTTGGTTGATTAAGGCATCGATAACATCTCCTGTCCGGACGATTTCATCCAGCGGAGTCTCATGCTCTATTACAATCAGTGCTCCCACTTTCTGCTTACTCATGCTCAGGCATGCCATAACGATTGGCATGATGTCGTCATGTTGCAGTGCGTCGCCTTTGGAGGCACTGAAGAAGCGCGCCAGTGCACTGATGTGCTGGTGCGAACCCAAAGTCAGCAGGAAACGTCGTATCTCATCTTGGAAAAGAACAATCAGGGCTATGACGCCGACGCTCATGAGTGTATCGAAGATGGATCCTAGAAGTTTCATCTCCAATACTTGGGTAACGACCAGCCAGATTAAAAGGAATACAAGGATTCCCATGAACACCTTGATGGAACCGGAAGCTTTCATCAGTTTGTAGGTGTAATATAGTAGGAAAGCTACCAGTAAGATATCAATGAAATCTTTTATACTAAAATCGAAAAACACGCTGCTATCTTTAACTTTATTGATTAAATATGTTTGTTCTTAATTTTTCTACTATCCGTACAGCCTCTACTGCTTCGCGTACATCGTGCACCCGTAGTATGTGGGCGCCTTTCATCAAGGCGACGGTATTCAGTACGGTAGTCCCGTTCAGTGCTTCCTGCGGACTGTTGCCCAACAACTTATATATCATCGATTTTCTGGAGACTCCTACCAGTAAGGGTAGTTCAAAGAGCCGGAACTCTTCTAAATGCTCCATCAGTTCGTAGTTATGTTCCAATGTTTTGCCGAACCCGAAACCGGGGTCGAGTATGATGTCTTTCATTCCCAGATCACGGAGTTGCTGTATCTTTTGGGCAAAGTAAAGGAAAATTTCTTTCAGGAGGTTTTCATAGTGTGGCTGTTGCTGCATATTCTGTGGAGTTCCCTGCATGTGCATCATGATGTAAGGCACTCTCAGTCTGGTCACAGTCTCGAACATCTGCTTGTCCATTTCTCCAGCCGAAATATCGTTAATGATGGCTGCTCCGTATTCCTCTACACACCGTTCGGCTATTTCGGCACGGAACGTATCAACAGATACGATGGCTTCGGGATGATAGCGGTTGATGATTTCCAGTCCCATGCGTAGTCTGTCCATTTCTTCGTTTGACGAGATATGCACGGCATTGGGACGTGAGGAATAAGCTCCTATATCGATAATGGATGCACCTTCGTCGATAATTTGCTGAACCCGTTCGGCAATTTCCTGTTCGGTTTGCATCCGGCTGGCAGAATAGAAAGAGTCAGGCGTTACGTTCAGTATACCCATCACTTGAGGAGTACTGAGGTCGAGCAACTGTCCTTTTACATTTATGGTCATTTTGAGCTATGAGTTCTAAGTTATGGGTTTTAAGGGACTTGAATTCTTGTTGCAAAAGTAGGCAAAAAAGCCATTATTCGTGCGAAAGTATAGAAATAAAATCCGGAAGATTCCTCTATCTTTGCACCGTTTTTAAAAGAATCTGATTATGGAACTGTCTGCTCTTTATCAAATATTCCTTAACTGCCGGTCAGTGACGACCGACAGCCGTAACTGTCCTGCCGGGTCGCTTTTTATAGCACTGAAGGGCGATTCTTTCAATGGAAATGCTTTTGCTGCCGGAGCGCTGGAAGCTGGATGTGCCTTTGCTGTGGTGGATGACGAGAAATATGTGCCCAAAGGTGATTCACGATATATTCTTGTGCCCGATTCATTGCAAACGCTTCAACAACTTGCCCGATACCACCGGCGTCAGCTGAACATTCCGATTATCGGCATTACCGGAACCAATGGGAAAACAACTACTAAAGAGCTCATAGCAGCTGTCCTCTCACAGTCGCACACTATTCTATACACACAAGGCAATCTGAACAATCACATCGGTGTTCCTCTGACTTTGTTGAGGCTCCGTCCGGAACATGAAATCGGAGTTATAGAAATGGGGGCCAGTCATCCCGGAGATATAGAAGAACTGGTCAACATTGCCGAACCTGACTATGGTATTATCACCAATGTGGGAAGAGCCCATCTGGAAGGGTTTGGCTCTTTCGAAGGAGTCGTTCGGACGAAAGGAGAATTGTATGACTTCTTACGTAAGAAGGGAAATGCCACTATCTTCATAGATCATGAGAACCCTTATCTGAACGAAATAGCCGGAGGATTGGAACGGATTGAGTATGGACGCGGAGATGACTTGTATGTCAACGGATATGCAACGGAAAATACCCCTTATCTGTCACTGGAGTGGAAGGCCGGTAAGGAAGGTGTTTTGCATCCGGTCAGGACACAGCTGATAGGAGAGTATAATTTGTCCAATGTATTGGCTGCTGTAGCCATCGGCCGTTTCTTTGGTGTAGATGATGCCCGTATCGATGAAGCACTGGAGGCATACACACCGACTAACAACCGGTCGCAACTGAAGAAAACTGCATACAATACACTTATTATTGATGCTTATAACGCTAATCCTACCAGTATGATGGCTGCATTGGAGAATTTCCGTAATATGAAGGCATCACGCAAGATGCTGATTCTGGGCGACATGCGTGAACTGGGAAGTGCCAGCGGGGCAGAGCATCAGAAAATAGCCGACTATCTCAGTCAGTCTGCATTCGACAAGGTTTGGCTGGTGGGAGAACAGTTTGCTGCTACCCGGCAATCGTTCCGGACATTTGCTAATGTGGAAGAGGTAATCAAAGAAATAGAGATGGAACATCCTTCGGGATATACTATTCTGATTAAGGGATCGAATGGCGTTAAGCTTTATAAAATAGCCGATTGCTTAGGACTTTAGTTATTGGTTTTATCAGTTTATAAGTTGTTGATATGCTTTAATTTAATAGCCCAATAACTTATAAATTTATCCTTGTTTCCTTTTCATTCGCGGACGCACAATGTAATAGGCCGTCAGGCTTGCCAGCAGTGCGCCGGCAGTGTTGGCTGCAAAGTCCATCCAGTCTCCACCCCGATAGTCCGTACAATAGGCTTGAAGCAGCTCAATGCAGCCGCTGAACAGAATAGGACAGCAGCAACCGCCTGCCCATGCATGCCAGATGGGAGTGCTGTCTCTACGATGTGCGCGAAGAAACTCCAGCCACAGCATACCAGACAGCCCGAAGTACATGCAGAAGTGTACAAGCTTGTCCAAGTTGGGGATTTCGCTCAGTTCCGTCTGGGGAGGACGGAAGAATGACAGATAGATGACCGTTGCAATGATCAGTAGGGAGACTGGGTATTTTTTTATATACATATCTTTCTTGTTTTAATGGTGTACATATTGCAGGGAGAAGGCAGAGCTTCCTGAAAGCAGAACTGTTGTTCTTTTTACCTTTTGCCGCCTGTCCGTCAGGTTTACTTTCCCCACTCTAAAACTTAAAATCTTACAAACTTAAAAACTTACAATCTTAAATATTGTGCAAATATAAACTTCATTTTCTATATTTGTGCCCATTGTTTTTGTCTTTTTTAATAATAATCTCACATGAGTAACAGAGCAAACTTTGGTAGCAAGTTGGGAGTAATACTTGCGTCGGCCGGTTCGGCTGTAGGCTTGGGAAATATTTGGCGCTTTCCTTACGAGGCAGGAAATCATGGCGGTGCGGCTTTCATTTTCATTTATCTGGGCTGCGTGCTGATATTGGGACTGCCTATCCTGATTGCAGAATTCCTGATTGGGAGACACTCGCGTGCCAATACAGCCGGCGCTTATCAGAAGTTGGCTCCCGGCACTCACTGGCGGTGGGTGGGACGAATGGGAGTCCTTGCAGGATTCTTGATTCTGAGCTATTATTCGGTGGTGGCAGGCTGGACGCTCGAATATATCTTCGAAGCCGCTACCAATGCTTTTACCGGAAAAAGTGCAGACGACTTTATCACTTCTTTCCAGCAGTTTTCTGCCAGTCCGTGGCGACCGGTTGTGTGGCTGGTTGCTTTTCTGGTCAGTACTCATCTGATTATAGTGAAGGGAGTGGAAAAAGGCATCGAAAAATCGTCTAAAATCATGATGCCTGCTCTGTTTATCATCATATTGATACTGGTAGGTTGTTCGGTTACGCTGCCGGGAGCCGGAGCAGGTATCGAGTTCCTGCTGAAGCCAGACTTCAGTAAGGTGGATGGTAATGTTTTCCTAGGTGCAATGGGACAGGCATTCTTCTCTCTCAGTCTGGGTATGGGATGCCTTTGTACCTATGCTTCCTATTTTGGTAAGGACACCAATCTTGCCAAGACTGCGTTTAGCGTCGGTGTCATTGACACTTGTGTGGCGGTATTGGCTGGTTTCATCATTTTTCCGGCAGCCTTCTCTGTCGGCATTCAGCCCGATTCTGGGCCTAGTCTGATTTTCATCACGCTTCCCAATGTTTTTCAACAGGCGTTCGGCAATGTCCCTGTGTTGGCATACGTGTTTTCAGTCATGTTCTATGTCCTGTTGGCTATGGCTGCGCTCACCTCTACCATTTCGCTTCATGAAGTGGTCACGGCATACCTGCACGAGGAATTCCGGTTCAGCCGCGGAAAAGCAGCAAAGATGGTGACCGGCGGATGTATTTTCCTCGGTGTATTTTGTTCTTTGTCTTTGGGAGTGCTGAAGGAATATACTGTGGGTGGATTGACCATCTTCGATCTTTTCGATTTTGTGACAGCCAAACTCATGTTGCCTTTGGGCGGACTGTTCATTGCCCTTTTCACCGGCTGGTATTTGGACAAGAAGATTGTATGGGAGGAGATTACCAACAACGGAACACTGAAGGTTCCTCTCTACCGGCTCATTGTCTTTATTCTGAAGTATATCGCTCCCATCACGGTTTCGCTGATCTTTATCAACGAGCTTGGCTTGCTGTAGTGGCTGCGTTCCGGAAAGCTGGAAAACATGTGGAAAGATTTCTTTTATTTTACCAGAACCCAACGGAAGGGCATTGTACTGCTGCTTCTTCTTATTGCTGCAGTTTGTCTGTTGCCCTGTTTCTTCGGAAGTAATTCTTCCGATAGGGGAGATATAACCGCTCAGGAGGTCTCTGAGCAGGAGTATATGCACTTCCTTTCTTCGTTGAAAGAACAGAAATCTGTCTCTACACATAAGGAATATGGCATTCGCCCGCAGCGACAGTCTGCGGGGCAGACGAGCCCTCTGCTGATGGAATTCGATCCTAATACGGCAGACTCTGTTACGTTTGTAAAGCTCGGACTTCCTTCGTGGATGGCAAGAAACATCTTGCGCTACCGGAGCAAGAATGGAGTATTCCGCCGTCCCGAAGATTTCAGAAAAATATATGGAATGACAGACGCTCAGTTTCAGACGTTACGTCCTTATATCCGTATTGCACAACCTGATACGGACAGATATGTCGCTCCTGTCAGACTGCTGGAAGACTCATTGCCGCTTAGAAAAGATACCCTGTTCAAATATCCTCCCGGCACGTTGGTGGACCTGAACCGTGCCGATACCACGGAACTGAAGAAAATACCGGGCATCGGAAGTGCCATTGCGCGGATGATTGTGGATTATCGGAGTCGTCTGGGAGCATTCTACCGGGTGGAGCAGTTGGCTGATATTCGCCTGAAGGTGGACAAGTTGCGTCCGTGGTTTTGGGTCGACACAACGCTGGTGCGCACTATTCCTGTCAACAGAATGAGTGTAGAGCGCCTGAAACGCCATCCATATCTCAATTTCTATCAGGCAAAGGTTATCAATGAGCACCGGAAGAAAAAAGGCAATATCCGTTCGCTGAAGGAACTGTCGTTGTACGAGGAGTTCACCCCTGCCGATTTAGAGCGTATAGCTCCCTATCTGAGTTTTGACTGAGACCTGCCTGTTGCATTCTGTTGATGATACCGGAGAAATGCCTTTCTCTTTTCCTATCCGTCTCCTGTTGTCATGCTACGCCCGGTTTGTCTGTCGGTAATTCGCAGGAAAATAGGCAGAGAGGCAAAATAACCTGTACAAATTGTATCATCTGTAGCCTAAAAAAACTACTTTTGTAGCGATAAAACGCAGAAAGTATATGGTACAAGGATCCCGTCAGGTACAATCGCAGGCGCAGCAACAGATACAGACGCTTTCGCCTCAGCAGATTCTGGTTGTAAAATTGTTGGAACTTCCGGCTGTCGAGCTGGAAGACCGCATTCATGCAGAACTGCTCGAGAATCCTGCGCTTGAGGAAGGCAAGGAAGAAAACTCTTCGGATGAGTATGCCGATGATGCTTCCGCCGACGAGGAAGGCGGAGGTGAAGATGCCAATGAGTATGATTCGTTGGGCGACTATTTGAACGAGGATGACATTCCCGACTATAAATTGCAGGAAAACAACCGTTCCAAAGACGAACAGGCAGAGGATATTCCTTTTTCCGATGCGACTTCTTTCTATGAGATTCTGAAGGAACAACTTGGTGAACGCAATCTGACGGATCATCAGCGTGAGCTGGTGGAGTATCTGATTGGCTCGTTGGACGACGACGGTCTGCTGCGTAAGTCACTGGAAAGTATTGGCGACGAACTGGCCATTTATGCCGGCGTCGAGACGTCCGAACGTGAACTGGAAGAGGCGTTGGCTGTATTGCAGGATTTTGATCCAGCCGGTATCGGCGCGCGTACGCTGCAAGAGTGTCTTCTGATACAGATTCGTCGGAAAAAAGAAGAGCAGAGCCGGCCGGACCCGTTACTGGATCTGGAAGAAGCTATCATATCCGAGTGCTACGAGGAATTTACCCGCAAGCACTGGGACAAGATTATGAAGAAACTGAATGTGGACGAGCCGAGATTTAATGAGGCGATTGCCGAAATTACCAAACTCAATCCGCGTCCCGGAGCGTCGTTGGGCGAAGCTATCGGGCGTAACCTGCATCAGATTGTCCCCGATTTTATTGTAGATTCTTACGACGACGGCACAATCAATCTCAGCCTGAACAATCGTAACATACCCGAACTGCGCATGAACCGCGATTTTATGGAGATGGTGGAGGAGCATACGAAAAACAAGGCCAATCAGACAAAGGAGTCGAAAGAGGCAATGATGTTTCTGAAGCAGAAGATGGATGCGGCACAGGGATTTATCGATGCCGTGAAGCAGCGGCAGAACACACTGCTTACCACCATGCAGGCAATAATCGATTTGCAGCGCCCGTTCTTCCTCGAAGGAGATGAGTCGTTGCTGAAACCGATGATACTGAAGGATGTGGCAGAGCGGACGGGACTTGACATCTCTACCATTTCACGTGTCAGCAACAGCAAATATGTGCAGACCAATTTCGGCATTTATCCTCTGAAGTTCTTCTTCAACGATGGCTATACCACCGAAGACGGTGAGGAGATGTCGGTACGCGAAATCCGCAAGATTCTGAAAGAATGCATCGACGGTGAGGATAAGAAAAAACCGTTGACAGACGACGAGCTGGCGGAGATACTGAAAGCGAAAGGCTATCCCATTGCCCGGCGTACGGTAGCTAAATACCGGCAGCAGCTGAATATACCGGTGGCACGTCTGCGCAGATAAACCGTAACATAAGACTCAAAAAAAGAATCATAATTTAAAACTCATAACTCAAAGCATGGATAAGGAACTTGTAATCTCGGATATGGTAATGCTACGTGTGGCACGCATCATCTCGATGGTGTTTACTCCGTTTTCCATACCGTTCCTTTCTTTTCTGGTATTGTTTCTGTTTTCTTACCTGCACATGTTGCCTACGATATACAAGGTATATGTGTTGGGAATAGTCTACTGCTTTACCATCCTGATGCCTACGGTGAGCATCTTTCTGTTCCGCAAGATTAATGGCATTGCACGCCACGAACTGGGACAACGCAAGAAACGCTATATTCCCATTCTGCTCACTATCCTGTCGTACATATTCTGCTGGCTGATGATGCGTCGTCTGAACCTTCCGCCCTATATGGTTGGAATTATCTTCTCGGCGCTGCTGGTATCGGTCATCTGCATGATTGCCAACCTGAAGTGGAAACTGAGCGAACACATGGCAGGAGCCGGAGGTGTGATAGGCGGGCTGGTTGCCTTCAGCGAACTGTTCAGCTACAATCCTGTCGGGTGGCTGTGCATTTTTATACTCATAGCAGGCGTATTGGGTTCTGCCCGTATCGTGCTTCGGCATCATACGCTGGGTGAGGTGCTCGCCGGATTCGTAGTAGGGCTGGTATGCACATTGCTTGTGCTACATCCTGTGAGCAGTCTTCTGTTTTTCAGAATTTTGTTGTTTTAAATAAATATATCAATCTTAAAAAGTCATTATCATGAACATTCCGCAGAATTTGAAGTACACAAGCGAACACGAATGGATTCGCATTGAAGGTGACGTTGCTTATGTAGGCATCACAGACTACGCACAAGAACAGTTGGGCGACATTGTGTTTGTTGATATCCCCACTGTAGGAGAAACATTAGCTGTTGGAGACACATTCGGCACTATTGAAGTGGTAAAAACCATATCCGACCTGTTTTTGCCGGTAGCAGGCGAGGTGCTCGAACAGAACGAAGCATTGGAAGAAAACCCCGAATTGGTGAACAACGATCCTTATGGCGAGGGTTGGATTATCAAGATAAAGCCGGCGAATGCAGCCGACGCCGAAGGCTTGCTCGATGCTGAGGCCTACGGTAAGTTGATCAACGAGTAGAGGCATCACTGCCCGAGGGTGTGTCAAAACAATGATTCACCACAGATTACGCAGATTATCACGGATTATTTCGGTTGATTATCTGTACATTACGAACACTCTGTGTAATCCTATGGTGAGTTATGTTACACCTTCATTGCCCCGTCAGCTTGTTAACTCGTCAACTCGTTTGTCAACTTAAGAACTTAAAAACTCAAAAACTCAGAATAGTATGGAACCAATTGTAAGTATCATTATGGGCAGCACGTCCGACCTTCCGGTAATGGAAAAAGCAGCCCAGTTGTTGAACGATATGCACGTGCCGTTCGAAATCAATGCTCTCTCCGCACACCGTACGCCGGAAGCAGTCGAGACATTTGCCAAGAATGCGCGTGCGCGTGGAATCAAAGTGATTATTGCTGCTGCCGGTATGGCTGCCGCACTGCCGGGTGTGATTGCTGCAAACACTACACTTCCGGTAATCGGTGTACCCATCAAGGGATCTGTGCTCGACGGTGTTGATGCACTCTACTCCATTATTCAGATGCCTCCCGGCATTCCCGTGGCTACTGTTGCCATCAACGGAGCAATGAATGCGGCCATACTTGCCATCCAGATGCTGGCACTGAGCGATGCCCGGTTGGCCGAGTCGTTTGCCTCTTACAAGGAAGGGCTGAAGAAAAAAATAGTGAAGGCCAACGAGGATTTGAAAGAAGTGAAGTACGAATACAAGACGAATTGATGGATTTGTTCAATTATTCCCGGAGAGAAACCTCCGAAGTAAACGTTGGAGCCACCCCGCTGGGTGGCTCTAATCCTATCCGTATCCAGTCGATGACAAATACCTCTACGATGGATACCGAAGGCTGTGTGGAGCAGGCAAAGCGGATTGTGGATGCCGGCGGAGAATATGTCCGGCTGACGACACAAGGCGTCCGTGAAGCCGAAAATCTGATGAATATCAATGTCGCTTTGCGGAGTCAGGGATACATGGTGCCGCTGGTGGCCGATGTGCATTTCAATCCCAAAGTAGCGGATGTGGCGGCACTGTATGCCGAAAAGGTGCGCATCAACCCCGGCAATTATGTCGACTCTGCACGCACTTTCAAGAAACTTGAATATACCGACGAGGAGTACGAACGCGAGATACAGAAAATCCGCGACCGCTTTGTACCCTTTCTGAACATCTGTAAGGAGAATCATACGGCAATCCGCATCGGTGTCAACCACGGATCCTTGTCCGACCGTATCATGTCACGCTACGGTGATACGCCCGAAGGCATGGTAGAATCGTGTATGGAATTCCTGCGTATCTGTGTCGACGAGCATTTTACGGATGTGGTCATCTCCATCAAGGCTTCCAATACGGTGGTGATGGTAAAGACGGTGCGTCTTCTGGTACACGTCATGGAGCAGGAAGGCATGTCGTTCCCCTTGCATCTTGGAGTGACAGAGGCGGGCGACGGCGAGGACGGACGCATCAAGTCGGCTTTGGGCATCGGAGCTCTGTTGAGCGACGGACTAGGCGACACCATCCGTGTTTCCCTCAGCGAGGCTCCCGAGGCAGAAATCCCCGTGGCACGCAAGCTGGTCGACTATATCATCCGGCGCGAGAATCATCCCTATATTCCCGGGAAAGAAGCACCCGGATTCGATTACCTTTCCCCCGTACGGCGTGTGACAAAGGCTGTGCGCAACATTGGCGGCGATCAGCTTCCGGTAGTCTTGTCGGCACGGCTGGACGATAAGCAGACATACGATCCTCACTTTATACCCGATTATGTCTATACAGGACATCGCTTGCCGGCGACATTTCAGGATGGGGTTCAGTATATCGTGGATGCCGACGTATGGCAGGGAGTACCCAATACATGGCCGGCGTTTAAGGGCGATCAGCTTCCTTTTGTGAGCACCTGCAGTGCACCGATGAAGTTTCTTTTCATTACCTACATGGGGCTGGACGACGAAGCCATTGCCTGCTTGAAATATCATCCCGAGATTGTGCTTGTTGCCCAAAGCAATCACCCCAACCGTCTGGGAGAGTTTCGTGCACTGGCCCATCAGCTAACCTGCGAAGGACTGGGCAATCCGCTTGTATTCTTCCAACACTATGCCGAGAATGAGGCGGAAGATTTTCAGATTAAGTCGGCTGCCGACATGGGAGCACTGATTTTCGACGGACTGTGCGACGGAATCTTCCTCTTCAATCAGGGTAGTCTCCCCCATGAGGTGGTAGATGCCACTGCGTTCGGCATCCTGCAGGCAGGACGTCTCCGTACCTCCAAGACAGAATATATTTCCTGTCCCGGTTGTGGGCGCACGCTGTATGATCTGGAGAAGACCATTGCCCGCATCAAGGCGGCAACCGCCCATCTGAAGGGGCTGAAGATAGGCATCATGGGCTGTATTGTCAACGGTCCGGGCGAAATGGCAGATGCCGATTACGGCTATGTGGGTGCAGGACGTGGAAAAATCAGCCTCTACAAAGGAAAGACCTGCATTGAGAAGAACATCCCCGAAGAGCATGCCGTAGAGCGATTGCTGGAGTTCATCGAACAGGATTGTAAGGGATAAATTGTTTCCAACCACTATAGATTCAAGACCGAATTGCAATCTATAGTGGTTGGTTACTACTTATTTGTCAGTTCGTTTCCGAATGTTTGATTTATGTTCCTCGTGTGCTTGCTCTAAGCGATATGGTACGATGGTTTGCCTTGTTTCGGGAGCAATGCGGTGCGTGGTCTCCTGAATGCGATTGATTATTTCCGGGCGTTTCATAAATAAGAATTTAACAATTCGTTTGACCATCTAATTTATCTTCTATTTCTTTGATTGATGGCATTGTACCTTCAACTCTCTCAGGATAGAGCCTTTCAAGCTCATATTCGGATATTCCGAGAGGCTGACTGCTTGACTCCAATGCATATTGAGCCAGAGTGTTGTTCTTTTGCTTGCAAATAAGCAGTCCGATTGTCGGATTATCACGCCCCTCTTTGCGGAGTTGATGATTACAAGCTACAACGTAACCGCCTAACTGACCTGCATCGGCAAAATCGAACTCACCGATTTTTACCTCTACAACAACATAGCAAGATAATCTAAGATTATAGAAAAGCAGGTCAACAAATTTTTCCTTTTCAGCTATTTGCAAGCGATACTCTTTACCTACATAAGCGAATCCTGTACCAAGTTCTAATAAAAAGTTAGTGATATTAGTCAGTAGAGTATCTTTCAGTTTGCGTTCATTGTACTTTCCACGTAAACCTGTGAAAGAGAAATCGTAAGGGTCGCGTGTCAGTTCCTGTGCCAAATCGCTATCCACATCCGGGAGTGTATCCTTAAAGTTTGTCAGAGCCTTACCACTGCGCTCATACAGATTTGTACCCAGCATATTAAGCAATATATCCCTGCTCCAGCCGTTTTCCAATGTTTGGCGTACATAGAACAAAGCCTTGCTTGAATCATTGGAGCATTTGTCTATGATATAGCGGTGATGTCCCCAAGGTATTGAAAACAAATCGGAGTATAATCTTTCCACAAGTTGTGGCAGATTTTCCTTATCAGATTCTTCCACAAGTTGTGGTAGATTTACAATTTGCTGATTATAAAGAGTATAAAAGCGTTTGGCATAGCGAATAGAAGTTTCAGAGAGTCCTTCTACATCAGGCATTTCATGGCGCAAGTCGCGGCTTAGTGTAGCATAAAATTTACTTCCATACTTATTGTCTGCTTGTTTTTTCCTCAATATCTTTACCAAGTTCCCAATAATAACGCAGCAATTCTTTATTCACCTTTATTGCTGCCTTGATTTGACTGCCACGATAACGCTTTACAAGTTCGTTAACCCATAAAGTATAATCTTTATCTAATATGCCGATTGATTTATCCATCCAAATAGATGTTTCAGTGGTTACGGCAACAAATATAATGATTCCCACCCACATAAGCAAGCTGCCTTCCGTTGGCGTGTGGCTTTCTATGTCTTTTTGTCCTGACGTTTCAGAGAAACAATGGGATGAATCCCGGAAAACATTGGGATGTCTTTAGCGAAACACCCCGCCTCTTTCCCGGGGAGGGAGAAGGGGCGGGGCAGATGTTTATTATGAATGTTTTATTACTTTTCGTCTCTTACACCACAGGTATAGCCTTTTACTTGAGTATAGTCACTGGGTCCCATGGTATTGTCATAAGAATTATAACTGTATCCTCGTCGGTTATCATCATAAGGATCGAAGTATCTCATTGAAAAACCTGTGAAGGAGATTATGTGTGGTCTATGGAAGCTTCCAAAAATTCCGGGATCATAATCATCAAGCCATTGGTCTGACAGTGTATTGCCGATTCTTGACATGAATATTAACATCTCGCGCATGTTAGGTACACGGTAGCCGTCATTGGCACATGGATTGTTTGTCTGAAAGTATTCCCAGTTATTTTCATTCCATACTCCCCACGATTTGTTTGGTCTTGGATATAGCGCTTTGCTAACCCTGAATTTTCTATAAGGAAGGTTATGCTCGCTTTTTTCGTTGTGTACGGTATAAGTACCCGCTCCTTCCACATAGTATCCGCGCAAAGCCTTCGGATTAAGACGGGAAAGGTCGAATATGTAAGAGTCTGCATCTTCGTTGTGGGTAATCAGGGAATCCGGTGATTCATCTTTATTTGTGATGTCTATACCTAAGCTTCGTATGCAGCGATAGGCATAGAGCTGCCCGTTCGCACCGGAGGAAGCATCGTAATTTCCTTTGGAAGGGCCTTCTTCCGCCCATACGACAAAGGGCTTATTATTCTTATCATAAGTACTCGATGTATAATGCCAATATACACCATTATTATTATTGGGAGGATAATTGCCGGATTTCGGATCCCACGGGTAGAGACGCGAATTTATGTCCAAAGCATACTCGCCGATATATAAGTCACTCAGCTGGTTGATGGCGGCAAGATACCAGCGTATTTCATTAGCATCAATCTCATTGTCACCATCCAAGTCGCGATTGCGTAGCAGGCAGGCATAGAATGCGTTTTCATAACCGCTCTGTAGTTTATAACGTTCGGCTGTGGAGACTACTTGAGTCCAATGCAGCAGACCTTGTTGTCTTAAAAAAGCGAGGGTGTTTGCCCGTCCGTTGTCAGAACTGTTGGCTGATGAGGGTACGGAGCCTACTTCGAGCCGTTCTGTTTCCATTGTACTTTCCACTCCCCATGCCGAATTTGCCACGTCCTTGTTGTAGATGGTACGGATAGCCTTTTGGCGGAAAGAGTAGAGTGAACGGGTGACACTCGAATTACCGTCTGCACTATACTTTTTCCCTTCGGATATGATGTGCAGTTCTCTGTCCGGCTGGTCTACGCATCTTTTCCATAAAGTCAGGTCTTTGGATGCATTTGGAACAGTAGGGTCATTAACATATATAAATTCGTCTACAAAAGAAGTGATACAGATATGGTCTGTATTGTCCGGTATTAATGAATTCATATCCGGTTCCCGTTTTTTTACAATCTTCAGGTATTCCACCAATTGGTTGACATCCAATAATTTGGGGAGCTGGCCGTTGGTTGTGCTTTCGTTCGGCACGAAAGTCGGGTTGTATTCTTGGTCACCCGGATATTTCACGTATTCACCGTGTTGTTTGCCGTGCAACTTGTTGATGGCGAATTTAATCCACCGATAATCTTCTACACCTGTAAAATTCCCGTTTGAGGGATTGTATACTCCATTACTGAATGGGGTGGATACCGACCACGTCATTTGGGTTGCTTCGTCTGTAACGATATTCTCCGGTCTGATTTCAAGCAGGCAACGGTCGTAGTGACAGTCCAGTTCGTAGATTTCGTGTTGGCTGTAATTCACATCACCTTCGTGTCCGGGACGTGGATCTCCGCCTTCCACTTCTACCAGAATATTGTCGATTCCTTGTACCGTAATAGTGTATATATAGCGATGATTCCTTCGTGTCAGATAATCATTGGGGTTCTGGTCGGCATACCCTAAATGGATGAAATATTGTGTGGTAGCCGTTACGGGCAGCCCGTTGTCTTTGTATGAAAGTTCACCGGTCAGCACAAGATAAGTCGAGTTGGGGTCGGCATTTTCGAAGGCAATATTCTTGACTGTCTGTCCCGGCTTTGTAGGGTCTGTAAATGTTTCGGTAGTCCATCTCTCGCGCAGGGCATAGGCTGCAGCTTTCTCCTTGGCTGTCGCGTTTTCTGCCTGAGTAATTTGTCCTTTGGGTTGTTTCAGGTTTTCGGGCATGTAGAAGATGAATCCTCCTTTGCCGGTATCTCTTGTCTCGAATTCTGCAAACGCAGTATTGAAATAGCTGCCCTGTGCATCAGCCGGAGGATTTGTTGCACTGGCTAGAAGCAGGCTCTGTTTAGGCACTTGCATTACTCGCCATTGTGATGGGCGGAAATTGAATTCTGTCCATTGGGGGTCTGCAGGAGAAGAGGTGACATTTACTTCTATTCTCGCATCTGTCCGCTCCAATTTCAGGCTGAAATTCAATCCGCCTGTACCGCTCTCATTTCCGGCAATATCTATTGCCGTGTTGCCGTCTATATCTTTGGCATAACCGGTCATCATGAACAGGGCACCGCGGCTTATGCTTTCATTGTCCATGTTCATGACGTATTGTTGCAGTCCGGCGAGGGTTGTGATTTTATCCAGTTCGGCAGGAGTTACGCTATATGCGGTGGTTGTACTTCCTTCTGTCACATTGGCTATGGCAACGATGGTTGCGTCGTTCAGCGAACCGCAGACGAATTCCAACCTTCCTTTACCTGAAGACATATTACTTTCTTCAGGATATAGGCCTTTGGTAGAATTGAACAAACTGTTGGCTCGTTCTTCGCCATTAGTGTTTTCCAATAACGGCTGGCGTTGTCCCGCCGAATTGAATACAAAAAGGTAAATGTTTTCGATTCGGTTTTCATAATCTGTTTCTTGTGCGCTTCGGATTTCTACCGTACTCTCTTGTGAGGCATATCCTAAGGAAATACGTGTAGGAATGCCTTCCTCTACGCGCTGTCCGTTATCGAATAACTCTTCTTCCCGACACCCGGTCAGGGCAACGGTGGCTATAGCTGTGCATATCGCCATGTATCGGCTTATTCTGGAAATTGGTTTCATATTCTGATTGGTGTTTAGTTGAACGGAGGTACATTGACTATGACGTCTGTCCATGGAACAAATTTATATCCTATGGAAATACTGGCACTGGCTGTGATACGTGCTGTGATATTTACCATTGTATTGCGGATCATGGAGTTGATGTTGTTGTCTATCAGTGAAGGCGGATATTCTTTCTTGTTGGTTTTTAATGCTAATGTGTATGGATTTGGACCGACCGGATTTTTATAAGCAAAATTGGGATAGATGTACACGGAATTCCATTCTGTCTTTTGTCCGGCTGGTAATGTCTCTTCTAGCGTCTCATTGTCGTTTTGCGGGAATCTCTGTCCTTTGTATTTTGTGTCTTGGGGAATGTCGAGCTGTTGGGTACGGTACATATACACCCTGTCGCTGATAAATTCCCCATATTTCACCCAATCCAATGTCATATCTCCGGTAGTGGCATTCTCTACCGTAAGATGCAGTTTCACTACTGCACGTTCCAGTGTGACAGAGAAGGATTTTGTATCCGGAGAAATTGTGACACCTTCCGTTTTTCCACTCATAGGCAGCCCTTTCTCTGCAATATCTTCATATGTTTTGGGGAAGTGTTGCCATCCTTCGTCAAGTAATAGCAGCTTGTTGTCGTCGATATACGTCGGACTCATCAATTTATCACTGGTGTATTCTGTGCCGATACTTTCCTCATTGGCGATGAGATAGATGCTTGCTTGTCCTACCGGAATGTTTTCCAGTTTCAGCTGAGCAGAAAGTTTTGCTTCTTTCGGATCCGTGCTGTTGTCTATGGTATGCTTCTCGTTATAAAGTATTTTTCTGGCTTTTGGGTCTGCTGCATCTGAGATAACGAGGGCACGTAATGTGCGTATCCCTTCATAAGGCTCTACATTCGGGTCGGTTGCACGTGCAGATACGTCGGTAGACTGGGTGCCGATGTTCAGTGTCAGCGTTACTGTATTATTGTCTCCGCTTGGTAAATCATCTTCCTGCTGGCATGCTGAGAAAACAGCAAGGCAAAGTACAGGAATCAGGCTGATGAATCTGTTCATATGTCTTGATATGTTAATGTTCATATAGGATCTTATAATTTTCTTACTTTACCATTCTACAGTGTAATCCTTTTGCTCCCAGTCGGCTACCTCTACTGTCAATTCGACTTCTACTGCATTACGCGGAATTTTGATCCGATAGTTATAACGCTTTGCTTTTTCCCATGCGGTCACAGAGGCAGTCTTCAACTTGATTGTAGAGGACTTGGAGGAAGTGTCGCCCGTGGTATATTGGTAATCGAATTCGAGGGTGGCTTCATCGCCGAGTGTATTGTGCGGTGGCAGCAGCAAATCACCTCCGAAGAGGAGATGCTCTTGTGTATCGGCTATTGCAAGGGTGGTAGTTGTAAATGACGGCTGGCTGCTGCCGCTTACAGTACCGAGTGCCCACGTATTTCCGTTGAGGCTTCCGGTATGGCTGATACCATAAAGTTTGGCCTTGCTGATGTTGACAGCATCACCTTCGGAAACGATGATGACATTCACCCTCGCCAGCAAATGATGGAACCTCAGCCCCACGCTTGCAGGCGGGGTGCCTCCCTCTGTGTATTCTTCCGAAGCCGTAGCCGTCATCAGATCCACCGCTTCCGCTCCTGTTTTCGAGGCGTCGAAGCCGGTGACGGTGAAGGTGCCGTTGTCAAAGGCTACTTTGCCGTCGAGTGCCGCTCTCGGATGGATGGCGTAGAAATTCCAATTGCCCGGCACCCAGTAGCGCGTGCCGCCGTCATAATTCCAACTGGGGGAATGTACGGTTTCACCATCGAACAACAAGTGTGTTGCACCGTAGCCACCCCATACAAGGAAATCGGCGGGTATGTCGCCCTTTTCCACTGCCGCCCGTATCTCTGCCGCGGGACGGAAGCTGATGGCGCGTCCTTGCGGTGTGCCGTCATCGGTCTGCGTGCAGGCGGCTATCAGGGCAATGGCTGCTGCAGGAATCAGATGTTTGATGAATGTTGCCATAGTTTATATATTTGGCCTCCCCAAGCCCCTCCTTAAGGAGGGGATGTGGGGCTGCGCTGTGATTGTTTACTCAATAAGTTTGTTTCCGGTTTTGGTAATCGTCTGTTACCTACTCGGGTAACAGACAATTACCTACTCGGGTAACAGTCCGTTACCTACGGGGGTAATTGCCTGTTAAACGATTGGGTCGGGCGATTCGCCTGTATCATCGCCTCCGTCACCTCCTCCGGTTTCGGGAGGAGTACCTATATAGATAGGACGTTGCAGGGCAAATGTGCGTGGTTGTTTGGTGACGTGGTTACCTCCCGAATACTGCGTGGTGACCTCGAGCAGCCATGCCCCTTCGGTGATTCCTGCGGGGAGTACGAACTGGAGTTTCTTGGGCATGTTGGGCGCTATCTGTGCGGCTGTGATGTGGAACGTAGTCTCGGGGTTGTCTGCCGAGGTGAGGTGGATGCCCACCGACGGGTCGTCGCCCACCACTTTGAGCTTGTTCCCGGTGATGACTGCCATTTCGCCTGCGCGCATGGGGATGATTTCCTTGGCTCCTGCCGTCTGCATGGCGCTGACCATTCCGGCAATGTAAGGCCCGGTGGAAGCGGGTTGCAGGAAGAGCTTAAGGTGTGCGCGCGACATTGCCTCGACCAGCGCCGTCCCTTGCCGGAAGCTGCCGTAGACCTTGATGCGGTTGCGGTCTACCGGCAGCGACAGCTCTTCTTCCATCAGCACGCCCGATGCCATGGGCTGTACGTAGCAGAGTGGCGTTGAGACGCAGAACCCGCTTGCCACGGCGCGTGCCGCCTCTTCCATTGCCACGCGGAGGACGCTTTGTGCCAGCGTGGGTTCGCAACCGATGCGTTCGGCTGCCATGTCGGCGAGGGTGTCCAGCCCGATGGGCTGTGTCTGGGTGTCGACTTTGACGGTGTAGTCGTTGTCAACGTCCGGTGTCAGTTCGTTGGGATATGCCTTGAGGTTGAGGTCCATGGTGAGTTCTGTCTTTGCCATATCTTTCTATGTTTAAGGGTTATTGTTTCTGTTTTGCGGGGCTTGCCGGACTCGTCCCGGCTTCCCGCCGTGTGGCTATAGGGGGACATTCAACCCCCTGTAGCCTGTATGATGGATTTCTGTGTCTGTCCCTTATGACTATGGAACTTTATTTGGAGTTACATTTGTATTTTGTTCATCTTCCCATGGGTCAACAGTCGGAGTAAATTCAATTTTTACTTTTCCAGTTGGATTCTCAATTACTTTTTCCAACGGTACGTTTGCTATGTAATTATAGCGATATCCGTTGGTCCATGTATCCGCGGTAATTCCAGAAATAGTGTGACCTAAGTTTGCTGTGAATGTAGCCTCCCCTCTAGCTTCACCACTGATTGTTGCTGTGAAAGTCACGGTTAGACTATTTGTTTCACTCTGTGGAATCACAAGTTTAGATTGACTGCAGGAAACTCCGGAGGATATTTTTGCTTCGTTTGAAAGTGCATCGTATGTATATCCTTCTTTTCCTGTACTTGCTTCAGATGCCTTAGATGGATTCCATGTAATTGCACCATTTGTATAGGTCGCTGTACTGGTTGAAACTGCACCGTTGATTTTAACTTCTGTAATAGTCATGTTATACACAGCAGCGGCATCAGTTGTGAAAGTCAGTTTCACTTGGCTCAAGAGATGCTTGAAGGTTAAGCCTACTTTATTTCCACTTATATAATCGTTGGCTATAATATCTCCTGTTGTAGCTGCTATCAAATCATTGGCGTCACCCGGTTTATAACTTGGAAATGTCAGTGTTTGCGTACTTGCATCAAAACTTGCATCTGCTATTTTACCGTTAACTCCGTCTGCATAGGCTCCAAAACGGTAGGTTTGACCAGCTTGCCAATAGTAAGTAGAAGTGCTGATTTCATTATTAAAAGCCTGCCCTGTCCAAGAATCTCCTGTCCCATAATTTCCAAATACATAGAATCCGGTTCCGATAGTTCCGGTTTCTACTTCAGTCACATCCCTTACATTGTTGTTTACAAACGAACTGAACCCGATAGCACGGCTATCCGGCATTTCTACCACGTCACTCTGTGAACAGCTTGACAATGCAGCCACAGCCATTCCCAATAAATAGATACTTTTCTTCATAATGAATTAAGTGTTTAATAGTTAATAATATAATAGTTAATAATCACATTTTTCGCTTGTCTCTTGTTGTACTGTCTGCACCGGCTTCACGCCTGCTCACTTAGGGCGGAGGGCTGCGCGGTGTGTCTTTGTTTTAATTCAACGGCAGTTCAATGTCTATTTCGTCTTCCCATCCGTCTACGTCGGGGTCGAATCCGGAGCCTCCTTCGGTTCCGTCTTCATCGCTCACCTCGAGGTCTACCATTTGTATCACTCCTCCACGCGGCTGCAATCGAAGTTCCTGACTTACGTCGGAGGTATAGGTCAGTGTCTTCCCGTTGTGTAGCACCACTTCCAGACTTAATGTGTAGAAGTGGGTTTCGGGGTCTTCGGTATATCCGTCGGTGTATGAATATTCTGGTGCTCCGAATGACTGTACCAGTGCAGTACATCCTTTATCGTCTACTTTGCAGTCGAAAAGAATTGTGGCTCGTGTACCATTAGTGTGTCCGTCGTACAGATAGACTCTTTCTGCCATTCCCGCAAGTGCTCCCCGCGCAGCCGCTACATATTGTTGCCCGGATTTGAAACGGTAGCGTATGAGGTAGCTGTAGGTCAGTGGGCGCATTTCGATGGACAATCTCACAGGTTCCCATGTTTTTTGGGATATGTGG
Source organism: uncultured Bacteroides sp. (assembly GCA_944322345.1). Lineage (GTDB taxonomy): Bacteria > Bacteroidota > Bacteroidia > Bacteroidales > Bacteroidaceae > Bacteroides. The sequence goes on along the minus strand of CALUOO010000001.1, from coordinate 211,984 downwards.
CTATGCACGTATGCACCATATAGCATATCGGGCGGTGTGATGGTACGTTCGTCCTCGTGTAGCGCTGTGTATCCGCTGCGCGTGCGGGTACGGGTGGTTGCTGTGGCAGATGCCAAGGCATTAACTTGGTCAAAGACGATGTATTCGGTGTCGTTGTTATAGAATAGCAGTGAATATTCTCCTTCCGACAACGGTAGTCGTCCTCCTTCCGGGGGGAGATTGTTCTCGGCATATCTGTCACCCATATATGCCAATGAACGTATCCCTTTGGCTACTTCGGGGCGGAACTCCTCGTAGTCACGGCTCCACTCTTCTTTCCACTCTTCTTCCCAGTTTATGCTGTAGGTGCGCTCCCATTCTTGCACCCATGAGGGACTGATGTGCAGTTTTACCGACATCGAATGCTCATCGTGTGTGTAACACAAATCTTTACGACATCCTGCAAAGAGTGTCGACGCACATCCTATTAGTAGGATAGATCGGAGGAATGATGTCATATTTCTTTGTCTCATAAGGCTCCTCCTTTTTTCATCCATTGTCCGATATGCCATACCCATGAGAATTTCAGCTTCAGCGGGCCGAAATAGTTGGTTCGGCTGGTTTGTTGATATACGTAGTGTCCGTCCAGCGGCAGGTATTCTTCATATTCGGTGGTCATAAAGCCGATGCCTGCTCCGGCTTCGAACGAGAAATAGCGTCCTACGGGGAAGCGGTAGCCGTAGCTGAGTCCTACCATTCCGCCTTCTCCTCTGTATCCGCGTCCTCCGTTTTCGAGGTCATACCATCCTCCTCCGCCGAAGAGTCCGAGGTAGTGTCCGTGGCGGATATTGTTGCTGCGGAACCAGTAGCGCACCTCGGGAGTGATGGTGGCAAGCTGGTAGTATTTATGCTTGCCATTGTTGTGCCACCATGCCATGTTGCCTTCTACAGCTGCCGACCACCGTTCGTTAATGCGGTATTCCACTTCGAGCGAGGGGAGCAGTACTGCATCGTAGAGCAGGTTGGTGCTTACTGTCCATGGTGTGAACTCGTATTCCTTGACGATGGGTTTCACTTCCGGTTGTAGCTCCGGTTCGGGTTGTGGTTCGGGCTCGGATACCGGCTCTTTTTCTGGTTGTGGCTCTGGTTGTGGCTCCGGTTGTAGCTCGGGTTCGTGCTTTGGTTCCGGTTTCTCTACAACGGTTTCCGGCTGATAGCCTGGTGCATATTCAATGCCCATCAGTGCCACTACATCGTTGATGCCTTTATAGGCATGTGTATAGTTGCGCGTACGATAGTAGTCCTCTTTCATTTCGTTGTGCAGAATGAAATAGGACTTGACGTGGTTGCTTCTTGTCTTTGCAGCCTGAAGGTTTTCGTGTGCTGTGGGATATGATCCACAGAATCCTTTTACTACGATGTAGGCTTTTCCCTGAACGATTTCCCGGTGGTGGCGTGCTATCAATTCTCCAGCCTGCAGAATTGCCTTTTCGTTGTCTTTGTAGGGCGAATAAAACATGGTTTTACCCGGTACGAAGCGGAAAAGTATTGTGGAATCGTTGCTTGACTTCATATCTGCAGGAATAGGTGCCCCTACGACAGAATCCTGTGGTAGTGGTAAATCAGATTTTATCATTGCCTTACAAGGCAAAGCGACACAACAAGTGGTGAATAAAAAGTATAAAATCCTTTTCATCGTTCCCCCTTTTTATGTTAAGTAATTATTTATTTCCGATTTCAATCTCCAATCTCTATTCAAGAGATACCGCAAAAATCCGTATTATTTATAAAAAAAACAAATATTTGACTAATTAATTCTATTCAAGAAATATACAGTATAAATAAACTCATATAAACAACAGCATTGTGCCAAACATATTGCTTAGCAAAGCCACACATTTTTTAAGGGGAAAAAGCCTAATAAGAGTGTGAGAACCTGAAAATTTATTTCTTGAATAGAAATAGTTTTTTATTCAATATGTATTGGAAATGAGAAAATTGGTTAGGGGAAATTTGAAAAAATGGATAGCCCGTTTCTTCTGTTGAAGAGGAAACGGGCTATCTTGTTTTAAAGAGACTTTTTATGCCTGTCTGCTTATTGGATGCTGTTCAGCAAATCTGCCTTACCTTCGTTGACAAGCTTCAGAATCAGTTCGCCGAAAAGTGTATTCTGCCATGCAAACCAAGCACGTGTGAACTTGTTAGGATTGTCCTTGTGGAATGATTCGTGCATGAATCCTGTGCCGGCATCCGTATCCATCAGCATCTTGATGCATGTCTTGATTTCTTCGTCGTCCTGACTGGTGAAGGCTTTCATCATGATACTCATAGGCCATACCATGTCGTATCCGATGTGTGGTCCACCGATTCCTTCGCCGGCTTTTCCTTTGAAGAAGTAGGGATTGTCTTCGCTCCAGACAAACTTGCGGGTATTCTGATAGATTTTGTCTTTTACGTCTACGTCGCCCAAGTATGGCATTGCCAGCAGACTGGGCACATTGGCGTCGTCCATCAGCAACTGGTTACCGAATCCGTCTACCTCGAAGGCATAGATCTTTCCGTATTTGGGATGTTTGTATACTGCATATTTCTTCAATGCCTGTTCTACCTCGTCGGCAAGAGCCTTGCATTCTTTTGCCAATTCGGGTTTGTTGTTTACAGTCTCCAGTATTTCGGCTGCTTTGCGGAGTGACGTTACAGCAAAGAAGTTGGACGGAATAAGGAACTGGAAGGTGGTGGCATCGTCTGAAGGACGGAATGCTGATGCAATGAGTCCTACGGGTTTCACGGGATTTCCCCAACCGTCGTTGGTCATGGTATCGAGCGCACGTTCCGTTTTGCGTTGGAACTTGTATGCACCTTTGGGATCGTCTTTGCGCTGCTGTTCCTTGAAGGTTTTCAGCACGTTTGCAATGGCCTGTAGCCATTCGTCGGAGAATACGCTTGTATCGCCGGTTGTTTTCCAGTAGTGATAAGCCAGACGGATGGGGTAGCAGAGTGAGTCGATTTCCCATTTGCGCTCGTGCAGTTCGGGTTTCATGTCTGTCAGGTCGCTCATCCAGTCGCCTCCGGTGGGTTCCATGTTGAAGGCGTTGGCGTATGGGTCTATATTGATGCATTTGAACTGGCGGTTGATGACTCCGGCAAGCATTTGTTTCAGCTTCGGGTCTTTGTTTGCCAGTTGCACGTAGGGCCAAACCTGTGCTCCGGAATCGCGCAGCCACATGGCGTGTATGTCTCCGGTGTAGACAAATGTATCGTCTTTTCCGTCAAAGTGTACAGTGGTATCCAGTGTGTTCGGGAAACAGTTTTCGAACATCCATGCCAGCTTGGCATTGGTAAGAATCTTCTTGATTGTTGCAATCTGGTCTTCTACGGCCTGCGATACAAACAACCGTTTGGATGCTTCCGGACGATTGGTCGTGTAGTTGTTTACTTGTGTGTTGTCTTGCTTGAAAACTAAATCACATAGTTCCATAGCTTGTGCACTGGCTGTTCCTCCGGCAAGTGCAGCACATAAAAACAATGTTTTACTGATGTTCATAAATAATATAAATTTTTGAGTTTATGAGTTTTCTTTGATTTGTGAAACACGGGCTCTCCGGTTGTGATACATACCTATTTATATATTATGTATATGGTATACATCATTTCCGGTTGTATTCCAATACCACTTTTACAGGGAAGTGGTCGGACGGTGTGCGTGCCTGATATGCCTTGACGGTGATCTCTTGAGGAGCGTCCTTGACATCTGCTTTTTGTTTTTTCTCTTTTTCACTGCGATAGGTGTCGGTCAGCACTCCGTATTTCTTTACATGAAAGACTGGCGATACAAATACGTGGTCGATCCGGCTCTCTGTAAAATTGTTGGGATCGAAACTGTTGAATGTACCGTTGGTGGCATAGCGGAAATCGGCTTTTTCGTAGGCATCATACAGCACACCTTTGCTGACAAGAGCGTCGTATGACTGGTGGGTCTGGTCTACGTTGAAGTCTCCGGTCAGGATGGCAGGAAGGTTTGCCCCCAGCTCTTCCATCTTCTTTTGTACCAGAAAAGCGCTTTCTACCCGCGCCTGTTTGCCTACATGGTCCATGTGGAGGTTGAAAAAGAGAAATTCGAATCCGGTGTCCTTACATTTGAAGTGTCCCCAGCTACAGACTCTCGGCAGAACGGCGTCCCATCCCTTGCCGGGTACGTCGGGAGTTTCCGATAGCCAGAAGTCTCCTTTTTCGATGACCTCAAACTTGTCGGTACGGTAGAAAATGGCGGAATGTTCTCCTTTTTCTTTGCCATCGTCGCGGCCCACTCCTATATAATCGTATCCGGGAAGTGACTTCTTCATGTCCTGCAACTGATGCAGGAAGCACTCTTGTGTCCCGAAAATATCAAAATCGTGAAATTGAACCATTTGAGCTATAACCGGGTAGCGTTGTCCCCATCCGTTGCCGCTGGCAGAATCTCCGCTGTTGGCCTGCCGCAGGTTGTAGGATGCTACGTTGATGGTAGTAGGCCGATAGCTCTGGCAATTGCAGAAAAGAATTATTGAAAATGCGATTAGTAATAGGTTTTTTGCTTTCATATCATTATAGTTTGTTCGGCGTCAAAAATACGATATTTTATTGAGATAGAGAGGAAGAAAAGGTATCTTTTTGATGGAAAATAGAAAAGCCACCCCCGGAATAGACAAGTAGGGATGGCTTTTGCTATATAGTGTGCTTACTATTATTCGGCAGGCTTTGTTTCTGCAGGTTTTGTGTAGGTTATTCCTTGACAGGCTTAGCAATTGTATCCTGAACTACCGTGTCTGAAACTGCTGTATCGTTCACAATTACAATTGCTTTCACTTCTGTTGGGGCTGTCGCAGCTTCTTCAGAGTTACTCTGAGCCTTTACAAGGAATGAACCACCACAAACAAACATAAACATTGCTACTACTAATACTAATTTCTTCATATCCGTTTGCTTAAGTTAAACATCTGTTTTTTCAGTTTCCAATTCTCTCTTTTATATGTTAAGGTATCGGTTGTTTTCGACTTACACTTCTGTATATGGCAAAGTGCGTGCCAAACTAGAAATTGTTTGGCAAATTGCTGTATATCAGCGTGTAATTCCTCTTCGGTAGATTCTGCCGGGTGTGGAATAGGGTGGAGAATGTGTGGAAAAAGGCATCGTGGTGTGGAATTATTCCACACTATTCTGTTTCTACATTGCTTGTGGTAGATTATTGCCGAACTTTCGTTCCATAGAGATTTTCTTCCGCTATTTTTTTGCGTATCACTTAGGTTGACCGTTTGTAACACCTAAGTGATACGAACGGATAACCTAAGTGATACGAACGGTTGACTTAAGTGATACGCAAAAGAAATGGGCAAAAAAGATATTGATTACCGTATTCTTGTGGCTTAGTTCTTTAATACCTTTTCTTTAGGATATTAGAGAATTGTGCTATTCGTCAGGCCACAGGCAGGGCTTGCCGGTTGCTTTCTGGATGGGGCGCTGTGCATCCACCTTTCTCAGGTAGTTGCCCAACTGCTTGGACAGACGCTTGACTATATCGGGATGCTGCTGGCTCAGATCGTGCTGCTCGCCGATGTCTTCGGGGATGTTGAACAGCTCTTTTTTGCCGTCTGCATAATAATAGATCAGCTTCCAGTCGCCACTGCGGACAGCACAATTGAAGTTGATTCCCGGTCCGTCGTTGCCCCAGTTGTTGGGCATGTTCCAATAGAGGTTACGGCCTTTCGACGGGTTTCCGGTCTGTGTGAGCAGAGGCATAAAGCTGACTCCGTCGATGGGCTGTATGGTCTTGTATTTTCTGACGCCTGCCATTTCGAGGATGGTGGGGTAGAAATCTTCTATCAGAAGATAATTGTTACACCTGCTGCCGGGCGTTACGGTTCCCTTCCAGCTGACAATCATCGGTTCGCGGATACCACCTTCGTAGAGCGACCCTTTTCCGCTGTTCAGCGGATAGTTTTGTGTATGTATCTGTCCGTCGCGCCAGTAAGGCTCGGCAGCCAGTCCTCCGTTGTCGCTCATGAAGATGATGATGGTGTTGTCTGCCTCTCCGTTTTTCTCGAGCCAGTCCATCAGGTCGCCAAGACTTTTGTCCATTCCTTCGATGAGGCTGGCATAAGCTGCTTCGTGGTCGGTCATCCCTTTCTTTTTGTATTTATCGTAGAAGCGCATGTCTTTATCCAGTGGGACATGGATGGCATAATGTGCCATATATAGATAGAATGGCTGATTGTATTTTTTTGCCTTGTCCAAAGCCTTGATGGCTTCCTGAGTGAGTGCTTCGGTCACAAATGTGTCTGTTCCCCAATATTTTTCCAGACCGGGGACGGACATAAGGGATATGGGGTTTCCGTTTTTGTCGTGTCCGTAGTTCTGTTCGCCCAGATAGCTGGCCAGCCCTCCTGCTGCATGTCCGGCAATGTTCACTTCGAATCCCCAGTGATGCGGGTCTTCTCCCGGAGTGTCTATCGAACCGAAATGGGCTTTCCCGCAGTGGATGGTGTGATAGCCGTTGTCTTTGAGTATCTGGACAAACGAAGTGCCGACAAAGGTGTTGTTTGTTCCCGGCACCTGGCTGATACCGTTATAGTTCCATTCCGGTGTTTCCAATAGGTTACTTTTACGGTCAGTCGGTTTGTCTTTTTGCAGTGTCCAGTTTGTAACCCGATGTCTTGCAGCATTGGTACCGGTCATCAAACTGCATCTTGATGGCGAGCTGATGCTGTTGGCATAGGCTTGTGTGAACATCATTCCCTGCTTGGCCAGACGCTCCATGTTAGGAGTTTCGTATAGCCGGTTGTACTTGGTCTGCTGATTCCAAAACGGGAGCGAAGTGTCTTGCCATCCCATATCGTCTACCATAAAGAGAATGATGTTGGGACGGTTGTCTGTCTGGTTGCCGGCATTGTTGCCCGGTGACTCTGCATACGAATGGCTTGCAACTGCAGGTGCAAGTGCAAGGATTGATAAAACTGATTTCTTGTTCATGGGGGATTTTTTTATGTGTTAGTTATTTGGTTGAATAGGCACTGAAATCTGTAATGTCCGGCTGTGCAATGGAATTTATTACTGTCAGTCGCAACAAGTCTGTCTCTATCGGGTCGAATTTTTCTATCCGTTTGTGACCGACTGATTCGCCGGAGCAGACAGTTTTCCATTTTCCGTCGACTTTAGCTTCGATTTTGTACTGACGGATACGTTCTCCTTCTTTTATGTTTTCTTGGATGATGCAATAGTCGATGGGACGTTTGTCTTTCAGACTGAGAAGTAATTTCTGCTTTTTGCCTGAAGTGCGGGCTAGAGGCGATGAAAAACGTTTTCTGACTTCATCTCCCAGTTCCTTGAGCCGACGGACATCACCTGCCGGAATGAGGCCGGCTGTGTCTGGAGTGAGCCCCAAGATAAGCGTGGCGTTGCGTCCGACAGACTTTTCGTATTTATCCATCAGTTCGTCCAGCGAATAGATGTTGTTCTCATCATCGGGCTCCCAGAACCATTCATGCCTCCCGTTCGCTCCGCGTAAGGGTGTGTCTGCCATTGCCGGGACCCAATATTTCCCTTCTTTGTCTCCGTGTTTCAGCAGTTGCAGCTGATTGGCCGTGCCTTCCGAATTCTTGTGATGGGATGCCGGAGTCGGGAAAGTTGACCAGCACGGGTAGCCTACTGTACCGGTCTCTGAACCACCCCAACGCAGGTCGGCACGATTGACATTGTGATAGAACAAGCAGTTTGGCTGATAACGGTTGACTATTGGCTCTACATCCGGACCGTCTCCCTGTGGATCGTCGGCACCTCCGTCGAACCAGATCATGAATAATTCTCCGTACCGTGTACAGAGTTCGGTTACCATTTTTTCGCATAGATGTTTGTACCATAATTGACGGTTGCGTGCAAACTCACCTTCGCCTTCGGCCTTAAAATTGTGAATGCCCAATAGGGAGTTCCAGCGTATGCCGATGTAAATGCCCGGCTGTATCCCGTATTTACGGCAGGAGTTGACAAAATCGCGTACAATGTCGCCTTGCCCGTCTTTCCATTTGATTGCTTTCATGCAATAAGGGTTGACATCGCTTTGCCATAGTGCAAATCCGGTCTCGTGAGTGGCTGTCAGTATGGCAAACTTGCATCCGGCATCTTTGGCTGCCTGTATCCACTGGTCTGTGTTTAGCTGTTTGGGATTAAAGATGTTGTAGTCTTCGATAGGATTGATACGGTTGTTGCCCTGTCCGTACCGGATACCATCGAATACGTGCAAATCGTAGTGGAAAACTGCACCCATTTCGGCTTCATGCCATTTTAACTGATGGGGCTTGGGCACTGTGACTGTACGCTCTTGAGCAAACGCACAAATGGTAAAAAACAAGAGAAAAATAGGGGTAAGAAAAGGTTTTCTCATAATGGGATAATGTGTTAAGTTAATGAATTATGATATATTTTATGGTGACGTCATAAGTCGATGTTGTATAGTTTCAATTTATTATATAAGGTCTTTCTGTCTATGCTTAACAATTGGGCTGCTTTGCTCTTATTGTTTCCGGTCTGTCGTAGTGCTTCCATGATGTGCTCCTTTTCGGATGTCTCATCACGCAGAGCCATACTGGTATGGACGACCGGAGTTTCCTGCAACTCTGTGCCAAGTTCAATGGGGGTAATGAAGTTGCCTTGTGCCAATAGAGTTGCCCGTTTTACGATGTTCTTCATTTGTCGTAAATTTCCCGGCCAGTGATAGTCCAATAATAATTTAGAAGCTTTATCGTCAAAACCGATTAAATGTTTGTCAAGCTCTTTGTTGGCCTGATCGAGAAAGAAATTGGCAAAGAGGAGAATGTCTTCTTTTCTGTCTTTCAGGCTTGGCATGCGCAGGGTAAATTCGTTGATGCGGTGATAAAGGTCTTCCCGGAAAGTCCCTTTCTCGATGGCCTGCTCCAGATTTTCGTTGGTAGCAGAAATCAGCCGGATGTCTACCGTGATTTCCTGTGTTGAACCTACCGGACGGATTTTCCGTTCCTGTAGGGCGCGCAAAAGCTGTATTTGCACTTCGTAGCTCAAATTCCCTATCTCGTCCAGAAAAATAGTTCCTCCGTTGGCTGCAACAAATGCTCCTGTCTTATCGCTGAGTGCTCCTGTAAATGAACCTTTTACATGACCGAAAAATTCGGAGGCAGCCAATTCTTTGGGGATTGATCCGCAATCGACTGCAATGAACGGCTTGTCGCTTCTTTTGCTGAGCTGATGTATCCGGTGGGCTATGTATTCTTTGCCTGTGCCGCTGGATCCGTTTATCAGTACGGACATATTGGTCGGCGCTACCAACCCGACGTAATTGTAAAGCTGTTTGGCTGCATCACTTTCTCCTTCCAGATAAGAATGCAGTGAAGGGTTGCTGGCAGGCGACTCTTTTCCGGAAACAACTTTGAGAGATGGCTGGCTGCTTTGCAGTGCTTCTGTGATTTTTTTTAGCAGTTCTTCGGGATTGACAGGTTTGGCTATGTAATCTTGTGCTCCCAATTTCATGGCTTGCACAGCCGATTGGATATCTGCATAGCCTGTCATGATGATTAAAGGGATATTTTTATCTTGTTTATTCAGCCATTTCAAAAGGTCGATACCATCCTGATCGGGCAGGCGTAAGTCGGACAGAATTAAATCGACAGTCTGGCTTTCGATATGCTTATGCGCACGGGCAATGTTACTCACAGATGATACTTCAAATCCCTTTTTACTTAACCAGGTTTTTAGCATCATGCCGAAAGTAATATCGTCTTCAACAATTAATATAGATTTCGTCATATTTAGGTTTTCCCTCTTTTCCTGCTACAAAGGTAAAAGGATTTAGGCGAAAGTAGTATATTTGCAAACTTAAATTAAATAAAACTGTAATGAAAAAGAAAGCATTTATTTTTATAACTATATCACTTTTGGGGCTGATAGCCTGTAAGAAAGAAAATAAAACAGAAAATAATATGGATAAGGAAACATTGGTAAAGATTGAAACAAGTGCTGGAAACATCAAGGTGAAACTGTATAATGAAACACCTAAACACAGAGATAATTTTATAAAACTTGCTAAGGAGGGACATTATGAAGGAACTTTGTTTCACCGTGTGATTAAAGACTTTATGATACAGGCTGGAGATCCTGAATCGAAAAATGCCCCGAAAGGTAAAATGCTGGGGGCTGGTGATGTAGGTTATACCATTCCGGCAGAATTCGTTTATCCGAAGTATTTTCATAAAAAAGGAGCCTTGTCTGCTGCGCGGCAGGGCGATAATGTAAATCCTAAAAAAGAATCTTCTGGCTGTCAGTTCTATATTGTGACCGGTAAGGTGTATAACGACTCTACTCTGTTGAATATGGAAAGACATATTAATGATAGCCGAGTGGAATCCATATTTAACGGGCTTGCTCAGAAACACATGAAGGAGATTTATAAGATGAGAAAAGCCAATGATGAAAACGGACTTTATGAGTTGCAGGAAAAGCTGATTGCACAGGCACAGGAGGAAGCTGCAAAACTGCCGGAATTCCGTTTTACTCCGGAACAGGTGAAGGCATACACAACTGTGGGAGGTACACCCCATTTGGATAATGAATATACGGTGTTTGGCGAGGTAGTCGAAGGACTGGATGTGGTGGACAAAATACAGCAGGTTAAAACTGACCGCAGTGACCGCCCGGAAGAAGATGTGAAAATTATAAAGGTAGAGGTGGAATAGATGAGGATAAACAGGCATATTCTTGACAATGGATTGCGTTTGGTGCATTCGAAGGATGAAACCACACAGATGGTTGCCCTCAATGTACTGTATAATGTAGGAGCGCGTGATGAGCATCCAGAACATACTGGATTTGCTCATCTGTTTGAACATCTGATGTTTGGAGGATCGGAGAATATTCCCGAATATGATACTCCGCTTCAGCTTGCCGGCGGAGAGAATAATGCTTGGACCAATAATGATATTACCAACTATTATCTTACTGTTCCCCGACAAAATGCAGAAATAGGCTTCTGGCTGGAATCAGACCGTATGTTAAGTCTGAATTTCAGCGAGCATAGTCTGGAGATACAGCGGGGGGTAGTGATGGAGGAGTTCAAGCAACGTTGTCTCAATCAACCTTATGGTGATGTAGGGCATATAATACGTCCTTTGGCTTATCAGAAACATCCTTATCAATGGCCTACAATAGGGAAAGAACTTTCTCATATTGCCGAGGCTACACTTGCTGATGTGAAGGATTTCTTTTTTAAGTTCTATGCTCCTAATAATGCTGTCCTCGCAGTGACTGGTAATATCTCTTTTGAAGAAGCTGTGGCGTTGACAGAAAAATGGTTTGGCGATATACCTCGCAGAAAAGTTCCTGTCCGAAACCTTCCGAAGGAACCGGAACAGAAAGAAGAACGCCGCTTGGAGGTGGAGCGCAATGTTCCGCTTGATGCACTGTTTATGGCTTACCATATGTGTGATCATGCATCGTTGGATTATTATGCTTTCGACATATTGTCGGATATATTGAGTAACGGACGTTCCAGCCGGCTAAACCGTCGTCTGGTGCAGGAAAAGAAAATTTTTTCCAGTGTGGATGCTTATATTTCAGGCAGTATAGATGCCGGATTGCTGCAAATCAGTGGAAAACCGGCAGAGGGAGTTACTTTGGAACAGGCAGAGAACGCCGTACGCGAGGAACTGATTCGTCTGCAGGAAGAGAAAGTGAGCGAATATGAACTGGAAAAAGTTAAAAATAAGTTTGAATCAACTCAGATTTTCGGGAATCTGAATTATCTGAATGTTGCAACCAACCTTGCATGGTTTGAACTGAATGGGAAAGCCGAAAACCTGTTGACTGAGGTTGAACGTTATCGGAATGTGACGAGAGAACAGCTGATACGGGTTGCTCAAACGGCTTTTAGAAAAGAGAATGGAGTGGTGCTGTATTACAGAAAAAACTGATATTCACGGCTGAAGCTCCTATTTCTTGGTCAGTTATATTTCTTTTATACATCGCTTATCACTATACTTGTAGACTATGTTATTTGATATATACAGACAGCACTATAAAGCATTGTTTTTCCTTGGACTGCCTATTGTTATCGGACAAATAGGCGTTATTGTCTTGGGATTTGCCGATACTTTGATGATTGGGCATCACAGTACCCTTGAATTGGGTGCAGCTTCTTTTGTAAATAATGTTTTCAATTTAGTAATTATATTCAGTACAGGCTTTTCTTATGGTCTGACTCCTATTGTCGGAGGGTTGTATGGAACGCATCAGTATGCTTCGGCTGGCCAGGCTTTGCGCTGTAGTCTGCTGGCTAATCTGCTGGTTGCCATATTGCTGACTATATGTATGGGCATCCTTTATTTGAACATAGAACATCTTGGACAGCCCGAAGAATTGATACCCCTAATCAAACCTTACTATTTGGTTCTGTTGCTTTCGTTGGTATTTGTAATGCTCTTCAATGGCTTTAAACAGTTTACCGACGGTATAACAGATACACGGACGGCAATGTGGATATTACTAGGGGGGAATGTCCTGAATATTATAGGTAACTATTTGTTGATTTATGGAAAATTAGGATTGCCCGAATTGGGGTTGCTGGGAGCTGGAATCAGTACACTATTCTCCCGTATTATGATGGTTGTAGTCTATGTCATAGTGTTTCTTCGCAGCCCCCGTTTCACTCGTTATAGGGTTGGCTTCTTCCGGCTGAAATGGTCGCGTAAGCTGTTTGACCGTCTGAACGGATTAGGATGGCCTGTTGCTTTTCAGATGGGGATGGAAACGGCTTCTTTTAGCTTGAGTGCAATTATGATCGGTTGGTTAGGAACAATTGCTCTGGCATCTCATCAGGTGATGCTGGCCATATCTCAGTTTACTTTCATGATGTATTATGGTATGGGAGCGGCTGTAGCTGTTCGCGTTAGTAATTTTAAGGGACAAAATGACATAGTCAATGTCCGTCGTGCTGCTTATGCAGGCTTTCATGTAATGTTGGCTTTGGGTATTGTTCTTTCGTCTATTGTATTTTGTTGCCGGAATTATTTGGGAGGCTGGTTTACTGATAATAATCCGGAAGTAGCAGCCATGGTTACTTCACTTATTTTCCCCTTCCTAGTTTATCAGTTTGGTGATGGATTACAAATTACTTTTGCAAATGCCTTGCGAGGAATGGCTGATGTGAAGCCAATGATGCTTATTGCATTTATTGCTTATTTTGTAATCTCTCTTCCTGTAGGATATTTTTGTGGTTTCATCATGGAGTGGGGGGCTGTAGGTATTTGGATGGCTTTCCCGTTCGGATTGACAAGTGCCGGCCTTATGTTATGGCTTCGTTTCAGAAAGCAGACAAGATGAAGGAACATGCAACCTGCTATTTCTCTGTTGACGAGTAATAATTTTTTAAATTTGGTTAAACTAATATCTTAAACGTACAATGGCTTCTTCTCGTTTTACAAGATTGAAGATTACGATTGGCTTCTCATTGCTGCTGGCTATCATGTTTGGCTCATTGGTTTTTGTATACCGTGAGATGGAAAAACTGTCGGAAGCAGATGATCAACAGAGCCTGTTGACTGACAGTCTGATGGTACTTCTTCGCGAGAAGGATAAAAATACCTTGCGTATGCTTAGGGTATTGAGTGAGGCTAATGATAGTCTGTTGGCTTATTCGGAAGTTGAGGAAACCATTTCAGAACAAGATACTGTCATCACTTTGCAGCGTGTACAGCATCGGGTAGCAACTAAACGGGATACAGTATTGGTCCCTCCTAAGAAAAAGGGGTTTCTCAAACGGCTGGCTGAGGCCTTTGTTCCTTCCAAGCAAGACAGTGCCGTGTTGGTGAATACATCGATGGAAGTGGCTACAGATACTATTCTGGAGCCTACGATTCCGGTAACCGATTCTTTGCAACAAAAAAGGCGGATGGAGAGGGAAGAGGAGTTGCAACGAAGGCAAAAAAAAATTAGATATACGACAACCCGTTATCAGCGTGTCAATAATCAGCTGACAGAGAGAATGGACAGTCTGATTAAAGGATATGAGGTAAATATGTCCTTACGTGCCCAACAGGATGCAGAATGGCAACAAGAGGTAAGAATGCGTTCTGCACGTACTATTGCATGGATTGCAATTGGAGCAGTGACGCTGTCGGCATTTTTCTTAATAATAATAGGGAGAGATATTACACACAGAAACCGGCACCGTAAAGAATTGGAGGAGGCTAACAAGCGGGCAGAAGATTTGCTCGAAGCACGTGAAAAAATGATGTTGGCCATAACACACGACTTTAAGGCACCACTTGGCTCTATCATGGGATATACAGATTTGCTGTCTCGCCTGACTGAAGACGAGCGCCAGAAATTCTATTTGACGAATATGAGAAGTTCTTCGGAGCATTTGTTGAAACTGGTTAGTGACTTATTGGATTTTCATCGTCTTGATTTGAATAAAGAGGAAGTAAATAGGGTCGTTTTCAATCCGGCACAATTGTTTGAGGAGATACGTGTCAGCTTCGAACCTTTGACGTCGGCGAAGGGACTATTCTTGAAATGTGAAATTGATCCGGAGCTGTTTGGTAAATATATCAGCGATCCGCTACGTATTCGTCAAATTGTGAATAACCTGCTGTCTAATGCAGTTAAATTTACGTCGAAGGGAGGAATAACCCTTAATGCAACTTATCGTTCTTCACATATTATCATTGACGTGTCCGATACGGGCAAAGGTATGGCATCGGAAGATAGGGAACGTATTTTCCAAGAGTTTACACGTCTTCCGGGTGCGCAAGGAGAAGAGGGCTTTGGATTGGGGCTTTCTATTGTAAAAAAACTGGTTACCTTATTGGAAGGGAGTATTAATGTGGAAAGTACTTTGGGTGAAGGTAGCTGTTTTACTGTTACCCTTCCGCTTTTCCCGGTAGGAAGGTCGGTTATGGGAAAAGGAAATCATTTGCCGGTGGAAACTGCAGCTGAAAAGGAGGTACCGCTAAAGGCATTGAAGGTCCTATTGATTGATGACGATAAGATACAGTTACAACTGACTCAGGCTATGTTGGAGCAAGCGGGTATGAAAGCTGTGTGTTGTGAGCAAATAGACCAATTGATAGAACAGCTACGCACTGAAAAGTTTGATGTGCTGCTGACAGATATTCAAATGCCTGCCATTAATGGGTTTGATCTGTTGAAACTGTTGCGAGCTTCGAACATTCCACAAGCACACGAAATACCTATTATAGCAGTGACTGCACGTAGTGAAATGGATGATCAGTCCTTACAGGCTCATGGCTTTGCCGGATGCCTGCATAAACCTTTTACAGCAAAAGAGTTGTTGGCTGTTGTCAGCGGGGACAATATAGCGGTAGATAAAGAAACAGAAACGGAAGGCAAAATAAATGCAGGATTAGACTTTTCGGCTTTAACGGCTTTTTCGGGTGATGATCAGGAAGCAGGTGAGGCAATTCTACAGAGCTTTATAGAAGAAACAACGAAAAGCATGGAACGGATGAGACTGGCATTGAAAGAAAATCAGACCGATGACATAGCAGCTATTGCACATAAATTACTTCCTCTTTTTACTTTGATTGGCGCTTCAGAAACGGTTTCTTTACTCCGTTGGTTGGAAAGCAACAAAGGAGGAATGTTCACTGACAAAGTAAGAGATACTGCGTTACAAGTGATAGAACTTACAGAAGGAATTCTCCGACAGGCAAAAGATTTTTTCTCGTCAAGAAATGATGTATGATAAAATGACTGTAAAAATAACTATTGAAATGTAAATTCTTCAATCGGTTTATCTTTCAATTCAAACAGGATATATAAAAATAGATATTCTTTTTGACCTTTTTACAATTATAATTGTTTACTTTGTGTCGTCTTATATATCGGACGCGTTCATATATGAAACAAAAATGGATAAGATGGGCAGTTTGGATTCTACTGACTCCAATACTGCTTTTTATAATATTGATGGCATTACTTTATGTGCCTGCAATACAGAATTTCTTACGTCAGGAAGCTACTGCATACGCTTCAAATGCAACCGGTATGGATATCCGTATCGGAAGAATCGATTTACGTTTTCCTCTTAATTTACTGGTTAGTGATGTTGAAGTCATTCAGCAGAGTGATACCTTGTTAAGTTTAAATAGTCTGAATGTTCATGTACAAGCACTTCCACTTTTGAAAGGGCAGGTTGAGGTTGATGCTATAGCACTGCATCAAGCTGAGGTCAATTCGGCTGGAGTTATAGATGGGGTCCAGATAAAAGGAACTTTAGGGCATTTTTTTTTAGAGAGTCATGGAGTAGATCTACCTGGAGAATCTGTTGTTGTTAATCGGGCAGAACTGAAAGATACACGTGTGCAACTGTTGCTGAATGATACAACAACAGTTCCGAAGGATACAACGGCTTCCTCTCCTATCAACTGGCAATTGGCGCTTCATCATCTGGCATTGAGTAATGTGACTTTTGCCATGCAGCTTCCAAACGATACTGTGTCGCTTGAAACATATGTCGGGAATGCAACAGTTGATGAGGCTGAAGCCGATTTGAAACAGCAGGCATACAAGTTGAGGAGTTTTTTACTTTCTGATGCATCGGCATCTTATCGTAAAGGGACTTCACTCTCTTCTGAAGGATTCGATCCTTCAAATATTCAGATTCATGATGTTCATATAGGACTTGATTCTTTATTATGGAGTGGCAGGCAGATGAATGCCATTGTTCGGGGAATTTCATTGAATGAACGCTCTGGCTTAAATATATCTTCCTTGTCAGGACGGCTATATTCGAATGATTCACTGATTTGTATTCCTTCATTGAATCTGAAAACGCCCCATTCGGAAATGAACTTCTCGGCGCAAACCTATTGGGAACTGGTCAATATGCCGACAACGGGCCGTCTGTCTGCACGTTTTGATGCTTATATTGGAAAAGAAGATGTGTTCCTACTTGTCGGCGGATTGCCCGACAGTTTTAAAAAAGCATATCCTTTTCGCCCTCTGGTAATTCGTGCCGGAACGGAAGGAAATTTGAAAGAAATGCAGATATCCGGTTTTAAAATCGATCTTCCGGGAGCCTTCAGTGCGATAGGAGGAGGCTCATTGGAGAACCTGAACGACAGCTTGAGACGCACGGGAATCATAGGACTGGATATGAAAACCGGTAACTTGAATTTTCTGACAGCGTTGTCGGGTGCAGCTCCAAACCATACTTTTATGATTCCAGACAGTATGAATCTGAATGCCCGTGTTGAGATGAAAGGGACTCAGTATAAGGCGAAGCTTCGTATGAAAAATCGTCAAGGAACCGTTGGGGCATCTGCTCTTTTGAATACATCTACAGAGATATATAATGCAGATCTTTCTGTAGACAGCTTACAGCTCCATCATTTTTTCCCTAAAGATTCTTTGTACGAATTGTCGCTTTCTGCAAAGGTAAATGGGCGGGGATTGAATGTAATGTCTGGACGTGCCCGTGCCGATTTAGACTTGGACTTGAAACAGCTGCATTATGCTGACTATTATCTTTCCAATATCCACATGTTGGGAAAACTTAATGGCGCATTGCTTACAGGACTGTTGACCAGTGACAATGCTTTGCTGAAGATGAGAGCAGAGGCGGAGTATAATCTGAAGCATAAATATCTGGACGGAAAAGCTTCTGTGGATGTGGAACATTTGGATTTGCATGCGCTTGGGATAGCCCCGAAACCATTGAAACGCTCGTTTGCTTTTAATTTGACGGCTGAGGCTGGACGTGACAGAGTCTTTACACATCTTACGGCTGGTGACCTGAAGCTGAACTTTAATGCCCATACTGATGTGTATTCACTGATAGATCAATCGACAGGCTTCGTCAAAGTCCTGATAAAGCAACTGGAAAATAAAGCTTTAGATCATACTGAGTTGCGTGAGGCATTGCCTTCGGCTGTTTTGTCTTTAACAGCAGGCAAGGAAAATCCTTTGTCTTACTATCTGTCCTCTAGTAATATTTCTTATCAGAATGTATCCTTGAAATTTGGAACTGCTCCAGATTGGGGCATCAATGGAAAAGCTATGGTTCATGCTTTAAAAATGGATACATTGCAGCTGGATACTGTATTCTTTTCTGCAACTCAGGATACTACTATGATGAAGTTGCATGGAGGTGTTATTAATGGACCCCAGAATCCGCAATTGGCTTTCTCTGCCTCACTTCGTGGAGAAATACGTGACAAGGATGCGGAGGTATCGGTTGAATATAAAAATATGCAAGGTGATACGGGTATCTTGTTGGGAGTGAATGCCCGTCCTTTGACAGAAGGTGGGGGAAAAGGAAATGGAATCGTTTTTACGTTAACTCCTCAAGATCCTATAATTGCTTTCCGTAAGTTCCATTTTAAAGAGAATAATAATTGGATCTATTTGCATAAGAATATGAGGCTGTATGCAAATGTTGATATGCTGGATGACGAGGGCATGGGCTTTCGTGTTCATTCAGTAGAAGGGGATACCGTTTCTTTGCAGAATATGGATATGGAGGCCAGAGGCATTCGTTTGGAGGAAATAAGTAGCGTATTACCTTATTTCCCGGAGATTTCTGGACTGTTTTCGGCTGAAGCACATTATGTGCAGACAGAAAAAAGCTTTCAGTTGTCTGCTGAAGCTTCTGTTGACGAGTTGATGTATGAGCGGAAACGTGTTGGCGATGTAACGGTGGGAGCTACATGGCTGCCCGGTGAACAGGGAAAGCAATATCTGAATGCCTACTTGAATCATGAAGATGTTGAAGTGATGGTAGCAGATGGAAAACTGATGCAGACCCGTTCGGGAACAGACAGCCTGGAGATAAATACAACATTAGAACACTTCCCTTTATATGTGGCCAATGTTTTTGTTCCTGATAACCTGGTGACACTTGCAGGCGATCTGGATGGAGAAGTTCATATTACAGGAGCTTCGGATCGTCCGGTCATCAATGGAAATCTTTCATTAGATAGTGCAACAGTGCTTTCACGACAATATGGGGTAAAGTTACGTTTGGATAATCGTCCATTATTATTGAAAAACAATCGTTTGGAATTAGATAAATTCTCTATTTATACGACAAGCAATAATCCATTTACAATTGATGGATATGTTGATTTCAATGATATGTCTCGTCCGATGGCAAATTTAGATATGAATGCCCGTAACTATTTGCTGCTTGATGCCAAACGCACACGTGAGAGTCTGGTTTATGGGAAAGTCTTGGCAGACATTATGGCTACTATTAAGGGACCGCTGGATGGGCTTAATATGCGTGGAAATATTAATCTGCTGGGAAGTACGGATGTGTCTTATGTGCTGACCGATTCTCCGCTGACAGTGCAGGATCGTTTAGGAAGCCTTGTGACTTTTACCTCATTTAAGGATACAACAACAGTAGTTCGTCAGGAAATTCCTACAATATCTTTGGGGGGGCTTGATATGATAATGATGGTTCATATAGATCCTTCGGTCCGTTTGAAAATTGATTTGTCAGCGGATAATGATGATCGTGTGGAGTTGGAAGGTGGAGGAGATCTTTCTTTGAAATATACCCCGCAGGGGGATATGACATTGACTGGTCGCTATACACTAACCGGTGGACTGATGAAATACGCATTACCTGTAATTGCAGCCAAAGAGTTTACTATTAACAATGGAAGTTATGTGGAGTGGACTGGTAATCTGATGGATCCCACTTTAAACTTTACCGCAACCGACCGTATCAGAGCTTCTGTATCAGAGGGAGAAAATGGTAATACGCGTATGGTAAATTTTGATGTGTCTGTAATTGTAAAGAACCGTTTGGATAATCTTTCTTTTGCCTTTGATGTGTCTGCACCTGAAGATGCGAGCATACAGAACGAATTGGCAACAATGGGCGCTGAAGAACGTGGTAAACAGGCCCTTTATATCATGGTTGCAAAAACATATTTAGGAACAGGTCCAATAGGAGGAAATGGTGGTAGTGGTTTGGGCAATTTGAATATGGGGGCAGCCTTGAACTCGGTATTGAGCAGTCAAATTAATTCTTTGATGGGAAATTTGAAGAATGCCAGTGTGTCTGTAGGTATTGAGGATCATAATGAAACGGAAGCCGGAGGAAAACGTACGGATTATAGTTTCCGATATTCTCAGCGTTTTTTCAACAACCGTTTTCAGATTGTAATTGGCGGAAAGGTCTCTACGGGAGAGAATGCAACGAATGATGCAGAGTCATTTATTGACAATATTTCGTTGGAATATCGATTAGACCGTTCTGGAACGCGATATATTCGTCTGTTCTATGATAAGAACTACGAAAGTGTACTGGAAGGGGAGATTACAGAGACCGGAGTTGGTCTTGTGCTCCGCAAAAAACTGGACAGGTTGAGTGAATTGTTTATTTTTAAGAAGAAATGAGAATGAGATATCTTTCAATTATAATAAGCAATTGTTGCTTGTTGATGATTTGTTTGCTGTCGGGATGTTCGGTAACAAAAAATCTGCCGGAAGGAGAGGTCTTGTATACCGGACAAAAAACAGTTGTTCTTAACGAATCGAAAACTCGTATGGGAGAGACTGTCATGACCGAAGTGGAAGCTGCTTTGGACAAAGCTCCCAGTACCACTATGTTAGGTGGCTTCTTGCCTATTCCGTTTAAGATGTGGATGTATAACGATTTTGTGAAATATAAAAAAGGATTGGGCAAATGGATGTTCAATAAGTTTGCGGCTAATCCACCTGTATTTATTTCTACTGTTAGTCCTGAAATTCGTGTAAAGGCTGCTACCAATCTTCTTCATGATTATGGCTTTTTTAACGGTAATGTGACGTACGAAGTCTTGCCGGATAAGAAAGACAGTTTGAAAGCTGATATCCGGTATACGGTAGATATGAAGAATCCTTATTTTATAGATACTGTTTATTATGAACGCTTCAATGCACAGACTTTAAAGATAATGGAAAAGGGACGGCGTATGTCCTATTTAACTCATGGTGAACAATTTAATGTTGTAGATTTGGATGACGAACGCACTCGTATCAGTGGTTTGTTGCGTAATTTGGGATATTTTTATTTTCGGCCAGATTATATGACTTATCAGGCTGATACAACTTTAGTTCCCGGCGGACATATCAGCCTTCGATTATTGCCTGTTCCGGGACTTCCTGAGGCTGCACAGCGTCCTTATTATGTAGGGAAGGGTACGGTTTACCTGATTGGTAAGAATGGTGAAGCTCCTAATGATAGCATAACTTATGAGAATTTGGAGATACATTATTATAACAAGTTGCAGGTGCGGCCAAATATGCTTCATCGCTGGCTGAACTATCAGGCTTTTGTAAGAAATGCAAAGATGCGTATAGATAATAAGAATCGTCTTTACAGTCAGCATCGTCAGGAGCAAATACAAGAAAAGTTGACTCAGCTGGGTATATTCAGTTATATTGATATGCAATATGCTCCCCGTAATAACCAAGCAGACTGTGATACGCTGGATATGACATTGCAAGCGACTTTTGCTAAGCCGTTGGACGCGGAATTGGAGCTGAATGTCGTGACGAAAAGCAACGATCAGACCGGTCCGGGAGCATCGTTTGGAGTAACCCGTAATAATGTTTTTGGAGGTGGTGAAAGTTGGAATGTAAAGTTGAAAGGCTCTTATGAGTGGCAGACAGGAACTGGTGAGAAAAATTCATTGATGAATAGTTGGGAAATGGGACTATCCACATCTTTGACTTTCCCAAGAGTTCTTTTCCCTCGTTTAGGAAAGTCTGAATTTGATTTTCCGGCAACAACTACCTTCCGTGTTTATATTGACCAGCTGAATCGTGCCAGATATTATAAGCTTCTTTCATTTGGAGGAAATGCAACATATGATTTTCAGCCGACACGTACCGATCGTCATAGCATAACACCTTTTAAGTTAACATTTAATGTCTTGCAGCATCGTTCTAAAGAATTTGTTGAAATAGCCGAAGCTAATCCAGCTTTGTATGTCAGTTTGCAGAATCAGTTTATTCCGGCTATGGAATATTCTTATACTTATGATAATGCATCGTTGCGTTGGATAAAAAATCCTATATGGTGGCAATCGACGATTACTTCTGCCGGTAATATTACTTCTGTAATCTACCGAGCCTTAGGCAAGCCTTTCGATGAAAAGGAAAAGAGCTTATTGGGAGCTCCTTTTGCACAATTCGTAAAACTGAATACAGAATTCCGCCATTTATGGAACATGGATAAGAATAATAAGATTGCCAGCCGAATAGCAATTGGCGCTCTTTTTACTTATGGAAATGGGACAGTGGCTCCTTATAGCGAACAGTTCTACGTAGGTGGTGCTAATAGTATCCGTGCTTTTACAGTGCGTAGCATTGGACCGGGTGGGTATCATCCGGCAGAAAGCCAGTATTCTTATTTGGATCAGACAGGAACATTTCGCTTTGAGGCAAACTTAGAATATCGTTTCCGGATTTTTAAGGGAATTTGGGGAGCTACATTCTTGGATGCAGGAAATGTTTGGTTGCTTCGTAATGATAAAGATCGGCCGGATTCTCAATTACGGCTGAAAACTTTTCCAAAACAGATTGCATTAGGCACAGGAGCTGGCATCCGTTATGATATGGATATATTAGTCTTCCGTTTTGATTTTGGTATTCCTTTACATCTGCCTTATGACACGTATAAAAACGGATATTATAATGTAACAGGGTCGTTCATGCAGAACTTGGGAATACATTTTGCCATTGGTTATCCGTTTTAATAGAGCTTTTTTGTACTTTTGCGGTGAAAAATGAAATTACTAATCTTTTAATGTTACATAAATTATGAAACCAACTTTATTCTTGTTAGCAGCCGGTATGGGCAGCCGCTACGGTGGTCTGAAGCAATTGGATGGACTGGGTCCTAATGGCGAAACAATTATGGACTATTCTATCTACGATGCCATCAATGCCGGTTTTGGTAAACTTGTATTTGTTATCCGTAAGGACTTTGAACAGGATTTCCGTGATAAGATTATTTCTAAATACGAAGGCCATATTCCGTGTGAATTGGTATTCCAGTCATTAGATGCTCTTCCCGAAGGATTTACTTGCCCTGCTGATCGTACAAAGCCATGGGGAACAAACCATGCTGTAATGATGGGTGAGAATGTAATCAAAGAACCGTTTGCTGTAATCAATTGTGATGATTTTTATGGTCGTGATTCATTCCAAGTAATGGGTAAATTCCTTTCTGCTCTACCTGAGGGCTCAAAGAATACATATGCTATGGTTGGTTTCCGTGTAGGTAATACACTGAGTGAAAGCGGAACTGTGTCTCGTGGCATTTGTGGAACAGATAATAACCATCTGCTGACATCTGTAGTAGAACGTACTAAGATACAGCGTATCGATGGCGAGGTGAAGTACATCGATGATAATGGAGAATGGACTGCTACACCCGACAATACTCCTGTCAGCATGAACTTCTGGGGATTTACTCCTGATTATTTTGCATATAGTCGTGATTATTTTAAAGGTTTCCTGAGTGATCCGAAAAACATGGAAAACCTGAAGAGTGAATTCTTCATACCTCTGATGGTGGATAAACTGATTAATGAAGGCACAGCTACAGTTGAAGTGTTGGATACAACCAGCAAGTGGTTTGGCGTTACTTATCCGGAAGACCGTCAGAGCGTGGTAGATAAGATTAAAGCATTGGTTGATGCTGGCGAATACCCTGCAAAACTGTTTTGATTCTTTTTACTCCAATCAATAAACAATTAAAGGACTGCATGCGCAGTCCTTTAATTGTTTAATAGTGTCTTGTGTATATTACCATGAAGGTATATCATAGATTGTTTTTCTGCCTATTGGAAGTCCTTTTTCCTGATAGTATTGTTGGGCTGCTCCCGGCATGTAAATGTCTATACCTACAGTAGGTGGTATTTTCTGGTCATCGTATATATTTAATATTCCATCTTTTCTATCATCGGCGTCAGCACAGTTACCCCACGGATTGCGTAAAGCAAACAATGCCCCCGAACCATTTCCAATGACAGCTGTCCACGTATGGCCTGTTGTGGTCCAGCCGTCTTCTGTCAGATTTTCGGTGTTGAATCCTCCTGTTACGATCATACCTTTTTTCAGTGCGTCTTTTACCACAATTGTCAGCTGCTTTGAAGTCAATTTCCCGGGGGCGAAGGAAAAACCAGCCCCATTACCGGTAAATAGTGGATTTGTGGTAGAAGCATTCATTCCGCCAAGATTAGCGCCACTGTCATATAGAGCAAATACAGATTCCCATTTCATCATGGCTTTTTCAATGATACTAGACCAAGTTGTTGCATCATTCTTTCCGCTTACTCCATATTTCCAAGTCGGATTTTCTGCCCAATCATTTGGATGAACCAAAGATGCTTTCAGACCAACTTTAACAGGCTTCCCTTGTGGATCAAACATGTCTACTGTATATGTGCCGTCTGCATTCTTGTGTATAATGTTTCTTATGAATTCCGGATATTGGTAAGCGATGGATGCAAAGGTTGCAAGAACACTGCAATTACCTATCTGATGTTGGTTGACATCTGTAGGAAGTGGAGTTCCGAAAGGATATAAGTTGACCTCAATGTCACTATTCCAATAAAGATTATCTCCATAGTCTGTTATATCAGGCTCTACTTCAGGATCTGCTAATCTGTCAAGAATGTCTTGGGTGGTAGGCGGTATCCCTTCATATTCAACTCCCATTGGAGTACGATCACTGTATTTGAAATTTTCTGCAAGATATAAACAGTCTCCTAAATTGCGGCATTCGTACAGTATTCTCCATTCTGCCAATTGTGTAAAATCGGCTCCGTTGTTACCTTCAATTTCCAATTTGTAACTTTTGTAATGAGTATAAGATTGGTAATTGGTGTTTTCCTTGCAGAAGAACTGTTTGGTTTCTCCAGGTTCAAAACTTTGTTCTGCCTGTTCATCTAAAAGTTCCCAGCTGACTCCATTGATTGAGCCATAGAATTTCCATGAGCTAGGAGCACTTTCTGTAGGTTCGTTGGCTGCTGTCAGTTCGTAGTAGTTACCATAAGTCCCGTTTGCAGGTTCCCATATAAGATATACTTTATTGTATCCTGTTTTGAAATATGAGTCTGGATTTCCGTCCAGTAATTTGCTGACATTTTCTTTTTGAGGAGAATCGCTGTACTGTGACTTAATAGTACCCGATGATGACAACATATTTGAAGTGTTTTCTATTTTTGTAGAGTAGGGTTTGCTGGGGTCGAACGAACCAGTGGCCAGTTTCCATTCTCCGATCAGGGTATAGTCGCTACCTCCATTTTCTTCTATGCTCAATTTATAGTATGAATAGGCTTTTTCATTATTGAATTCAAATTCAAGTGTTTTGTAGCGTGTGTTGAAGTATTTGGCTACTTGCTTATCAAGTAATGTCCAGTTCTTATTGTCATTCGAACCGTGTAAGCTCCATGAAGCAGGATCTGCACTTCTTGTTCCGCTGCCAGAAGTTAATGAATAATGGTCTATTATTACCGGTGCTGATGCTGCAAACACTATATGAAACTCACTATGGTTTGTAGTATATCCGGTTTGCGGATCATCATCGGCTATTTTGCTGATGTCAGATCCTACTTTATAATCCGAATATTGTGCTGTCAGTGTCCCATTTACGGGCACATTGCTTCCGGCATTTATGTTGACAGAATGTGGAGCATTGGGGTCAGGTCCTTTCTGGGGAGCTCCTTCATCTTCTTCTTTAGAACAACTGCTAAAGATACTGAGTGCTAGTAAAAGAGTAAACCATTTCAGGTTGTACCATTGTAGTTTTTGTAGTTTCTTGTTTCCGAATGGGATGGTTTTCATGATTTTGTAATTATATAAATAATAGTTTGGTTTTTAGGGTTATTAGTTTCTAAGACAGATTCACTTGTTGGAGGCCATTCGTTTTAACAAAGGCTGATACAAAAGTCAGTATTAATTTGATATTTTCTATGACTTGTTATATAATATATAAATGGGCGTCTGCTTTAGCTTATTGATATACTGATAAATACGTGTTTTATTTGTGCTCGAAAATATAAGCCGGATATAGAAGGGAAAGTTATAGAATCTGCATTATTAAGTTCTCAAAATTTTCAGGAGATATAGATTTTAATCGCAATCGTGACCTGTATGAATAGATTGTTGCTTTAGAGCACCGCAGGAAGGCGGCAATACGTTCGCTGTCTGAGATACCCAACCGTATTAAGGCAAAAATGCGTAATTCAGTAGTGAGACTATTGTTCTTTTTGGGAACAATAGTCTCACCGTCTATAAGCAATTGGTTGAAGTGTTCTACAAAATGTGGAAAGAGATTCAGGAACGTTTCATCAAATGACTGATAAAAAGCCTCCAGTTCTTCTCTAATGAACGAAGGTGATTTAAGCAATTTGAACAGATCTTCCAGATTCCCGCTGATTGCCAATTTGTTGAGGTGTTTGCGGTAATCGTTCATCTTGTCGATGTATGCCGAACATTCGGTAATAAATCGGGTGATATATGCTTCTTTTATCTGATTGGCTTCTGTCAGAGACTTGTTGGAAGTTGATAGAGCCTGATTGCTTTGTTGTAAACTCTTGTTTGCCGAGCCTAATTGCTGGTTTACGTCTTTCAGTTCCGTATTTAGTCGTTGTAACTGTGTATTGGCATTGTTCAGAAGATTTCTTGCAGCAGCTAGCCTTTTCATCTGTTTTCGTATGCATATCACCAGAATAATAAGGAATACGGTCAGTATGCTGCTACAGATTAAGGCTAATAATGTATGTCTGTGTTCTTGTTGTGTCTTGGTACGATAAGCTTTTTCTACAATAGGAAGTATCTGTGTTACTTCAATGGTACGCAGACGTGCATTACAAAAGGAAGCGTCTGCCTGCGAACGGCTTATATATGTATAGGCACGTTCTATGTCGCCCTCTTCAAACAGAATAGTGGCAAGTCTCCAAAGAGAAATATATTCCTTGATTCCCCACTTCAGGTCTCCTATGGCAGATATAATAAGGTATTGTTTCTCTTTCTCTGTATTACCCATACGCCGATAAAAGGAAGACATGAGATATGCTGCATAGGGAATTTCGGAGCTATCGGGTGCAAGCTTACTATAAGCTTCCTGCAGTATAGGTAATCCTTGTTCGTATTTCCCTTCTTCCAACAGCTTGTCTGCGTATATATATATGTTCTGATAATCACTCTTCAATAGGATAGAGTCTTTGTATGCCATGGCCTTCGAACGGTATTTTTTCTTGTTCTCATTTCCGATGGAGTATTTTAACATGGCTTCATATAGTAAATTGTATGCGCTGAAATAGTATTCCTCGAGATATTCTTCCATTCTGGAGCGGTCAATACTTTCCAACATATCAGAAGCTTCTTTATACATCCCGGCTAAAATGAATACGTAGGCTATGTTGATGTGGGAGTCGTCAATATAGTCTTGTTTTCCTATTATGTGGGCCGATTTCAGTTTTTCTTGTGCATAGAGCAATGCTGAGTCTACCTGATAGGAGATGTATTCACTGAACAGATCATTTTTCAACCAGTATCTGTCTTCTTCGGATGTGGCGTTTTTTAGCTTTTGCCTGATGGAGGAGATTGTCTTCTCATGTTTATCTACATAAAGTTGTTGTTCTGCAACAACCTTGTCCAAATCTTCTAGTGTGGGAAAGGTAGAGCCTGATGTTTGTGCATTAATATATTGGCATATAAAAATGGAAAAGAAGATCAGGTATTTCATGCTATGAATCTGTTTTTTTATTCTGCAAATTTAAATATAAATTGCTGTTTGACGGTTGATGAATGTATTTTTTAGAGAGACAAAACTGTTTTTTATCTGAAAAACATCCAGCGGAAAATAGAGGCTGTCGTAGTATGGCTGAATGAGTTGATTTCATCGCTTCGTTCTTCTACTTTTTCCAATAACTGCTCGGCATCCTTGTCGGAGATGATACCTTCGTTCAACATCTGCCTGATGGTGTGGCGTTCGTTGTTCAGCAACATGCGGATTGCTTTTTGGGTCAATGCGTGGTTGTATGCTTTCGGGAAATCTTGTGCCAGCCTGCTGATTACACTATCCATTCTCTCAATGTTTCTTTCCACTTCCTTGCGCAGTAGGGGAAGTCCCTCTTTTTGTTCTATAGTCAACAGGTCGGAGCGTTCAAGTTCATTCAACAGTTTCTGGCTCTCTTTTTGCAGAAGTGTCAGTCCTCGTCCTAAATCGTAGATAACCATAATACGTTCGCGGAAATAGAAGCTTACCCACTTTTTGATAAAAGGTATTTTCTGCATCCGATATAGCAGGGATGTTCGCCGGCAGAAGTCGAATATAGAGTCGCGTGTGTCAAGTGTGAAAGTTCCGTCGTGGTCGTAAAGTTCGTCTAGCGAGTTCATCAGGCGTCGGTAGGCTGCCTGTGAGATGACTCCTTCATCGTAGATCTGGTGGAGAGTTGCTTTCTCCTTGTCCAATATGCGCAGACGTATTTCAACTAGCATATCGGTTGGTTGCGAAGTGCTTTTGGGCATTTCGTTAGATGCAGTCAGATAGTGGTGAACTTTTGCCCAGTTGGCACCATCGAGTGAGGGCTTTCCTTTCAGTTGATTCAGGTATTCTTCTGAACTGTCGTGCAGATGGTTTTGTATCTTATAAGCCAGTTGTGCCCGTGCCGACGGGATATGTATCAGTCCCATCTTGCCTAGTAACCATCGCATGGTTGTGGCATTGATACAGAGTGTGAGTGTTACGATGCCGGCTGTGAAAAACAGGATTTGTCCCCGTATGCTTTCGGGGATGGCAGGTGTGTAGGATACCATCAGTGCCAAAGTCATTCCAAGCGCTCCCCGTAGTCCTCCCCATGTCAGGATAACGGTCTCGCGTTTGTCGAGCCCGTATCCCAGCCGTTTCATCAGCGGATAGAGCAGCATAATCATCAGATAGCGGAACAGGTTGAGGCAGACGTAGACAAGCAGCAGAATGCCGAAGTCTCTCCACGAGAAAGTTACTTTACCTGCAATGACAATGCCCACAATAATGAATATCAGTGTGTTGGCAATATAGGTCAGCAATTCCCAGAAGTTTTCCATAAAGTGGTTGACCTGCGGTTTCAGGCGTGGTTTGCCTACGTAAGTGACGGTCAGTCCGAAGGCGACAAGAGCAATTACTCCCGAGATGCCCATGTAGTATTGCGAGAGGATAAAGACCAGATAGGCGGAGAAGATGATAACACTGTTTTGTATCATCTCTTCGGAGTTGATCCGTGTGATGAACCAGATGGCAATCCGTGCCGCCATGTATCCCAGCAACACGCCGCCTGCTACTACCTGAATGAACTGTATGACAGGTGACAGTTCGCTCTGCCCCGAAGCTGTATATACACCGAAGAAGAGCATGAAGCAGACGATGCCCGTGCCGTCGTTTAGCAGCGACTCTGCGTCTACCAACGTAGAGAATCGTTTGCTCGTTTTTAGCTCATGAAGCAGGGCTACTACTGCCACGGGGTCCGTAGCACTGATCAGTGCGCCGAACATCAGTGCGAAAGCCCATGTCCATTGTTCATAACCGGGCACAACGTAGTGAATGCCTATCAGCAGCGCTGCAGTCAGCAGCATCCCGATGATAAGACCGGGCACGGCAAGCAGAGTTGCGTTGGCCAGCGTTTTTCTGAAAATATGAAGATTCAGTTCGTATGCAGCATCAAATATCAGGACGGGCAGGAAGATATAAAGAATGAAATCAGGGTTGATGTTGATTACACTGTTCAGTCCCTCTTCGACGGCAGGCATCATTTGAAATACTTCGGCACGGTTGAGCAGACCGAGCAACAATCCTACGGCAAATAAAGCTACTGTGTAGGGAATACGTGTATGTCGCAGTGCCGATTTCAGTATAGCCCCTGTGATGAGCCCGGCAATGGACAGTAGTAGGGGAGAGAGTAGTGTGAATTCTTCCATGTGTAGTGTCAATTAAAGTATTGGGTAAAATTAGTAAACTTTTGGTAAGATAGCAAAAAAGAAAAAGATTTTGTTAGTGGATTCTTGTGAGAAGCCATAATTTTCAGTGGAACTGTGAGATTGTTATTCTCCCCCATCTGTCGAGATATGGCAATATAGTTTTATTTGCAGCGGCTGATTGAAAAAAGTGTTTTGCTTGGCTCGTTTGTTTAAAAAAAGAGTCTAATTTTGAGGCGATTACTAAAAACAAATAACTGCTATGAGTATGAACAGACTTTTTCCTTTCGTTTTGGCAATAGCCTTAACGGCTTGCAACGGTCAGTCGGGCAAGCAGAACAATACGATGACAGACACAACAGAAGTGGCAACCGCTTTGTCTGCGGCAGGACCGACGGCGAATCCCGAAGCGGTCAAGAAGAACAACGCGGCAGTGGGTATGGTGGTCAGAACTCATTTCAGCAATCCCGATTCGCTGAGAACTGCCGTTTCCCTTCTGGACGAGGCAATCGCGATAGACTCTGCCTGTACATTGGCTTATGGGAATAAAATCAAGTTCCTGATGGCATTGAAAGAGAAAGAAAAGGCTTTGGAGACGGCTTTGGAAATGGATGACATAGCTGTGGATGACCCTGTCTTTTTGCTTTCGAAGGGTATGTTGCAAGAAATAAACGGTAGGAACGAGGCTGCCACACAGACATACGCACAAGCGGCTATCGTACTTGCAAAAAACAAGGATTTTATCAACTTCACATTGGCTCTCTATCTGAAGGACAACAAAAAATACTCGCTGCAAGAGGTCGAAGAAAAGTTTGGAAGCACTCTGGACGAAGAGCAGAGGAAACAGTTGGAAGAATTGCTTCCCCAAATCTATGCGCAGGAAAGAGGCAAGCTGATTGAAGAGATGCTGGGCTCTCCCGAAGAGTAAACAGAAGTGGGGAAGGGCATTCCGAAAAGCATGAAATGTAAATATATTTAGAAGAAATGGCCTGCAGCGTGCAGCTTTCTGATGTGGTTTTTGTAAACAGTTGAATAATAACCTGTTACGTCTTTTGTTCTTCGGAAGCCTTTCCCCATTTGTCAGCTAACCTTTCCCAACGTGTTGGGTAACCTTTGCCAACGCGAGCCGTAACCTTTTCCAATATGTCAGCTAACCTTTCCCAACAAACCGCCTCAGGATAGCTTCCTGGAGGGGTATCTTTTAGAGCGGTTCGTCAGCTTCTTATGTCTGTTTTGTTAGAATTTATTAACTTGGAAGGGAACAGTCGTTTTTCTTCTTTTCCTACCTCAAGACAAAGATGCTTTACTGATTGCTCATTCTTTTTTCCCGTTTCTGTCCGGATTTTCCGGTGGTATGCGTATCTTTGCAACCCAAAATCTTTATATATCAGGATAAAAGTGATTTCAGTAGAAGGATTATCAGTAGAGTTCAACGCGACACCGCTTTTCGAGGATGTCAGCTATGTGATAAACAAGAAAGATCGTATTGCACTGGTGGGTAAGAACGGGGCTGGAAAATCGACCATGTTGAAGATTCTGGCAGGGCTGCAGCAGCCTACACATGGCACAGTGGCTGTCCCCAAAGATGTGACAGTGGGTTATCTGCCTCAGGTGATGATTCTGTCCGACAGCCGCACCGTGATGGGCGAGGCAGAATTGGCATTCGAAGATATGTTCAGACTCCAGAAGCAGCTGGAACAGATGAATCAGGAACTTGCCGAACGGACAGACTATGAGTCGGAAGAGTATCACCGTCTGATTGACCGGTTTACACACGAGAACGACCGCTTCCTGATGATGGGGGGCACCAACTATCAGGCTGAGATAGAGCGTACGCTGGTGGGGCTTGGGTTTAGCAGAGATGATTTCAATCGTCCTACTTCCGAGTTTTCCGGAGGGTGGCGCATGCGTATCGAGCTTGCCAAACTGCTGTTGAGACATCCTGATGTGCTGTTGCTCGACGAGCCTACCAACCATCTGGACATCGAAAGTATCCAGTGGCTGGAAAACTTCCTTGCTACCCGTGCCAATGCTGTGGTATTGGTGAGTCACGACCGTGCATTTCTGAACAATGTCACTACCCGTACCATCGAAATCTCCTGTGGAAAGATTTATGATTATAAGGTGAAATACGACGACTTTGTGGTGTTGCGCAAGGAACGCCGCGAACAACAGCTCCGTGCCTACGAAAACCAGCAGAAACAGATAGAAGACACAGAAGCTTTTATCGAACGATTCCGCTACAAAGCTACCAAAGCCGTACAGGTGCAGAGCCGCATCAAGCAACTGGAAAAGATTGAACGTATCGAGGTGGATGAAGAAGACAACTCGGCATTGAGACTGAAATTTCCTCCTGCCAGTCGTAGCGGAAACTATCCTGTAATTTGTGAAGAAGTGCGCAAGGCGTATGGCAACCATGTTGTGTTCCAGCATGTCAATCTGACCATCAACCGTGGAGAAAAAGTGGCTTTCGTGGGAAAGAACGGCGAAGGTAAGTCGACGCTCGTCAAGTGTATCATGGGCGAGATAGACTTTGATGGGAAACTGACCATCGGTCACAATGTACAGATAGGCTATTTCGCACAGAATCAGGCACAGATGCTGGATGGCGAACTGACCGTATTCGATACGATAGACTGTGTGGCGACGGGCGACATCCGGCTGAAGATACGTGACATATTGGGGGCATTCATGTTTGGAGGCGAGGCTTCGGACAAAAAAGTGAAGGTGCTCTCCGGTGGCGAACGTACCCGTTTGGCGATGATAAAGCTACTGCTCGAACCGGTCAACTTCCTGATTCTGGACGAGCCGACCAACCATCTCGACATGCGTTCGAAGGACGTACTGAAAGATGCCATCCGCGATTTCGACGGAACAGTGATTGTCGTCAGCCACGACCGTGATTTCTTGGACGGACTGGTAGACAAGGTGTACGAATTTGGCGGCGGAGCCGTACGCGAACATCTGGGAGGTATCTACGACTTCCTGCAGAAGAAGAAAATAGAAAGCTTGAACGAATTGCAAAAGACAACGCTTTCTGCTTCGCCGACTACAGTCGCGAAGGAAAAAGAGCCCGAGACCGACAACAAACTCTCTTACGAAGCTCAGAAGGAACTGAATAAAAAAAGAAAGAGGCTGGAACGGCAGGTGGAAGACTGCGAAAAAACGATAGAGCAGACCGAAGCTGCTATTGCTCTGCTCGAAGAGCAGATGGCAACGCCCGAAGGGGCATCGGACATGCAACTCTACGAGCGGCATCAGAAACTGAAACATCAGCTCGATGAAACAGTAGAGGAGTGGGAGCGTGTCTCGCTCGAACTCGAGGAACTTCTTGAATGAAGTATTAATAATGAAACGTTGACAGAATCGTAATCTGATTATTGACTAACGATAAGAATTTGAAGAACTCATAAACTCAAAATAGTATGAAGATGACTAAGTATTTACCTATTCTTGCTGCTTGCCTGCTGGCAACCGGCTGCAACAGCAAGAAAGAGGCGACGCCTACATCAGGCATCGACCTTGCCAATTTGGATACAACGGCACTGCCGGGTACGAGTTTCTATCAATATGCTTGCGGAGGCTGGATTAAGGCACATCCGCTGACTGATGAGTATTCACGTTTTGGCTCTTTCGATGTGCTTCAGGAAAACAGCCGCGAACAACTCAAAGGGTTGATTGCCGAACTGGCAGCCAAGAAGGATAATGCTCCCGGAAGTGTGGCACAGAAAGTGGGCGACCTTTACAATCTGGCAATGGACAGCGTGAAACTGAATCAGGAGGGAATGTCACCAATCATAAACGAACTGGCTACCATTGATGCACTGAAAGACAAATCTGAAATTTATGCTTATTTGGCCGAAGTGCAGAAGAAAGGTATCCGTCCTTACTTTACTCTATACGTGGGAGCTGACGATATGAACAGCTCTATGAACATTGTACAGACCTATCAGGGAGGTCTGGGAATGGGACAGCGCGATTATTATCTGGAAGAGGATGAACAGACCACTAACATCCGTAATAAATATAAGGAGCATGTCGGAAAGATGTTCCAACTGGCAGGTTTCGACGAAACTGCTGCACAGAAGGCTGTGGATGCGGTGATGAATATTGAAACCCGTCTGGCGAAGGCTTCACGTTCGCAGGTAGAGTTGCGTAATCCGCATGCCAACTATAATAAAAAGGACATGGAAACTCTGAAAAAGGAATTCCCGACTTTCGATTGGGATACCTATCTGACGGTTTCGGGGCTGAAAGATACTAAAGAGGTGAATGTAGGTCAGCCAGCCGCATTGAAAGAAGTGGCAGACATTATCGACGGAGTCTCTTTGGACGAGCAGAAGCTTTATTTGCAATGGAATCTGATCAATAGCGCTGCCTCTTGCCTGAGCGATGCCTTTGTAGAACAGGATTTCGATTTCTATAGCCGTACCATGTCTGGCAAAAAGGAAATGCAACCTCGCTGGAAGCGTGCGGTAAGCGCTGTAAATGCTTCTTTGGGCGAAGCTGTGGGACAGATGTATGTGGAAAAATATTTCCCTGCAGCAGCTAAGGAACGGATGGTGACACTGGTGAAGAATCTGCAGGCATCTTTGGGTGAACGCATCAAGGGACTGGAATGGATGAGCGAGGAGACTAAACAGAAGGCTTTGGAGAAACTGGCTGCCTTCCACGTCAAAATCGGTTATCCGGACAAGTGGAAAGACTATTCATCACTGGAGATAAAGAATGACTCTTATTGGGCCAACATCGAACGTGCCAGCCAGTGGGACTACAATGAAATGATTGCAAAAGCCGGACAGCCGGTAGATAAGGATGAGTGGCTGATGACTCCTCAGACGGTTAATGCTTACTATAATCCAACAACTAACGAAATCTGTTTCCCGGCAGCTATTCTGCAACCTCCTTTCTTCGATATGAATGCCGACGATGCGGTAAACTATGGTGCCATTGGTGTGGTAATCGGTCATGAAATGACCCACGGATTCGACGATCAGGGACGCCAGTACGACAAGGATGGTAATCTGAAAGACTGGTGGACAGAGGAAGATGCCAAGAAGTTTGAAGAGCGTTCTCAGGTGATGGTAAACTATTTTGACAGTATTGAAGTCGCTCCGGGCGTGAATGCAAATGGACGTTTGACTTTAGGTGAGAATATTGCCGATCATGGCGGTCTGCAGATTTCTTTCCAAGCATTTAAAAAGGCAATGGAAACAGCACCGTTAGGAGTGGTTGACGGCTTTACTCCCGAACAGCGCTTCTTCCTTGCCTATGCCAACGTTTGGGCTGGCAACATTCGTCCGGAAGAAATTCTTCGTCTCACAAAACTTGATCCGCATTCACTCGGAAAATGGCGCGTGGATGGAGCGTTGCCTCATATCGGCAGTTGGTATGACGCTTTCCAGATAACAGAAAAAGATCCGATGTATCTTCCAAAAGAAAAGCGGGTGGCTATCTGGTAATTGATCTCTTGAAGAAATAAACCTCGTTTTTATTCTAAAAGCGTTGGCTTTCTGAAAACGGAAGCCAGCGCTTTTTTTTCTTAATTCACATCTAATTTATATAGATGATAAACAATAATTTGTAACTTTGCACATCAAATACTTAATAAGCAATTCGATGTCAGAATCTAAAAGAATAAAAACCGCATTGGTATCTGTATACCATAAAGAGGGTTTGGATGAAATTATCACCAAACTTCATGAGGAAGGAGTTGAGTTTTTGTCTACAGGCGGAACTCGTCAGTTTATTGAATCTTTGGGATATCCCTGCAAGGCTGTGGAAGACTTGACCACTTATCCGTCAATCTTAGGAGGACGTGTGAAAACATTGCATCCGAAGATTTTTGGAGGTATTCTTTGCCGTCGTGGTTTGGAACAGGATATTCAGCAGATCGAGAAATATGAAATTCCGGAAATAGATTTGGTTATTGTCGATTTGTATCCATTTGAGGCTACTGTGGCTTCCGGTGCATCCGAGGCTGATATTATTGAAAAAATAGATATAGGCGGTATCTCTCTGATTCGTGCTGCTGCAAAGAACTTTAATGATGTAGTGATTGTTGCTTCTCAGGCACAGTATAAACCTTTGTTGGATATGCTGATGGAACATGGAGCTACAACTTCATTGGAAGAGCGCCGTTGGATGGCAAAAGAGGCATTCGCAGTCTCTTCTCATTACGATTCTGCTATTTTCAATTATTTCGATGGAGGTGAAGGCTCTGCATTCCGTTGCTCGGCAAACAACCAGAAACAGTTGCGGTATGGTGAGAATCCACATCAGAAGGGATATTTCTATGGAAATCTGGATACAATATTTGATCAGATACATGGAAAAGAAATCTCATACAACAACCTGTTGGATATTAATGCCGCTGTTGATCTGATTGATGAATTTGATGAACTGACATTTGCAATCTTGAAACATAACAACGCTTGTGGACTCGCTTCTCGTCCAACTGTATTAGAGGCTTGGAAAGATGCGTTGGCCAGTGATCCGGTTTCTGCGTTTGGAGGCGTTTTGATAACCAACGGAGTAGTAGATAAGGCTGCCGCTGAGGAAATAAATAAGATCTTCTTCGAAGTAATTATTGCGCCAGACTACGATGTCGATGCACTCGAAATTCTGGGACAGAAGAAAAATCGCATTATATTGGTGCGTAAAGAAGCTAAGTTGCCTAAAAAACAGTTCCGGTCTTTGCTGAATGGAGTGCTGGTACAAGATAAGGATACCAACATAGAAACTGCGGCCGACCTGAATACTGTGACAGAGAAGGCACCTACTTCAGAAGAAGTAGAGGATATGCTGTTCGCCAATAAGATTGTGAAGAATAGTAAGTCGAATGCAATTGTATTGGCAAAGGGAAAACAATTGTTGGCAAGTGGTGTCGGACAAACTTCCCGGGTAGATGCCTTGAAACAGGCTATTGAAAAAGCTAAATCTTTCGGATTCGATTTGAAAGGTGCAGTTATGGCATCTGATGCTTTCTTCCCATTCCCCGATTGTGTGGAGATTGCTGACAAGGAAGGCATTACTGCAGTTATTCAACCGGGAGGTTCGGTAAAAGATGATCTTACTTTTGCTTATTGTAACGAGCATGGTATGGCTATGGTGACTACCGGTATTCGTCACTTTAAACATTAATATATTAATTTCGGAACTAAGAATGAAGATGTTCTGGAGACGGTCAGATGATACCGTTCCTTTGACAGTTCATTCTTAGTTCTTTATTCTTCATTAAAATATGGGATTATTTTCTTTCACACAAGAAATAGCGATGGACTTGGGTACTGCCAATACCATTATAATTACTAATGGTAAGATTGTGGTAGACGAACCTTCTGTAGTTGCCTTAGACCGTCGTACAGATAAGATGATAGCCGTGGGGGAAAAAGCAAAGATGATGCACGAGAAAACCCACGAAAATATCCGTACTATCCGTCCGTTGAGGGATGGAGTGATTGCCGATTTCTATGCGTGTGAACAGATGATGCGTGGACTTATTAAGCAGGTTAATACACGTAATCACTTGTTCTCTCCTTCTCTTCGTATGGTGATTGGTGTTCCGTCTGGAAGTACGGAAGTTGAACTGCGTGCTGTTCGCGATTCAGCAGAGCATGCCGGAGGACGCGATGTTTACTTGATTTTTGAACCGATGGCTGCGGCTATCGGGATTGGGATTGATGTTGAGGCTCCCGAAGGAAACATGATTGTTGACATAGGTGGAGGTTCTACCGAAATTGCTGTTATTTCATTAGGTGGCATTGTGTCCAACAACTCTATTCGTATTGCAGGTGACGATCTGACTGCTGATATTCAGGAATACATGAGCCGTCAGCATAATGTAAAAGTCAGTGAACGTATGGCGGAGCGTATTAAGATAAATGTCGGTGCTGCATTGACAGAATTGGGCGATGATGCCCCAGAAGACTATATCGTTCATGGTCCGAACCGTATTACTGCTTTGCCTATGGAAGTCCCCGTCTGCTATCAGGAAATAGCTCACTGTCTCGAGAAATCAATTTCTAAGATTGAAACTGCGATTCTGAGTGCATTGGAGAATACGCCGCCTGAACTATATGCTGATATTGTCCACAATGGAATTTATCTGGCTGGTGGTGGAGCGTTGCTTCGTGGGTTGGACAAGCGTCTGACTGATAAGATCAACATACCTTTCCATATAGCAGAGGATCCTTTGCATGCTGTGGCCAAAGGAACAGGTGTGGCTTTAAAGAATGTAAACCGTTTCTCATTCTTGATGAGATAAGGAGAAGATGCGGAATTTAATCAATTTCCTGCTGAAATACAATTACTGGTTCCTCTTCATTATGTTAGAGGTAGCCAGTTTTGTTTTGTTATTCAGGTTCAACCGCTATCAGCAGAGTGCGTTTTTTACTTCAGCCAATGCTGTTGTCGGGACTGTGTATGAGATTTCGGGAGGAATTACTTCTTATTTTCATTTAAAATCGGTCAATGAAGATCTGCTTGATAGAAACATGTTGCTTGAACAGCAGATTAGTAATCTGGAGAAAGCGCTGAATGCTTATGGAGCAGACTCAATGACTATTCATGCAATTAAAGAGATTCCTCAAACTGAATATAGATTGTTTAAGGCTCATGTCATTAAAAACAGTTTGAATCTGGTAGACAATTATATTACACTGGATCAGGGAAGTGATGCTGGCATACGGCCCGAAATGGGAGTTGTAGATGGTAATGGAGTAGTGGGTATTGTGTATGAGGTTTCTCCTTCTTACTCTGTTGTTATTTCTGCATTGAATAGCAAATCTAATATTAGTTGTAAGATTGTAGGTAGCGAATACTTTGGTTATTTGAAGTGGGACCATGGAGATCCACAATATGCATATTTGAAAGATTTGCCCCGACACGCTGAGTTTAGTTTGGGTGATACAGTTGTTACCAGTGGCTTTTCAACTGTTTTTCCTGAGGGTATTATGGTTGGGACCGTGGACGATATGGCCGATTCAGACGATGGCCTTTCCTATTTGCTGAAGATAAAATTGGCTACTGATTTCGGTAAACTTGGAGATGTACGGGTTATTGAACGGAGTGGGCAACAAGAACAGAATGAATTAGAGCAAAAAGTTATTCCATGATTATTACTTATATACAAAGGTTTGGATGGTTTGTTGGATTGGTATTGCTTCAGGTTTTAATACTGAATAATATCCATATTGCAGGTATCGCTACTCCTTTCCTTTATATTTGTTTCATTCTTAAGTTCCCTTCTGGGATATCTCGGAACGAACTGATGTTGTGGGGATTCTGCTTCGGTTTGATGATTGATCTTTTTTCTGATACTCCGGGAATGAATGCTGCGTCAACTGTTCTTTTGGCTTTTCTTCGTCCGTCAATTCTTCGTTTATATATGCCGCGTGATACGTTGGAGAGTATTGTTCCATCGTTTAAGACAATGGGTATCAGTCCCTTTCTTAAATATGTTACGACTGGAGCATTGGTGCATGCTATAGCATTGCTGATGATAGAATTTTTCTCTTTTTCAAGTATTTGGTTGCTATTGTTGCGTATAGTGGCCTGTACTTTTCTGACTGTCGTTTGTATTGTTGCGCTTGAGGGAATAAGAAGATAAAGATGGCAAAAGATTATAGATTTGAAAAAAGAAAATTTGTAATCGGTGGAATAGCATTATCTATTGTACTGAT
Source organism: uncultured Bacteroides sp. (assembly GCA_944322345.1). Classification (GTDB taxonomy): domain Bacteria; phylum Bacteroidota; class Bacteroidia; order Bacteroidales; family Bacteroidaceae; genus Bacteroides. Next base: position 172,340 of record CALUOO010000001.1, on the reverse strand, counting down.
TTATATCGTTCGTTTGTTTGTATTACAGATTATGACGGATGATTATAAAAAAAATGCAGACAATAATGCTTTCTTGAATAAGATTCAGTATCCTTCTCGTGGCGCAATTTATGACCGTAATGGGAAATTGCTTGTTTTTAACCAACCTGCCTATGACATAACAGTTGTTCCAAAAGAAATTGAGAATCTGGATACACTTGATTTGTGCAGATCGCTTGGAATAACATCAGATCAGTTCCTGCAGATAATGAGTGAGATGAAGGATCGCCGTCGTAATCCGGGTTATTCTCCTTATACTAATCAGGTATTTATGTCACAGCTTTCGGCAGAAGAATGTGGTGTCTTTCAGGAGAAACTGTTTAAATTCAGAGGCTTTTATGTACAACGTCGTACAATCCGGCAATATTCATATGATGTAGCAGCTCATGTCTTGGGTGATATTGGGGAAATTTCATCCAAGGCGCTTGAAAAGGATGAAGAAGGATATTATATCCGGGGAGATTATGTAGGAGTCTCTGGAGTGGAAAAGTCATATGAAAAATATCTGCGTGGGGAGAAGGGGGTTGAGATTTTGCTTCGTGATGCTCATGGACGTATTCAGGGAAACTATATGGATGGTAAGTGTGATCGTCCGTCTGTTCCTGGGAAGAACCTGACATTAGGCCTGGATATTGACTTACAGATGTTGGGAGAAAGGCTGATGAAAAATAAAATAGGCAGTATTGTGGCCATTGAACCAGAGACCGGAGAAATTCTTTGCATGGTTTCTTCACCTAATTTTGATCCGCATCTGATGATTGGACGCCAGCGTGGGAAGAACCATCTGATGCTTCAGCGTGATAAAATGAAACCATTGCTGAACCGTGCTCTGACAGGAACATACCCTCCGGGTTCGACTTTCAAAACGGCACAGGGATTGACATTCCTGCAAGAGGGAATTGTGAGTAAAGACAGTCCTGCTTTCCCTTGTTCGCGGGGATTTCATTATCGGGGATTAACTGTGGGGTGTCACTCACATGGTTCTCCATTACCATTGGTCCCTTCTATTGCAACCTCTTGTAATGCTTATTTCTGCTGGGGATTGTTCCGTATGATAGGTGACCGTAAATATGGTTCACCACAAAAGGCTATTACCGTGTGGAAAGATCACATGGTAGCTCAGGGATTTGGTTATCGCCTTGGAGTGGACTTGCCAGGTGAGAGTCGGGGATTCATTCCTAATGCACAGTATTATGATAAGGCTTATAATAAACGTTGGAACGGACTTACCGTTATCAGTATCTCCATAGGGCAGGGCGAAATTACGGCAACTCCTTTGCAGATTGCTAACTTAGGAGCTACGATTGCCAATCGTGGATATTTTATTACTCCTCACATTGTTCGGGAAATTCAGGATTGTCAACTGGACAGTATTTATCGTTTCCCTCGTTATACAAAGATTGAGAAAAGACATTATGAATCGGTGGTCGAAGGAATGCGGGCTGCCGCAACGGGAGGAACTTGCCGGATGCTTTCAGCAATGCTTCCGGATGTAGAGGCATGCGGAAAGACGGGTACAGCTCAGAATAAAGGGCACGACCACTCTGCCTTTATGGGATTTGCCCCAATGGATAAGCCTAAGATTGCTATTGTGGTATATGTTGAGAACGGAGGATGGGGAGCTACTTATGGAGTGCCAATCGGGGCTTTGATGATGGAACAGTATCTGAAAGGAAAACTGTCTCCCGAGAATGAATTAATTGCAGAGGAAATAAGTAACAGGGTTATATTCTATGGTAACGAGGAACGATAGTTTGTGGAAGACATTGGATTGGGTAACCATCTGCATATACTTGTTGTTGGTAATAGCAGGATGGCTTAGCATCTGCGGAGCAAGTTATGACTACGGCGACCGCGACTTTCTGGACTTCTCTACTAGTGCCGGTAAGCAGTTCGTCTGGATTACCTGTTCGTTCGGACTAGGTTTTGTACTATTGATGTTAGAAGACCGCATGTATGATATGTTTGCTTACATCATCTATATAGGCCTTATTCTTTTGCTTATTGTCACTATTTTCATTGCTCCGGATACGAAAGGTTCACGTTCGTGGCTTGTAATGGGACCAGTCAGTCTGCAGCCGGCTGAGTTCGCTAAATTTGCTACAGCATTGGCCCTTGCCAAATACATGAATTCTTATTCTTTTTCCATCAAGAAAGAGAAGTGTGCTTTGGTGTTGGGGCTGATTATCTTTCTTCCCATGTTACTGATTATCGGACAGAAGGAGACTGGTTCGGCACTGGTATATTTAGCGTTTTTCTTGGTTCTGTACCGTGAGGGAATGCCCGGTGTAGTCTTGTTTGCCGGTGTTTGTGCTGTGCTTTATTTTATTGTCGGCATCCGGTTTGGCGAGGTCAATATAGCTGACACTCCTACATCTTTGGGCGAATTTGTGGTATTGACACTGATTCTGCTGTTTCCCGGTATAATGGTATGGATTTATCGGAAAAAGTGGGAGCCTGTGAGAAACATTATCGGGGTGAATCTGTCGGCACTGCTTGTGGCTTATCTGATTTCCGAATATGTTGTTCATTTCAATCTGGCTTGGGTACAGTGGGGACTATGCCTGTTGACAATTGGGTATTTATTATACCTTTCCTTGAGTGAGCGTCAGCGTAGCTATGCTTTAATAGCTCTGTTTGCAGTCTTTTCCATAGGCTTTTTATATTCCAGTAACTATGTGTTTAATAATATATTGAAGCCCCATCAGCAAATACGTATCAAGGTAGTGTTGGGCATGGAAGAAGATCTGATGGGATCCGGTTACAATGTGAATCAGTCAAAGATTGCCATAGGATCTGGGGGACTGACTGGAAAGGGATTTCTGAATGGAACTCAGACAAAGTTGAAGTATGTACCCGAACAGGATACCGACTTTATATTCTGTACCGTAGGTGAGGAGCAGGGATTCATCGGCTCTTCGGCTGTGCTGATTGTTTTTCTTATTTTTATTCTGAGGCTTATTTTTTTGTCGGAGAGGCAGACCTCAACGTTTGCCCGTGTCTACGGTTATTCGGTGGCCAGCATTTTCCTCTTCCATTTGTTCATAAACATTGGGATGGTACTTGGACTGACCCCCGTTATCGGCATACCTCTTCCTTTCTTTAGCTACGGAGGTTCTTCTCTGTGGGGTTTCACGATTTTATTGTTTATTTTCCTGCGGCTGGATGCAGGTCGTAATCGAAGGCTATAAACCTCGGCGAGGAGAATTGTGCTGCCAGTGTGATGTGAAGAGTGGTGTGATGACAGATTTATATTGGTAAACGAATCTATTCTTCATTCTTCATTCTTCTCTATCCGCATCCCGATGTCATTGATTCCTTTCAGAATTTCATCTTTCATTCCGCTTCTTATCCAAAGGGAATAGTTACCCGGTTTCAACGGACGGATGGACTTTATGAATGTTTCCGACTGATAGATGCTTCCCCATCCTTTCCCTTTCCAGTTTCCGACAGAATCGGTCAGTGAAAGGCAGATGGTATCTGTCTGGTAGGTTGTGGAGTCCTGTAAGTTTTGGCTGATGAACAGGTAAAGGTTGCGGTATGGATAGTCGGTTCTGTTGCGTATTTCGGTAAAGAGGTGGAGTGTCGGAGGAATGGAATCGCTTATCGGAATCTGAAAAAAGAGTGTATCACCCTTTTCCCATCCTTCTGTGGAAAGAGAATGGTAAGAGTGGTACACTATATGTTTGTCGCAGGCAGCCGATAGACATACTGCCAATCCCAACAGACTAGTCTTGAGCAGGTTTCTCATTATTCTGAGGCTTCTCTTGTTCTTTGTTCTTTTCTTGTTTGGGCGGGCGTTGATTCTGAGGACGTTCACCGTTTTTCTTGTTCTGCCCCTTGTTCCGGTTGTTGTTTTGGGGTTTGTTCTCTTTTCCCTTTTCTTTATCCTTTTCCTTTTCCTTGTCGTTTTCTTTGCCTTCTTTATTGTTTCCGTTGTTGGATGCTGTTTGTTGGGCAGCAGGATTATTGTTTCCTTTCTTTTTCTTCTTTTTGTTTTTGCTTCCGCTTCCTTCCTTTTTATTGCGGTCGAAACGGGTAACGCTCTCTTGTTCCAGCAGGTCTACCGGTTTTTTAGGTTCGGCTTTGTTTGCTTCTTCCAGCAGGCTGTCGGGCTTTATACCTTTTTTGTTCATCGAGATAATCTCGAAAGCTCTTCGGCTGCTGATAGTTACCAGATTGGCTGGAATACTTTTGTCTGTAGAGTAAGTTACCTGATTGCTCAGGATATCTGCCTTGAAGAAATAGAACACACCGTCTTTGGTCTCCAGCTCTATTTCTTTCGACGGCAGGCGTTTCTGTGCTTCCACATAGCAGTCTACCTCGTAGTTCAGACAGCATTTCAACTTGGCACACTGTCCGGCAAGCTTCTGCGGATTCAGCGAAATGTCCTGATAGCGTGCGGCACTCGTAGAGACAGATACGAAACTGGTCATCCAAGTGGCACAGCACAGCTCACGTCCGCAAGGACCGATTCCACCGATACGTCCGGCCTCCTGACGTGCACCGATCTGTTTCATCTCGATACGCACGCGGAACACTTCGGCAAGTACCTTGATCAGTTGGCGGAAATCTACCCGTTCATCGGCTATGTAGTAGAAAATGGCTTTGTTGCCGTCTCCCTGATATTCCACGTCTCCAATCTTCATATTCAGGTTCAGATTGAGTGCTATCTGACGTGCACGGATCATTGTGTCGTGCTCTTTGGCTTTAGCCTCATGGTATTTTTCCATGTCCACCGGTTTTGCTTTCCGGTACACTCTTTTTATTTCGGCATCCGGTTTCAGGTTGGCTTTCCGCATTTGCAGCCTTACCAGCGTTCCGGTCAGGGTAACAACACCGATGTCGTGTCCCGGTGTAGCCTCTACCGCTACCACGTCTCCTTTCTCCAGTTTGATTTTATTGCTGTTGCGGAAGTATCCTTTTCGGGTGTTTTTGAATTGTACTTCCACCATGTCACACTCTTCCGCATTACCCGGAATGTCGGCCAGCCAGTCGTACGTATTCAGCTTATTATCTTGTCGGGAGCATCCTTTGCAGCAAAGTCCGCCTCCTCCGTTATGTAGTTTATAGTCCATACTCTGTTATTTTATAGTCTATATATATTATATATTGTTTTAAACTTTAAATTCTCTTTTTTCTCTCATTCTCTCGTTAACTTGTCAACTTGTCTACTGTTTCAGCAATACAATCATCTTCAGCGAGAAGTCGAAAAATACCATTCTTGGATTAACGTTCTGTTCGATGTGTATCTGTGCTTCGCTCAGTTCGTGTGTGATGCCGAAAATGTTGCGTTCGTTGACGAAAGGAGCAAAGCGGGTGGCAAAGTTCTGTTCGTCCATGCTCATATAGTTCAGCTCGCTTCGGTGCAGATTGTAGATGAAGTTTTCCCGGATCATCCGTTGGCAGTATTGCAGGAAGCTTTTTTGCCGTTCCCGTCCCATACCGGCTACTTGTTCGCTCCATTGCTTCATCTCTTTGATTTTCCGTTGGTAGGAGAGACGCATCAGGCTGACAAACAGGTCGAAGAACAGTTTGTTCTCTTCGTTCAGATGGATGGTTTCCAGTGCTTTGATGAAATTGCCATTGGCTAGGTGCGCAATGGAAAGGCTGTCGGCAGGCTGGATGCTATATTTGTCCCGCAGTGCTGTGGCAATATCGTTCTCGTCTATCTTTCGGATATTAATTCGCTGTGTCCGGCTGATGATGGTAGGTAATATCAGATCCGGAGCTTCCGAAACAAGTAGGAACAACGTTTGTGCAGGAGGCTCTTCCAGTAACTTCAGCAACTTGTTGGCACAAACCGGGTGCATCTTTTCGGGCAGCCAGATGATGGTGATTTTGAATCCTCCTTCGCTCGATTTCAGGTTGAGCTTTTTCATGAGCTCATCGCTCTCTTTGGCATAGATGATGGCTTGTGAGTTTTCAGCCTCCATCTCTGTAAGCCAGTGGTTCAGACTGAAATAGGGATTGTTCAGTACAAATTCTCTCCAGTCGGCCAGGTAGTCATCACAAATCTCTCGTTTGCCTTTGGCACTTTTGACGATCGGAAAAACGAAGTGCAGGTCGGGATGTACCAGCTTGTTGAACTTCACACACGAGGGGCAAACTCCACATGCATCATGCTCTCCACGGTTGGTGCAGCAGATATAGCGCGCATAGGCAATGGCCAATGGCATTTTGCCCGTCCCTTCGGGGCCGCAGATGAGTCTGGCGTGGGGAATCCGATTCTCACGTACCTCCTGAATGAGCAGCCGTTTACTCTCTTCCTGTCCGATTACGTCTTTGAAAAACACTGTTTTTTAAGTTTTTGAGCTTTTAAGTTTTTGAGTTGAGGCGGTGCGGTGATTATGACCTTGCTGAACTCAAAAAAATAAAAGAACTAAATTCAATAAATCTCTTTTGCTACCTTTTTGATGCTGTCTACAGCACCGATAGAGTAGAAATGGATGCTGGGCACTCCATGTGCCATCAGTTCCTTGCACTGGTGTATACACCATTCCACACCTACTTGTTCCGCTTCCGTGTCGTCCTTGCATTTTTCCACCTCTTTTACCAGCTCTTCGGGCAGGTCTACTTTAAACGTTTTGGGGATAACGCTTAGCTGCGACAGTTTTTTGAAAGGTTTGATGCCCGGGATGATAGGGACATTGATGCCGGCTGCTTTTGCCTGCTCTACAAACCTGAAGTATTTCCGGTTGTCGTAGAACAGCTGTGTCACAGCATATTCGGCGCCGGTTTCTACTTTCTTCTTCAGCCAATAGAGGTCCGACTCCATGTTCGGGGCTTCTTCGTGCTTCTCCGGATAGCATGCCACTCCGTATGAGAATGGTATGGAAGGCACTTTCATTTCCGAACCGTCGACAAAAATTCCTTTGTTGAACTGATTGATCTGTTCCTGAAGTTCGATGGCGTGATGGTATCCGTCTCCTTCGGGAGTAAATACAGATTCGTGCTTTGCCTTGTCGCCGCGCAGCACCAGCAGGTCGGTGATGTTGAGGAATTGCAGGTCGAGCAGGACATATTCAGTCTCTTCGCGTGTGAATCCGCTGCACAGAATGTGCGGGACTACCGTTATGTTATACTTGTTCTGTATGGCAGCTGCCACGGCTACGGTTCCCGGACGTCGGCGCAGCCGGTTACGCTGGAAGAGCCCGTTCCCCAGATCCTTGTAGACATATTCGCTGCGGTGGGTAGTGATATTGATATATTTCGGATCAAACTCCCGAAGAGTTTCGACAGTCTGATATAGCTTCTCTATACCGGTTCCCTTCAGTGGGGGAAGAATCTCGAACGAGAAAGCTGTTTTTTCGCTACTATGTATTAAATCAATTACTCTCATCGTTTTTTTGATAATGCTTTTTCTGATTAAATGCGCATATCGGGACAAAAATACGAAAAAAGAAAGATACCTGCCTTGGTTTTTGTTGAAAATGTATGGATTGGGTAGCAGGAACAGAGGGAAAAAGGGGATGGAAATACCCCATATTAGAGGCATTTGTTGGGAAAGGTTAGCCAACGTGTCAGCTAACCTTTCCCGACAAACGGGGTAGTGGGTGCTTTATTTCAGCGCTTTTATCAGCTGTTTTTTCATGATAGTTACACCCGGAAAGCCGGTTTGCTTGTAGGTGATGTTTCCTTCGCGGTCGACGATGAAATAGGTGGGTACGCCTTCTATTCCGAGATCCTCAATTAGATATTCCCACTGTGAGTCTTTCAGCCGGAAATGCTCTCCGTGAATATCTCCGATCATCTTTTTCCATACCTCATTGGGAGAAGTCTCGCCGGTGATATAGAGATAAGTGATGTCTTTGTCTTTCAGTTCCTCTTTCATGGGAAGAATGGCTTTGTTTGCCATGCGGCATGGGTTGCACCATGTAGCCCAGAAATCGACCAGCAGCACCTGCCCCCGGAATTTGGAGAGAATGGAAGCAAACAGCTGTTCGTTTACGACGTCGCCAGTCTCGTTGATGGTGAATCCGCTTTTCTTCTTGTGGAGTTCGATAGTGTGTAACAGTCTTGTGTTGGCGGCTCCCAGCAGTTCCTCATAGGCTTCGCCTGAAGAAAAGGAACGGAGCTTGTTTCTCTCTTTTTCACCCAGTGGAGTGAAGTGGCTGATGGAGCGGAACATCCGTTCGACGGCCAGCTGTTCGGACAATATACCTCCCGCTGTGACAGAATCAGGAAGTAAGTTGCTCTGCCTGTCAGAAAAATGATTGATGGCGCTTAACAGCTGATGGTAGTTGTCTCCGTAGATGGCTTTGGGAGTATAAAGCAGCGTAAATTCCTGCAGAGAGTCGTAATATCCTTCGGGTATGTGGAGGGTGGAATCTTGCTGGTTGGCAATTTTCAGATTGGATTCCATGTTGAGAAGGTTGCCGGCTGTGTTTATTTCCAGATTGATGGCGAACAGTTCTTTCAGTGCCTGACTGCATTTTTTCTTTTCAATCTCTTTGCGCTTGCCGGCCAGATTGGTGAACAGCATCTTTTTGTATTCCTCGGGAGTTTTCCCTTTTAACTCCTGAATGGAATGAAACGGGAACAGCGTGATGGTGTCTGACAGCCACTCCTGTTGCAGTCCGGCTAAAAAACCCCGGAAATAGACCGGCTCACCGTATGGGCGGGCACTCTGATGCAGACGTGATTGCCGCCGGCAAAGCTCTTGGATGTTGATGATAAGTTCGGTCTCTTCACCGGGAGCGATGAAGCAATGTAAGTTGCCTGCTGTAGGATGGTAGATGTATACATTGGTGACGTTAGCGACTTTCAGTTCTGTCCGGAATGTCCCGTCGGGATTGATATTGATGCGTTCCCCGTCCGACGGATTTTCTTTCAGAAAGAACCCTCCTACATGCAGACGGAAACTGCTCATAAACTCTTTACGGTAGTTCAATATCCGGCCTTTAAGCACGGCAGTTCCATATCTGAACGCTGGAACAGGCAAGGGGCTTTTCCTGTCCTTCCACACTGTCTTTTGGGGCAATGCTTCTCGGCTGGAGGTCTTTTTGCCGAGCTGTATGCCCCATATCTGATAGGCACCGTCGAAATCTCCTTCCGAGAAATCCAGTGCAGTCACGTCTTTAGGTATCGGTGGAAATATCAGTTGGAACTCGGCTTTCCCACTGTCCGGCATCCGGAGTTCCTTGTCCAGTGTGATGCCAACTCCTTTTCGGATGGGATAAATCTGTCCGTTGTTGTCGCGCAGAAAACTACCTGTTGCTATTCTTATTCCGTTGTGGGGGTGCTGGTAGGCTTTTATATATACAGTTGTTGCAGTATCTCCGGCTACAATCTTATCAATTTCAATGCTTGAGGAACTCCATGCAACAAAGGGAGGACGTTTGAAAACCCTGTCCTTTGCCTGTAATGTACAGACTGTATATACTAGGAGCATGACAATCCATGTAAGCTTTTTCATCTGTCTGATGGTTTGATTATCACGGACAAAGATATAACTATAAACAATATATAAAGAAAAAGGAATGAAGAATTTGCTCAGAGTTGCTAATCTTCATTCCTTTAGAGAGATTGGTTGTTTGTTGGTTTGTAAATCAATTTGGGAGTTATGGTTGTAAACCTGTTCAGAGGATGCTGCCGTCGCAACTGTTGGATGGCAACATCTTGAAATGGCTTGTTTAGCTGATTCTAAACATGAATGGCATAGTAAACATGGTGTCTACTTTCTTACCCTTATCCTCTCCCGGTGTCCATTTAGGCATCGATTTGACTACCCGGATGGCTTCATTGTCCAATAGTTCAGAACCACTGCTTCTGGCTACCTCAATATCGGATACACTTCCGTCTTTATTGATAATGAACTGAAGGATGGTTCTTCCTTGCATGTTTTTCTTTATTGCTTCTTCCGGATAAATCATGTTTTTGTTAATGTATTCTATACATTTATTTAGTCCTCCGGGAAAGAGTGCCATTGGCGTACGTGTGTCTTCTCGTGGGTAATGATTTCGCTCTCCGTGTCTGCTTGGGGATAGAGGAATATCCACCGAAAGAAAGAGAACGGACTGTTTTCTTTGGTTAGCAGATAGACTTGCCTGCCCTCTATCGATGCCTTGTGCGAACGCAACCGTAGGCGGATGATGCTTGCCAACTGAATAAGAAAACGCAGGCTGAGTATTAATACAACTCCCCAGTAAGTGGCACTCATTACTTGTGGTAGCAGTTCTTGCCAAGTGGTGGAGGTATCCTGCGGAGAGATTACCAGCTGCGGCATTACGTTTTCTGTATATAGCGTTAACATCGTCGTCATGGGCTGGCTCTCCTTTATCCACTCTTGGATGTTGAGCAGTGGGTAGAGCGACGCAATGACAAAGATGAGAAGGAGGATAAAAGAAGAAGGGTATGTCATGGCAGCTTTTTATTGCAGATGACATACCCTGATGTATTACTGTTATTTGTATTAGGCTTTTTCGGAGAGAGGAATCAGAATGTATATATGAAACCAAAGGAGAGGTCTTCCGAGCTGGCACTGATGCCGGATACGCTGTTATTGTATCTGTAGTTGTCTCTGAATCCTACGAAACCGTATTTGGTGATAAATGAGAAGTGCTGGTTCAGATCCAGCGCAATTCCCGGTTTGATACCGATTTCGAAACCATTGTCTCTGTCTTGGTCTTCTATTTTACTTGTTGAAATGCCCATACCTCCGTCAAGGAAAAGACGTACAATGCCTTTGCTAAAGAAGTTCCATCGTGCATACGGAGCGAAATGAAAAGCGTTGGCAGACACATCGTGAGCGCTATAGTGACTGAATCCAAGTTCAGCAGCAACGGACCATTGGTCATTCAGATTATAGCCGATTTCCGGAGCAATCATGAAAGTGGTTAGGTCAGAATTGTCATCGTGAGTAAAGGCAAAAGAACCACCTGCATAAAACTGGGCTTTAGCTGTTAACAGGCAGAAAGCCATGCAGAGTAAAAAAAAGAATCTTTTCATAATGTTGTTATTTATAGGTGAATAGATAAATTAATTTGCTTGTTAGAATATGCCTGGCAGCGTTTCCTGTTTAGACTCTATATTGTCAAACTTTCCGTTTAGTTTAGCTTCGCTTTGGGGATTCAGCTCCAGTGCTTTCTTCATATCTTCTATGGAGCCCTCTTTATCTCCTGTTAGCAGTTTGGCGCGTCCTCGTTCTTTGTATGCTTCCGCAAAGTTCGGATTTAATTCAATAGCCTCATCAAAAAGTGAAATTGCTTCTGATAGTTTCTTTTGATTGATGAAGTGTTGCCCGAGGTAAAGATATGCCTGTTCGTTGAAGGGGTTGATTTCTATTACTTGTTTATAGTCGTTCTCTGCCTCTTCTTGTTGGTTGTGTGCTTCTTTCACTTTGCCTCTGATCAGAATGGCTGTTTCCTCATCAGGATTTTGCGACAATATGGCATCAATGTCCTCCATTGTTTCCTTATATTGGTGCATTTGCAGCAAGGCTTCAGCACGCATCAGTCGTGCTTCTATGAAGTCATTTTTCAGTGTAATGGCTTTTGTCAGGTGAGCAATGGTCATCAGGTCATCTCCTTGTCCTTTGCGTGCTTTTCCTAACAGAAAATGTGCAGCGGCATTTCCTTCTTCAATAGCAATGGCTTTACTGGCAGCTTCTTCCATGGCTTTGTAGTCTTCTTGCATATAACATACGTTTGCCAATGTCAGAAAGGTCTCTGTCAGATGGGGCTCTTTTGCAATCATTTTTTCTAATAGTTCACGTGCTTTTTCTATTTCTCCTATCCGGATGTAGAGTTGGCTGAGGTAGCCCATTGTCTCAAAGTCTTCCTCAATGGCGAGTGCTTCAATGAAACATTTGACTGCGTAGTCTGCACGTCCCATTTTTTGTGCACGTAATCCGTCATACTTGAATATTTCGAATTTTTTCTGCTCATTTTTCTGCTTTTCGTTTTCCGGAGTGTCGCTTTTGCCGGAAAAGAATGATTTAAAGAAGTTCGGCATAGTTCTTTGTTTGTTTATTTTATCCGCAAATGTAACAACTTATTTTGAAATATGAAGCATTCCGTTTTCCATCTTCAATGCACCTTCTTCCAGTAGATAACGGAGTACTTTACCGGTCTCTTCCGGTTCAGATTGTAATGCTTCTACAATACCTGAGGGTGTCAGTTCCCGATTTGATAATAATTTGATTATTTCTTGTTTCATTTGCTCAAACGGGACATGGGAGTGGTGGTCGGAAGAAGGATGCTGGCTGAGGCATACATCGCATATCCCGCAGTTGTGATCATTCTTTTCTCCGAAATAGTGGAGCAGCATTCGGCTCCGACAGATGTGTTCGGTTGTAACATATTCTTCCATTGCTTTGATGCGGGCTTCGTAACGTGCCTTCCGCTCTTCGTATACGCTGGGGGGGATATGTATTTCATTCCGTTCCATCCGTTCGCGCGTGTATATAATATAAGGTGTTTTTTTTCGGGGAATGTAGTCGACAATGCGTCGTTTGGTCAAGGTGGTCAGTATGGAATATATCTGTTGGCGCGACATACCGCTACGGATGGATAGTGCTTCTTCGCTGATGTAGGCATAGTCTGTAAAAAGTCCTGTATAGGAACGGAGAATAAGTTGTATCAGTGCTTCTGCTTCAGGTCCCATTTCATGTAGCTTATACAATTCATCGCGCCGGATAGTGAACATGATGCGTGATGCATTATCTTGTTCGTCGGTATATTCCAGATAACCGGCTTGTGTCAATATCTTCAGTGCACTGTCGGCTGGTACAGGAAAGTGCTTGAATTTTCGGCAGAATTCTTCCAAGTTGAATTCACGTACACACTGGTAACCGTCTCCCATAGCCATTTGGTAATAATATTGCAGATGTTCATATACATCAAGAATATACTCTTTTTCCGGGAAGGTGTCTGCTATGCGCTTGTGTAGTGTAATTCTGTCCGATTTGGCATATAGAATAATGGCGAATGCTTTTTCCCCGTCTCTTCCTGCACGACCGGCTTCCTGAAAATAAGCTTCCGGAGAGTCTGGCAAGTCAAGGTGTATGACAATACGGACATCCGGCTTGTCGATTCCCATACCAAATGCATTGGTAGCTACCATTACTCGCACTTCTCCATTTTGCCATCTTTTTTGCCGGAGATCCTTCACGGCGTTATCCAGCCCGGCATGGTAGAAGTCAGCGGTAATTCCTTCACCCATAAGTAGTTCGGTGACTTCTTTTGTCCGTCTCCGGTTTCGTACATAAATAATGGCACTTCCGTTTATTTTTCTCAGAATGCGTAATAACTCTCCGTTTTTGTTGTCTGTCTGACGGACGATGTAGGCCAGGTTCTTCCGTTCGAAACTCATCCGAAAGACATTTTCTTTGCGGAAGCCGAGTCGTAACTGGATGTCTTTTACCACTTCGGGGGTGGCTGTTGCTGTTAAAGCCAGTACAGGCACTCCGGGAAGTAGTTCGCGTATTTCTGCTATTTTCAGGTATGCCGGGCGGAAATCGTAACCCCATTGAGAGATACAGTGGCTTTCGTCTACGGTAATCAAGGAGACTTTCATGGAACGGAGCTTGGTACGGAATAGTTCCGTGTCCAACCGTTCGGGCGAGATATATAGAAATTTGTAATCGCCGAATATGCAGTTTTCGAGGGCGGTGATAATTTCCTGCCGCGTCATGCCCGAGTAGACTGCGGTTGCTTTTATACCCCGTTTTCTCAGATTCTGCACCTGATCTTTCATCAGCGCAATCAGAGGGGTAATGACAAGACACAATCCGGCTTTGGCAAGAGCAGGCACCTGGAACGTAATGGATTTTCCTCCTCCGGTGGGCATCAGTCCCAGTGTGTCGTTTCCTTCACCTATACTGGTAATGATCTCCTCCTGCAGATGACGGAAGGAGTCATACCCCCAGTATTGTTTCAGTATTTCCCGATAGTTATTCAATAGGCTTTATGTCTTCAATCAGAAGCTGTACTTCACCTCGTTTATGCGTATTCTCTTCGATAGTGTAGCAGATGTCGAACGATCGTTTGGTTTTGATATAACGTACATGCGAACTTTGTCCGAAGGCAATCCCGTTCATCACGTTGTTTGATTTGTTGTCCACCAGTTCCAGCTTGATGTGCTCCTGATCGCGTCCTACTACTTTGCTTGTTCCATAGTCATACACATGATGGGTGCAGAATACCGGTTTGGGATTGTCCGGACCGAATGGGTTAAACTTCTTCAGATCGTTGAAGAAACGGGAAGTGATGTCCTTGAAATCAATTTCGGCGTCAATGTCGATTACAGCACTGGTTTGCTCTGGCAGAATGTGCTGGGCGACAAATTCCTCAAAACGTTTCGTAAATGCCTCTACGTTCTCTACTTTCATAGACAAGCCTGCGGCGTACGTATGTCCTCCGAAGTTTTCCAGCAGGTCTCGGCAGTATTCTACGGCCTTGTAGACGTCAAATCCGGATACGGAACGTGCCGAACCGGTAGCCATGTCATTGGTACGTGTCAGAACTACTGCGGGGCGATAATAGATTTCGGTCAGTCGCGAGGCTACAATACCGATTACTCCTTTGTGCCATTCCTCGTTGTAGAGAACAATTGAGCGACGGTTGGCCAACCCTTCCAGATGGCTGACAATCTGGTTTGCCTCTTCCGTCATATTTTTATCGAGGTCTTTTCTTGTTTCGTTGTATTGGTTGATTTGTCCTGCTTTTTCCAACGCTACCGAAAAGTCTTTTTCTGTCAGCAAGTCTACAGCTTCTTTCCCATTTTGGATTCGTCCTGAGGCATTGATGCGTGGCCCTATTTTGAAAACGATATCACTGATGGTGATTTCCCGCTCTGACAGTCCGCATACATCAATAATCGCTTTCATGCCGACACTTGGATTACTGTTCAATTGTTTCAATCCATGAAATGCCAGTATGCGGTTTTCTCCCATGATGGGTACAATGTCCGAAGCGATACTGACTGCTACCAGATCGAGCAGTGGAATTAGGTGGTGAAATTCAATGCCGTTGCTGATGGCAAATGCCTGCATGAACTTAAATCCCACTCCGCATCCGGACAGGTGAGTATAAGGGTAGGTATTGTCCAGACGTTTGGGATTTAAAATAGCAACGGCAGGAGGCAATACATCATCCGGTACATGATGGTCGCAGATAATGAAATCGATGCCTTTTTCCTTGGCGTATGTGATTTCTTCTACAGCCTTTATTCCGCAGTCGAGTACAATAATCAGGCTGACACCTGTTTCCGCCGCATAATCCACTCCTTTTTGCGAAATGCCATACCCTTCTTCATAACGGTCGGGTATGTAATAGTCTATGTTCGAATAGAACTGTTGAATAAATTTGTAGACCAACGCTACGGCAGTAGTACCGTCTACATCATAATCCCCGTAAATCAGAATACGTTCTTTCCTTCCCATTGCTTTGTTCAGGCGCTCCACAGCCACATCCATATCGTTCATCAGGTATGGGTTGTGCAAGTCCGGCAATTGTGGACGGAAGAATCTTTTTGCATCAGAAGCCTTTTTGATGCCTCTTTGCACCAATAATCGGCCAAGTATTGGGTGAATCCCCAGTTCTTTAGCCAATGTTTGGCTTATCTCTGTCTGTTCGGGTGTGATTGGTAGATAATTCCATTTGTGATTCATTATATATGTTGTTTTTTCTTTTTCTTTCTCAAGTGCTGGAAAAGGCATATCTCTCCAACAAGCTGTAAAAGTACGAAAAAAACGGCAAGCATCTTACATGATACTGCTTAAATTATCTTTTTTAAGTTTTTTCTGTTCCTCTTTTAGTGTCTGGATAGATGTTATAAAAACAACTTTCCTTTCCAGTATAGAGGTCAGAATCAGTAAAAAAGGTAGAAACATCCCTTTTTAGGGTTGTAATTCAAGATAATCATTCCTCTAACTTTGTGGACAGATATAAAATACGGTTTGGTTGTGGAGAATATAAAAATGAAAGTTGTTTTGTCTCTGTTTCTTCTGTGGAATATTTCCTTGCTGATGTGTGCCCAATCGGTAGCGATTCAGCCGGATTCTTATAAAGCAAATGCTAATGTGACTGATTTGAACATGAAAATGTGTATAAAATATCCGATGGAAGCTGATGGCATTGTACGTTTGTCAAAAATTGAGGTCTATCCTCAATATTTGGATGAATATATAAAGTATGCTGCCGAAGTGGGTGAAGTCTCTTTGTGTACAGAACCCGGAGTGCTGACCATGTATGCTGTTCAGGAAAAGGAAAACCCATGTATGGTGACCATTCTTGAAACTTATGCCACTCGGGAAGCATACGAAAAGCATGTTGCATCAGAGCATTTTCAGAAATATAAAAAAGGAACATTACATATGGTCAAAAGTCTGATTCTTTCCGATCAGATTCCGCTGAATCCGAATAACAAGGTCATAAATTATATTCAATAAACAAGTAATTTCTATGAACAGAATCTTTTTATTTGTAGTCATTTGTATTTTAACAGTTAATAGTAGTATGGCACAACAGAAAATTGTACAGACAGCCGGGCGCGACCAGTTGGGAGACTTCGCACCGGAGTTCGCACGTGTGAACGATGACATTCTCTTCGGAGAAGTATGGAGTAGAAATGACCTGCTCAGCCTGCGCGACCGCAGCATCGTGACGCTTACTTCCTTGATCAGTCAGGGAATTACCGATTCGTCGCTTACTTACCATTTGCAGACAGCAAAGCAGAATGGCATTACCCGTACGGAAATCTCGGAAATCATTACTCACATTGCTTTTTATGCCGGATGGCCGAAAGCGTGGGCGGCTTTCCGCCTTGCCAAAGAGGTCTGGGCGGAAGATGTGACGGCGACAGATGCCAAAGCAGCCTTTCAGCGCGAGATGATTTTTCCCATTGGTGAGCCCAACACGGCGTATAGCAAATATTTTATCGGCAACAGCTATCTGGCTTCCATTTCCGATGCACAGATTCCTTTTGCTAATGTGACATTTGAACCCCGATGCAGAAACAACTGGCATGTTCATAAGGCAACCAAAGGAGGCGGGCAGATGCTGGTCGGTGTTGCCGGACGTGGTTGGTATCAGGAAGAAGGAAAGCCGGCACAGGAGATTCTGCCCGGTACGGTGATTCACATTCCTGCCAACGTGAAACACTGGCATGGAGCTGCTGCCGACAGCTGGTTTGCTCATCTTGCCTTCGAAGTTCCGGGAGAGAATGCTTCTAACGAATGGCTTGAACCGGTGACAGACGAGGAATATGATAAACTTGGAAAATAGTAAACTCAACAGACTGAAAATGAAAACATTTATCATTGCATTGCTGGCAGTGGTAGGAATCGCCGTTGCCGCATGCGCACAACAGAAACAGACTATGAATCAGAAACAATCAGACAGAAAGATCCTTGTTGCTTATTTCTCGGCAACAGGCACTACGGCAAAAGTTGCCAAGCAATTGGCGGCAGCAACATCGGCCGACCTTTATGAAATCCAGCCCGAACAGCCTTATACCAGTGCAGACCTCGACTGGAACAACAAGAAATCACGCAGTTCCGTAGAAATGGACAATCAGGCTGCCCGTCCGGCGCTGAAAGGCACTAAAGAAAATATTGCCGATTACGACCTGATATTTCTTGGTTACCCCATCTGGTGGGATTTGGCTCCAAGAGTCATCAATACGTTTATTGAAGCCCATTCTTTGAAAGGGAAAGTGGTTGTGCCTTTTGCCACATCAGGCAGTAGCTCTATAAGCAACAGTGTGTCTGTGCTGAAAAAAACTTATCCTGAAATTCGTTGGCAGAGCGGAAAACTATGCAACCGTATCAGCGAACAGTCGCTTCGTGAGTGGGCGGAAAAGTTCTAGGAAAACTTCAATTCCTTACTATATATGGCTTCCGTATGAATTGGAAATAAAGGTAACGCCATTGGCACTCCACATCTTCTTCCGGAGGGGGAATATGTGGAGGCTTTGGTTTTAGTTCGCTTTTTTCTTTCTTAAATCCCTTCCCTCAAACCGGCAGATAGCTTCTATCCATGCTTCAGTCAGCGGCATGGATTCGTGTTTCTCTAAATCGAAAGCTACCATTACCGACTTGCAGATACATTTTACCTCATTGGTCTTCGTATCAATCACCCGTTGCACCAAGTCGAAACTCTTTGTTCCGATAGCCGACACGGCAGTCTGTACGGCTACATGGTCTGAACCGAATATCTGCTGGAGGAAATTGGCTTCGATATGCACTACCACAATGCCGTTCTTCTCCCAATCTACTCCCGGACAGACGGAGGCAAAATATTCCGTTTTTCCCAGATCGTAGAATGAAAAATAGACCGTATTGTTGACATGACCGAATTTGTCGACATCGTTGAACCGAAGCTGTATGGGTAATGTGTGATGGAATATGATTTCTTCCATGATTGTTTTCCTTTTATCTTTTTACTTAGAATGGTGCAAAGGTAATAAATTAAAATCTTTTGTTTTCTTTTTGCTTGCTTTTTTATTTAGGGCCTTTTGTGAAATTCTCGTGAAATATTCGTATGTTTCCCGGGAAGGTATGTACAGCATACGGGGCAGACATCTTTAATCTGTGAGTCTGGTAATATTATTCCCCTTCCTTTTAGAATTTATTTCGTATCACTTAAGTTGAACGTTCGTATCACAATAGTGATTCTTTCGTATTACTTAAGTGATACGAAAGGATTACCTGAGTGATACGAAATAATTTGTAGGAGAAAAATGGATAATATGTACAAGGAGGGGATTATTTAATATCGCGAAGAGACGTGCTTGTTTATATCGCAATGGCGAGAGCAATGGTTGAACGTGCAGAAAAGTTCCGCATAAATTTCCAAGAGTCGGCTGAAAGTGATACTTTTGCGTATTATTCTCAACCGAAATCAATAGAAAAAATGATAGAAGATATTAAGAAAGCCTGTCAGGTGATGAACGAGGGAGGCGTAATCCTTTATCCTACAGACACGGTGTGGGGGATAGGCTGCGATGCCACCAACGAAGAGGCTGTACGCCGGGTGTATGAAATAAAGAAACGTGCCGACAGCAAGGCGATGCTGGTACTGGTTGATACACCCGTGAAGGTAGATTTCTATGTGGATGATGTCCCCGATGTGGCATGGGACTTGATTGAACTGTCGGAGAAACCTCTGACTATTATCTATTCGGGAGCACGCAATCTGGCTCCGAACCTGCTTGCCGAAGACGGTAGTGTGGGTATCCGTGTGACAAACGAAGAGTTTTCGCGTCGCTTGTGCCAGCAGTTCCGTAAGGCGATTGTTTCTACTTCTGCCAACATCAGCGGGCAACCGGGAGCTGCCAATTTCAGCGAAATCAGTGAAGAAATAAAGGCTGCCGTGGATTATATTGTGACCTACCGGCAGGACGACATGAGCCGCCCGAAACCTTCGAGCATCATTAAGCTGGGTAAAGGCGGAGTGGTGAAAGTGATTCGTGAATAGCAGGAAAGGAGAATTGCGTATAGATGGAAAAAGAAAAAGAGAGTCTGTTGCAGCGCTGTATCAAATGGCGGGAGGCGAATATCAAAGAAAAGCAGTTTATCTTGATATTGAGCTTTCTAGTGGGCATTTTTACAGCTTTGGCTGCATTGATATTGAAATTCCTGATTCACGAGATACAGAACTTCCTGACGGAAAACTTTGATACTACCGAGGCCAACTATCTTTATCTGGTTTATCCGGTGGTGGGTATTTTCCTTGCCGGATGGTTTGTACGGAACATTGTGAAGGATGATATCAGTCATGGAGTGACCAAAATCCTGTATGCTATTTCCCGTCGTCAGGGGCGTATCAAGCGGCATAATATTTGGTCGTCTACCATTGCCAGTGCCATTACCATCGGCTTCGGAGGATCGGTAGGAGCCGAGGCGCCTATTGTGCTGACCGGTTCGGCTATCGGATCGAATCTGGGGAGCATGTTCCGGATGGAACATCGCACATTGATGTTGCTTGTGGGATGTGGAGCCGCTGGTGCAGTGGCAGGTATTTTTAAAGCCCCAATTGCCGGACTGGTGTTTACGCTGGAGGTATTGATGATCGATCTTACCATGTCTTCTCTGCTTCCTTTGCTGATAACTTCGGTAACGGCAGCTACACTCTCTTATATTACAACAGGAACAGAGGCGATGTTCCGCTTTCATCTGGATGCAGCTTTCGACCTTCACCGAATTCCGTATGTGATTCTGCTGGGAATTTTCTGTGGACTGGTCTCGTTGTATTTTACCCGTGCTATGAATTCGGTAGAGGGAATTTTCGGTAGGCTGAATCATCCTTATAAGAAACTTCTGTTTGGAGGAGTGATGCTGAGTGTACTGATTTTCCTGTTTCCTCCGCTTTATGGTGAAGGATATGACACGATAGAACTGTTGCTGAACGGACGTACGGCCGAAGAGTGGAATACGGTAATGAACAACTCTATTTTCTATGGACACGGAAATCTGCTGTTGGTTTACTTGCTGTTGATTATTCTGACAAAAGTCTTTGCCTCCAGTGCGACGAACGGAGGAGGTGGTTGCGGTGGTATTTTTGCTCCTTCGCTTTATCTGGGTTGTATTGCCGGATTTGTTTTCTCGCATTTTAATAACGAACTGGGATTTTTTACACATCTGACCGAAAAGAACTTTGCCTTGCTCGGTATGGCGGGAGTGATGAGCGGGGTGATGCATGCTCCGTTGACAGGTGTATTCCTGATTGCTGAACTGACTGGTGGATACGATTTGTTTCTTCCGTTGATGATTGTATCTGTCAGTTCTTATCTGACTATTATTGTGTTCGAGCCACACAGTATCTATTCCATGCGTTTGGCTAAGAAAGGCCAGTTGCTTACTCATCATAAGGACAAAGCTGTGCTGACACTGATGAAGATGGAAAATGTGGTGGAGACAGATTTTGTGGAAGTGCATCCGGAAATGGATTTGGGAGAGCTAGTAAAGGCAATTGCTTCTTCGCATCGGAATGTGTTTCCGGTTACAGATGTGAAAACCAAAGAACTGCTGGGACTGGTGCTGCTGGATGATATACGTAACATTATGTTCCGTCAGGAGCTGTATCACCGTTTCACAGTCAACAAACTGATGACCTCTGCTCCGGCAAAGATTATCGATACCGACGGCATGGAACAGGTGATGCAGACATTTGACGACACAAAGGCATGGAATCTGCCTGTAGTAGATGAAGAGGGCCATTATAAAGGTTTTGTCTCCAAATCGAAGATATTTAATTCGTATCGACAAGTGTTGGTACATTTTTCGGATGAATAATTAAGTTTATAAGTTCTTTAGTCTTTAAGTTGAAAGAGAGAGTTGTAACTCGTTAACTCAAAAAAAAACATGAATGATATGAATGATAATAAGGTATGTACAGCCGATAAGGCGTCACTCCGTATCGTATATATGGGCACTCCGGAGTTCGCTGTAGAACCTTTAAAACGCCTGATAGAAGGAGGCTATAATGTGGTGGGAGTTATTACCATGCCCGATAAGCCGGCAGGCAGAGGACATAAGATACAGTTCTCGCCCGTCAAACAATATGCTTTGGAACACAACCTGCCTTTATTGCAACCAGAAAAATTGAAGGACGAAACCTTTGTACAGGCATTGAGAGACTGGAACGCTGATTTGCAGATTGTAGTGGCATTCCGTATGTTGCCTGAGGTTGTATGGAATATGCCACGGTTGGGGACATTTAATCTTCATGCCTCTTTGTTGCCTCAGTACCGTGGAGCTGCTCCTATCAACTGGGCTGTGATAAACGGGGATACGGAAACCGGAATCACTACCTTCTTTCTGAAACATGAGATTGATACAGGAGAGGTGATTCAGCAAGTACGTGTGCCAATTGAAGAAACGGATAATGTGGGAATTGTACATGATAAACTGATGATGTTAGGTGGCTCGCTGGTGACTCAGACAGTAGATGCCATATTAGCAGGAGCTGTGAAGCCTATTCCTCAGGAAGAAATGGCTGTGGTTGGCGAGTTGAGGCCAGCACCGAAGATTTTTAAAGACACCTGCCGTATAGACTGGAACCAGCCGATAAAGAAAATCTATGATTTCATCCGCGGGCTGTCTCCTTATCCTGCTGCATGGACCGAACTGACTGATGCAGAAGGAAAGACGGTAGTCGTGAAAATCTTTGAGTCGGAAAAAGTGTATGAGTCTCATCAGTTGGCACCGGGTACAGTGGTGACT
Organism: uncultured Bacteroides sp.; assembly: GCA_944322345.1. GTDB lineage: Bacteria > Bacteroidota > Bacteroidia > Bacteroidales > Bacteroidaceae > Bacteroides. The sequence goes on along the minus strand of CALUOO010000001.1, from coordinate 150,133 downwards.
GACGGGAAAAAATACCTGAAAGTTGCAGCCAATGACGGATTTATCTCCATCCTTTCATTGCAGCTTCCGGCAAAGAAACGTTTGAAAACAGATGAACTGCTGCGTGGATATTCCATCTCCGATAAATGTAAAATGGTATAAACTTTAAACTCAAAATTCAATGAAACCAATAATTTCTCCTTCCATCTTGTCGGCAGACTTCGGACATCTGGCAAAAGACATTGAAATGGTAAACCGCAGTGAAGCGGAATGGGTGCATATCGACATTATGGACGGTGTGTTTGTCCCTAATATCTCTTTCGGATTTCCTGTTTTGAAATATGTGACAAAGCTGACTCAAAAACCATTGGACGTACACCTGATGATTGTTAATCCTGAGAAGTTTATTCCGGAGGTAAAAGCATTGGGCACCCGGATTATGAATGTACACTACGAGGCGTGTCCTCATCTTCATCGGGTGGTGCAGCAGATAAAAGAGGCCGGAATGCTTCCTGCGGTAACCATTAATCCTGCGACACCTGTTTCTTTGTTGCAGGACATTATTCAGGATGTATATATGGTACTTATCATGAGTGTCAATCCCGGTTTTGGAGGACAAAAATTTATAGAACATTCTGTAGAGAAGGTGCGTGAGCTCAAGGCTCTGATTGAACGTACCGGTTCTGAAGCCTTGATTGAGGTTGACGGTGGTGTGAATCTGGAGACTGGGGCACGATTGGTGGCAGCTGGAGCTGATGCTCTGGTGGCGGGAAATGCTATATTCGGTGCTCCTGATCCTGAAAGCATGATCCGTCAGTTGCACGCTTTGTAATTGGCAGGATTGGATTACGGTTATTTACATAAATATCCTTATATACGCCTGCTTATCCCGTGGATGGCAGGCGTTTTTTGTGGAGACCTGTTCTTTACCAAAGAAACAGATCTTCGGTTATCTGTTATTCTTCTGATTGCATTATCTCTGCTTACGGTAGTTAGTTATTTCTTTCGGCATTACTCTCTCCGCTGGTGCTTTGGAATAGCTGTCTCTGCTCTTTGTGTGGTGGGAGGATGGGTGGCTGTCACTTGGCAATTACAGCAATCGGTATGTTCTCTGCCGGAAAAGGAAACGGTATATAAGGTACAACTAACTGATGATCCGGAACAAAAGGAGCGTTCTTATCTTTGTCGTGTTGACGTGGAAGAGTATCGTGATTCCTCTCTGGTATGCCCATTGAAAAAGAAAGCACTGCTCTATATTGCTCCTGATTCGCTGGTAACAAGCCTGCATGCCGGTGATAAATTATGGGTGTCTGCACGTATAGCTCCTCCAATAAATGGTAAGAATTTTGATGAATTTGATTATGGACGTTATCTGATGCGGCAGGGAGTGTGTGGCACTGGCTATGTTGCGTCCGGCAAATGGATACGGATTTCGGAAAAACCTTCGCTTTCGGCACATGTTTTAGCACGTTCTTATCGGGATAGATTGATTTCACTGTACGAAAGATTAGGTTTTGAGGGAGACGAGCTGGCTGTACTTTCGGCTCTGACTGTTGGCGATAAGACAGAATTGAGTGAATCGATCCGTGAAAGCTATTCTGTGTCTGGAGCTAGCCATGTGTTGGCGCTGTCCGGTTTGCATATCGGTCTGCTATACATGTTGCTCTCTTTTTCTCTGAAATGGCTGGCACTGATAGGATGTTGGGGAAGATGTATCCGTTCTCTTCTTGTCTTACTGATGCTGGGAGCTTTCGCTTTTTTTACAGGGCTTTCTCCTTCGGTAGTTCGTGCTGTTTGTATGTGTTCCATATTGGCTATTGCCGGTATGTTCGGCCGTCAGACAATTTCATTGAATACGGTGGCTGCTGTTGCTTGGTGGATGTTGCTGTTTCATCCGGTGTGGCTGTTCGACGTGGGATTTCAGCTCTCTTTTGTAGCTGTAGTTTCTATTCTGTTGTTTCAGAAACGCTTATATGCTCTTTTTCCGGTAAAAAGCTGGCTGGGTAGACAGATCTGGGGGTTAATGACTGTGTCGGTTTCAGCCCAGTTGGGAACTGCTCCTTTAGTCATCTTTTATTTTTCCCGTTTTTCCACTCATTTCCTGCTGACCAATCTGGTAGTGGTTCCTTTGGTTACTATTATATTATATGTTGCCGTTCTGATGCTCTTGCTGACACCTTTCAATATGCTTCAGACGCTGATTGCAGGAGGCTGTAACAGTCTGCTGAAGTTTCTTAACGGGTTTGTACGATGGATAGAACAATTACCTTATTCTTCTATTGATAATATCTGGCTGTATGTGTGGGAAGTGGTTGGCATGTATTTGTTTTTTATATTGTTTCTGCACTATACAAGAAAAAGACGCGCCTGTCATTTAATGATCAGTTTATCTTGTCTGTTGATACTGGTTATAGGACATGTGTCAAGTAGTTGGATGAATCGTCCGGAACGTAGTTTGGTCTTTTATAATGTTCGTGGGTGTCCGGCTGTGCATTGCATTGAACGTGATGGTAAGTCGTGGCTGAATTATGCTGACGGGCAGCCGGATGGCAAACGACTGTGTCAGGTCGCTTCTAATTACTGGAGACGCATACAATTGTCTCCTCCAACAGTGATTACGGCAGATGTGAGCGGCAAATCCCTGTCTCGTAATAGACAGCTTTTGTTTTATTATGGGTGTCGTGTCGGAATGATAACCGATGATCGTTGGCGGAATAAATCGTCTGATGCATTGTTGCCGATGGATTATCTTTATATCTGTAAAGGTTATGGAGGAAGCATAGACGAACTGCTGCGATTGTTTCAGCCTTCGTGCGTTGTGCTGGATTCGTCTCTTCCCACCTATCGCCTGCATGCTTTGCAAAAAGAGTGCAAGCAGCGCCGATTAAACTTTATCTCTCTAAATGAAGAAGGTTCTGTATGCTTTTTGCTTTAAGTACGAAGTTTTGTTATACCTTTGCAGCCTTAAAAAAGGAATATCTGTATCTGTTGTTGGCAAAGGTTGGCTAACGTATTGGGAAAGGTTAGCTGTCGTGTCAGCAAAGGTTAGCTATCGCGTTGGGAAAGGTTAGCTGACAACTCTTGTAAAAGGTATGGGTAGATAGTGCTTGAAAAGGCTTCTGAAAAAAGCAGGATTCTTAAATGTTAAATATTAAATGTTATGCTGACTAAGGTAATAGAGCAGGCAAAGATTGACCATTTTACGAAGTGGTTCGAAAGGGCAGACAAGATAGTTATTGTTTCTCATGTCTCTCCTGATGGCGATGCTATCGGTTCTTCACTTGGACTTTATCATTTTCTTGATTCGCAGGAAAAGAATGTGAATGTGATTGTCCCCAATGCTTTCCCTGATTTTCTGAAATGGATGCCGGGCAGTAAAGATATATTGTTGTACGACCGTTATCGTGAGTTTGCAGATAAGCTGATTGCAGAGGCTGATGTTATTTGCTGTTTGGATTTCAATGCGTTGAAGCGGATTGATGATATGGCAGAATCTGTGGCTGCTTCTCCTGCTCGTAAGATATTGATTGACCATCATTTGTATCCTGAAGATTTTTGTAAGATTACAATGTCTTATCCTAAAGTGTCTTCTACGTCGGAACTAGTATTCCGGTTGATTTGCCGTATGGGATATTTTAGTGATATATCCAAACAAGGGGCTGAATGTATTTATACAGGTATGATGACCGATACAGGAGGATTTACTTATAACTCCAATGATCGTGAAATCTATTTTATCATCAGTGAATTGCTTTCTAAAGGAATAGATAAGGATGAAATATATCGTAAGGTTTATAATACCTATTCGGAGAGTCGTTTAAGATTGATGGGGCATGTGTTGTCGCAAATGACTGTGTATGCTGACCGTAATGCAGCCTTAATCTCTTTGACGAAAGACGAGCAAGGCAAATTCAACTATGTAAAAGGCGACAGCGAAGGGTTTGTAAATATTCCCCTGTCTATTAAGAATGTACGGCTTTCTTGTTTCTTGCGTGAAGATACAGAGAAACCTATGATTAAAGTGTCTTTACGATCTGTTGGCACATTCCCTTGCAACCAGTTGGCGGCAGAGTTCTTCAACGGAGGAGGACATCTGAATGCTTCGGGCGGAGAATTTTTCGGAACGATGGAAGAAGCTAAAATGATTTTTGAAAAGGCGCTTGAAAAATATAGCAATCTGCTGACATGCTGAGTATTTTAGAAGGAGCATTGCGAAAGGTATAAGCTAAAAATAATCCTTAGCTGGACGAAAAACATGCTAAAATAAGTTTTGAAAAATTTAAGCAGGTTCTAAATCTGCTTAAAATGTTAAAAGTAGCTTTTTACCTCTTTTTTTCAATTGTAATTGACTATTTTAGAATATATTTGTGCTTTAAAAATATAGAAGACAAACAGAATGAAAAAATTAATATTATTGTGCCTCTCTTTCTTCATGGCAGGAAGTGTTTTTCAAGCATGTGATGATTCGAAAACTTATGCAGAAATGTTGGAAGATGAAAAGAACGCTGTCCGTAAGTTTGTTAGTGAAGAAGGAATAAAGTTGATTTCCCAAGATGAGTTTGAAAAAAATGATTCGGTGACGAACGTAGAAGAGAATGAATATGTAACTCTTTCAGACGGTGTGTATATGCAGATTGTGGATAGAGGAACGGATGATGTGAATGATACGTTTAAAAATGGTGATGAAATATGTGTGCGCTTTGAAGAGCGGAACCTGTTGGAGAATGGTGAGGTAACTTGTTTCAATGTTTTCCTTGAGGGATTTGAAGACGCTAATCAATATTATACTGATCCGGCGGTTTTCCGTTATACTTCATCTGGAACGTATGCATATGGCACTTTTATACAGCAAGCTTATGCATGGTCTATAGCTCATAGCAGTTCAACGGAAGTTCCTTCCGGATGGTTGCTGGCATTGCCTTTTGTCCGCAATAATGCACATGTACGTTTGATCGTTCCTTCGAAGATGGGTATTTCTGAGTCGCAGAATTCTGTAATACCTTATTATTATGATATACGTTCATTCAGTAAGGCTGTGAACTGATCTTATAACAAATTTAATATAGCTTTTAAATTATGACTTTAATTAAATCTATATCTGGAATCCGTGGAACAATAGGAGGAAAAGCAGGAGAAGGATTGAATCCTCTTGATATTGTAAAATTTACTTCAGCTTATGCAACTCTGATCCGGAAAACATGTACGGTGAAGAGCAACAAAATAGTAGTAGGACGCGATGCCCGTGTTTCAGGCGAAATGGTGAAGAATGTAGTTGTCGGCACATTGCTTGGAATGGGATGGGATGTTGTAGATATTGATTTGGCTTCTACTCCTACAACAGAATTGGCAGTAACAATGGAAGGGGCATGTGGAGGAATTATTCTGACCGCTTCACACAATCCAAAGCAGTGGAATGCCCTGAAATTGCTGAATGAGCATGGTGAATTCTTGAATGCAGCCGAAGGAAATGAGGTGTTACGAATTGCTGAGGCTGAGGATTTTGAATATGCGGATGTAGAACATCTGGGTACTTATCGGAAAGACTTGACTTATAACCAAAAGCATATCGACAGTGTGTTGGCACTCGATCTGGTAGATGTAGAAGCTATCAGAAAAGCAGATTTCCGCGTGGCTATAGATTGTGTCAATTCGGTTGGAGGAATTGTTCTTCCACAATTGCTTGAGCAACTAGGTGTAAAACATGTAGAAAAGCTATATTGTGATCCGACTGGTAACTTCCAGCACAACCCTGAACCTTTGGAAAAAAATCTGGGTGATATAATGAACCTGATGAAAGGTGGAAAAGCAGATGTCGCTTTTGTTGTAGATCCGGATGTAGACCGTTTGGCGATGATTTGTGAAGATGGTACGATGTATGGCGAAGAATATACATTGGTAACCGTGGCAGATTATGTATTGAAGCATACGCCAGGAAATACGGTCTCTAATTTAAGTTCTACCCGCGCATTACGTGATGTAACGCGTAAATATGGTATGGAATATTGTGCTTCTGCTGTTGGTGAAGTAAATGTTGTGACCAAGATGAAAGAAGTTAATGCAGTAATTGGTGGCGAAGGTAATGGAGGTGTTATTTATCCTGCAAGCCACTACGGGCGTGATGCATTAGTCGGTATAGCTCTATTCTTAAGCCATCTGGCACATGAAGGCAAGAAAGTAAGTGAGTTGCGTGCTACTTATCCTCCATATTTTATAGCAAAGAACCGGGTAGATTTGACGCCGGAAATTGATGTAGATGCAATTCTTGCTAAAGTGAAAGAGCTATATAAGAATGAAGAAATCAATGATATAGATGGAGTGAAAATAGACTTTGCTGATAAATGGGTACATTTACGTAAAAGTAATACTGAGCCGATTATTCGTGTATACAGTGAGGCTGCAACGATGGAAGCAGCAGAAGAAATTGGACAGCAGATAATGAATGTCATTCATGATTTGGCGAAAAAGTAATAAACAAGAGAAAAAAAATAAGATAGAAGAGAGAATCATGCGAAAAAAGATGATTCTCTCTTTTTTTGTTGATGCAACTTGCTTAAACGTTTGGCTTTTTCTGTGCTAACATTTACCTTTGTTCCATAGATTATGATGAATTATAGGATGTTTGCCAATGAAGATACAGTTTGTCCTGTCTTTTTTATTGTCGTTTTATCTGCTTGATTGTTTGGCTGATTCAGATAGGGAAAAATCTTATATTTTTTCAAAGATTGATTATCAGCAAGGACTTTCAAATAGTGCTGTCATATCAGTATTCCAGGATAATGCCGGACTGATGTGGTTTGGTACTTACGACGGCGTCAATTGCTATGATGGAAAAGAAATGGAAGTCTATAGGGCCGATTCTGTAACCGGGTTGACAAATAATGTCATTTATCGTATCACGCAGGCTGATGGTCACCATCTTTGGATTGAAACTGATGCAGGCTTGAATCTTTTTTCTACAGACTTCAATAAAGTGGTGAAGTATTTTGATGTACCAGAGGAGTATTGTGTGCATTCTAACCGGAAAGGAAATACATGGTTGGTAGGATATGGTTGGGTGGCCTATTATAATACACGTTTGGGTCGTTTTTGCAGGGTAGAATGTCCGAATCTGAAAATTGACAATCTTGTGACGAAGGCTTTTGTTACAGATGATGGTAAATTGTGGCTATTCCCTGTTTCTTCCGTAGGACAAATGAGCCAGTTCTCATTGGATTCTTTTGAGGGTGACACCTTATCATCAACACTTCACCCTTTTTCTACTACTTTTCATAATAAGCCCATTCATTATATTTATTATCAGAATGATGTCTTCTGTTTTGTTGATTCGGACAACGATTTGTATATGTATGATATTTCACGGAAATCAAAGATATATATTCGTAATATTGCAGGGTTGATACAGAAGTATGGTGAGATAAAGGGAGTGGTTCCTTTTTATGAAGATATTATTATTGCTTTTTGGACAAATGGGCTGATTCGTTTGAAAACTTCTCATAGATATGAAGAAGAGATAATTGACAGAAATGTACGTGTTTTTGATGTATACCAAGATACCAGACAGGGAACTTTATGGGTAGGATCGGATGGGCAGGGAGTCATTATGTATGCAAAGAAATATTCTATTGCTACCAATTTGATGTTGAATTCTTTGTCTCCTAATTTGAGCAGGCAGGTTCGCTCGTTGATGACAGATAAGTATGGAGGTTTATGGTTTGGAACTAAAGGAGACGGGCTATTACATGTTCCAAACTATAATAGTAACTTGGATGTTTTAAAGGCTAGTGTCTATTTCCCTGATTTTAGTCAGAGTGCAGTTCTATATGAAAAAGGGAGTAAAGAGTTTCAGGTTTATTCTTTGAGACAGAGCCATTATATGGATGGATTTTGGGTAGGAACAGGTGATAATGGACTATTTTATTATTCTTTTGTGGACAATCGTTTACACCAGGTGACCGGTACATTAGGACATGGCAATAAGAACATACATTTTATTCTGGAAGAAAATGATAGTACGTTATATCTGGCTACTGCCGGGGAAGGAATAAAGAAGATAATTCTTAATAGAGAAGATGACAGAATTTCTATAAAAAGAGAAAAGTCTTATCATTTTTTTCATGAGGGGCAACCTATTACAATGTTTTTCTCTATGGTTGCAGAAGGAGATTCAGTTTTATGGTTTGGAAGCCGAGGGAAGGGGGTTATTCGCTTTAATAGGTATACAGAGAATTATCAGGTCATTTCTTTAAAAGCATTGTTGAATAAGTCTGTAGACGATGTCCTTTGTATGTATCGTTTCCCTGATGGTAGGCTTTATGTGGGAACTACTTCGGGGCTGGTTGTCTTAAACTTTCAAAATGGTGGAGTATCGGCCGAATATTTGGGGCGTGAACAAGGGCTTCTGAATGATATGGTGCATGGTATCTTGAAAGATGCCAATGACTTTTTGTGGCTTGGAACCAATAAGGGATTAGTTAAATATAATCCGACGAACCAGTCTTTCCACACTTATTATTATACTGGCGGGGTACAAATCGGAGAATTTAGTGATGATGCTTATTATAAATGTCCTTATACAGGCAATTTGTTTTTTGGTGGAAATGATGGGCTGCTTTATATGGGGCAGGAAATGGCCATTGCTTCGGAATTCTATCCTGATATATTATTGCGCAGTTTATATGTAAATGGGGCGAAAGTTCATTTGACCGATTATCTGTCAGCTGATGGAAAGGCTATCTTGTTGGATAGCAAACATGTTTCATTAGGAATAAAATTCGTTGCTCCAGATTATGTTGGGGGGGATGATTTGGAATATTCCTATAAATTGGAGGGCTATGATGCTGAATGGAGTCCGTTTAGCAGTATTACAGAAGCTACTTATAATCAGATTCCTGCAGGAAATTATAATTTCAGAGTACGTTATAAGAAAGATGTGTTTGGTACAGAGTATAAGCAATTTTCTATACCTATTTTAATTCCTTTCCCTTGGTATCAGACTTCTTGGGCATATGGAGTTTATACTTTGTTGGCCTTTTTAGTAATGGCAGGTTTGGCATATTTGTTCAAACATCGTTCTGTAAATAAACATGTAGAACAAAAAGAATGTTTATCAGAGGGGAGTACAATCTTTCAAACTTATAAGAAAGCTTATCAATTATGTGACCAATTACGTGAGAGATGTCTTTCGGATGAAGAGCATCAGTGCAAATCAGATGTCCTTCAAGGGTATATAACTGAGTTGGTGTCAAATTCCGACCAACTTACTGCAGATGAAAAGAGACAACTGCTTTTTCAATCTATCGTTTCTGAATCATGTAATTCTCAAGAAGGTGTTGATTCAGTTGTTAATCAGATGCCATGTCGTATGGATGGACAAGGCGAATTTGTTAAGAAACTGCTTTCAGTAATAGAACGAAATCTGGATAAAGAAGACTTGGGTACCTCCTTTATTGCGGAAGAAATGTCAATGAGCCCACGGCAGTTTTACCGCAAATTTAAGGAGGTATCAGGCATGTCTCCAAGTGATTGGATTAAAAATTACCGGATGGAAAAAGCTGCAAAATTACTGTTGAATAAAGACTTGTCTATTCAAGATGTGATTACAGATGTAGGCATTTCGAGCCGTTCCTATTTTTATAAAGAGTTTATGCGTAAATTTGGGATGACACCTAAAGACTATAGGGAGAAATTTCAGCAATGACGATAGTGCTATTTTTATCTATAATCCGGATTTAATTAATGATAAATATTATATACAAACAAGACTGTGACTCATCTCTATTTCTTATGGTATTAGATCTGTCTTTTTTTATTTAAGTATACTTTATTTAGGCCATAGCCATTTGATAAAGTAGCTATTCATTTGCCGGAAAAGAAAACTTTTACTATCATTGCAAAAAATAATGATAAACCCAATAAATACATTGAAAAAGTTACTTTAAACGTTTAAATGCTTACAGTTCCATTCTTTAAATAGGCAAATGTCAGTAGAACTGAAATGTTGAAGTAGTTTATGGATGGTCTGTTAATACATTTGAGAATAGAGTCTTTTGATATTTATTTTTTTTAACAATATAAACACTATCATGAACAGGCGCTTTTTATTTTTTTGTGTATTATTTTGCACATTAGCACTGCAAGCTAAAGATTGGACTCAATACGTTAACCCGCTGATGGGTACGCAGTCCACTTTCGAGTTATCAACAGGTAATACGTATCCGGCTACAGCACGTCCTTGGGGTATGAACTTCTGGACTCCGCAGACTGGAAAGATGGGAGACGGATGGCAGTATGTGTATACAGCTAACAAGATCCGGGGATTCAAACAGACACATCAGCCTAGTCCGTGGATTAATGACTACGGTCAATTCTCAATTATGCCAATAGTAGGTAAACCTGAATTCAATGAGGAAAAACGTGCTAGTTGGTTTTCTCATAAAGGAGAAGAGTCAACTCCATATTACTATAAAGTATATCTTGCCGAGCACGATGTTGTAACTGAGATTGCTCCAACAGACCGCGCTGCTATTTTCCGTTTTACTTTCCCGGAAAATGATCATTCTTATGTAGTAGTAGATGCATTTGATAGAGGATCTTATGTAAAGGTAGTTCCTGAAGCAAACAGAATAGTAGGATATACTACACGTAATAGTGGTGGAGTTCCTGAAAACTTCAAAAATTATTTTATTATTGAATTTGATAAGCCTTTTACGTACAAAGCTACTGTTAAAGATGGTGCTGTACAAGAAAATGTTGATGAGCAAAAGGCTAACCATGCTGGTGCAATCATCGGTTTCCAGACTCATAAGGGTGAAAAAGTGCATGCACGTGTTGCTTCTTCATTTATCAGTCTTGAACAGGCAGAACGTAATCTGAAGGAACTTGGAAATGAGTCGTTGGAACAAATTGCAAATGATGGTAAAGAGGCATGGAACAAAGTTCTTGGTAAGATTGAAGTAGAAGGCGGATCATTGGATCAATATCGCACATTCTACTCATGTTTGTATCGTTCGCTTTTGTTCCCTCGTAAATTCTATGAATTGGACGAATCTGGCAAACCGGTTCATTATAGTCCTTACAATGGAAAGGTTCTTCCGGGTTATATGTACACAGATACAGGTTTTTGGGATACTTTCCGTTGTCTGTTCCCATTGCTGAATTTTGCTTATCCTTCTGTAAATAAAGAAATCCAGGAAGGGTTGATTAATACTTATAAAGAAAGTGGTTTCTTCCCCGAATGGGCTAGTCCCGGTCATCGTGGTTGTATGATTGGTAACAACTCGGCTTCTGTTCTGGTAGATGCTTATATGAAGGGAGTGAAGGTAGAAGATGTTGAAGCATTGTATGAGGGTTTGGTACATGGTACTGAAAATGTTCATCCTAAAGTACCTTCTACCGGACGTTTGGGACATGAGTACTACAATAAGCTTGGATATGTTCCTTATGATGTTAAGATTAATGAGAATACGGCTCGTACATTGGAATACGCCTATGATGACTGGTGTATTTATAAATTAGCAAAAGAGCTGAAACGTCCGAAGAAAGAAATCGAACTTTATGCAAAACGCGCGATGAACTATAAGAACGTGTATGATAAAGAATCTAAGCTGATGCGCGGACGTAATGCAGATGGTACTTTCCAGTCACCGTTCTCTCCGTTGAAATGGGGAGATGCCTTTACTGAAGGTAATAGCTGGCACTATTCATGGTCTGTATTCCACGATCCTCAAGGATTGATCGATCTGATGGGCGGTAAGAAAGAGTTTGTACAGATGCTGGATTCTGTATTTGCCGTACCACCTATTTTTGATGATAGTTATTATGGTGGTGTTATCCATGAGATTCGTGAGATGACAGTCATGAATATGGGTAACTATGCTCATGGAAACCAGCCTATTCAGCATATGATTTATATGTACGATTATGCAGGAGAACCGTGGAAGGCTCAATACTGGTTGCGTCAGGTGATGGATAGAATGTATACTCCTCAGGCTGATGGTTATTGCGGTGATGAGGACAACGGTCAGACTTCTGCATGGTATGTGTTCTCTGCATTAGGTTTTTATCCTGTATGTCCGGGTAGCAATGAATATGCTTTGGGAGCTCCGCTGTTCAAAAAAGCTACAATTCACCTTGAGAACGGTAAGGAACTTGTGATTGATGCTCCTGAAAATAGTGATGAGAACTATTATATCAAGTCTATGAGCATGAACGGTAAGAACTATACCAAGAACTATTTCCGTCATGAGGATCTGATGAAGGGAGGAACTATCGAAGTAGAAATGAGCGATGAGCCCAATAAGAAGAGAGGTATCAATGATGATGATGCTCCTTATTCATTCTCAAAAGAGTTGAAGAAGTAAATCTTTCATCGGTTAATATATAAATCAGTGGCAATAGATGGCTGTTACGTCTATTGCCACTTTTTTATTGGTATGTGGGTGAAAACGTTAAAAAATACCTTTTATATACAAACTGTATCTACATTTCATCTGAAGGTTTGCTTTTTCATCGGGATAAACTCTATCTTTGTCAAGAATTCTCAAAATTAAACTAAACCATAAAAAAACATTAAACATGAAGGCACTACGGATGTGGACAGTAGCAGCTTTTTGCTGTATGGGAACAGCTCTGTTCGGGCAGACTCCCTCTTATTCTACACAAGCTATTACGAAAGATTTGCAATTCTTTAATGATTGGACAGCTTCGGAACTGGTGAAGGGATTTAAAAGTAAACATCTTAAGCAGTTTAGCAGTCCGTTGATGCGGCAGTTGGCCGAACAACAATCAAAGGGTGACTATCAATCCCAATATTTACTGAATAGCTATAAACCGATTCCTTCGGACAAAGTGTTGGAGGAAAAGTTAAAGTTGTACAATGGGTATAGTCGTTATGAAAACATGACCGGAGTTTATCTGGAGCAGGGAGAGAATGTCGTGTTGGTGGGCGATTTACATGGACGCCACATCTCACTGCTTATTCCCGAATGGATGCGCCAGCCTACTCCGGGTTTTGAACCGACTCAAGATCCTCAGGGATGGGGATTAAAAAAACAGGTCATTCCATTGCACGAAGGAGTGAATGTCATTTATGTAGAGAAAGCCGGTAATGTGTATATCGACTATTTTGCTGACGATCCGGAGAACGCTCCGGCCATTACCATTCATTTTGTTACCGGAAAGGCTAACGGATATTTTGATGCCGAGCATCAGACAAATGAGGACTGGAACCGCTTGCTGGATAATGCTGTCAGCCCTATTATGGATGTGAAAACTCGCTACATGCAGCTTGCCTATCCCGTAGAATATCTGAAGAAATTTGATTATGGAAAAGGAAAAGAACTAGCCGAAGCATACGACAAAATCATGCAGCAGCAGTATACGTTTAATGGCGCTTTGAAATATAACCGTGTCCCTGACAAACGTATTCTGGCACGTGTCAACTATAATTATTTCATGTTTCGCGATGGTGACGGAGTCGCTTTTCTGGGAGATGAAGGGACAATGAAATCGGCTGTAGGAGCTGAGATTTATACAGACTGGGGAGTCAATCACGAAATAGGACATGTGATGCAAATGAGTCCGCAGCTGACATGGGGTGGAATGACCGAGGTGAGCAACAACCTTTTCACGATGTATGTGACTACTTTGGCCGGCAAACCGAGTCGCTTGAGTGAGGCGAAGAACTATGAAGCCGCTTTCAAGAGTGTGCTTGATGCAGAAGAGAAACCTTTCATCATGTGCGTGGGCGATCCTTTCCAGAAGTTGGTTCCGTTTTGGCAGCTCTATCTGTATGCCAAAGAAAAGGGGTATGCAGATTTTTATGCAGATCTGATGGAATACATGCGCAATCATCCTCATAAAGGTACGGGTAATGCTTCCATTAATAATATGTATGAATTTGCCAAAGTGACCTGCGATTTATTGAAAACTGATCTAACCGACTTTTTTGAAGCATGGGGATTCTTTGTAACCGGAACATTTGATATTGGCGATTATGCCAACTATCGTTTCGAAATAACCCCTAAGATGGTGGAAGAAACCAAGAAGTATATTGCATCCAAGAAATATCCGAAGCCGGAAAAGGATGTTACGAGACTGATGGATTAGTGTATTGATTGCGGGTTTGTTGGCTAACCTTTCCCAATCTGTCAGCTAACCTTTGCCAACAAACGGGGAAAGGTTGGCTATTATTTTATCTGATATAGCTCTGCCTGATGACCAGCATCATTGTATAAAAGTGATAATGTTAGTGTGGTTCGTTTTTATATATTGTCATTATATCCATGGCTTATCTGGCAATTCAGGCATAGGGCTCTTGGAAAAAGATTACAGCTGCATTTTTTCTTTTCTCCGTTGTCTGAAACGTTATTCCGGCGGACTTTGACGTTCGATAGTGTTTGTCCCTCTATTCCTGCTTGTGCGCTGTTTACGTATATATTGACTTTTCTGAGGTTTGTACGTTGTGCTCTAATTGTACATTGCAAATTTATAAATGCTTTATAACCATATATTTGCGTTGTGCTCTATTTTACCTTTTGTACTCATCTCGGACTTTTCTTGTTTCTTTATAAAAAAGTCACTGTGAGAGATACATAATTCAGCTGAAATCATTTTCTTTGCATATTGTCAGACAACTACTGTATATTATAATTCGTGATTATATGATGATAAGAAATGTTTTCCTTTCGCTGATAGCTTTGTCAGCTTGTACGCTTTCACTTAAAGCCCAGCAGCCTGTAGATTATGTAAATCCCATTATTGGGACAAACGGAATGGGACATACTTTTCCGGGGGCATGTACTCCTTTCGGACTCGTGCAGTTGAGCCCAGATACGGATACTATTCCTCATAGTGTAGACGGGGCTTATCAGAAGAATGTTTATGAATACTGTGCAGGGTATCAGTACAGGGACAATACAATCGTAGGTTTCAGCCATACCCATTTAAGCGGAACCGGTCACTCTGATTTGGGTGATATTCTGATTATGCCTGCAGTGGGTGACATCAAACTGAATCCGGGACGTGCCGGCCATCCGGGAGAAGGATACCGTTCGCGCTTTTCGCACGACACCGAAAAGGCAGTGCCGGGATACTACGAAGTGATGCTTGACGATTATGGCATCAAGGCGCAAATGACAGCTACCCAGCGGGTGGGTGTTCATAAATATACGTTTCCAAAGGGGAAAGACGGTCATCTGATTCTCGATTTGATACATGGCATCTACAATTATGATGGAAAGGTATTGTGGGCTAATCTGCGTGTAGAGAATGATACGCTGATTACCGGTTATCGTGTGACAAACGGCTGGGCACGCACCAATTATACGTATTTTGCCATTTCTCTGTCGCAACCGATTAAAGACTACGGATATAAAGACCGGCAGAAGGTACTTTATAATGGCTTCTGGCGTCGTTTCAACATGGAGAAAAATTTTCCTGAAATAACCGGCAGAAAGATTGTGGCCTATTTTAATTTCGATACGGCAGAACATCCGGAGCTGGTAGTGAAGGTTGCCCTGTCTGCGGTCAGCACAGAAGGAGCGGTTAAAAATCTACAGGCCGAAGCTGCCGGAAAGAGCTTCGAACAGCTGGCTAAGGAAGCATCGGATGCATGGAACGAGGAGCTGGATCATTTTGAAATAGAAGGTACACCGGATCAGAAGGCCATGTTTTATACTTCGCTTTATCATACAATGATCAACCCCTCTGTCTATATGGATGTGGATGGAAAATACAGAGGACTCGATCATAATATTCACGAGGCTAAGGATTTTACCAATTATACCGTTTTCTCGCTGTGGGATACTTACCGTGCAGAACATCCCTTCTTGAATCTGATTAAGCCAGAACGCAGTCATGATATGGTGATGTCGATGATCAGGCATCAGCAGCAGAGTGTCCATGGCATGTTGCCCGTATGGAGCCACATGGGAAATGAGAACTGGTGTATGAGCGGCTATCATGCCACTTCCGTTTTGTCGGATGCCATTACGAAAGGTGTGCTTCACGATAAGAGCGGCGAAGCGTTGAAGGCGATGGTTACAACTTCTACTGTTCCTTATTACGAAGGGGTGGGCAGCTATATGAAACTTGGATATGTTCCTCTGAACGAGAGTGGCACAGCAGCATCTACCACATTGGAATATGCATATGATGACTGGACTATCTATCAGGCAGCTTTGAAAGAAGGCAATCAGGAGGTGGCCGAGACTTATCGGAAGCGTGCATTGAACTATCGTAATATTTACGACAAGACAATCGGATTTGCCCGTCCCCGCTATAGCGATGGCACATTCAAGAAAGACTTTGATGTGCTTCAGACACATGGAGAAGGATTTATCGAAGGCAACTCGTGGAATTTCTCATTCCATGTTCCTCACGATGTATTCGGAGTAATGGAGCTGATGGGTGGTGAAAAGGAGTTTGTCCGTAAGCTCGACGAACTGTTCTCGATGGACCTACCGAAGAAATATTATGAGAAGAACGAGGATATTACAGCAGATTGTCTGGTGGGTGGATATGTACACGGCAACGAACCCAGCCATCATGTCCCTTACCTGTATGCATGGACATCGCAGCCATGGAAAACTCAGTATTGGCTGCGTGAGATTCTGAACAAGATGTATCGTAACGATATCAACGGACTGGGCGGCAATGATGACTGCGGTCAGATGTCTGCATGGTATCTCTTCTCAGTCATGGGATTTTATCCTGTATGTCCGGGTACAGACCAATATGTTCTGGGAGCTCCTTATCTGCCATATCTGAAGCTGAAACTTCCTAACGGAAATGTGCTGGAAATTGTAGCACCGGGGGTAAGCGACAAGAACCGATATGTACGGTCGCTGAAGATTGACGGAAAGGAATATGACAAAATGTATGTCACTCATGCGGACATATTGAAAGGTGGCAAATGGGAGTTCAAGATGGCCTCGTCGCCCAATAAGCGTCGCGGATTGGCAGCAGAGGATAAACCTTACTCCTTGACAACACGGTCGGAAAAATGATAAAATTAGACCGTAGTCTAAAAAACTGAATAACTTATAAACGAATATTTTATTTAAAAGAAACTCAATATGAAAAAGAATTATTGTCTTTGTGCCCTGTTCATTTTGCTGGGCACAGCTGCATGCATCACAAAAAGTAAAGGACAGACTGAGAAAGATATTACAGCTGTATGGGACAAATATAATGTCGGTACGATTTTGTTTGAAGACAAAGCTCCTCAGACCAAAGGATCGGATATTTATCACCGTATCATTCCCGATGCAGAGTCGTATATAAAAGAGCAGGCAAAAACAGTGTTGGCAACACTTTACAATTCTCCCGAGGATAGCATTGTACCTGTTCACAAAATTCACTATACACTGGAAGACATTGATGGAATCTCTGCCAAAGGAGGTGGAAACGGCGAAGTTTCTATTTTCTACAGTACCCGTCATATCGAGCATTCGTTTGCTCAGAACGATACGGCGAAGCTGTTCTTCGAGACACGCGGTGTATTGCTGCACGAACTTACTCACGCTTATCAGCTGGAGCCTCAAGGCATAGGCTCTTATGGAACTAATCGTGTTTTCTGGGCTTTCATCGAAGGTATGGCAGATGCAGTCCGTGTGGCTAACGGAGGTTTCGGACCGGACGGACGTCCGAAAGGGGGTAATTATATGGATGGTTATCGCACGACTGGTTATTTCCTTGTTTGGCTGCGTGACAATAAAGATCCGGAATTCCTGCGCAAGTTCAATCGTAGCGCATTGGAAGTAATTCCATGGTCATTTGATGGTGCCATCAAGCATGTGCTTGGCAAGGAGTATAGCATAGATGAATTGTGGCACGAATATCAGGTTGCTGTAGGAGATATTCAGGCATAAATCAATTTACGGACAGGAAAACGATGAGAAAATTGTTTTTGGTTTGCTCATGTCTGGCAGCTTTTATGCTACCGGGCATGGCTCAAGACAGTCGTCTGATAGATTATGTAAATCCGTTTGTGGGTACAGACGGATATGGAAATGTATATCCCGGAGCTCAGATTCCTTTTGGAGGTATTCAGATAAGCCCAGACACTGACAGCAAATTTTATGATGCGGCTGCCGGATATAAGTATGCACATACCACGCTGCTTGGATTCAGTCTGACTCATCTGAGCGGAACCGGAATTCCCGATTTAGGAGATTTCCTTTTCATTCCCGGAACTGGCGAAATGAAACTTGATCCCGGAACACACGAACAGCCGGACAGTGGCTATCGTTCCCGGTATTCACACGATCGTGAATGGGCTTCTCCCAATTATTATGGCGTAGTTCTGGAGGATTATGGAGTAAAGGTAGAAATGACTTCCGGGTTGCGTAGCGGGATGTTTCGTTTCACTTATCCGAAATCGGATAAGGCTTTCATCATGATTGATATGAACCACACTCTGTGGCAATCGTGCGAATGGGCAAATTTGCGTATGATTAACGATTCTACGCTGACAGGCTATAAACTGGTGAAGGGATGGGGACCTGAGCGTCATGTTTATTTCGTGGCTACTTTCTCTAAAAAACTCACCGGACTGCGTATTATGCAGGACAAGAAACCTGTAATCTATAATACCTCCCGCTATCGTAGCAGTTATGAGGCATGGGGAAAGAACCTGATGGCTTGTATCTCTTTCGATACTTCGGAAGGAGAGGAGGTTGTTGTGAAAACTGCAATCTCGGCTGTCAGCACAGCTGGTGCAATGTTGAATCTGAAAGAGTTGGACGGAATGACGTTTGACGCTTTAAAAAATAAGGGTGAAGAACTTTGGGAAAAGGAACTTTCCAAATATACACTGACTGCAGACAGGAAAACAAAGGAGACGTTCTATACGTCGGCTTATCATGCAGCTTTGCATCCGTTCATCTTTCAGGATGCGGATGGTAGTTTCCGTGGACTTGACAAGAATATAGAGAAGGCTGAAGGCTTTACCAATTATACGGTTTTCTCTCTGTGGGATACCTATCGTGCCTTGCATCCGTGGTTCAATCTGGTGCATCAGGAGATTAATGCCGACATCGCCAATTCCATGCTGGCACATTACGATAAAAGTGTAGAGAAGATGTTGCCTATCTGGTCGTTTTATGGAAACGAAACTTGGTGTATGATTGGGTATCATGCAGTTTCCGTGCTTGCTGATATGATTGTAAAAGGGGTGAAGGGATTTGACTATGAACGTGCGTATGAAGCAATGAAGACAACAGCCATGAACCCCAACTTCGATTGCCTGCCAGAGTATCGTACCATCGGTTATGTTCCCTTCGACAAAGAGGCTGAATCTGTATCGAAGACTTTGGAATATGCCTACGATGATTACTGTATTGCACAGGCCGCTAAAGTATTGGGGAAAGAAGATGATTACCGTTATTTCCTGAACCGTTCGCTCTCTTATCAGAATCTGATAGATCCTGAGACAAAATACATGAGAGGGCGTGACAGCAAGGGCAACTGGCGTACACCATTCACTCCTGTAGCCTATCAGGGACCGGGCTCGGTCAACGGATGGGGGGATATTACAGAAGGATTTACTTTACAATACACCTGGTATGTGCCGCAGGATGTACAAGGCTATATGAACGAGATCGGCAAGAAACTTTTCCGTCAGCGATTGGACGATCTCTTTACAACCGAACTGCCGGATGATATTCCGGGGGCACACGACATTCAGGGACGTATCGGAGCCTATTGGCATGGAAACGAACCTTGTCATCACATTGCTTACCTTTACAACTACCTGAAAGAACCTTGGAAGTGTCAGAAGTGGGTGCGCACCATTGCAGACCGCTTCTATGGAAATACTCCAGATGCGTTGAGTGGAAATGATGATTGCGGTCAGATGTCAGCTTGGTATATGTTCAACTGTCTTGGCTTTTATCCGATTGCTCCTTCAAGTAATATTTATAATATCGGCTCACCGTGTGTGGAGGCTTTAACTGTCCGGATGAGCAATGGTAAAGATATTGAGATGACAGCAGAGAACTGGTCAAAGGAAAATGTCTATGTGAAGGAACTGTATGTCAATGGGAAAAAATGCGATAAGTCTTATCTTACTTACGATGAAATACGGAATGGAGTGAAACTTCGTTTTGTGATGAGTGAGCAACCAAATCGCCGGAGAGCGGTATCCGATGAGGCAGTTCCGCCTTCATTGTCGGTACAGGGGAAGACAATGAAGTATCAGCAGAATGCACAGAATTCTCCGTCGTGAAGTAAAAAACATGTTTGATTTTCCGGAAAAATGATTTTTGAGTTGACTTTTATTTTGTTTTGGGGCCTTTTAGTCAATTCGTCAGTCTTTTTCGGTGTATCAGTTCTATTTCTCATGTAATTGAGAAATGGCTTCGAGGCGACTCTTCAGGCAGATGTGCATGAAATATGGATAACTGTTAGAATGAGTCGCCTCTTTTTTGTTTAGATTATCCGGAAGTGGAAATGAATGTAGGTGGTTTCTGCTTCCGGATTTTTATAGGAGTTTTAAGGTAATTCCTTGTTGTCTTGACTTGTAAGCTTGATAAAAAGAAACCTGTCCGGAATGTCAAGGTTGCAAGGATGATTGGTGACTGTCAGAAAAAATATTGCTTCAAAAAGACCTTATGTAAAAATAAGTATTTATATTTGGATGGAAAATAAGTGAGGAAAGAACTTGCGACAACCTGATTTTATGTCATTTTGTTAATGTCTTCTCTTGTTTGTTAAGTAATGAAGTATGAAAAAAAGAAGATTTACGTTTATTGCACTGTTTAGCCTTTTCTTTCTGATACAGGCATTTGGGCAAACTGCTATAGCAGACAGTATATTTGCACGTTATATGAAGCAGGCTCAGACGTTTGCTGTCAACTATCCGCGGGAAAAAGCTTATCTGCATTTTGATAATACAAGTTATTATCTGGGAGATACAATCTGGTTCAAAGCTTATGTGACACTTGCCGATCAGCCAGTATATAGTGCTATCAGTAAACCACTCTATGTGGAGTTGGTGGATCAGGCCGGACATGTTGCCGATAAGCAGATTATTAAGTTGACGAAGGGGGAAGGAACCGGACAGTTTGTCTTGCCAAAAACTATGTTTTCGGGATATTATGAAGTGAGAGCGTATACGCGATGGATGCTTGGCTTCTCAGAACCACAATATTTCTCTCGGACTTTCCCGATATATAAAATGACTCAAGGAGACCAGCTGGAACGTAATATCACCAACTATACTTTGAGTGAATCGATGGAACAGCGTCCATTCATGACCAAAGATAAACTCTCCCTGCGCTTTTTCCCTGAGGGTGGACAATTGGTAGAAGGGGTTGAGTCGAAAATTGCTTTTAAGGCAGAAAGCAATCGTGCCGGTGATATTCAGTTGTCGGGTGCTGTTTATTCAAAAGAAGGAACAGAACTTGCCAAAATAGAAACATTGCATGATGGAATGGGGCATTTCAATTATACCCCGGCTGCAAAACCTGCAGTTGCACGTGTAAATTTTCAAGGAAAAGAGTATAAATTCGATCTTCCGGAGGCACTGCCTTCAGGATATGTGATGACTGTAGAAAACGGTGGGGGGGCCATTGCTGTACAGGTGGCTTGCAACGCTGCTACAGTGAGAGATACACTGGCTGTATTCATCTCACATCAGGGAATGCCTTGCGCTTATCAAGTAATTGATTGTCAGCCTGGAACTACGCAGCAGTTCGCTCTTCGTACACGCGATTTGCCGACGGGAGTACTTCAGATTAGTCTGATTAATCATGCCGGTCATACATTGTGCGAGCGCTTCTCGTTTTCTTATCCCCGTTCTCCTTTGAATATTTCCGTTCAGGGAGTACGGCAGATTTATACACCGTATGCACCAATCCGTTGCGAACTGCAATTGAAAGATGCGGCAGGAACTCCTGTGGCAGGGCGTATGTCTGTCAGTATCCGTGATGCGCTACGTTCCGATTATTTGGAATATGACAATAACATGTTTACTGATCTTTTGTTTACATCTGACCTGAAAGGTTACATTCATCAGCCGGGGTATTATTTTTCTGATATGACTCCCCGGAAATTGGAAGAACTGGATGTCCTGATGCTGGTACATGGATGGAGAAAATATGATATGGAACAATTGATAGGTGTTACTCCTTTTGTCCCATTACAGGCGCCCGAGCAGCAATTGATTCTGAACGGACAGGTGAAATCTACTATACTGAAGAAACCGATGAAGAATATTAACCTCAGCGTGGCAATCAAAAAAGAAGATGCCGGTTTTATTACCGGACAGACTACGACAGATGAGGAGGGACGTTTCAGTATTCCTTTAGAAGATTTTGTGGGTACTGAAGAGGCATTGATTCAGACACGAAAACAAAATAAGAAAAGAAATACGGATGCTTCCATTATGCTGGACCGGAATTTTACTCCCGATCTGAGACCGTTGGCTTACGAAGAACTTAATCCTCAGTGGAAAGATCTGAAGGAATGGCAACAGAGAACCGAAGTCTTTGATTCGCTTTATCTGGATTCTATTTCCCGTTTGTCTGGAAATTATCTGTTGGATGAAGTGACGATTAAGAGTAAACGTAAAGGGCAGATGAGCACTACTGTCAGCGAACAGAGTGTGGATGCTTATTATGATGTTCGCCGGACGGTGGATAAGATGCGCGATGAAGGAAAGTTTGTCGGAACAATTCCCGAGTTTCTCGAAATGATGAACGACCAGTTCTTATGGGATCGACGGACAGACACCTATACTTATCGTCAGAAACAGATGGTATTTATTTTGGATGGAAAGATTCTGTCTGCCATAGAAAAAAGAATGATGATGACTGAAATTGATGGACTTTCATCTATTCTGATCTGTCAGGGAAGTAAAGCCTTGAGTGATGATATCATTCAGAATTCTAAATCTACAAGTATCAGCGAGGCGACTACCGATCTTGGTGCCGATGATATGGATGCTTCTTCGATGTATGCTACGGATGTGGAAACTGCTGCTGATGATGCGGTAGGTGCTACCGGTACTGCTAATAATACTGTCGGAGAATCTATCTTGAATGATATCACGAAGTATGTTTTTGTTTATCTCATTCCTCTTCCTTATCACGATGTGCTGAACAAAAACGAGACAGCAGCTTTGGGTACTCGCCGTACTGTCTTGCAGGGGTATACGCCAATACTTGATTATTATTCTCCGGCCTATCCGATGAAGGAACTTTATATGGATAAGAAAGACCAGAGACGTACACTCTACTGGAATCCGTCAGTGAAAACAGATGAGAACGGAAAAGCGGTGATAGAATGTTACAATAATCAGTATTCTACTCCTTTGATTATTCAGGCAGAAACTTTAACCGACGACGGTAGGATTGGAACCGTGACCTATTCTACCATTTCGGAAGAAAAATAAGAAAGAATTGCCGGAAATCTGTTAGGACAATAGACACAAAATGAACATTTAATTTATTAATCAAAATAATAGACGAAAGACAATGAAGTGTAGAAAGATGATTCTTTCCCTGATGCTGGGATGCTCTGTATCCCTGATGGCTCAGAACGGCTCTTCTGAGAAAGAGACTAGTGGTAATCCGATTTTTGAAGGTTGGTATGCCGATCCGGAGGGCGCTGTGTTCGGTAATGAATATTGGATTTATCCGACTTATTCGGCAGAGTATGATGATCAGGTTTTTATGGATGCGTTTTCTTCTACCGATCTGGTAAATTGGGAGAAACATCCACGTGTGCTCGAAAAGGCAAATGTCTGCTGGGCACGTAGGGCAATGTGGGCACCGGCAGTTATTCATGCCAACGGCAAATATTATATGTTCTTCGGAGCGAATGACATTCAGAATAATGACGAGCTGGGGGGCATTGGAGTTGCTGTGGCCGACAATCCAGCCGGTCCGTTCAAGGATGCTTTAGGAAAGCCTCTGATCGATAAGATTATTAATGGTGCACAGCCTATTGACCAGTTCATCTTTAAGGATGATGACGGACAGTATTATATGTACTATGGTGGTTGGCGTCATTGCAATATGGTTAAGCTGGCACCCGATTTGCTGAGCATTGTTCCTTTTGAAGATGGGACAATGTATAAAGAAGTGACTCCCGAAAACTATGTAGAGGGCCCTTTCATGCTGAAGCGTAAAGGAAAATATTATTTCATGTGGTCGGAAGGCGGATGGGGTGGTCCGGACTACAGCGTAGCATATGCTATCGCCGATTCTCCTTTCGGACCGTTCAAACGCATAGGAAAGATTTTGCAACAGGACCCAAAGGTGGCTACCGGAGCAGGGCATCATTCTGTTATCAAAGGTCCGGGGAAGGATGAATGGTATATCGTTTATCACCGTCGTCCGCTGAACGAGACAGGGCGTGACAGCCGTGCTACTTGCATCGACCGTATGTATTTTGATAAAGACGGTTATATCAAGCCTGTGAAAATGACTTTTGAAGGTGTTAAGCCAAGAAAGCTGAAAAATAAGTAGACTGTGAATTAATTCTTCTATAGGGCTGTCTTCACTTATAAGATAGCCCTATTTTTTGTTATTTCCTGAGATGCAGAAAGAAGAAGGAACTTCTTCTGTTCAATGGATAGAGATTTTCAGAACCCCAGTCGTTGGAATTCCTGTTCGAAATTCGGGGTGAATACTCCTTTCCCTATTTGTTCCTTAATTTCCTCTATGGCCCAAAAACGTCCTCCGTCCAGTTCGTCGCTGGGGCAGATCTCTCCGGAGTAAACAGTCTTGTGGGCAAATACGAGCTCTTTTTCCCGTTCCGATTCAAATACGTAGCTTTCCAGCAGCTCGGCAGTAAAGCCGGTGATGCCCAGCTCTTCTTCTGCTTCACGTTTCAGTGCCATTTCCACACTTTCGCCCAAGTCGACGTGGCCTCCTACAGCGGTATCCCATCGCCCTGGCTGAATGTCTTTCCATTCGGGACGTTTCTGCAGGTAGAGTTCTCCCTGCGGATTGAATACATGAAGGTGCACTACCGGATGGAGCAGTTTACTTCCGTTGTGACATTCGCCTCGTGTGGCGGCTCCTGTGATGTTTCCCTGTTCGTCTACTACAGGAAATATTTCCTGACTGTTGTCTGTTGGCATATTTTTTTACTATGGGATTAATAAGGATGAGTCGCCGTAGCTGAGGAAGCGGAAGCTGTGGTTCAGTGCATAGTCGTATACGGCTTTCCAGTTGTCGCCGATAAAGGCAGATACGAGCAGTAGCAGTGTGCTTTGCGGCTGATGGAAGTTAGTCACCATTGCCTTTACAATTCTGTACCGGTATCCCGGTGCGATGATGATTTGCGTGCTGGTGTGCAGCGTCTCCATACCGTGACGGTCGAGGTATCCCAGTATCTTTTGTAATGCTACTACGGCTGGAATCTCTTCGAATGATTCGTACGGTTGCCACTGGCGGACGTGGAGCTCTTCTTCCGTTGCGTCCGGATTCCCGGCAAGGGTTACACCGATGTGGTACAGGCTCTCCAGTGTCCGTACCGATGTGGTGCCTACAGCGATGGCACGGGCATCGTGGTCTATCAGTTTCCGGATGGTTTCCCGGTTCACCGAGATGTATTCTGTGTGCATCTCGTGTCCCTCAATCTCTTCGCTTTTTACAGGGCGGAATGTGCCTGCGCCTACATGTAAGGTCAGCTCTTCCAGCTCTACGCCGGTCTCTTTCAGTCTCTCCAGCACACGCGGCGTGAAGTGTAGCCCTGCGGTGGGGGCTGCTACTGAGCCTTTTATTTTGGAGTAGACTGTCTGATACGTCTCCTTGTCGCTTTCCTGTGTCTCCCGGTTCAGATAGGGCGGGATAGGAAGTTCGCCAAATACCTCCAGAATATCGGCGAATGTGATGTCGGGATTGTTCCATCCGAAGTCTATCCGATGGCTGGTTCCTCTGCATTCTCCTTTTGTGGCAGTCAGCGTCACCGGTTGTCCTTTTACAGTCATTTCGCGTTTCAGCGTTCCCTCTTTCCATTTCTTCAGATTTCCCACCATACACAACCATGCGGCATGTTCCGTTTGCTGGAAGTTCAGTGCATAGTCGTTCGGTTCTATCGGCTCCAGACAGAACACTTCGATCAGCGCTCCTGTCTCTTTCCGGAAATGCAGTCGTGCCTGAATCACTTTGGTATTGTTGAAAATCATCAGACTGTCCTTCGGCAGATAGTCGGGCAGTGAGGTGAATACATCTTCCGAGATTTCTCTATGCTTGTATATCAGCAGTTTGGACTGGTCGCGAACGGGCAGTGGAAATTTGGCTATGCGCTCGTCGGGCAGTGGATAATTGTATTCACTGATATGGATATGTTTTGGATTCAGCTCCTCTTTCATCGTTGTTATGGGGTTATTCAGTATCGGTTTACGGCCTGCAAAGTTAGCTATTATCTTCTATCTTACAACCTTTTTTCATTACTGCTTTTAGGATGAAGAGGCAATATCTTTTCCCTGCCGGACAAACAAGCACGGAGTTTGTAAATGTGTGTAACTTCAAAAAAGTCCGTAGGCATGAGCTGAAAGTTCCATCGCAGCGAACTGAAAGTTTCGTAGGCAATGAACGGAGAGTTCCGTAGGCAATGAACTTTTTGTTTTTTGCCTATGAAACTTTTTGCTTTTAGAGAAATGTTCGGAAATATTGCAGATGGTGGCTTTGAAAGAGATTGCCTCTTACCTGAAGATAACTCCGACACACATGAGCAGAATCCGTAAGACAGTGACAATATGATATGTCGTCAACCTATGTTGAAAAAAACGTCGATTAATATAAATTAGGACTTCCGTCTTCTCTATTATGTTCTGCTACGGTTAAATTTGCTACCTACAACGTTTTTTAGATTTATTGATATGAGACAGATAAGTATATTGCGGGTTGTGATGGCATTCATGTGTCTGTATAGTTTGGTAAGCTGTAATCAGGAAAATGAAGAGGGTGAACGAATAACAGGCTACAAGGAATATACTCTGACCGTTGCTTCAAAGAAATTGACCGGTATTGTATTTTATGGGAGGGATTTTTTCAGTGAAGTGTATGCCGTAAAGGAAGCAGAGACACAGGATTGGAGGCAACTTTCTTATATTGAAGGCTTCGATTACGAAAGTGGGTATGAATATCATGTCCGTATTAGCGAGACAAACTATCTGGATGACCGTAAGGGAGAACCGTCGTGGACAGAATATAAGTTGTTGCAAATATTGTCAAAAGAGAAAAAAGAATCTGCCGGATTGCCAAAAAACTTTATTCCGGAAGAGAGGTATGAGTTTCGTCCCATTCACGTTTCATATATAGTTGATGCCGAGCAGAAAGAAATTGTGGAAGAGGATCTTAAAAATAATCCTCACATACCTTGGCGATGTTATTATCTTTTTAGTAATGACGTTAATCAATGGATGCTTACTGACGAGAATAAGGCGACATTGCTACATGGCAGTCTGGTTAAAAATAATGTTGATATCTCTGCTTTTCCAGAATCATATAAACTCCTTCCACCTGAGGGGCAAATAACGGCTGCGATGAGATGGACTTTCATGTATACTTTTAACGATGCAGATCGTGGGGAGTATTCTTATGATGTGTTAATGATTTCGTCTGCCAAGCCCAACGAGAGTAGCAATAGTCATATTCGTCCGTGGTTTTATGAAGACTTGACAGCATATTATCAGAATAAATATCCGGAAGCTAAAGTGAAGACGGTGGTTGTATGTCATACGGTCGAGTGATTAAAAAGAAAAGGGCAACTAACTGAATAGCTGCCCTTTCTTCATTATTAATAATGTGGTATCTTTTATTTCTTGGCGTAATGGTATCTCATGGAAAAGATATAAACCTCTATTGTATCATCATGTACAGAGTAGACAATTCTATGCTCGGCATTTATTCGTCTTGACCATTTTCCTGCCAGTTCATATTTAAGCGGTTCAGGTTTTCCTATTCCAGTATATGGGTGTGCGGCAATATCTTCCAATAAAGTTTTGATTTTATTTAAGATAGCCTTATTCCCGCTTTGGATGAAGTATAGATATTCTTTTCGTGCCTGCTCTGATAATGTTATTCTGTACATGCTGCCCGTTTTAAGAAATCCTCTATGCTTTCATTTTCGTTCTGGGACATGAAGTTACCGTTCTTAATATCTTCTTCTCCCTTATGGATTGCTTTCATCGTTTCAGGTGAAGACATGATGTATTCTGTTTCTTTCAGAGAATTGTATTCATCCAAAGAAATCATTACCACTCCTTTGCCATTCCCGCGATTGATAACTACGGTATCATAATCATCAATGACCGCATCAATGTAGCTTTTCAAGTTGGCTCTTAAATCGGTGTAATTGGCTGTTTTCATAAATCCTCCTTTGCTGTGTTACAAAGATATGTACTTATTTACGTACCTGCAAATATAAATGGTTAATTATTGGATATTTAAGAAAAGGGCATTCTTTATGGATGTCCTTTTCTCTCTCAATCAATAAGTTCATTTAATCAATGAACCATTTATATCTTTCATTACCATGCAAAGCTGCATTGATTCCCAAAGCCATTCTTTTTGGTAGCCCGTAGGCAACATTGATAAAGACGCATCTTGCCTATTATCTGGCAGAAATGGTGTTCACTCATGGAAGTGTTGTCCAATTGCTGCATCAGATAAAGATCCTCAATCGTCACGTTTTCTTGGTTTAATTGCTGGTTTAATTTGATCAATTAAACCGCATCCTAAAATGGCGTTACCAAAAAAGAAAAAGCATCGACAATCATCAGATTATCAATGCTTTTCTTCAGTCGGGGTGACTGGATTCGAACCAGCGACCACACGCCCCCCAGACGCGTACTCTAACCGGGCTGAGCTACACCCCGAATTGCGGATGCAAAGGTACTGCTTTATTTGGAACTAACAAGTTTTTTCCCATATTTTATTTACGTATATTCCTAGTTCGCTGTTTTATAGCGTATTATATAATATAGATTTTTCCAATACAAACATGCTGTTTTTATCAATGAAAGTCAAAAGAATACCTGACAGTTATTGTGGCAATAAGTATTTTATCCATTCTAATACTTCCCATTGCCAGTGGCTATTGATGTTATTGGGGGTTAATATCTATGTTTATTTCATTATACCACCAATATAAGATAAATTATCGTCAAATTTAATAGGTCTGACTTTTTTAACTACCTTTGTATCAGACATAGTTTAATACCTAACAATATTGCAGAATGAAATGGATACAGGTATTATAGATAAGGACAGAGTAAAGATTGCTGTATATAATCGAATCAAATTTGATCTTCCGATATTCATTTGGGAGGCAATTGATACGGCCTTTGGCGATTATTGGAATAATGTTATAGGTTTTGGTAGGTATGTCAGTTTTGAAGAAACCGTAGATTACATAGACAATCAATTAAAAAAGAAGAAGATTATTTTTTCATATAGTAAGTTGGAACATATTGTCAATATTATATACGACTACATTGAAATGACAGGTGGCTTTTTGGGGGGAAGACACACTTGCCATTCCACGTGCACCGCTAACCGATGAATAATTATAACTAAAATAATATGTTGAACAAAGCTTTAGACATTGCTTATAAGGCGCATTTGGGGCAGACAGACAAAGCTGGCGCTCCGTACATACTTCACCCTATGAGGGTGGCATTACGTTGCCAAACAGAAGATGAAAAGATTGTGGCATTGCTGCACGATGTAGTAGAAGATACTCCTATAACATTGGAGGAATTGAAAACACAGGGGTTTAGTGATGACGTATTGGATGCTTTAAAGTGCCTGACCAAAATAAAAGGCGAGGATTACCAGACATTTATCCAACGTGTAGCGACCAATCCGCTTGCCGTGAAAGTTAAAATACAAGATTTGAAAGACAACATGGATTTGTCTCGTTTGGGTGGTAAGCCTCATTGGAAAATGGAAACATATAAAACAGCGTTGGATTTCCTCGAACAACGTTCAAATAAGAAAGTTTTATATGTAGACATGGATAATGTATTGGTAAACTTTCAATCGGGCATAGACACCTTAAGTGACGATTTGAAAAAACAATACATGGGATGCTATGATGAAGTTCCTAATATATTTTCTAAAATGCAGCCCAATGAAGGGGCAATAGATGCCATAAATCGTTTAAAGGACAAATATGACATTTACATATTATCAACAGCTCCTTGGAACAACCCAAGTGCGTGGTCTGATAAGTTGGAATGGGTGAAACGTTATTTGGGTGAAACATGTTATAAGCGCTTAATTTTGTCGCATCATAAAGATCTGAATGTAGGCGGTTACTTAATAGATGACAGGAAGAAAAATGGTGCTGCAGATTTTAAAGGTGAGCTTATATTATTCGGTTCAGAACAGTTTCCCGATTGGGAGTCTGTGGTAAGGTATTTACTCTGATAAAACAAGAAGGATCTAACAAGTCTTAATATTGCATTGGGGCTTTATTTGCAGTAATGTTAGCAGACAACAAAAAAGGAGTCGGATAATACTCAACTCCTTTATAGTTCTGATTTTTAACTCCCCATACATTCACGATAAAAATCGAGCATCTCGAAAATGGTTTCTTTATCGGTTGTCTGATTGATCTGAATATCACCGATCTCTCTCAATAAAGTAAAGTTGATATGGTCGGAAATGTTTTTTTTGTCGTGCGTCATAAGGGCATACAGTTGTTCATAGTGGTTGCAGTTGAATGCAAAGACACCATAGTTTTCTTTGATGAACTGAATGGTCTGACGCATTTTATCTTTAGGGAAACCGACTTTAATGTGTGACAGATAAAGTTCGCAGACTAGTCCCCATGCTACTGCATAACCGTGCAGCACCGGTCGCCTTTCGGCAAGAGCCAAGCTTTCGAAGGCATGCCCTACAGTATGGCCCAGGTTGAGAGCTTTTCGTACACCGTGTTCAAATGGATCCTGAGTTACGATGTCCTCTTTCACTTTTACAGACTCTCCAACCAATTGCTGTAGTTTCTGATAGTCGATAGCAGACGTATCAAAATCTAATAGGGCAATCCAGTGTTGAAGATTGCTGATCAGGCCATGTTTGAGCATTTCGGCATATCCTGAGAAGAAATTATGATTGTCCAATGTCCTGAGGAAATTAGTGTCGATTAATACGCTTCTGGCAGGGGCAAAACATCCGATTTCGTTTTTAAGTCCGTTGAAGTTGATTCCGGTTTTACCTCCAACTGATGCGTCTACCATTGCCAACAGGGTTGTAGGGATGTTGATATAGGAGATTCCACGTTTGAAAGTGGCAGCTGCAAATCCGCCAAGGTCAGTAACCATCCCGCCTCCTATATTCAGCAAAAGCGAATGGCGTGTAGCTCCTTTGTTACTGAGTGTCATCCAAACGGAGGATAATGATTCCAGAGTCTTGTTGATGTCTTCGGCACCGATACATATTTCTATTGCATCGTTTAGGAGGGAGAGAGATTTCAGATAAGGCAGGCATAATTGGTGTGTATGCTCATCTGTCAAAATAAATAACTTGTCGTGCGGGCAATCCTTGATTGCTTGTTCAAGATCATTCTTTAGACTCTCACAAAGAATTATTTTTTGTTTCTCCATAACTTTTGTATGTTTTCTGCCTGCAAAAGTATGGAAAATATTTTTTTTCCTTACTTTTGTCTGTCGTAAAACGTTAGTTTGATAGAAATATATGAAAGCATTATTACCTGTATTCTGCCGTCCTTTGGGATATTTGGTTTTAGTTGTAGCATTGTTTATTCTCCCCCTTTTGTATTTACAGGGTATGGTGACGGATCAGAATCTATTGTTCTATAAGGAATGTACAAAGCTCCTGATGATGGCGGGATGTCTGCTGATAATTTTTGCCTTAAGTAAAAATGAAAATTACGAAACAGAGCGTATTCGTAACAGTGCTGTTCGTAATGCTGTTTTTCTGACATTTTTCTTTGTGTTTGGCGGTATGCTGTGGAGGGTTGTTCACGGTGATGTCGTAAATGTTGATACTTCATCCTTTCTGACATTTTTAATATTTAATGTGCTTTGTTTGGAGTTTGGTCTAAAAAAAGAGCTTGTTAATCGATTATTTAAGAGATAAACTGATGGCGAATTAAACCTTTTACGATTCAAAAAGTCAAAAAGACGTTGTTTGACTACTACTAAAATCGTAATTAAGGTATAAATGAAAAGGTTTTCTATTTGGATGGTGCTGATAATGTTGGGCACTATTTCCATGTTTGCACAGAAGAAAGTTATTTCAGTCTCGGGACGTGTGTTGGATACGGCTTTGAAAGAGCCAGTTTCTCAAGCAACTGTTCAGTTGCTGTCGGTACCGGACAGCGCATATGTCGTTGGTATTGCAAGTGGTACTGATGGTAAGTTCACTCTTCCGAAAGTTGGAGCAGGGAAGTATCTGCTCAAGGTTTCTTATATTGGATTGCAAACTAAATATCTTCCTGTACAATTGGCCGAAAATGTTCCTAATAAACAATTGGGAGACATATCGCTGGACTCTGATGCCGTGGCCTTGAAGGAGGCTGTTGTAACTGCACAGGCACCTCCTGTGGTTGTAAGGGAAGATACCATTGAATATTCAGCTGCTGCCTATCCTGTACCCGAGGGTTCTATGCTTGAGGAACTGATAAAGAAAATCCCGGGCGTGGAAATTGATGATGACGGGAAAATCACTTTGAATGGTAAGGAGATAAAGAAAATTATGGTGGATGGGAAGGAGTTTTTCTCGGATGACCCTCAAGTGTCAATGAAAAATCTTCCCGCCAATATTGTTGAAAAGGTAAAAGCTTATGAGAAGCAGAGCGATCAGGCACGATATACAGGGATAGATGACGGCGAGGAAGAACCGGTGCTTGACCTTGGAATAAAGAAGGGTATGAAGCAGGGATGGATTGGCAACCTTATTGCCGGTTATGGAAACTTGGAGCGTTATGAGAGTGGAGGAATGATCAGTCGCTTTAAAGATGATGCAAGTATCTCGATAGTAGCTTCTGCCAACAATACAAATAATCGTGGATTCTCTGAGTTTGGTGATGCCGGACAAGGATTGAGCGGACGTGCAGGATCGGGTATTACAACTTCTCAGTCTTTGGGTCTGAACTTTGCGAAAGAAACGGAGAAAATTAAAGTGGAAGGAAATGTGCATTATGGTCATTCGGTGAATGATGCCCTGCGGAAAAGTTCTACGGAAACATTCCTTGGTGAGGACATGTCTACTTTTGAAGAGAGCAAGAGTGCATCGAATCGCGACAGGCATGACGCACGTATGGATGTCCGTTTTGAATGGCGGCCGGACACTATGACTACTATTGTTTTCCGCCCAAATCTGAGTTATTCGCATACAGAATCAGACAATAGTTCGTGGACATTGACAAAGAACAACGACCTTAATCCCGTAAATGAAAATTCTTCATCCTCTACCTATAAAGGACACAACTGGTCGTTTAACGGTAACTTGATGTTTTTCCGCCGGTTGAATAGTGAGGGACGTAATATCCATGTGGGAGCCCGGTTCGGATATAGTGACAATGAATCAGATTCTTATTCTTATTCTGATGCCAGTTTCTATGGGTTGGATGATGACTATACTGAAGCGGAAGCAGATAGTATTTCGGAAATAGACCGTTATACTAATCGTAACAGTGACAGCCGTAACTGGAGTGTAACGGCTTCTTATACAGAACCGATATTTAAGTATCATTTCTTGCAGTTACGTTATCAGTTCTCACATCGTAAACAGCTGTCGCAGTCTTTAGTATATGATAGTATCAACTATCCGGATCGTATGAACTTCGATTACGATAATGATCTGAGCACAAGAGTTGAAAACTTCTATGATACGCATACTGCTGAAATATCTATCCGTGGTATTTATCCTAAAATGATGTATAGTGCTGGTGTGGCTGCTACTCCCCAATCTTCGTTGAGTAAAACCACGATAGGACCTAACTATAAAAAGAATCTTCCGGAGCAGAATGTGCTGAACTGGTCGCCTTCGGTAATGTTCCGTTATAAGTTTAGCAAGCAGCATGTGCTGAACTTCCGTTATAGGGGAAGAAGCAGTG
This sequence comes from uncultured Bacteroides sp., assembly GCA_944322345.1. Classification (GTDB taxonomy): domain Bacteria; phylum Bacteroidota; class Bacteroidia; order Bacteroidales; family Bacteroidaceae; genus Bacteroides. The sequence continues at coordinate 116,107 of CALUOO010000001.1, read as the reverse complement.
AACCTAACATTTCTGACTTGCAGGAGGTGATAGATATTACTGACCCGATGAATATGCGTTATGGTAACCCGGGATTGAAACCTTCGTTCAGTAATAACTTTGATCTTAGATACAATCGTTCTTTCCCTGAAAAAATGAGTCAATACAATATTAATTTGATGTATTCGAATACGCTCAACGCTGTAGTAGACCGTATGATTTACAATCCACAGAACGGATCGCGTGAGTATCACAAGGAAAATGTGAATGGAAACTGGTCATTGAATTCATTCTGGGGATTTAATACACCGTTTAAGAATCAGAAATTCACTATTTCTCTGAATGGAAACGCCCGTTATAGTGACAACGTGTCTTATACCAGTGTAGGGAATAATACAGATCAGGTATTGAGTACGACTCATAATCTTCTGTTAGCACAGAGAGTAAGAGGTAGTTATCGGTCGGATGCTTTTGATATGTCTCTGAATGGATCTGTCAGTTATAATCTGGCACGCAACAGCATGCAAACCAGCAGTAACCGTGAAACGTTCGACTATCTTATTGGTGGGGATATGAATGTCAATCTGCCATGGGATGTTGCTATTTCTACAGATCTGAACTATCGGATAAAGGAGGGTTATGCAGACGGATTGGACAATAACGAACTGATGTGGAATGCACAAATCTCCAAATCATTCCTGAAAGGAAATGCCGCAATGGTGCGTATCAAGTTCTATGATATTTTGCAGCAACAGAGCAACTTGTCACGTACTATATCGGCAACTATGATCAGCGATACGGAATACAATACATTGGGCAGTTACTTTATGGTACACTTCGTTTACCGTTTCAATACGTTTGGTAAAGGTGGTGAAGGTAGAGGCGGAGATCGTCCGGCATTTGGCCCCGGTGGCCCTCGTGGAGGTCGTGGCCCTATGGGAGGAGGTCCTCATCGCTTCTGATGAAATCTTCTGCTTGAAGACATAGATATGCTATTGTAATGAATAAAAAAACATTTTGAGGTTTACTCCCTGTCTATCTGTGTCTTAGAGAAGGATTTATAAGTGAATAGAAAAAAGATTTATTTAATGCTTGTATTTATATCAACTGACCTGTTAAGGACGAGGTTTTGTAGGGATTTCTTTCGTCTCTCTTACATTTTGCTATTGTTAGTAAATAAAATTCTCGTTGAAAATTGATATAAAACAAGAAAATGGAGAATTCAAGGAAAAAAATTGGATTATTATTGAATACTTATCAACTATTTTCCTAATTTTGTCCTTCGGAATTCACGCTTAGTGAGTTCTATTTATATATCCCAATATATAGAATTTCCCCTTAGGGAGAGAACAAGGATGATCGTGCTTGTGAAAGTCCGGTATTATCTTTGACCCTATTTTGAGAGAACGGAAATATTCCCCTGCCGTTCTCTCTTTTTTTTATCTATATATCTGCTATTTGGCAAAAATAAATATCTTTGTATACTTGTAAGTTTGTCAGGAAGTGTCTTTATGATTGACTGGAGCTATATAGTAAATCAGATTGCAACAATAGCTTTTGATATTGTTTATTTCGGAGCTATTGTCAGTACAATTGTCATTATTGTCCTTGACAATCGGAATCCTGTTAAGACAATGGCATGGATTCTTATATTGCTTTTTCTCCCTATTGTAGGGCTGGTTTTATATTTCTTTTTTGGCAGGAACCAACGACGGGAGCGAATTATAGGAAGAAAAAGTTATAACCGCCTGCTGAAGAAGCCAATGGCTGAATATTTGATGCAGAATTCATCTGAATTCCCTTCCGAATATTCCCGTCTTATTCATCTTTTCCAGCATATTAATCAGGCTTTTCCTTTCGAAGGCAATCGGGTAGCTGTTTATACAGAAGGTTACACAAAGTTGCAGGCTTTGCTTCGTGAGCTTCAAAAGGCTCGTCACCACATCCATATGGAATATTATATTTTCGAAGATGATGCTGTGGGGCGGATGATTAGAGACGTGTTGATTGAAAAGGCCGGAGAAGGAGTAGAAGTCAGAGTGTTGTATGATGATGTGGGATGCTGGCGAGTTCCTAACCGTTTTTTTGAGGAAATGCGTAATGCAGGCATTGAAGTGCGAAGTTTCTTGAAGGTACGTTTCCCATTGTTTACAAGCCGTGTAAACTATCGTAATCATAGAAAGATTGTTGTTATTGATGGTAAGGTTGGGTTTGTGGGAGGCATGAATCTGGCAGAACGCTATATGCGTGGCTTTTCATGGGGAATCTGGAGAGATACTCATTTGTTGCTTGAAGGAAAGTCTGTGCATGGCTTGCAAACTGCATTCTTATTGGACTGGTATTTTGTAGACCGTACGTTGATTACTGCATCCCGCTATTTCCCAAGAATAGAAAACTGTGGAGATGCTTTGATACAGATTGTGACCAGTGAGCCTATCGGCTTATGGAAAGAGATTATGCAGGGACTGACAATGGCGATTACGGGAGCAAAAAAATATTTCTATATGCAGACGCCTTATTTTCTACCTACCGAGCAGGTACTTGCGGCTATGCAGACTGCAGCTCTTGCTGGGGTTGATGTCCGGCTGATGTTGCCAGAACGTGCTGATAACCGTCTGACTCATTTGGGATCTTGCTCTTATCTGGAAGATATACTGCAGGCTGGCGTCAAAGTTTATTTCTATAAGAAAGGTTTTCTGCATTCCAAACTGATGGTTTCTGACGATATGCTTTCTACGGTAGGATCTACTAATATAGACTTTCGCAGCTTTGAACATAATTTTGAGGTGAATGCATTTATCTACGATGTGGATACGGCTTTGGAGATGAAAGAAATCTTTTTGCAAGATCAGCGAAGCTGTACCCAATTGTTCCTGAAGAACTGGAATAAGCGTTCGTGGAGGCGGAAAGCGGCAGAGTCTATTGTACGTCTATTGGCACCGTTATTATAGAGACGCTTTTTCCGGCTCTTGATTTATTTAAAGAATGAGAAGTTTACACTTCCGTATACTCTTCTTTCTATGAAATGAGGATGATTTTCAAAGCTGTGGTCTTTCCCATGTTCCAGTACGAACAGTCCATCTTCTTTCAACAGTTCGTGTTGAAAAACTAAATCGGGTAAACTGCCTAACTCTTTAAGTGCATACGGAGGGTCTGCAAATATAAAGTCGAACTTCTCATGACAGCTGCTGATGAACTTGAATACATCTCCACGGACTGGGATGCATCTGTCTGTTTGTACTTCCTTCATTATTTTACAGATAAAGGCGTAGTGGGCAGGATCTTTTTCTATGCTCACTACACGGTCACATCCTCTGGATACCAATTCGATGCTGATGCTTCCTGTCCCAGAAAACAGATCAAGAGCTATGATTCCTTCTTCGAAATCGATGTAGTTGTTGAGCACGTTAAACAGATTCTCTTTTGCAAAGTCTGTAGTAGGACGTGCTTTGAATGTACGTGGCACGTCGAATCTTCTTCGTTTGTATATACCGCTGATTACTCGCATGTCAATAAGGCTTCAATATCTATGTTGGAAGTTGGATTCATGATGAAAATATGGCGAATGAACGCACGTAGTTTCTCTAGAATAGCATCTTTTTCGTCTGATACTCCAGTCAGGTGTAGCTCGTCACGCTCTTGGTCAAGTTCCAGTTGTTTCCAGGCATACAATAAATAGTAGATGCAGTCTTCTGTTTGATTGTATTCGAAAGAGTTGGCTAGCAGAAGTTGACCATGTTCAAAACAGAATATGTCAATTGTTCCGTGTCGGAAAGCCACGTACATTTTCCGGCTGTTTCCCAATCGGCTTCTTGTGGAAAAATATTCAATGTAAGGAGTGATTTGGGGGTATAACCGTATGTCGGGATATTGTTCGTTCAGAAATGAATGAACGCTGTTGTTTATCCCAAAAAGGATAGCAATGTTGTTTGCTGGCAGTATATTATAGAGAAGCTTTTCGTTTTCCAGCTTAGGGTGATTGTAATGGAATAGTGTTTCGGCTTGCTTTTCGTCGAACAGTTCGGCTGGTACGATTGTATATCGTCTGGTTACTGTCAGTGCATTGACCCGTTTGTACGGGCAGTTTAAAAAATCACATTCTTGAAAGATTTTCCTCAGATTGGCTGTCATGGAGGTAGAAGGATCCGGTTGTTTGTTGATGATTGTGTACGGATTCTCTTCTATCGGATTGTAGATGAAAAAAGAAAATCCATCCGTGCTTAGACGGATGGATAAAGTGTATTGTTTCGATTTTGTGATGTCGATCATTATTCCCAGTTACCTGTACCGTTGTTAGGAGTTTCAAGAGAACCGATCATCAGACCCGGATATCTGTATGTCTTTTCAGCCATATCTTTCAGGTTTACGATTTCCTGATGATTCAGTCCGCCCAAGTAAGTTTCGTATGCGGCTTTTACTTCGAACAGATATACAGCAGATCCTGAAGAAGTACTGTCTGTTCTGGTATTCAGTTCGAACTGAGCACCGTTTCCGTAAGGAATATATCTCATAGAATCGGGGTTGAAGCCTTTTGGATAGACAGTATCCAACATTGAAACCCACATGGTGTCACGTTTGAAATTTTCAAGACCATATTTCTTTACTTCACTGTAGTTACCAGTCTTTTGTGCACGGTTGATGATAGACATTGCTTTCTTCTCAGTTGTAATGCCTTCTTTCATTTGTTCGTCGGTCAATTCGCCCTCTTTCTTTACAAGCGGCAATTTTTGAGTTTTTACGAAATTAATCAATGTGTCGAAATTTTCGGCATATTGACCGCGATGTGTGGCACGATAATGTTGTTGAGCCTGCCGTATGTCGATCAGGCGTGCGATTACCGCTGATTCTCTTTCCTTTTGAGCTTTTTCAAAATTGATAGGACCCATGATGCTGTCATAGCAAATCCACACAAGGGCAAGTACACAGACTCCTAATACAATATTAAGTACAGTTTTCATGATGAATTATGTTTTTAGTTGTTATATTCGCATCGCAAAAATAGAATAAATAAATTTAAATACGATAGTTCGGCGGACTTTTTTCTTGAACAAAAATGATAAATAACTATTTAGAAAGCCAAATTAAGGAAAATTTTCCTTATCAGCCTACTCCGGAGCAGGAAGTTGCCGTAAAAAAGCTTGCCGAATTCCTGCTTTCTTCGCATCGTGAGGAGGTCTTTGTACTGCGTGGTTATGCCGGAACGGGCAAGACTTCGTTGATAGGGGCTTTGGTTATGACTTTGGACAAATTGAAACAGAAGGTTGTACTGATGGCTCCCACTGGACGCGCGGCCAAAGTATTCTCCAGCTATGCAGGGCATCCTGCTTTTACTGTGCATAAAAAGATTTATCGGCAGCGTTCGTTTTCAAATGATACGGACAATTTTGCTGTTTGTGACAATTTATCTACACATACATTATTTATAGTAGATGAGGCTTCTATGATTTCCAATGACGGGTTGTCGGGAAGCATGTTTGGCACCGGGAGATTGTTGGACGATTTGATTCAGTATGTATACTCGGGTGAGGGATGCCGGTTATTGCTGATGGGGGATACTGCCCAGTTGCCTCCAGTAGGGGAGGAGTTGAGTCCGGCACTCTTTCCGGATGCGCTGCGCGGATATGGGCTCGAAGTGTGTGAGGTCAGTTTGACACAAGTCGTGCGTCAGGTTCAGGAGTCGGGTATTCTTTGGAATGCCACACGTTTACGCCAGCTGATAGCTGGTGATGAATACGGAACACTGCCTAAAATAAAAGTTTCCGGCTTTCCCGATATTAAGGTATTGTCGGGGACGGAGCTGATAGACGAACTGACAACCTGCTACGATCGCGACGGTATGGATGAGACGATGGTTATCTGCCGTTCCAATAAGCGGGCGAATCTATATAATAAAGGTATACGTGCGCAGATTTTGTGGAGAGAAGACGAACTTAACACGGGAGATTTGCTGATGGTGGCAAAAAACAATTATTATTGGACAGAGCAATATAAGGAGATGGATTTTCTGGCAAACGGCGAGATTGCCATTGTACGCCGTATACGAAAGACGCGTGAGATGTATGGATTCCGTTTTGCCGATGTTACTTTATGTTTTCCAGACTTGGGCGATTTTGAGTTGGAAGCCAATCTGTTATTAGACACCTTACATTCTGATGCTCCGGCTCTGCCAAAATCCGAGAACGACCGTCTGTTCTATTCCGTACTTGAAGACTATGCTGATATCCCATATAAACGGGATCGGATGAAAAAAATGAAGTCGGATCCTTATTACAACGCTTTACAAGTCAAGTATGCATATGCGGTCACTTGCCATAAAGCACAAGGTGGACAATGGAACAATGTTTTCTTGGATCAGGGATATATGTCGGATGAGTTTCTGACGCCGGATTATTTCCGTTGGTTGTATACAGCTTTTACACGTGCTACAAAAACGTTGTATCTAGTGAATTATCCGTTAGAACAGGTAGAATAGAAGTTCAAAACGTAGAGTAATATTCGGGGTGTTGACAGGTAACCTTTCGGCTCGTGTCAGCTAACCTTTCCCAATCTGTTGGCTAACCTTTCCCAACATGTCAGCTAACCTTTCCCAATAAGTCAGCTAACCTTTCCCAACAAACGGCTTTTCGGTACTTATAATCGAGAAAATCTTTTGGGCTGTTTATACGATATATATCTAATAAAAACAGGGACTCTGTTCCTGTTTTAACAAAGTCCCTGTTTATTATGTAGCCTTATTGACTGCTTTAGATTCCTGCTAGTTCTATTACTTTATCAATTGCTGCATTCAAACCATCTGCATTCTTTCCTCCGGCTGTTGCGAAATGAGGTTGTCCTCCACCGCCACCTTGAATTAGTTTTGCAGCTTCTTTTACGAGGTTGCCTGCTTTCAATCCACCAGCTACGAGGTTGTCACTAAGCATTACTGTCAGCATTGGTTTATTGTTGTCTGTTGTTCCTGCAACAAAGAAAAGATTCTCGGTTATTTCACCTCTGAGCTGGAATGCGATATTCTTTACAACATCAGCAGGAAGTGGTGCACAGAATTTAATGACTTTGACTCCGTTGACTTCTTGAATGCTTTTCAGTAGTTTTTCTTTTAACGCTACTTCTTTTTCTTTCATGAAGTCTTCTACCTGTTTTTTCAGTCCTGCATTTTCATCGAGGTATTTACGGATAGCAACTTTAAGGTCTGGGGCATTGTTGAACAATGCTTTTAAGTCGGTAAGAGTATCTTGGATGGTATCCAGCATCTCTTCCACGCGTGCTCCTGTCCATGCCTCAATACGTCGTACTCCTGCTGCAACAGAGCTTTCGGAAATGATTTTTACCATACCAATGTTACCGGTAGCAGCTACGTGAGTACCTCCGCAGAATTCTATGGAAGAACCGAACTGTATTACTCTAACTTTGTCACCATATTTCTCTCCGAACAAGGCAATAGCTCCCAATTCACGTGCTTCTTCGATAGGAATATTGCGGTATTCTTTCAGTGGTATATTGGCACGTATCTTGGCATTGACAAGGTGTTCCACTTTACGGAGTTCCTCATCTGTCACCTTTTGAAAGTGAGAAAAGTCGAAACGCAGAGAATCCGGAGTAACCAACGATCCTTTTTGTTCTACATGCTCACCCAGAACTTCTCGCAGAGCTTCGTCCAACAGGTGAGTGGCAGAGTGGTTGGCAGCACATGCGGCACGTTTTTCTGTATCTACACATGCCATCATTGGAGCATCCAGGTGTTCAGGCAATTTCTTTGCAATGTGTATCGGAAGATTATTTTCTTTCTTTGTATCGATGATTTCAATAGTCTCAAACTCGCTGACCAATACTCCTGTATCGCCTACCTGACCTCCACTTTCGGCATAGAACGGAGTGTAGTCGAGTACAATTTGATAGAGGGTCTGATTTTTTTGTTTAATCTGGCGGTAGCGGAGGATTGATGTCTCGTATTCCGTATAGTCATATCCTACAAATTCGGTTGTTCCTTCTTTCAACGTGATCCAGTCACCGGTTTCTATAGCAGCAGCATTGCGGGCACGTTGCTTTTGCTGCAGCATTTCCTGATTGAATTCTTCGGTGTTGACCGTCATTCCGTTTTCACGCAGAATCAGTTCTGTCAGGTCGAGTGGGAATCCGAATGTATCGTAAAGTGTAAAGGCATCTTTACCACTGATTTCATTCTTTCCTGAAGCTTTGGTCTCTTCGATTGTTTTGTCGAGCAGGCGTATTCCTGTCTCCAGAGTGCGTAAAAATGCTTCTTCTTCCTCTTTGATTACTTTCTCAATCAGTGTTTTCTGAGCATTCAATTCCGGATAAGCTTCGCCCATATTGTCAATCAGTACAGGAAGGAGCTTGTACATGAAAGCCTGTTTTTGTGAAAGGAAAGTGTAGCCATAGCGTACGGCACGGCGAAGAATGCGTCGGATTACATATCCGGCTTTAGCATTTGAAGGCAATTGTCCGTCTGTAATTGAAAAAGCAATTGTACGGATATGGTCAGCAATGACGCGCATGGCTATATCCTGTTGTTTGTCTTTTCCGTATTCGGTTCCGGCCATTTGTGCTATTGCCTTAATCATGGGCTGGAATACATCCGTATCGTAGTTAGAAGTCTTGCCTTGTAATGCCATACACAGACGTTCAAATCCCATTCCGGTATCGATTACCTTTGCGGGGAGAGGTTCCAGACTGCCGTCTGCTTTGCGGTTGTATTGCATGAAAACAAGGTTCCATATTTCAATCACTTGTGGGTGATCGTGGTTTACCATATCTCGTCCCGGAACTTTAGCACGTTCTTCTGCAGGGCGAAGGTCGATGTGGATTTCAGAGCACGGACCACATGGACCTGTATCACCCATTTCCCAGAAATTATCATGTTTATTTCCGTTGATGATATGGTCTTTGGGCAAGAACTGTTCCCAATAAGAAGCAGCTTCATCATCGCGACTTAGTCCTTCTTCAGGGCTACCTTCGAATACGGTAGCATACAGATTTGACGGGTCAAGTTTCAGTACATCTACCAGATATTCCCATGCCCAGCTAATGGCTTCTTTTTTGAAATAATCGCCAAATGACCAGTTGCCCAGCATTTCGAACATGGTATGATGATAAGTATCATGTCCCACTTCTTCAAGGTCGTTATGTTTTCCGCTTACACGTAGGCATTTTTGCGAGTCCGCGACTCTGTGGTATTTTGCCGGGTGATTTCCCAAAATAATATCCTTAAACTGGTTCATCCCTGCGTTGGTAAACATCAAGGTAGGGTCGTCTTTAATTACCATTGGAGCCGAAGGCACAATGTGATGTCCTTTTGACTCGAAGAAATTCTTGAATGAATCTCTGATCTCTTTTGCAGTCAACATAATATTCAAATGGGTTAATATTCTCAAAAAAACGCCCCAAAGATAGCTTGTTTTTATTACTTTTGCCGTATTAATCAGATAAATATTTCCAAAAAGATGCGCAAAGTTTATTACATCTACAATCCACAGACACAGACTTATGACCGAATTTATCCCACAGTCAGGCAGCGTGTACTCAGTTATTTGCGTCGTCTGTTTATTGGTATGGGCTTGGGAGCAGGATGTTTTTTGATTCTGCTTTTGGTCTTTGGATCTCCGTCTGAAAAAGAATTACGTATGGAAAATAGCCGTTTGTTGGCACAATACAACGTACTTTCCCGCCGGTTGGACGATGCTATGGGGGTGCTTCAGGATATTCAGCAACGTGATGATAATTTATACCGAGTTATATTGCAGGCCGATCCTGTCTCATCTGCCATACGTCAGGCTGGATATGGCGGAACAAACCGTTATGAAGAATTAATGAATCTGGTGAACAGTAAGCTGGTAGTGAATACTACACGAAAACTGGATGTGCTGACCAAACAGTTGTATATACAGTCGAAGTCTTTTGATGATGTGGTAGAGATGTGTAAGAATCATGATGAAATGTTACGGTGTATTCCCGCTATTCAACCTGTTTCGAATAAAGATCTTCGTCAGACTGCCTCTGGTTATGGAACTCGTATTGATCCGATTTATGGGACTACCAAATTTCATTCTGGCATGGATTTTTCGGCTCCTCAAGGTACGGATGTTTATGCAACAGGTGATGGAACTGTGGTGAAAATGGGATGGGAAACCGGTTATGGAAATACCATTGAAATAGATCATGGTTTCGGTTACAGAACACGTTATGCGCATTTACATGCTTTTAATACAAAGCTTGGTAAGAAGGTGGTACGGGGTGAAGTGATTGGAAAAGTGGGGAGCACAGGGAAAAGTACAGGTCCTCATTTGCATTATGAAGTGTATGTAAAAGGGCAGGTTGTCAATCCCGTGAATTATTATTTTATGGATTTGAGTGCCGAAGATTATGAAAAGATGATTCAATTGGCTGCCAATCACGGAAAAGTATTTGATTAATATTTAATCTAAGTATCTATGCTCCATACAGAAAAAGAACTTAAGATTTATTATTCGGTTAAAGAAGTGGCAGATATGTTTGGCGTTAAGCCTTCATTGCTTCGTTTTTGGGAAAAGGAATTTCCGCAGATAGCACCCAAAATAGCCGGCCGGGGAATACGGCAGTACCGTAAGGAGGATGTAGAGACTGTAAAATTGATTTATCATTTAGTAAAAGAAAAGGGAATGACTCTTCAGGGGGCCCGCCAAAAATTGAAGGATAATCGCGAGAGCACTATCCGTAATTATGAAATTATTACTCGTCTGAAATCTATCAGAGAGGAACTGATGGCAATGAAATTGGAACTGGACGGAAGAGGATAAACGGTTTGTTTATTCTTCCACCCGAGTGACTTGCTTGATATATTGTATCTTTTTCAGATTGTTGCAGATTGTTCTTACATCCTCTACGTCGTGTACCCACAGTTGAATTTTCCCTTCAAAAATTCCGTCATTGGTTTCCATTGTCAGTTTTCGGATGTTTACATTAAGTTGTCGTGAAACCACTTGAGTGATTTCGTTAAGTAAACCGATATTGTCTATTCCTTTAATATATATGTATACAAGGAATGACAATTCTTTGTGGGTATCCCATTCTGTAGCCAATATGCGATTGCCGTAGCTGCTTTTTAATTTGGCTGCAATCGGGCATTGCCGTTTATGGATAATGATGCGTTCGTTTTCATCAATATAGCCTAGGACGTCGTCTCCGGGAATTGGATGGCAACATTCTGCCATTATGTATTTTTTCTGTAAACTCTCCTCTGTAAGTTTCAGAATCTGCTTCGGATTGATTTTTTCTTTTTCCTGTGGTTCCTTTTCTTCCTGTTTGTTTTTGTTGTTACCGAAAGAAAAAGTCAGATATTTTTTCCAGTTGCTGGTTTGCTTTTCTTTTAGTTCGTTTTTGTCATCTTCACCCAATATAATGGTTTTAGCACCGATAGCTACTTGCAGTTCTTCCTCATCTTTTAGGTTGTGCAATTTGCAGAGCTTGCTTATTGCTTTTTCGTCATGGCGTATTTCTTCTTTTTTCAGAAATTCACTAAGAATTTCTTCACCTTTCTTCTGATTGGCTTTACGCTCTTTTCGAAGTATTGACGAAATTTTGGCACGTGCACGTGCTGTTGTAGCAAATGCTTCCCATTGGGGCTGTACACGTTGCGATTTGGAGGTTAGTATTTCCACTTGGTCACCGCTTTGTAGCTTATGACTGAGTGGCACTAGCTTATGGTTGACTTTTGCACCGATACAATGGCTTCCTATGTCTGTATGGAGTGAGAAAGCGAAATCAAGTGCTGTTGAGTTCTGCGGCATTGTTTTCAGTTCTCCTTTAGGAGTGAATACAAATATTTCAGACGCAAATAGGTTTAACTTGATTGTATCTAAAAAATCAATGGCATCGGGCTGTGGATCGTCCAATATTTCCTTAATAGTTTTCAGCCATTTTTCCAATTCTCCTTCGTCTTCGCTTCCACCACCTTCTTTGTATTTCCAATGGGCTGCAAATCCCTGTTCGGCTACATCATTCATACGTTCGCTGCGTATTTGCACTTCAATCCATTGTCCGTTATTGCCCATCAATGTGACATGCAATGCTTGATAACCGTTTGCTTTGGGATGGCTTACCCAGTCGCGTAGGCGGTCTGGATGCGGCTTGTATATTTTGGAGATGGAGACATAGATATCGAAGCAGTCGTTGAGCTCTTCTTCCATGTTGCGGGGCTCAAATATAATACGTACGGCAAGTAGGTCGTAAATTTCTTCGAATGGAACATGTTTGCTTTGCATTTTGTTCCAAATGGAGTATATGGATTTTACACGTGCCAGTATCCGATACTTCAGTCCCATTTTATCCAGTTGGGTTCGGATAGGAGCTGTGAAATCTTTGAATACCTGATCGCGCTCTGCCGCTGTAGCCTCAAGTTTCTTTTCTATTTGGGCATATTCTTCAGGATGTTCGTACTTGAAACTGAGATTTTCAAGTTCTGTCTTGATTTTATAAAGTCCCAACCGATTGGCCAACGGGGCATAGATGTAGAGTGTTTCTCCGGCAATTTTATATTGCTTGTTGGGAAGCATCGAGCCGAGTGTACGCATGTTGTGCAATCGGTCTGCTATTTTTATAAGGATCACGCGTATGTCATCAGACATGGTGAGCAGTAGTTTTTTGAAGTTCTCTGCCTGTGCCGAAGCCCGGTCGCCGAAAATACCGCCCGATATTTTTGTCAGTCCATCTACGATTTGGGCTATTTTATGCCCGAAGATATTTTCAATGTCTTCTACGGTGTAATCTGTATCCTCTACTACATCATGCAACAGGGCTGCGCAAATGGATGTGGATCCTAATCCGATTTCGTTGCAGACAATCTTTGCCACTGCGATGGGGTGCATAATGTAAGGCTCTCCCGAGCGACGTTTGATGCCCTTGTGTGCTTGATTGGCAAAATTGAAAGCTTTCGTAATGATCTCAACCCGTTTACGATGCTTGGTATTCAGATAATCGTTCAAGAGTTCATGAAACGCTTGATCAATCATCTTTTCTTCAGCTATTTCTTTTGGGGACAGATTATCCATACTTGTGTTCCTTTCATTTGCTTTATCTCGCAAATATAAATATTTTTATAATAGATGCAAACAAAAGGGAAATTATTTGTATATTTTCAGTCGTTTACCTGCTGTGATTCTGTTTCCTGATATTCCATTCCAGGCTCGAAGGTCGCTTATGCGTACTCCAAACTTTTCGGCTATTGTAGATAACGTGTCTCCTTTTTTAATCGTATAGTTGGTCAGTTGCCCTTTCCCGGCTACAGCTTTCACCTGTTTGCGAGTAGCAGGTTCTTGTACGGTTACTGTTTTACGGTTGCGGAACAGTTCATCGGCACGATGTGCATAAATAGTGTCTTGATTGTCGATAAAAGCACTGATGCTGTTGATCGGTAGACGCAATGTGTATGGCTTGACATGTCCGGGAATAATTTCTTTTTTGTATTGAGGATTTAGACTTTTTATTTCGTCCATAGGTACTTTACAGATGTCTGCAATCTGTTCAAAATGCAGATTTTTGGTGATTTGTACTGTGTCCGTACTTGCCGGGATGTTTGTTTCCATCGGGCAAATATTATGATTGCAATAGTAAGTCATAATATAGTTCGCAGCAATGAAAGCCGGCACGTATCCTCTCGTTTCTTTAGGAAGGTAGTTATATATTTTCCAATAGTCGGTTTCGCCTCCGGCACGCCTTATGGCTTTATTGATGGTGCCCGGCCCGCAATTGTAGGCTGCAATTACCAGATTCCAGTCTCCATAAATATCATACATCTCTTTCAGATAGCGTGCTGCTGCCCATGTCGCTTTAATCGGATCGCGTCGTTCGTCTACAAGGCTGTTCGATTCCAATCCGTATATTTTGGCTGTTCCAATCATGAATTGCCAGAGGCCTGTGGCTCCTGCGCGTGAAACTGCCGATGGGTTCAGGGCCGATTCGATGATGGGAAGATATTTTAGTTCAAGTGGAAGTCCGTATGCATCCAATGCTTCTTCAAAGATAGGCATATAGAAATTGCAGGCGCTTAGCATGAATGATACCTGATTGCGCAACCGTTCGGCATACATGTCGATGAATTTGCGGACTATTTCATTGTAAGGCATTTCCATGATGGCAGGAATACGCGAAAGACGGTCGATGTATACCGAATCGCTGAACTGCGGATTCGTCTCTGCCGTACTGCAATCTTTCCCTAGGTCAATATAGTTTTTAGCTTTCCAATCATTTAGCAGGCTGTCGAGTGGATAGGTCATGCTTTTGGGCAGCTCGATGTTTTCTTTACGTTCTGTGCCGTTTTCATGTATCACTACCTCTACGCTTTGTGCCTTTGCATCTTGAAAAATGGCCGAGAAGCAAAGGAAAATAATTGGATAACAGTAATTTGCTAATTTCTTCATATTTAATATTGGTTCAATCTTTTTATTTAAAAGCGAAGTACACACTGCACTCCTACCGATTTTTGTTTGAGATTCATCTGATTGTTAATGACTGTGGGCTCCACTTTCATGCTCAAGTCGGGTGTAATGTCAAAATTGGACAGTTCGGCATCTACATATGCGTCGATGATAGAGATAATATATACTCCGATAAAGGCGAATATACTGAGGTCTCTGTATCGGCGGAACATATCCTTTCTTTTTTTGATGGTATTTTTCAGTTGTTCTTCGTCATAATTGGAGTTTGGTGGCAGTAAGTCCTCATAACTCTTAGTATTTGGATTACTGTCCATAATATCCAGATATGCCTGTGAATAGTCCTTATACATCTTCCCATTCCAGCTTAAAGCATAGGCACATCCGGCAAAGCCTCCATAAATGATTGGCAGTTTCCAGTATTTCCGGTTGTAAATCTGTCCTCCTCCGGGAAATACTACAGCCAGCCATGTAGCTCTTGTTGGGTTGGGTATAAATAGCTTCTTGTTCAAGTCTTGTACGGGAGGAAGGCTGTCGCTGCTGACGACAATGGAAACCGGTTGCTCCAGTCTCTGAAGTTCTGCCTGATTGGCGATGTCGAGGCTGTCTGCTATCTGTATTGCAGGCACCGACAGGCTGTCCAGCGATTTCATCGATACCGGTTGCAATATCTTGATGGAGTCTTTACTTGCAGAGTCCTGTGGGGTGGGTCGATGCCTGCGTGCGCGCGCTTTGGGTGGCTGCCGTCGCTGAATGGTACTGTCCTTGGACAGCGAATCGACTGGCATCTGTGCAAACGCATCAATCCCTGCTATCTGCAACAGACAGAATAGCAGGGTGCTGATCAGTATTTGATATGTTCTTTTTTTTCTTGTCATTTATTTTTTCAACGTATCGAAGATTTCCATGATACGTTCCAATTCTTCTTCATTGCTGAAGGGTATGCTGATTTTTCCTTTCCCTTTTTCGGAGCAGGTAAGCTGTACCTTTGTGTTGAAGAATCCGGAAAGCTGTTTTTTCAGCAGGTTGAACTCTTCCGGCAGTTTGGCACGTTTGGGGGTGATCTTCCGTGTTCCACTTTTTACGGCTTCTCCTTCGCTGAGCGATTTGACAATCTCTTCCACTTTGCGGACTGAATATCCGTGCTGTTGTATCTCTTCGAATATTTTTACTTGCAGTTTCGGGTCGCCCAGCGAAATCAGTGCACGGGCATGCCCCATATCTATTTGCTTGTTTTGCAGCGCCATTTGTATAGGAGCAGGCAGTTTCAGCAGGCGAAGATAGTTGGCAATGGTTGTCCGGTTCTTTCCGATTCGTTCGCTCAGACGTTCTTGTGTCAGTTCGTATTGCTCCAGCAGATGTTGGTATGCCAGTGCTATTTCTACGGCGTTGAGGTCTTCGCGCTGTATGTTTTCTATCAGCGCCATTTCCATCATGTTCTCGTCGTCGGCAGTACGGATATAGGCTGGAATAGACTTCAGACCAGCTTTTTGTGAGGCACGGTAACGCCGTTCTCCTGCAATGATCTGGTATTCGTCATCCGAAAGCTTTCTCAGTGTGATGGGTTGGATGATGCCAATTTCGGCAATCGAGTCTGCCAGTTCCTGAAGGGCGGTCTCGTCGAATTCCCTTCGGGGCTGATTGGGGTTGACAGATATTTTGGAAAGCTCTATTTCGTTAATGGAAGAAGACCCTTCGGTTTTCACATCGTCCATCGAGAGCAGAGCGTCCAGTCCACGTCCTAATGCATTTCTTCTTTGTGTTGCCATATCTTCTTCAACGTTTTTATTTGTTCTTGTTAATAATTTCTTTGGCTAAGGCCAGATAATTTTTTGCTCCTGTCGAATCGGCATCATACAAGATGGTGGGGACACCGTAGCTGGGAGCTTCGCTTAGTTTGACATTCCGCTGGATGACGGTGTTGAACACGAGTTCTTGGAAATGTCGTTTCACCTCGTCGTATATCTGGTTTGCCTGCCGCAGGCGTGAGTCGTACATGGTCAGCAGGAAGCCTTCAATCTCCAGTGCCGGATTCAGCTTCGATTTGATGATCTTGATGGTGTTCAGCAGTTTGCTGATTCCTTCCAGTGCAAAGTATTCTGCCTGTACGGGGATAATCACCGAGTCGGCGGCAGTCAGCGCGTTGATGGTAATCAGTCCCAGTGAGGGAGAACAGTCTATCAGAATATAGTCATATTCATTTTTCAGGGGTGCCAGCACTTCCTTCAGAATTTTTTCCCGGTTGGGCAGATTCAGCATTTCGATTTCTGCTCCTACAAGGTTGATGTGCGACGAAATCACTTTCAAAGAATCTATTTCTGTGTCATGAATAGCATCTGCTACATTGGCTCTATCTATGATGCACTCATAAATGGTGCATTCCGATTGCTTGATGTCTACTCCCAGTCCGGAAGAGGCATTGGCTTGCGGGTCGGCATCCACTACGAGTACTTTCTTTTCAAGCGTGGCGAGTGATGCGGCCAGATTGATAGTGGTCGTTGTCTTTCCTACCCCGCCTTTTTGATTGGCCAAAGCTATTATTTTTCCCATATATTCTCTCATTTTATTGGCAGCGAAATAAGTGATAATTCCTTAGAGCGCCTACAAAAAAACAGAATCTTTGTGATTTCTGTTGATAAGTCACCGGTTTTGTTAATAACTGGTTGCCGGGTTATTACACGGGTTCTTATCATCAGCCTCTCTCTTTATGAGAATGCAAATATACATATTTATATTGGAAATCTTTTCCTTTTTTTGCTCGCTTGCAGAAGATTAAGATTTAATGAGATTTCTACAATATAACTATTTGTCTGACTCTGGAACCGCATCTTCTGCCATGTATATCTGTATTTGATAGGGCAATGAAACTTATAGGCAGAAATATAGGAAGGGGGGAAGACGTTCAAGCTTAATACTTTATTCAAGTTGAATTATAAACTTCTTTCGCATAGATTCAGGTTTGCCTTCCGGAAGGTCTTCATGTTGAAATAATCCTGAGAAATCGACAATCAATAAGCCAGATCCTTTTACGTCAATATATTCTCCTGTTTCGCGTATTTTGTCATTGAATATAAATGATGGGGCCTTGCTGAATGTCCCTCCATTGACAGGAGATACATGCACTTTCAGAGGAAGAACCTTCTTTTTATTTTTGTCATATACATACCATATTTCTGCCTGTAACTGTGCTTTGGGAGATTGTTCACCGGTATAGACGACAGCACTTTTCTTGCAGAACTGTATGTCCTTGTCTATTCGATAAAGGAAATCCAGTTTCCAATCCGATATGGCATCCACTCTGGTTGCCGTAGCCACTGCGAATACTTCAGGAGGATTCTGCTTTGTTATCTTTCCTTCCTTTATTAATTTATAGACACCCTGTTGAAGCCCTTCGGTTATCTCCTTTTCTTTTTCTTTCGAAAAGTTTTCATCCATTAGAAAGCCATAGTCCATGATGTAGACATGACTCATGGTTTCCAATATCTCATAAAGTTCAGGAGATACCTTTTGTTTCACAAAGTCCGGAATAGAGTCTACCGGTACTCTCAAAGTGTGAATTGCCTGCGCCTTTAACAGGGTAAAGCATGAAAATATGAAGAATGTGATTAATGATAATCTGATTATACGGTTTTTGTCCATTTTAATTGGCATTAGCTGATTGTTTTTATATCGATTGGTGCAAAGTTATGGAACTTTATAGCATGATGTATGATTTTTTCTGATTTTATGCTTTTATCTTGAATACAATTTGTCATGAAAAGATTATTTTTGTTCAGATTACTCAATAGAAAAAACAAATATGCTAGCATTAGAAGAGATTATTGTAGAAACAAATGAAGATTTGTCGATATGGGCGTCTGTGTCAGTTGGGTTCGATGATAATGGGAATCTGATACTACTGATGGCAAATGGGGATTGTGAACATCCGGTGAATAATCATGAAACATGGGCTGTTGTATGTAAGGAGGACGCTTATCTATTTGCGGGAAAAATGGGGACAACTCTGACAGAACTTCCTAAAATGCTGTCAGACAGATTTCGTGTCCCTTATGGTTTGTATACTCCTTCGGAGGCAAGGTCGTTGTTTGGCGACATTCTTGCGTTTTTTCTCGACAGCGGTGTCCGGTATAATTTGTCGGAATGAAAACTGGCAATATTGCTGGCACTCTTGTTTAGCGGAAAGAATGTATATCTTTAGTCTTTTCTGAAGGCAATATTATCCCTTTTTCTTCGTATCTTTTTTCCGTATCACTTAGGTTGTCCGTTCGTATCACTTAAGTTGACCGTTCGTATTACTATTGTGATACGAACGTATGACTTGTGTGATACGGAAAAAAGAATGCGGAGAAACAATTTATTCGTGCAATAGAGATGGGCTAATGAAGGCTTGATTCCTGCTGGCGGTCTGCGGCTCGGTCTCGCAAAAGGGCTGGTTTGAAAATCCGCTCCTTTTTGCTATTTTTGTGCGGTTATTAATAAAAGGAAAGGATTGAAAAATGGAAAATAAACGGCCGTTGATACTGGTGTCGAATGACGATGGAGTGACATCCAAAGGAATCAGTGCTTTGATTCGTTTTCTCCGTCCGTTGGGAGAAATAGTGGTAATGGCTCCCGATGCTCCGCGCTCGGGTAGCGGGTGTGCGCTGACAACTACCCAACCGGTACATTATCAATTAGTGAAACGTGAAGTGGGGCTGACTGTATATAAATGTTCGGGAACACCGACAGATTGCATCAAGCTGGCAAGGAATACTGTGCTGGAGCGTGAACCAGACTTAGTGGTGGGCGGCATTAATCATGGTGATAACTCGGCTACCAACGTGCACTATTCTGGTACGATGGGAGTGGTGATAGAAGGTTGCCTGAACGGGATTCCTTCCATTGGCTTTTCTATCTGCAATCATGATGCGGATGCTGATTTTGAACCTGCCGGTGCGTATGTCCACGATATAGCTGCGATGGTGCTCGAAAAAGGACTTCCACCGCTGGTCTGCCTGAATGTGAACTTCCCTGATACCAGCGAATTGAAAGGTGTGAAGGTCTGTGAACAGGCAAAAGGTGCATGGACACATGAGTGGGAATCGTGTCCGCGAATGGGCGACGAGAATTATTTCTGGCTGACAGGTTCGTTTGTAGACCATGAACCGGAGAATGAGAAAAACGATCATTGGGCGTTGGCAAACGGATATGTGGCAATTACCCCGACTACGGTCGACGTGACTGCATACGGATTTATGGACGAACTGCGGAAACGGCTGGGGTGCACCACAGAGGGCACGGAGTTTTAAGTGATGAGAGTTGAGTTTTGAGTAGTTAATCTGCGTTTCAAAATAGAAATGTACCCTCTGTGCACCTCTGTGTTCTCTGTGGTTGAAAAACTTCATTTTTATGAGATATTATCTGATTGTAGGCGAGGCCTCAGGCGATTTACATGCCTCTCATCTGATGGCTGCCCTGAAAGACGAAGACCCCCGGGCGGAATTCCGCTTTTTAGGTGGTGACCTGATGGCTGCCGTGGGCGGAACGATGGTGAAGCACTATAAGGAACTGGCATACATGGGCTTCATCCCTGTACTGCTCCACCTGCGTACCATCTTTGCCAATATGAAGCGTTGCAAAGAGGATATCGTGGCATGGAATCCCGATGTGGTGATATTGGTGGATTATCCGGGATTCAATCTGAGTATAGCCAAGTTTCTACGTGCCAACACACGGATTCCGGTCTATTACTATATCTCCCCGAAAATTTGGGCATGGAAGGAATACCGCATCAAGAACATCAGGCGTGATGTGGACGAACTGTTTTCGATTCTTCCGTTCGAGGTCGATTTCTTCGAGGGCAAGCATCACTATCCGATCCATTATGTGGGCAATCCTACAATGGATGAAGTTACTGCCTATCGGAAAGCTCATCCGGTAGACTTTGAGAGCTTTGTCGCAGAGAATAATTTGGAGCATAAGCCTGTCATCGCCTTGCTCGCCGGTAGCCGGAAGCAAGAGATAAAAGACAATCTGCCGGATATGCTGAAGGCAGCTTCTGCGTTTTCCAGATACCAGCTGGTGCTGGCTGCTGCTCCGGGAATTGCTCCGGAGTATTATGAGCAATTCTTGAAAGGGGGAGAAGCGAGAATTGTGTTTGGGCAGACTTATCGTCTGTTGCAACATGCCACGGCTGCCTTGGTAACTTCTGGGACAGCCACACTCGAGACTTCGCTGTTTCGTGTCCCGCAGGTAGTCTGTTACCATACTCCTGTTGGTAAGTTGATATCTTTCTTGAGACGTCATATCTTGAAAGTGAAATTTATATCATTGGTCAACCTGATTGCCGATAGGGAAATTGTGAAAGAGCTTGTTGCAGACACAATGACTGTAGAGAATATGATACACGAGCTGGGACAGATTTTGCCGGACGGAGTGGCAAGAGAGAAAATGCTCGAAGGCTACACTTGTGTGGCTGAGAGGCTGGGCGAAGCAGGAGCTCCACGACGGGCTGCGAAAAAAATGGTGGATTTGTTGAAAAAATAGCTTTCTTTTTCTGAATAAACGCAAAGCCGGTGCAGTAAATGCCCGGCTTTTTTATTTTGTAGATAGAATATAAATCTAGAAAAGAATATGAATATGAAAAAATTTAATTGGTTTTTTTTAATGTTACTGTTGGCATTGGTGCCGGTAGTACAATCTTGTGATGACGACGACGACGATTACTATGTAGTTTATCCATACACCAGTTGGGACTGGGCTACAGTACATACAACCGGTGGTGGTGGATATTATTTGGAAGGCGACCGCTATGAAATCATAGATCCTATTATGACATCAATCCCTTGGTATCGTCCGGTAGACGGACAGAGAGTGGTAGCATATTTTGATCCGTTGGCCAATACAAAAGATGGCATACAGGTGAATATGCAAGGGGTTCAGGAAGTGTTGACAAAGACCGTAGAGCAGATGACTGCAGCGAATGAAGATGAATATGGAAATGATCCTATAGTGATTTATCAGGGAGATATGTGGCTGGGAGGAAATTATCTGAATATTATCTTTGAACAGAATCTTCCTGCTTCCAATAAACATCGTATTAGCTTAGTACAGAAGGTGGAAGCGGTTCCTTATGACAATGCGGATGACACTCAGGAAGAAGGAGGAGATGCTGGCGAAGGCACTGAATCGGGCGAGGGAGATTCTGAAACAAATGTTGTATTGGATGCTGACGGATATGTGAATCTGGAACTTCGCTATAATACTTATGGTGATGTGACGAATCGTTATGATTGGGGCTTTGTTTCCTACAATCTTGAACCGTTCTATCCGACTGATGAAGCGACACAAGCTGTAATGAAAGGTTTTAAAGTAACTATCAATTCGAAAGAGAATGGAGAAGGTGTTGTAGTTGTTTTAGATCTTGACCATCCTGTAGGTGTCCCCGAAAAAGCAAAAGAGATTCACAAAATGTCTTCTCTGCTTCGCTAAGAGATTGCGTCAGCAAACCTTGTTGACGGATATATAAGTTAGTAAACAAACGAGGGAGTATGTGTGGTGTGCATACTCCCTCGTTCTTTTTTTATTTGTTTCTATTACATCCACGTAATGATATATAGATAGACTACAGCCGCAGGAATAGCCATTAAGGCACTGTCGAAACGGTCGAGCATACCTCCATGACCGGGCAGAATATTACCGGAATCTTTCACGTGAAGCTGGCGTTTTAAAAGAGATTCGGTGAGATCTCCCCATGTGCCGAATACGACAACAACAAGCGAAAGCCCCATCCATTCCCATATTGACATGAAGGGAAAAAAATGAGCTAATACAAGCGAAGCTCCTATCGCTACGATGCCTCCTCCAATGGATCCTTCCCATGATTTCTTTGGAGATATACGTTCAAATAGCCTATGCTTTCCGAACAATGAACCGATACAGTAAGCGCCGGTATCATTAAGCCATAAGAATATAAATACAGACAATGGTAATATCGGATTATAGCTTACAGAACTGTATTCCGGATCGTTGTGGAATGCCAATACGTTGAGTAATGCAAAAGGAAGTCCGATATAAAGTTGGCTGAACATAGAATATGCCCAATTGAGTATCGGATTCTCTTTTTTCAGATATAACTCACTGATTAACAGATAGAGCAATAAGAGTACATAGGGGATAAATATGGTAGAGCCTGCTGTATCGATACAGAAGGCCATAACTGCAAGGAAGAGGTATCCTCCTCCGAGCATTATGATGAATTTATTGACGTTAGCGTCCTCGGTTCGGCTGTTTATCAGTTGCCCAAATTCAAAAATAGTCAGTGCACTGATAATGACAAAAAGAATGCCGAAACTGAATGCACCCCAAAGGATGCAACCTACCAAGATGGCAACAAACAATACTCCTGTAATTGTTCTTTTTATAAAATTACTGTTCAAGGTCTGATGTGTTAATGGTTAGTCGATTCTTTTTCTTCTTTTGCGGAGCTTTTGTCTTCTTCTTCTTCCGGTTGCTCTTCTTTGTTCACTTCGTTGTCAAGACGTTTTTCTGCTTCGGCTGCAGCTTTGCTTTCTTTGGCTGCCATAATCTCTTCCGAACGCGAAGCCCATGGACGTTTACCGAAAATACGTTCTACATCTTCAGCAAAAATTACCTCTTTATCAATCAGCAGTTGTGCTAACTCATTATGTCCCTCTTTATGCTCAGACAGAATTTGCTTTGCACGTTCATATTGTTCGTTGATCATCTTCTTTACTTCTTCGTCAATCAACTCTGCTGTTTTTTCACTATATGGTTTGTTGAAAGAGTATTCATCGTTGCTATAATAACATAGATTGGGAAGTTTGTCACTCATACCTAAGTAGGCAATCATCCCATATGCTTGTTTGGTTACTCTTTCCAAATCGTTCATTGCTCCTGTCGAAATACGGCCGAGGAATAAATCTTCAGCTGCCCGTCCTCCTAATGTTGCACACATTTCGTCAAGCATCTGTTCCTTTGTTGTGATTTGCCGTTCTTCCGGTAAGTACCATGCGGCACCTAAAGCACGTCCTCGCGGAACGATGGTTACTTTAATTAAGGGGTTTGCATATTCTAGCAACCATGAAATAGTAGCATGGCCTGCTTCATGTAAAGCAATAGAACGGCGTTCTGCTTCTGTTGTAATCTTTGTCTTCTTTTCAAGTCCGCCAATAATGCGGTCAACAGCGTCTAAGAAATCTTGTTTCCCTACAAATTTTTTACCGTGACGGGCTGCAATCAAAGCAGCTTCATTGCAGACGTTTGCAATATCAGCTCCGGAAAATCCGGGAGTCTGGCGTGCCAATAAGTCTACATCTACTGTCTTATCTATTTTTATGGGGCGTAAATGTACTCCAAAAACTTCTTTACGCTCATTCAAATCCGGCAGGTCTACATGAATTTGTCTGTCAAAACGTCCGGCACGCAGCAGGGCTTTGTCCAAGACGTCCACACGGTTGGTTGCAGCCAAAATAATTACTCCACTATTAGAGCCAAAACCGTCCATTTCGGTGAGTAATTGATTCAGCGTATTTTCGCGCTCATCGTTTCCACCCATTGCCGGATTTTTCCCTCTGGCACGTCCTACGGCGTCTATTTCGTCGATGAATACAATACAAGGGGCTTTTTCTTTAGCTTGTTTGAATAAATCTCGTACGCGTGATGCACCTACACCGACAAACATCTCAACAAAATCCGAACCTGCTAATGAGAAGAATGGAACATTGGCTTCGCCTGCAACAGCCTTTGCCAATAGAGTCTTTCCTGTTCCCGGAGGGCCAACCAATAAAGCACCTTTGGGTATTTTACCTCCTAATTCTGTATATTTTTGGGGCTCTTTTAAGAATTCTACAATTTCTTCTACTTCCTGTTTGGCTTCAGCCAACCCGGCAACATCCTTGAAGGTAATTTTGATGGCTCCTCCTTTTTCGAACAGCTGTGCTCTGGATTTTCCCACGTTAAATACACTTCCTGCCCCAGTACCTGCTCCTCCACTCATTCTCCGCATGAAGAAAATCCATAATCCAATTAATAAGATCAGTGGCAAAGAGTTGAGTAATATGGCAATGAAGATGTTGGTATTGGCCGGATAGTCTACAGTTCCAGTGAAATGTCCCTCTTTTTGTTCAGTTTCGATAAACCGATTCAACTCGTCATTAGAGGGAGCATTGCAAAGCACGACCGGATTTCTTCCAACTTTGGTTGAATCTTTTCCAAATACGGCACTGACTGCATTGGGGGCTACGTAAGCCTCCACAGTCCTGTCTTCGTTACCTAAGATTTTCTTTATATATCCTTTTCTTACGTAATCCTGAAATTCGCTATAAGCAACGGATTTACTGCCACTCCCTTTTGAGTCACTGCCCCACCAAAGTGCAAATAGCATGAGGGCAATAATCAAATACATCCAGTTCAAGTTGAACTTGGGCATATTTACTTTATTATTTGTAGGTTTGTTGTTGGGATTATTTCTATTTTCCATAATTATAATTAGTCAAGGTCTGGAATTTGAGTTAATTTTGCATCTGCCCATAAGTGCTCAAGGTTATAAAAAGCCCTTGCTTCCGGGAGGAAAACATGCACCAATACGTCGGCATAATCCATAGCTACCCATTCTGCATTACGCAGTCCGTCGATTGAAAATGGCTTACAGTTCGCTCCTTTTCGTGCAAATTCCCTAATAGATTCAACAATGGCACTTACTTGGCTCGGCGAATTTCCCTGACAGATAATAAAATAGTTACAGATAGTGTCTTCTATATTGGTTAGGTCGGCTATGACAATATTTTTACCTTTCTTTTCTTGTATACCTTCTTTTATTTTTTCAATTAAATTTTGTATTCCGTCCATTCTTATGATTGAAATTAATAATTCATGTTTTTTTCTCTATCAAGTATTTGGTTTTGATCACTATGATACATTGTCGTTGACATACCTTTGAAATCATAGTCAGACAAACTTACATACTTAATTGATAACAAAAAATATATTTTTTAGTTTGGTTTATCAATGTGAAATCTCGACAAAGATAAATTGATTTATTGGATACAAGAAAGTTATAACCCAATTTTTTTGTTTTTTAGTGCCTTAGTCTGCTATGGAAATGTTCTTTGAATATTTTTTGCAAAAAAAATGGCAGATTTATTGGAGAAACATAAAAAGTTTGTATCTTTGCACCCGCAAAGCTAAAGAATTGGGCTATGGTGTAATGGTAACACTACAGATTCTGGTCCTGTCATTCCTGGTTCGAGTCCAGGTAGCCCAACAAAAAGACCGCAAGAAGTAATTCCTGCGGTCTTTTTTTATTCAGTAAATAAAAAAGAACAGAGAAAACTTAATGTGCTTTCTCTGTTCTTTTTTATATGTCTATGTTCCTTGTTGCTGTCGTTATGATTCTGATTTTTCTTTCAGTGAATCATCTATCATTTTTATCTTCTGCAGCACCAGCTCTAAGTCGGCTTTGAGTTTGTCTGCTTTTCGGTTTAGCTCTGTTAGCAGGCTGCTTCCTTTCTTGGATGTTGAAGTTAAGAATCCCAGATTGTTTTCGTATGTCTGAATTTCATTCTTCATGTTGTCGCGTATGCGTGCAAGCTTTTCCCGTTCTTTGTATAATGCTTGCGTTCCCTCTTCCTGAATGCTGCTGATGTTAGACTGGAAGTTAATCAGTTTTTTGTTAGATGCACTGATGTTGAAACGTTCAAAGAGTTGGTCTATCAGATTGTGATACTGTTTATACAATTTGTCTTTTTCTTTAAAAGGAACATGCCCGATGCTGTTCCATTCTTTCATCAGGCTGCGTACAGTTTCATTGGCTGCATCTGTGTCTGCATTTGCATCGTTGCTGATTTCTGTCAATTGTTCGAGCAGAGCCTTCTTTTTCTCCAGATTTTCTGTTTCAACCGAACGTATAGAAGAAGTGGCTTTGTTCTTTTGTTCGAAAAAGTAGTCGCAAGCTGAGATAAATCTTTTCCATATTGCGTCTGAATGTTTCTTTGCAACTGGACCGATTGTTTTCCACTCTTTTTGCAATTTAGTCAGTATATCAGCTGTGTTTTTCCAGTCTGTACTGTCTTTCAGGGCTTCTGCTTTTTCGCACAGATTTTTTTTCTTTTCCAGATTTTCGTTCATGTTTTCTTTCATGCTTTTAAAGAATTCTCCTTTCTTCTGGAAGAATTCATCGCATGCATGGCGGAAACGCTCGAATATCTTGACGTTCATCTTCTGCGGTGCGAAGCCTATCGTTTTCCATTTGTTTTGTAGAGCGATTACTTCCTGAGTTTTGTTTTCCCAAGCTGTAAAGTTTTTTAGCTCTTCATATTCAATGCCTTCTACTATTTCGCAGATTACTGTTTTCTGGTCTAAATTATGTTGCTCAGCTTCTTTTATTGCCTCGAAATGCTGTTGGTGACGTTTGTTGACAATGGTAGATGCATTCTTGAAACGATTCCAGATTTCGTCACGAAGCTCTTTGCTGACAGGACCTGTTTCGCGAAACTCCTGATGCAGTTTCTGCAATTGGTGGAAGGCAGAGACTACATCTTCTTCGCTGGCCAGCTTTTCGGCTGCTTCGCACAGGTGTGTCTTGATTTCCAGATTCTTCTTGAAATCATATTCGCGGAACTCGTTGTTTAACTTCAACAGGTCGTAGAACTTTTCTACATACAGCTGGTAGTTTTTCCAAAGTTCGTTGACTTTTCCTTGTGGAACGAGCTTGGTCTCATTCCATTGTTGTTGTAGCTTCTTGAATTCTGTATATGATTTGTTGGCGTCTTCGCCCGATTCAATCAGCTCTTTCAGCTCTTCGATGATAGAGAGTTTGATTTGCAGGTTTTCTTCTTTTTGGCGTTCCAGTTCGGCTGCTTGGGCGCTTCTCTTTTCTTTGATGATTCCCATTAGTCGTTTGAATTCCTCTTCAGCAGGATCTTCTTTGGGTGTAAAGTCTTCTGGAAGACCTCCGTTTTCGATAAACTGTTTTTTCAGATTCTCTATTTCTGCATTGTGCAGTTTGTAAAAGAGTTGTTTCAAATGGTCAGTTTCCTGTCTGCTGACATCCTCAGCATCCTGCACCATTTGTTTCAACTTTTTGATTATTTCTTCTTTTGAAGCTATTGTGGGAATGTGTTCAGTCTGATTCTCGGTAATAGTTTCTATATCCGTTGTTTCTGTCATTTTTTCAGAAACACCGGTTGTTTTCTTTTCTTCTTCTAATTCCCCTTGATTGAGGGGGCGGTTAGTTTCCTGAGCGTCCATCATTGTATATTAGTTTTAGTTCACAAATTAATGAAATAAAACAATTACTTCATACTATTTTGATTATTTTTTTTCGTTTTTGTTAGATTTTTCTTCGGCTTGAGGCTATGGCATGCTGATGGTAAGTAGGCGAGTTGCCAGCTTGTCTGCCAAGTTGTTTCAGATACTTCCTGTCAGGATAGCAGTACGGTTATTCCCATATATAGCATCATGCCGATAATGTCGTTGGTAATGGCAATAAACGGTCCTGTTGCGATGGCCGGATCTATTTTAAACCGTTCGAGCGTCATGGGAACCAGCGTCCCGAAGATAGAAGCAAACATCACTACTGCAAACAGGCTGATGGAAACCGAATAGGTGACAGTTGCCGTGGCCCCGAAGCGGATGAAATTGTAGGTGTATACCAGCAGTGAGATAATAGTGGCATTGATCAATGCCACAACTGCTTCTTTGGCTATTTGCCTGACTATGTTTTTTGCATCCAACGAGCTGTTGGCGAGTCCTTGTACGACAATTGCCGAAGACTGTGTTCCTACATTTCCGCCGGTTCCTCCGATCAGCGGAATGTACAGTGCCATTTCGGGATGTGCGGCGAAAGTGGCATTGAAGTTGCCCAATATCATTGAGTTGCCGATGCCACCGAGCATTCCTATCAAGAGCCACGGCAGCCGTGCTGTAGTCTGCCGGAAAACGTTATCGTCCGTCTCTACATCTTGCGACAGACCGGAAGCCAGCTGATAGTCGCGTTCCGACTGTTCACGTACCTCGTCCATCACGTCGTCGACCGTGATCTGTCCCACCAGACGTCCGATGCTGTCCACTACCGGGATAGCTACCAAGTCATACTTTTCGATCACCTGCACCACTTCATCAATAGGTGTATCTACATGAACGGAAATAGGGTCTTTCTGCATCACATGTTTTACTTTCGATACCGACGGAGAAGTAATCATTTTTTTCAGTGGAAAGATGCCCCTCAGCCGTTCATCGTCATCTATCACATATACGTAATAGATGTCGTCCAGCTCTTCTGCCTGAAGGCGCATTTCTTTCAGGCATTCGGGCATACTCCAGTTTTCGTTGACAAGCACCATTTCCGTACCCATCAGACCACCGGCAGTATTTTCGTCATATTTCAGCAAGTCTACGATGTCTCCTGCCTGTTCGATGTCTTCGATGTGCGAGAGCACCTCTTCCTGCTTGTCTTCGTCCAGTTCGCGCATCAGGTCTACGGCGTCGTCCGTGTCCATGTAGTCTACGAACCGTTTGGCTATGGTCTCCGAAGGAAGAATCTCAAGAAACTCTTTGCGGACATCCTCATCCATCTCTACCAGTACATCGGCCGCCGTTTCGTTGTCCAGCAGTCGGTACACAAAGCGTGCCTCGTCTGTGTTCAGTTCATTACACAGTTCGGCGATGTCCGCCGGATGAAGGTCGGCAAGAAGCTCTTTTACCTTGTCAGCATCTTTCTGCTCGATAAGTTGCTTCACATTATCAATATATTCTTCTTCCATTTCCGTAGCTGTTTTAGTTGTATTTGGGTTAATAAGTAAACAAGTAGATAGGTTGTTTCCTTACATATTTGTTCATATTTCCTCTATAACTTGTCTCCTCGCTTACTTGTCAACTCTTTAACCATTTAACTTGTTCCCTTACTTCCTTGCCAACTCGTCAACCTCTTCTTCATTCATCCATTTTTCCACCCGGTTGGTCAGGTCTACAAAGTCGGTCACCGAGAGCTGTTCGGGGCGTTTGTTGAACAAGGCGTCTTCTGTCAGCGGGCACTCCTTTCCAAGTATGGGTTTGATGGAATTGCGCAGGGTTTTCCGCCGTTGGTTGAACGTTGTTTTTACTATCTGCTTGAACAGTTTCTCGTCGCATCCCAATTCCGTCGTATCGTTGCGCGTCATGCGGATAACGGCGCTCTTCACTTTTGGGGGTGGATTGAACACATGCTCGCTGACAGTGAACAGATATTCTACCCGATACCATGCCTGTATCAGTACGCTCAGAATGCCATACGTCTTGTTTCCCGGTCGGGCGGCAATCCGTTCTGCCACCTCTTTCTGTATCATTCCCGTGCAGCAGGGGATTATCTCTTTGTTGTCCAGCATCTTGAAGAATATCTGGCTGGAAATGTTATACGGATAGTTGCCTGTCAGCACAAAAGGTTGTCCGTCGAACAGGCGTTGCAGGTTCATTTTCAGGAAGTCGCCTTCGATGATGTGTTCTTCCAGTGCCGGATAGTTTTCCCGCAGGTAAGCCACCGACTCAAAATCCACCTCCACCACCTTCACCGGTCGTTCTTTCCGGACGAGGAACTGAGTCAGCACTCCCATACCCGGTCCTACTTCCAGAATAGGAAGGCCGGGCAGGGCGTCTACTGTGTCGGCTATGCCCTGTGCCACTTTCAGATCTTTCAGAAAGTGCTGTCCAAGAAACTTTTTAGGTTTTACTAATTTCATTTCCCAACTAAATAATTACTTTTGCGGCTTACAAAGGTAATTCTTTTCAATGAAGAATGAAGAACAGAGGATGAATAAACTTGTAAAAAAGACATTCGAATGGGTATTGCCTGTTGTTTTAGGTGCTTTTATCCTGTATTGGGTCTATCGTGATTTCGATTTCGACAAGGCAGGCGATGTGTTACTTCATGGTGTCGACTGGGGCTGGATGTCCGTATCCCTGCTGTTTGGCGTATTGGCACAGTTGTTTCGTGGATGGCGTTGGAGGCAGACGCTGGAACCTTTGGGAGCTTTCCCCCGGCGGCACGATTGTGTAAATGCCATTTTCGTTTCCTATGCAGCGAGTCTGGTAGTTCCCCGCATCGGCGAGGTGAGCCGTTGTGGAGTGCTTGCCAAATACGACAATGTGTCGTTTGCCAAGTCGCTGGGCACGGTTGTCACCGAACGCCTGATTGATACTGTCACTATCCTGCTCATCACTCTTGTCACCGTTGTTTTGCAACTGCCAGTCTTTGTCACTTTCCTTCATCAGACAGGTACAAAAATTCCTTCCCTTTTCCATCTCCTGACTTCCGTATGGTTCTATATTATTCTGTTTTGTGTGATAGGTGTTCTGCTGTTGCTTTACGCATTGCGGAAAACACTTTTCTTTTATGAGAAGGTAAAAGGTGTGGTGCTCAATGTGTGGGAGGGAGTCATGTCGCTGAAAGGAGTACGAAACATTCCTCTCTTTCTCTTCTACACCTTTTCTATTTGGCTCTGTTATTTCTTGCATTTCTATTTTACGTTCTACTGCTTTTCGTTTACTGCCCATTTGGGCATTCTGCCTGCATTGGTCATGTTTGTGGGCGGAACGTTTGCCGTGATTGTTCCTACCCCCAACGGAGCAGGGCCGTGGCATTTTGCCGTCATCACCATGATGATGCTTTATGGCGTCAATGCTACAGATGCCGGAATATTTGCGCTGATTGTACATGCTGTCCAAACCTTTTTGGTAGTTTTGCTGGGCATATACGGACTGGTTGCTTTGCCGCTTGTCAATAGGGAGGTTTCCTCGACTTCCCTCAAGGGGGAGCATAAGCTGCATGGAAATCACTTAAAAACTTAAAAACTCACAACTAAATACTATACATTATGAGTGAAATTCTTTCTTTAGCTCCACAGAATGTGTGGAAACATTTTTATTCGCTGACTCAGATTCCCCGTCCTTCGGGACACATGGAGAAGGTGACGGATTTTCTGATCCGTTTCGGTAAAGAACTTGGGCTGGAATCGCTGGTAGACGATGCCGGAAACGTGATTATCCGCAAGCCTGCCACTCCGGGCATGGAAAACCGGAAAGGAGTAATCTTTCAGGCACATATGGATATGGTTCCCCAAAAGAACAACGATACGGTGCACGATTTTGAGAAAGACCCTATCGAGGCATATGTAGACGGCGACTGGGTGAAGGCAAAGGGAACAACACTCGGAGCCGATAATGGCCTCGGAGTGGCTGCCATCATGGCGGTGCTGGAGTCGAAAGACCTGAAACACGGTCCATTGGAAGCATTGATTACCAAAGACGAAGAGACAGGTATGTATGGCGCTTTCGGGCTGAAACCGGGCACACTGAATGGCGAAATCCTGTTGAATTTGGATTCTGAGGACGAAGGCGAGCTTTATATCGGCTGTGCCGGAGGTATGGATGTCACCGCTACGATGGAATATAAAGAAGTGGCTCCCGAAGAGAGTGACATCGCCGTCAAGGTGACACTGAAGGGACTGCGTGGTGGACACTCCGGACTGGAAATCAATCAGGGACGCGCCAACGCCAACAAACTGCTGGTTCGCTTCCTGCGCGAGGCTGTGGCAAGTTACGAAGCACGTCTGGCAAGCTGGGAAGGCGGCAACATGCGCAATGCCATTCCCCGCGAGGCGCACGCCGTGGTCACGATTCCTGCCGAAAATGAAGAAGAACTTTTGGGATTGGTGAAATATTGCGAAGACCTCTTCAACGAAGAGTATGCAACTATCGAGACTCCTATCAGCTTTAAGGCAGAACGGGTGGAACTGCCTGCTGGCGAAGTGCCCGAAGAGATACAGGACAATCTGATTGATGCCATCTTTGCCTGCCAGAACGGAGTGATGCGTATGATTCCTACCGTCCCCGATACGGTAGAAACTTCGTCCAACCTTGCCATTGTAGAAATTGGCGGCGGCAAGGCAGCCATCAAGATTCTGGCACGCAGTTCCAGCGACAGCATGAAGGAGTGCCTGACCACCTCGCTCGAATCCTGTTTCTCAATGGCTGGTATGAAGGTAGAGATGACCGGTGGATATTCCGGATGGCAACCCAATGTAGACTCACCCATTCTGCATGCCATGAAGGAGTCCTACCAACAGCAGTTTGGCACAGAGCCTGCCGTCAAGGTGATTCATGCCGGACTGGAATGCGGCATCATCGGTGCCATCATTCCCGGGCTGGATATGATTTCGTTTGGTCCTACCTTACGTTCACCGCACTCTCCCGACGAACGGGCATATATCCCCACCGTACAGAAATTCTATGATTTCTTGGTGGCAACACTGGAAAAAACACCGTTGAAAGAGGGATAATTCTCCCGAATCCGGAATACGGATAAAAGCGGGCTGACGAGAACAGGTTTCTCCTCAGCCCGCTCTCTTTTTGTCTCTTGATTGATGCAAGTCAATAAATATGTTGTAAAACATATATTTTGCCTTTTGGGGAGTATAACGAGTCGGCAAAAGCCGTAATTTTGTGTTGTAAAACATAAGAATTGAGAGGATAGCAGAACCAAAGATAAAAAAAATATAAGCTCATCCGACGCGAATGTGTGGAGCTTTGCGACATACCGAACGTGGATGTTTGCAGAAAATGAAATGTTTGTTTTTAGGATTGTTAGTTTTTAAGTGAAAGGTAAAAAGATTATGGCAAAGAAAATGCGTTCTTTAATAGGTCGAATCCTCAGCGAAGTAGGTCGTCCCGAAATGCTTAAAAGTGGATACATGTTTGACAATAAAAACTTTTAAGGCTTTTGGTTTTTGAGTTTGAAAGATAATAAAAATTCATAACTTAAAAACTCGAAACCTCAAATTAAACGAGATTAACAGATAGAATGACAGCAAGGGAGATGGCACGATGATGTGTCGTCTCCCTTTTTTTATCATTACGAACGCATGGAATAGTTCCATCGCAACGAACATGGAGTTTCATCGTATCGAACTGGAAGTTCTTTAGGCAACGAACTGAGAGTTTCACAGGCAACGAACAAAGTGCCCTTCCCTGATTTAGCTGGACTTCTTTTTATATTATGAACGTAATTTGTAGACAGTTTTCTTGAAGTTGTGTACTGTTACAGTGGTCACTTTTTCAGATGTCATACTGTCTGCATGGACACATTAACTGTTTGCTTATACTGTTATCTTGCCTCCATCGTTAACATTTTTTTCTTCACTCTTTTATGGAATTCTTCTGTTTTCTGCATCCTTATTTTGAGTTTCTAAGTTTTTGAGCTGAAATAAGGCAAATAGCTTTAAAATTAATAAACTTATATATTGATAAAATTGTTACATTTGTAATGTCTGTTGCAGACTAAACAACTCATAAATAGATGATCATGAGAACGAAATGGATGACAGTGCTTTTCCTGATCTGTGCAGGAATCTTCTCTACTGGGAACGCATGGGCACAAAACTTCGACGAATTATGGAAAAAAGTGGATGAGGCAAGTAAACTGAATTTGCCGCAAACAGTTTTGAAGCTGACGGAAGAGATTTTCCGGAAAGGGGAAAAGGAGAAAGAATTGCCGCAGATGTTGAAGGCGGCTGTCTGGCGCATGAGCTATAGGCAGGGATTGACGCCGGATAGTCTCTATGCTGATGTGAACAAACTGGAACAATGGCTGAAGCAGTCGGAACAGCCTATGGAGAAGGCGATTCTACATTCGTTGTTGGCGGAAACCTATGCTGAGTTTGCTGCCAACAACCGTTGGACGCTAAGGCAGCGTACGGAGGTGGCAGGAGAATTGCCTGAGGATATGAGAGTGTGGACTGCCGGACAGTTTGTTGAGAAAGTGCGGCTGCATGCATGTGCTGCTGTGAAGGATTCTGTTCTGTTGTTGAATACTTCGTCAGGCAATTATAAACCGTTGGTCGTTCAGGGAAATGCCAGTGGATATTATCATCACGATATGTATCACCTGTTGGCTATGCGTGGCATCACTGCATTGCGGCAAGTGGAAGAACTGGATAAATCGAAGCGGGTGACAAAAGAGATTGAAACACTATACGAATGCATGATTTCTGCTTACAAGGAAAAGGGAAATGATGAGGGTGTATTGCTGTCGAAGTTGCCTTTTCTGAAATGGAAATATGGTCCGCAGTCCGGCTACCGTCCGGTGACGCTTGCCGCAGTGGGAGGTAGTAACGTCAGGGAGGATGTTTATGCTTACGAACTGGACAGACTGAAAACTGCTTACCGGGAGAAGGAGGTATGTGCAGAGGTCTATCTGGACGAAGCGGAATACTTGATGAGCCGGCAACAGCAGGCTGCTGCGTTGAGAATCTGTGAAGAGGCAATCAATCTATATCCGGACTATTTCCGGATAGGATTGTTGAAGAACCTGCGCGAGAATATACTGACACCTGTATTGGAGGTAAACATTGCACGTTCGGCATATCCGGGACAGGAGATAAATGTAAGGGCGAACCATAAGAATCTGAACGGTTTCACTGTCCAAATATATAGGGATGAGAAGAAGGTGACGGAACAGCATTATTCGCTTGTTCCTTCGGCAAATTATCAGATGGAAGATACCGTTTTCCTGATGAAGGCGCCGGATTTGGGTAAATATACCATGCGTGTGATTCCTGATAAGAAGGTGGAGAATCAACTCCCCGACGAGGATTTTGCTGTCACCCGCTTCAAGATATTGAGCTTCCGCCTGTCCAAAGAACAATATAGGTTGCTTACGTTGGATGCTGAGACTGGTTATCCGATTCCTCATGCCAAAGTCCGGATTTACGGCGACAAGGAAGGAGAGACATTGCTGAGAGAGCTGGAGACAGACGAAAAAGGAGAAGCAGATTTTCCGTGGGATAACAAATATAGTTATGTGAAAGCGGTGCAGGGAGAGGATATGGAAATGCCCCTGAATATGTTTTCCGAAGGATTCTTTAGAGAATCAGACGATTCGAAAAGTGAGCAAGTTATTCTGTTGACCGACCGTTTTGTTTATCGTCCGGGACAGACAGTATATGTCAAGGGTATCGTCTACAAGCTGACAAGGGACGAAGCGCGTGTGGCTCCGGACAGAGATTGTACCGTCACTCTGTTGGATGCTAACCATCAGGAGATTGGGAAAAAAACATTGCGAACCAACGATTTCGGTTCGTTTACTACCGATTTTACTTTGCCTGCCAGTTGCCTGAACGGTACATTCGTCTTGCAGGCTCCGGGAGAGACAAAAATATTCCGGGTAGAAGAGTATAAGAGACCTACTTTCGAGGTGGCACTGGATAAACAGACTAAGGCTTACCGGGTAGGCGACAGTGTGACTGTTACCGGGAAGGCGGAGGCTTATAGTGGCATGCCGATGGCGGGCATGACGGTGAAATATACAGTTAAACGTTCAGCCTATCGCTTCATCCGTTTTTGGGGAGAACAGTTTGCCCACGAAGAAATTGCTTCCGGTGAAGCGAAAACGGCTGACGACGGTACGTTTGCTTTCCCCTTACTGCTGGAAGCAATGGAAGACGAGAAATATAACGAACATATTTCTTACTGCTATCAGATTGAAACGACAGTGACCGACGCTGCCGGCGAAACGCAGACAGGAACTTGCTCCATCATTGCCGGGAACTACTCGCTGACCATCCGTACGGACCTGAAAGAGAAGGTGTGTCGCGACGATTCTCTGAAGCTGACTTTCCAAGCTGAAAACCTGAGTGGCGAAGCGGTAGAGGCAGAAGGAGTCTATCGGTTGTTCCGTGCACTTGATGAGGAAGGCAATAAACTGGAAGAAGAGCCTTCGGTGACAGGTACATTCGTTGCTAACAAGCCGGTGATGGCAGATTGGCGTCATCTCCCTTCGGGTGTTTATGTCTGGAAAGCTACAGTAAAGAGAGAAGATAAAAAAGAAGAGACAGGAGAAGGCAAGGTAATTCTCTATTCGGCATCCGACGAACGGCCACCTCTAAAATCCCCTATCTGGATACCCGAATACAGTATGGAATTTGATGCAGAGCATTCGGCGAAGCTTCGTATAGGAACTTCGGAAAAGGAAGCCTATATGATGTTGAACGTATTCACTAAAGACCGTTTGCTGGAGAGCAAGTCCCTGATACTTTCCGATACACTGGTCTGCTTGGAATATCCTTATAAGGAGAGCTATGGTGACGGAATCCTGCTAAAAATCTGCCTGGTAAAGAACGGAGTGGTTTATGAGGAACAGATAACTGTGGTGAAGAGTGTCCCCAAAAAGAAGTTGCTCATGAAATGGGAGACGTTCAGAGACCGCCTGCGTCCCGGACAGCAGGAGGAGTGGAAACTGACTGTGAAGAGTTTGGAGGGAGGATTCCCGGCTTCGGAAGTGCTTGCCACCATGTATGATGCCTCTTTGGATAAGATCTGGAAAGGAAAACACTTTTTCAGTGTTTACTACGACCGTAATCTTCCATACATATATATGATGAGTAGCGGACTGCCTGACAATTATTACAATTTCCGTTGGAAAGTGGAGCAGGATGATAAAAATGTAGGACTCTTATGGTACGATTATTTTGACCGTCCTGAGAGGAGAGGCATTATGGAGGCTTTGAGTGGAAATGTGGCCGGAATTTTTGCGAGAAATAGTGCCGGTTCTGGAGAATTTTGGATAAGAGGAGTCCCCTCTACAGCGGCTAAAGCAAACAGACTTGCCGGTGCTCTTGTCGGAGGAACGGGAACTTTAAAAATGGCACAGGATGCCGTTTTCGAAGAAGAGACCGTTGCTACTCCAGATGGAGCTGCTGCAGAAACGGTAGAGGCTGGCGGACAAAAAGGGCAGGTGCGTACCAATCTCTCTGAAACAGCCTTTTTCTATCCGCAGCTTCGTACCAACGAACGTGGAGAGGTGGTATTCTCGTTCACTGTGCCCGAGGCGCTGACCCGTTGGAATTTCTATGGGTACGCTCATACGAAAGATATGACGTTGGGGACACTCGAAGGTCAGACTGTGACCCATAAAGAGTTTATGCTGACACCCAATCTTCCGCGATTTGTCCGTGTAGGCGACCGTACAGCAGTGGCGGCGTCTATTGCCAACGCGACAGAGAAGGCACAGGCTGGATGGGTAACCATGACGTTGTTCGATCCGGTGACGGAAGAGGTGGTGGATACACAAAAGCAGAAGTTCTCGGTTGAGGCAGGACAGACTGTAGGTGTCAGCTTCCAGTTTACGGCAGACGACCGCTACGAACTGTTGGGTTGCCGCATGCTTGCCGAAGGTGAGGCTTTCAGCGACGGAGAGCAACAGCTTCTTCCGGTGCTGAGTGACAAAGAACGGCTGATAGAGACCGTACCGATGGTGGTGCGTGGAGATGAAACACGTACGTTCGCCCTTGACAATCTGTTCAATCATCATGATAAAAAAGCAGTCGACCGTAAATTGACGATAGAGTTTACCGGCAATCCGGCTTGGTATGCCGTGCAGGCACTTCCTTCTGTTGAACAGCCTTCTACGAGTGATGCCATTGCATGGGCAACCTCTTATTATGTTAATGAATTAGCATCGTATATACTGAATAGCCAGCCGCGTATTAAGGAGGTGTTCGATAGTTGGAAGGCACAGGGAGGTACGAAAGAAACCTTCCTGAGCAACCTGCAGAAGAACCAGGAACTGAAGATATTGCTTCTTGCCGAATCACCATGGGTGCTTGAGGCACAGACGGAAGAGCAACGGAAAGAACGTATTGCCACACTGTTCGACCTGAATAATATTCGTAGCCATACATCGACTGCTTTGGCAAGGTTGAGGGAACTACAGGGAGCCGACGGACGATGGGCGTGGTATAAAGGTATGCCGGGAAGCAGCTACGTCACGGAATATATCGTAGAATTGAATGCCCGTCTTGCATTGCTCACCGGACAGAAACCGGAAGGAGTAGCTTACACCATGCAGTATAAGGCGTTTGAATCGCTTCATAAGGATGCCGTTGCCGCCTATGAACTGGAAAAGAAGGAAGCGGACGAGAAACAGTCTGCCATTTCTCACCGGATGCTTAACTACCTTTATCTGATAGCTCTCTCGGGTGAGAAGGTTCCGGAACCGATGAGCGAAGCCTACAACTATTATCTCGCCAAGGTGAATGCAGAGCAACTTGCCTCTTCGTCGATACAGACTAAAGCGATGGCAATTGTAATTCTGTGTAAAGCCGGGCGTGCAGCAGAGGCACAACCGCTT
The DNA here is from genome assembly GCA_944322345.1 of uncultured Bacteroides sp. Taxonomy (GTDB): domain Bacteria; phylum Bacteroidota; class Bacteroidia; order Bacteroidales; family Bacteroidaceae; genus Bacteroides. The sequence continues at coordinate 77,548 of CALUOO010000001.1, read as the reverse complement.
GTCGCCTCTGTGAAAGAACATCTTGCCAAGACAGATGAAGAAGGTATGTATTTTGCCTTCAACGAACATCCGTACACTTGGGGAAACAGTTCGATAGAGACACATATCCGCGTGATGGAAGCGTTGGTAATGGCAGGTGGAAATGATGAAACGGTGGAAGAAATGAAAATCTGGTTGCTCAGACAGAAGCAGACGCAGCAGTGGAACTCGCCTGTTTCTACTGTGGGTGCTATCTATGCGTTGCTGATGACAGGTTCCGATCTGCTTGCCAATCCGAACGAGGTACGTATTACAATAGGAAGCAACGTATTGTCTGCTGCCGATACGGAACAGAAGGCTGAAGCAGGAACGGGCTATATCCGTCAGACGTTTACGGACAAGAAGACGGTAAATGCCGGTAAGGTAAAAGTTGAGAAGCAAGGTTCTGGCATGGCTTGGGGCGCCGTGTATGCCGAATATGAGGCTCCTCTTCGTGAGTTGCACGGACAGGGCAACGGACTGGAAGTAGAAAAACAACTGTATGTAGAACGTGTGGAAAACAACATAGCCAAACTTTATCCTGTAACTGATACTGTCCGGCTGAAGGTTGGTGATAAGGTGGTATCCCGTCTGATAATCCGTACCGACCGTACTATGGACTTTGTACAGTTGAAAGACCAGTGCGCCGCCTGTTTCGAGCCAATGGGAACTGTTTCCGGTTATCGTTGGAATAACGGTTTGGGATATTATGTTGATATCAAGGATGCTTCTACCCGCTTCTTCTTCGATCGTCTGGGGAAGGGAACATACGTGCTGGAATACAGTTATCGTGTCAGTCGTACGGGAGTCTATGAGTCGGGAATTGCTGTGTTGCAGTGTGCATATGCACCGGAATATGCGTCACACTCAACTTCGGCCACAGTGAAGGTTGAAGAATAAACCGGTTGACAAGTAGGTATACTTTCAGGCAGATGAGCTGACAAGCAGATAGAAAAACAAAATTTATGTTTATGATTTGTTTATTTATCAACTTGTCATCTTATCTGCTTGTTAGCTTGTCAACTAAAAAAATGATTGTATCTTTGCCATAGCATACGAATAAACGGAGAAGCTGGAATTATGAAAGGAAGAGAAACAAAAAACATGTGGACAATTCTTTTGGTAATGTGTGTGTTATCTGTACCGGTTGATGCTCGACTGAAGAGAGTCTGGCAGGAAAAGGATACGTTACGGATTGACAAAAGTAACCAGTTCCCACAAGATAGTGTGCCGGTTAATAATGATACCACACAGCTTAAGTTTGACAGTGTCTCCGTTAAAAATAATTTGGTGGTAAAAGACAGTGTACAGGCTAATGATAGCGTACATGTTAAAGACAGTATACAGGTAAAGGACAGTGTGAAAGCTACTAAAGCGTCTGTCAAGAAGATGATTAAACTGAGACCGGCCAAAAAAAAAGAAGAGAAATTAGACACACTTTCTGCTGAACTGCAGAAATACCTGATGCTACGTCTGAATATGTCCGGTGAGAAACCGCGATTGGATACAGTATCGTTTCTTTATAATAAGTATATTGGTCAGCTGGAATATTTGAACGATCCTTCTGTACCGCCTCGCTATATACCATCTGATCCTGATTACTACCGGCTGTTTGTCCCGTTGGCTTATTACTATTCTCCTATTGCACACTATTCAACATTAGACTGGAAACCGGCTCAACAGGACTCCTTGCAAGGTATGGGGAAGAAGTTTTTACCTTATGATGATGAACCTTTTACTAAAGGGGAACGTAGTAAGGCACTGGTAGACGAAGCATTGATGGATGTGTATCTGAAGCATCCGGAATGGGTGGTTACTACGGAAGAAAAGATTATGAGCCGTAATTTGTTTCGGCATGATGTTCAACCGACAGAATTACCGAAGAAAACAAAGGTTGTACAGTTCTTTGAACGCGAAGCTGTGAATGAGGATCTTAAACATCCTAAACATAAATTCCGCCGACCCAACTGGTGGATACTAAACGGTAATGGGTCGTTACAGATTAGCCAGAATCATGTGTCTGAAAACTGGCATAAGGGAGGAGAAAGCAACTTCTCGGGAAATGCCAGATTGCTGTTGAATTTTAATTATAATGACAACAGGCTTTTGACATTTGAAAATCAGGTTGAACTTAAATGGGGAATGGTTTCTACTCCTTCAGACGAAGTACATAATTACTTGATAACAGATAACTTGTTGCGTTATTACACGAAAATCGGTATAAAGGCTTTTAAGAACTGGTATTATACCATTACTTCAGAGTTTAAGACACAGCTTTGTCATAGTTATTGGGCTAATAATAATACTTTGGTTTCTTCGTTCATGGCTCCGGCTGATGAATCAGTCGGTGTTGGTATGGATTATCGGTTGAATAAGCCGAAATTCAATCTGTCTATTGTAATGTCTCCTTTTGCATATAATTTACGTTATGTAGGCGATCCGATTGTCAATGAAACATCTTATGGACTTGAGGAAGGTAAAAGTTCGATTAACAGCTTTGGTTCGAAAGCTACTACTACTATCCATTGGACTATATTTAAGGACATCACTTACGATACAAAAATCAACTATGAGACCAGTTACGAATGGGTACGTGTAGATTGGGAGAATACTTTCAATTTTGTTTTGAACCGTTACCTTTCTACCAAACTTTTTATTCATGTCCGTTTCGATGATACGACGATGCCAAAAGACGGGATGAGCTATTATCAGCTATACGAAATGTTGAGTTTTGGTATCAATTATTCGTGGTAAAGAATAGGGCTTTTAGCAATGCCTTTTTGTGTGTAAAATAATTCTTTACTTGGCTGTTGGTGAATGCTGATAAGGTAAGACTCGTTAATAATCCTTTCAATTCATGCTTTATCTCGGGTAAAACAGCTACATTTGTGCGTTTATAAATATTGCATTTTGTTTTTTAGGTTTGTTTAATAGGGATTGTAGTAAACCTGAACGTGTAATCTAAAAAGCAATATAAATATAAGATATAATTGATATGAAACGCTGTTTACTCTCTATAATTGCACTTTTGACTACTGTTCTGGTTGCCGTGGCGCAACCGCGTATCTCTTCTAATAAGGAAGTACATAATTTTGGCCAAATAGAATGGAAAAGGCCTGTCACTGTAGAGTATACGATTACGAATACAGGAAATGAGCCACTGGTATTGACAGATGTAAACACTTCGTGTGCCTGTTCCGTTGCCGAGTGGACAAAAGAACCGATTGCACCGGGAGAAAAAGGGGTAGTGAAGGCATCGTTTGACGCAAAAGCATTGGGACGTTTTGAAAAATCGGTTGCGATTTACAGCAATGCCGAACCGCATTTGGTTTACCTGAAATTTAAAGGTGAGGTAGTGATGGAAGTGAAGGATTTCACTAAAACACATCCTTTTGAGATTGGGAACATCCGTACTAATAGAAATGAAATAAGTTTTCCTGATGTATATCGTGGAGAGAAACCGGAGATGCTGATGGAGGTGGTCAACTTGTCCGATCGTCCTTACGAACCTGTTTTGATGCATCTTCCTCCTTATCTGAAAATGGAAGCAGAACCAAATGTCCTTTTGAAAGGGAAGAGAGGAACAATTAAACTGACTTTAGATACAGATCTCCTTCAGGATTTCGGACTGACGCAGGCGTCGATGTATCTTTCACGTTTTGCAGGGGATAAAATCAGTGAAGAAAACGAAATACCGTTTACTGCAGTTTTGCTGCCAGACTTCTCGCAAATGACTGCTCAGGATTCACTGAATGCACCTGTGATCCAGCTTTCGGAGACTAACATTGACCTGAGTGAAAAATTGAAGAAAAAAAGAAAGGCTAGCCATAGTATTACTATTACTAACAATGGGAAAAGTCCATTGTCTATTAGTAAATTGCAGGTGTTTAACTCGTCGGTGGAGGTTAGTCTGAAAAAGAAAGTAATATCCGCTGGAGAGACTACAAAACTGAAGGTGACTATTCGTAGGAACAACGAAGGTAACAAAAAACATCATTTACGAATCTTGATGATTACCAATGATCCGTTGCATCCGAAGATGGAGATTAACATAAAAAGGTGAGTGACAAAAGTTGTGGGTTGTAAGCAATAAGATTCATTAATCACTACACAGAACTATAAACTTAAAATCCTATCATCATGGAACATCCTGAAAATAGTGAAGAATATAAGGGATTGGTTGTCAACAAAGGTATTGAACAACCATCGTCTGTCAATCCTTATCTGAAACGAAAACCTAAGAAACGTCAACTGTCTGTTGCTGATTTTGTTGAAGGTATTGTAAAGGGAGATGTCACTGTGTTGAGTCAGGCTGTGACATTGGTTGAGAGCATAAAGCCTGAACATCAGGTTATAGCGCAAGAGGTGATAGAAAAATGCCTTCCTTATTCAGGCAATTCCATTCGTGTAGGTATTAGTGGAGTTCCCGGTGCAGGTAAGAGTACTTCGATTGATGTTTTCGGACTTCATGTGCTGGAAAAGGGAGGAAAACTGGCAGTACTTGCCATTGACCCAAGCAGTGAGCGCAGTAAAGGAAGTATTTTGGGAGATAAGACAAGAATGGAGAAACTCTCTGTTCATCCTAAGTCGTTTATCCGTCCCAGTCCCTCGGCCGGTTCGTTGGGTGGGGTGGCACGCAAGACTCGCGAAACGATTGTGCTATGTGAGGCTGCCGGTTATGATAAAATATTTGTAGAAACAGTGGGAGTGGGGCAAAGCGAGACTGCTGTACATTCAATGGTCGATTTTTTCCTGTTGATTCAACTGGCAGGTACAGGGGATGAATTGCAGGGAATCAAACGGGGTATTATGGAAATGGCTGACGGTATTATTATTAACAAAGCAGACGGAGATAATCTGGAACGTGCTAAGCTGGCGGCTACTCAGTTTCGTAATGCACTCCATCTTTTCCCGGCTCCGGAGTCTGGATGGACTCCACAGGTATTAACTTATTCTGGTTTCTATAATCTGGGTGTTAAGGAAGTGTGGGATATGGTGTATGAATACATTGATTTTGTGAAACAGAATGGTTATTTTGAATACCGTCGCAACGAGCAGAGCAAGTATTGGATGTATGAGAGTATCAACGAGCATCTGCGTGACAGCTTTTATCACCATCCAAAGATTGAGGCGATGCTTCAGGAAAAAGAACAGCAGGTGTTGCAAGGTAATCTGACTTCTTTTGTGGCAGCTAAAAGCTTGCTTGATGCCTATTTTAAAAGCCTGTAAAATCAAATTTAAGGAATGATCATAATTCATACATTCTGCCATCCCTGAGTCTGTTTTAAGGATTGCAGAATGTATGAACTGTTTTTTGGAACGATAATCAAGCTCTGAATATTATCGTCTGCCAGACTCAAAGTTATATTTCTTTCCCTGCTTTTTCAAAATCGGCTCTCGATTTGCTTTGGGTAACAATGTAAACTCCTAGAAATACAAGTGCGATGGCTATTCCTTTTTGCCATCCGAAACTTCCTACTCCCATAATAATTGCAGCAATGGTAGCAACTATGGGTTGCATATAGTTGTACATGCTGACAACAGTGGGGCGGAGAATCTTTTGTGCACTCATAATACATAGATAGGCAATGAAACTTCCACCTATGACTACATAGAGCACTTCTATAATGGATATGGTGGAGATTGTATTCCATTGGATAGTAGAGATATCGTGATATGAGAAAGGTATGTAGCAGATAGAGGCATATACAAACATCCACTTGTTGATGGTTATAGCAGAATATCGCTGTGAAAGTCCTTTAAAAACAGTCAGATAAATGGAGAAACTGATTTGTGCAAGCAGGCAAAGAAGATCTCCTATGATATTTCCGCCTCCATTGTCTGTGGTTTGACTGCTTATGATAAGAATCAATGCTCCCATTGCTCCGACAAATATCCCTAATACTTTTTTATTGGTGATAGGTTCTTTCAGATAAATGGCAGCCACAATCATTGTTACAATAGGTAGGGTGGTTGTGACGATAGATGCATCTACCGGAGAAGTAAGTGAAAGCCCGAAGATGTATACTCCTTGATTGAAGACAAGTGCAAACAGGGATGCAAAGAATATCTTCAGCATATCCCGATGATTGACATGTTCTTCTTTGCAAAAAAGAGACAATAGCCAGAATGCGGCGGCTGCTCCTATCATGCGGAATGTGGTAACGGAAATTGCAGAAAATTCCTGAAGGGCGGATTTCCCGATAGGAGCCATTAATCCCCACATGATATTTGCTGTGAGTGCAAATAAATGTCCTTGAACGTTTTTATGATTGTCCATTTTATTAATTGTTACCTTTTTTGAAAACGGCGACAAAGATAAGGATTTTGTCAGTTGATTTATTTATATTTGCTCTGTTAAGTATTGAGTTTTATTGGTTTATAGATTCTGCAAATTTTAAATGCAAGATTAGCAGTGCTTTATATTCTCTTAATGCTTATGGAAGTTAATGTTAAAAACTAAGTGAATACAGTCTTAGAAACAAAATCAGCATATTATGGAACAGCAGGCTAATTATATCCGCCGTATTGAGATACGCGGCCTTTGGGAACGTTTCAACATTGCGTGGGATTTGCGTCCGGATGTGAATATTCTTTCTGGAATTAATGGAGTTGGCAAGACAACTATCCTTAACCGTTCTGTGGACTATCTGGATCAGCTTTCCGGCGAAATGAAAAGTGATGAAAAGAATGGGGTTCATCTTTTTTTTGATAATCCTCAGGCGACTTATATTCCATACGATGTCATTCGCAGTTATGACCGTCCTTTGATTATGGGCGATTTTACAGCACGAATGGCTGACAAGAATGTGAAATCGGAACTGGACTGGCAGCTTTATTTGTTGCAGCGACGTTATTTGGACTATCAGGTAAACATAGGGAATGAAATGATAGAACTTCTCTCGAGCGATGATGAAGAACAGCGTCTGAAAGCAGCAGCTTTGCCTGTTACAAAACGGCGTTTCCAAGATATGATTGATGAATTGTTCAGCTACACTCGTAAAAAGATAGATCGTAAAAGAAACGACATTGCTTTTTATCAAGATGGGGAATTATTGCTGCCTTATAAACTATCCTCTGGAGAGAAGCAGATGCTGGTGATATTGCTGACTGTTCTTGTGCAAAATAATCGGCATTGTGTACTTTTTATGGATGAACCTGAGGCATCTCTGCATATTGAGTGGCAACAGAAACTGATTGCTATGATCAGAGAACTTAATCCTAATGTGCAGATTATTCTAACAACACATTCTCCTGCAGTTATTATGGAAGGATGGCTGGATGCTGTGACAGAAGTAAGTGATATATCGGAATCGGTAAAAGGAAAGTGATATGGATGGCCATGATAATGGAGGTAGAAAACCTGCACGATTGCTGGATTCTTTGACTTCTTCATATTTCACTGCAGCTAATCAACTCTACTCAAAAAAAGCAAGACGTCGGATTATTGCTTATGTAGAAAGTTATGATGACATTGCTTTTTGGCGCACGCTTCTGGAAGAATTTGAAGATGACAGACATTACTTTCAGGTAATGCTTCCTTCGGCCACATCGTTGGCTAAGGGAAAGAAGATGGTCCTGATGAATACTTTGAATACGGAAGAATTAGGCAAAAGCCTGATTGCATGTGTAGACAGCGATTATGATTTCCTGCTACAGGGGGCAACTCCTACATCTAGGAAAATCAATCGTAGTGAGTATATTTTTCAGACTTATACGTATGCTATTGAAAACTATCATTGCTTTGCCGAAAGTTTGCATGAGGTATGTGTACAGGCTACCTTAAATGACCGTTTTATTTTTGATTTTGAAGCTTATCTGAAAAGATATTCCGAGATTGTATACCCATTGTTCTTGTGGAATATATGGTTTTACCGCCGGCATGATACCCATACGTTTCCTATGTATGATTTTCATATTTGTACGGGATTGAAGGATATCAGTCTCAGGCATCCTGAGCAGAGTCTGAAAGCACTGCAGCGTAGTGTTAATCGGAAGCTTGACGATTTGAAAAAACGTTTTCCTCAATATATAGGACAGATAGAAAAAATGAGTGTGGAGATGGAAAAACTGGGATTAAAACCGGCAACTACTTATCTGTATATGCAAGGTCATCATGTGATGGATAATGTTGTGATGAAAATTTTGACTCCTGTCTGCACAGTGCTTCGGCGCGAGAGGGAACAAGAAATCAAACGGTTGGCAGAACATAACAAGCAGTTCAGGAATGAGTTGACCTGTTATCAGAATAGCCAGATAAGTGTAGAGATTATGCTGAAAAAGAATGTCGCTTACAAGAAACTCTATCATTATGAGTGGTTGCGTAGAGACATTAAAAGATATTTATTAAAAGAATGAAGATGATGAATGAAGTTGCAGATACAGCGGCTATCATACTGCCGGAAACTGGAGTAGCCGAGATTGGAGATGCAGTGATGGAAGAAGTTAACAATGGCTTGCTGTCTATTGGTGCAGATTCTGTCTGGGCTAATAAATTGGATAACTGGGTAGTGCTATTACTGATTATAGGTGTAGCATTATTGGCAAATGTGGTATGCCGCCATATTATTCTTCGTGCTGTGGCTAAACTGGTGAAGCAAACTAAAGCAACATGGGACGATATTGTTTTTGATCATAAAGTGATGGTACACGTAAGTCGGATGGTTGCTCCTATCCTGATCTATCTGGCTGTGCCTATTGCTTTCCCTGAGCATACAGATTCTATTTGGCTGGATGCTTTGCGCCGTCTTTGTCTGATCTATATTATAATTGTCTTTTTACGGTTTATTTGTGTATTCTTGGGAGCTGTTTACCATGTGTATAGCGAGAAGGAACAGTATAGAGACAAACCGTTGAAAGGGTTGCTACAGACTGCACAAGTGAGTATCTTTTTTATAGGTGCCATTATTATAGTGGGTATTCTGATTAATAAGAGTCCCATGGCTTTATTGACAGGATTAGGAGCTTCTGCTGCTATCCTGATGCTGGTGTTTAAAGATAGCATTATGGGTCTTGTATCTGGCATTCAGCTGACAGCCAATCATATGCTGAAGGTCGGCGACTGGATTACTATGCCAAAATATGATGCTAATGGAATCGTAACAGAAGTCACATTGAATACTGTAAAAGTGCGTAATTGGGACAATACTATCACGACTATTCCTCCTTATTTGCTGGTTAGTGATTCGTTCCAGAACTGGCAGGGAATGCGGGAATCAGGCGGACGGCGGGTGAAACGCTCCATCAATATCGATATGACTTCTGTATGCTTCTGTACTCGTGAGATGCTTGATAAGTACCGCAAGATTAGTCTGTTGAAGGAATATATTGATGAAACGGAGCGTAAAGTGGAAGAATATAATTCAGCTAATGGTATCGATGATTCGGTATTGGTAAACGGACTGCGGCAAACCAATTTAGGGGTATTCCGGGCTTATTTGACCAACTATCTGAAGAGTTTGCCGGTAGTCAATAAAGAGCTGATGTATATGGTTCGCCAGCTTCAACCCACAGAGAAGGGAATTCCTTTGGAGATTTATTTCTTTTCTTCGATTAAAGACTGGGTTCCCTACGAAGGAGTACAGGCTGATGTGTTCGATCATGTGCTGGCGGTGATACCAGAGTTTGGCTTAAGAGTGTTCCAAAGCCCCTCGGGCGAAGATGTGCGAAGCCTAAATTCATTTCTCAATAGATAATTAAAAACAAGCAAAACAAACATGAACATGAAAAACAGAGTATTATCCTTATTGTGTACATTAGGGTGTGGGATGTTCCTGTGGGGACAAGAAAGGAGTTGCTCTCCTGCAACATCGGAGAAGAATCAGGAGTGGGATATTTATGCCGATACATGGGTCGCGACAGATGCATTGGGGCGTACTATGCCTGGTTATGAAGAGGTTGGAGGAGTAAAAAATGATAAAAGGAGGATTGTTGGGATTTTCTATATTACGTGGCATTCCGACGGTTTGGCAAAAAGTGTATCTGCTCCTTATAAAGGTGATGTCACAAAGGTGCTGGAGAAAGATCCGGGAGCTCGTATGGACGGTAACAATCCTTTGTGGACTGAACCGTCTTATCATTGGGGAGAACCAGAACTGGGCTATTTCCTGAGCCGTGACGAATATGTTATCCGGAAAGATATGTCGATGCTTGCAGATGCCGGGGTAGACGTATTGGTGATGGATGTGACAAATGCAGTCCGATATTGGGATGAATGGGAAACGCTATTCACCACCATGCAGCAGATGAAGGCAGAAGGCAACCTGGTTCCTAAATTTTGCTTTTGGGTGTTCAACGGAGCTGTAATTACAGTTGTGCAAGACCTTTACGACCGTATTTACAAGCAGTCAAAGTATAAAGACTTATGGTTCTATTGGGACGGAAAACCCTTGTTGCTCTACAACGATAATCCGGCGCAGGATGCGAATGGAACCAATCAGGTGACAGCAGATTATTCACCGGAAATAAAAGAGTTCTTTACACTTCGGACCATGTGGTGGGGATATTATGAATGGGCAGGGAAACGCTTTGTGGGGACCGAAGACCACTGGAGTTTCGGCTATGACTTGGGTGATGAACGGGTACGTAATTTGCCCCCTTCAGCACTTGCTTCTACACATAATGGAGTGGTGGAGCAGATGGCTGTCACTCCTGCACAACATCCTATTTCTATTATAGGAAAGTCGTGGAGCCGGAAAACACAGGAACCTGCACTTAATGAATACGACATGCCCAGTTCTGCCTATGTACCGTGGTTGAAAGATACAGTGGACAATCCTACTGCTTACGGCATCTATTTTCAGGAACGGTGGAACGAAGCGTTGGCCAACGATCCGCAATTCCTTTATTTGAACGACTGGAACGAGTGGACAGCCGGGAAATATGTTGCAGGAAAAGCTCCTGGTACAGATTTGCCGGGACCTACTACATTTCTTGGACGCGAGAGTAATTTCTACTTCGTAGACCAGTATAATGCCGAATTCAACCGTACCATACAGCCTATGAAAGGTGGATATACAGACAATTACTATATGCAGATGGCGCAGAATATCCGTCGCTATAAAGGTGTACGTCCGTTGCCTGAACATAAGGAATATCACCGTGTGCGTATTGATGGGAAATTTGACGATTGGGAGCAGGTTGCCATCGAATACCGAGATACACGGGGCGACATTACTCATCGCGATTATCCCGGATACGGGGGAAATCACTATGTCAACCGTTCGGGACGCAATGATATTATTCGCACAAAAGTGGCGGTAGACAAGCGGAAGATTGGTTTCTATGTTGAGACGGCAGATCCGCTGACTCCTTACACCGATTCTAACTGGATGATGCTTTTTATCGATGCCGACAATGATAGTGATACGGGATGGTTCGGATACGATTTTGTAGTCAACCGCAGAGTGGAAGACGATCATACCACTACGCTTATGAAATATGACAAACATTCGGGTGCATGGATCGAGGTAGAACAATTGCCATACCGTGTTGATGGCAACCGGATGGAACTTACTATCGACCGTCGTCTGTTAGGGCTGAAGTCAGATACTTTCATATTCGATTTTAAGTGGGCAGACAATCCCGCAGCAGAGCTGACCGATCCCATTGCTTTCATCGAGGGAGATGCTGCGCCGAACCGCCGTTTTAATTATAGATGCAAATTTGCCAAGTAAGTAGGCTTGTTGTTTTTTAATATTCTAAAAATACAGACGTTAAATCTTATGAGAAAGAGCAGTAGAGAAATGAACAGCGACTGGGCTTTAGAAATAATGCGTAAAGCTCCGTACATAACAGTCAGTTTCACCCGTGCAGACGGGATGGCATACGGTGTGCCTCTTTCATTAGCCAGTGTTAATGAAAGCACTTGGTATTTTCATTGTGCACCAGAGGGAGAGAAACTTGATGCGATTGCTGCTCATCCCGAAGTGTGCCTTTCTGCTGTCACAAAGTGCACTCCTACAGTGGGGCCAAAAGACGGTTCGTTCACTCTTCAATACCGTTCTGCCATAGCTTTTGGTAAAGCAGAACTGGTGACTGATGCGGACGAGAAAATTCTGGCACTTCGTGCGATATCCGAGCGTTTTCTGCCTAAGCATATGGATGCTTTTGACGATGCAATTAATCGTAGTCTTCATCGCACTGCTGTTGTCCGTATCACACTGACTTCTCCTCCAACAGGGAAACGCAAACAATATGACAAAAATGGAGAAGAAATGAAATATGGAAGGATGATATAGAAATGAATGAAGGCTGTACCGATGTTAATTCCGGCACAGCCTTCTCGTTTTCAATTTCAGTATGTGTGTTGTTTATGAGAAATTAGAATTTTACCCATGATTCGTTGATCCATGCATCGCTACTCTGTACGGCACCGATGTAGGCTGCATCGTCAAACCAGCTGTCTACCGTTTTCATAGCTGCTCCTTCGCCTGCAGTTCCTACTACTTTGTTGGTCAGACTGAATGTGTTGTTGATACTGTTGTGGTTGGTTGCATCGGTGAACAGTGCTGATGAATAGCCACCGTCGCCAGAACAGTTTACATCTCCTGCAATAGCTACATAGTTCAGAACAGATGTGCCGTCTACGAGTGACGATTCTGTTTGTTCGGTTTCTGTAGTCAGATTCTTTGATTTACCGTCTACAAGTGTGTTGTACAGTTTTACATGTGTTCCGGCACGCAGACGTACACCACGTGTACCTTCTTCCTGATCAGCACCTATCAGCGTCAGGTTGGCAAGAGTCGGGCAAGAAGTAGGAGTGGCGTCCATATTTTTGTCGTAGTTGTCGGCTTCGATCAGGCAGTCGCATGCATATCCCAGTGTGCTTTGGTCTTCCTGGTAGGCAACGAAGAACTGTCCTTTGCCGCACCACCCTTCAGTCCAGTCGAAAGAGTCGTCGCTGTTGCTTACAGAGAGCAGATATTTGGCATTGACTGTTCCGCCGAACCATTCATAGCCGTCGTCACTTCCTTTATATGCCTCGAGGTGATCGATAGTCGTACCGTTTCCTACAGCATAGAAGGTGAATCCGTTACACTCTTTTTCACTAGTAAATTTATATCCGGCATATTCCACACGGATGTATCTCAATATTCCGGAATTGTCACCGGCAAGCACACCTCCATAAGGAGCATCACCCACTTCCGATTTACCTACTGTACCGATGTTGATAGGAGCTTTACCGCAGATGTGTACACCTCCCCATGCTCCGGCTTCTTTGTTGTCGGCTGTCATAACAATCGGTTTATCGGCTGTTCCTTCTGCCTCTATCTTACCGCCTTGTTCCACAAGGATAAAGTCGATGGTTCCGTCGTCACTTTTTGCACTGATGGTTACTCCCGGCTCGATAATCAGCTTACCGCCTTCTTCTACGTTATATTCACCGTTCAGTGCGAAGTTATATCCCTCTTTCAGTGTTACGGTCTGTCCGTTCTTCACAGAGCCTTGCAGTGTGCTGTTGTTCTCCATGACAATATTTTTTTTATCTCCATCGTCTTCTTTGCCATCATCGTCGCTGCTACAAGCTGTGAACGTGAATATTCCCATCAGGGAGGCCATTAACCATACATTCAGTTTCAAATAATTCTTTTTCATAATTATATTTATAAAATTGGTTAGTAATCTGTTTTTTATTTTTGCGCTTTCTGCCGCTTCTTCGGCTTCGCAAGCTTAACGCCTGCCCGGATGAGGACGGGGATTGCGCATACCGTGTTATTTTCTTGTCTCCTCATCAACTTAAAACTTGTATGTCACTCCTATCTCTGCGCTGGTGCCCGGCTGGAATGATTCTACTTCTACATTTTCTCCGGTTTCGGGAATCTCCTGTTTGAAGCGGATGGTACTGTTGAGCAGGTCTTTCATTTGCAGCTTCAGGCCCAGATGCTTGTTGATAGCGTAGCTTGCCACGAAATCCAGTGTATGCAGTGTCTGCTGTTTCACGTCTCCTGTCCCATAGATACCGACTGTCTCGATACGTGGACCCTGTACGTTGTAGACCAGTGCCAGTGTCATGTCGCTTTCGTCGCTGAAGCGCGGGGTATAACTCAGGTCGGCATTGATCAGGAAGGGTGAAGCTCCCTGCAATTCGCGTTCGGCTTCGGTATAGACTCCGCCTTCGGGAAGCACTACGTTGGTATACATATACGATCCGTTGGCTCCGATGCGTACTCCTTGAAATATTTCTTTGCGGAATTCCAGTTCCACGCCGGTAGCAATGCCGTCTTCGGCATTTCGGAACGAGCGTACGACGGTTCCTCCCGACGATTCCTGCGTCTGCTCAATGGGCGATTGCAGTTTCTTGAAGTATCCGGTGATGGAGAACATGTCGCCGTTGTTGTTCTGCGGGAAGAAATCGTAGCGCAGATCGACGTTGTAGTTATAGGCATTCTCCAGTTCGTCATTACCTCGGATGTATGAGCTTCCGTAGGATTCCTGATAAAGGAACGGTGCCATTTCGATAAACGACGGTCGGGTGATGGTACGCGACACGGAGAGACGCAGGCTGTGGCTGTCGTTGAAGGAATACTTCAGATTGAGTGCCGGGAAGAGGTCGCCTTTGTTCAGGTCGGTTTTCTTTTCCTGTCCTCCGTCAGTCCAGTATCTTACCCATTGTTTGGAGTGTTCGTAGCGCAACCCGAAGTTGACGAGCAGTGATTCTACCGGGTAATACTCCATTTCGGCAAAGGCCGCCCCCACTTCGTTGCCCGCATAATAGTTGTAGCGTGGCTGTGCGTCGATGTTGGCGATGATTGTGCCGTTGGCTATGTTTGCTTGGTTCAGATAACCGTCAGTATCGTAGATGTTCGTGATATCGGGGTTGAGGCTGTTCAGGTCGTAGTAGAAGTTGAGGCTGTTGAAGTCGCGCTTCTTGTTCTTGTAGGTTCCGCCGATGCGCACAAGGTTCTTGTCGCCCCATTTGTAGCTTGTGCGGATGTCTCCTGCTCCTTCTGTCTCTTTCAGTTTGCCGAAGTAGCGGTTGGTAGTCTGATTCAGCTTGAACAGTGTCAGGTCGTCTCCTTCGCTCCCGCGGAAGAATACCACCTGCCGGCGGTCGGGTTCGTCGCTGTGGGTGATGCCGTAGGAGGCACTCCAGTCCATGTTCCAGCGGTCGGTCAGTTCATGATGCCCCATCAGCTGGTTGTTCAGCAGCGAATAGGCGTGAAACACGCTGTTGCTGGTGGTGATGTCGTTCTTCTCCGCATCGGTTCCCACGCGGCTCATGTAGTCGTCGATGGCGTTGCGTGCATAGAAGAAGGTATAGTTGATGCGGTCTGCTTTTCGGAAGGTGTATCCCAGATTGGCAAGTGCTGCCAGTTTCAGTGCACTGGAATATTTGTCGTAGGTAAATTCGTCCAGATGTGTGCCTTGCGCTGTCATGGTGGTGACGTAAGCGTCTTTCAGTATCTGGTTCTCGTTGCTGATACCCAGTGAGGCGAGCAGTCCCAGTTTGTTTCCGTTGCTCAGTTTCCAGTTCTTTCCGGCTCCGATGCTTCCTCCAAACTCGGGCAGTGATGTCTTCCGGCCAATGGCAAACGACGTACCGAACGGGTCGTGCTCTTTGCTGTATTCGCGGAATTCGCTTCGTCCCATTTGGGCAATCCGGTCCTGGTCGGCAAGCCTTCCTGTGCTGAACAGCCCCCCTTTACGGTCGCTGTGATAGAAGTCTTTGCCCAGTGTATTGAACTTCCCTCCGATGTTGAATCCTATGGTCAGAAAATCGTCTCCGCTCTCTTTGGTGCTGATGTCGATGTGCGCCCCCGAATAGTCTGCAAAAGCATTTGCTTCGTAAACCTTGCTGACGGTGATGTTCTGTACCGTAGCGGCAGGGAAGAGGTCGAGCGGAATCAGCTTGTTGTCAGGATTGGGCGATGCGATGGGCAGTCCGTTCAGGGTAGTGGTGCTGTAGCGGTCGCCCAATCCGCGCACTACCAGTTGTCCGGCACTGGCGATGGAGATTCCGGTGATTTTTTTCACTCCGTCTTCTACGTTGGAGACTCCTTTCAGCGTCATCTCTTTGGCTCCGATGCTTTCGATGGCAAGCGATGCCTGTTTGCGTTCCATCAGCAGCACTTTTTCGCCTTCCAGCTTTTTCTGTGCCGTGACAGTCACTCCTTCCAGTGCCTGTGCGTCCGATTCCATTTCGAAGTTGACCACGGTTTCACCGCTGATTTTAACGCTTTGTCTGATGGTCTTGTAGCCCACGTATTTCACCTCTACGGTATAAGTCCCGTTTTTTACGTTACATTTATAGTTCCCGTCGATGTCTGCCACTGCGCCGGTTCCGGCTTCTCCTATCTGTATGGTGGCTCCTGTGAGCGGTTCTTTGTTCTGTTTGTCTGTTATTGTTCCTTTAATGACTCCTGCCATGATTTCTGCCGAAAGCAGGATGAACAGTAATAATACGGATAATACTTTTTTCATACAATCTTTTCACCTTTCTTTACTCGCTGCAAATTTCGGATGCGGAAGTTACGACGTTGTTACGCCTCGGATACAGTTTGTTTACTAACTTGCTACGTTTCTGTTTCCGGTTTGTAAGTGCCTGAAAATGAGCCTGCGTTTCGGGCATCGTTGGGAAAGGTTAGCTGACGTGTTGGGAAAGGTTAGCTGACAAACGGGGAGAAGTCTCCTCTCAGTTACGCTGTCTGGAGTGGTTAATGGGGCATGGGTTGCCGTAGGGAAACTATGGTTATAAATTTTGACTTTCCGCTCCGCTCGGACAGTCTGCGCTTTTTCCCGCCGTTTCGGCTGCATCGGCTTTCCGCCTGCTCGCTTATGGCGGTGGGCTGCGCGGTGGTTGCTTGTTTACCTGTACTTTTTCTTCCGGTTGAGCGAAAGAAAAAGCTACCAAAAAGAAAGGTGCCCACCTGAACCTCGCGGGCTGTCGCCTTGCCTCCGTTGCAGCTGCTGCGTGGTAGTTACAACTTTGCAAGGCCGGCATGGCATCCATTTTATAATCTGTATTGATCAGTGGTAAGAAAATTCTCTGTGAAACTCTGTGCCCTCTGTGGCGAATTGCTTATATTTGTCCGTCAACTTAAAAACTAACAAGAACATGAAAATCTACCATCTATTACCTCTGCTGCTTCTTGTAATGGCTTGCGGCGGTGGCCAGAAGCAAAGAGAAGTGAAAGAAATGGTGTCTCAAGAGCCAGACCCGATGCCGCAGGCGTCTGTGGCAGAAACGACAACCAGTGTCGTTGGAGATACTGCTGAGATAAAGATGCTGAAGGAGTTCTACTCGGCAAGCCTTTCTGAATCTCCCCATCCGGGATTGGATACCCGCTATTTGACTCGGGCGATGCAGCAGAAAGTCAAGAGAATGTCGCAGGATGCTGATGCAAACACGGTCATCCGTGCACAGGATGTACCGGTCGACTCGTGTGAGACACTGAAGATAGATCCGTTAGGAAACAGTTGGTATCGGGTGAGCTATACGTCCGGCAGGGGGACAGACTATGAAGAGTCAATCAGCATTCCGGTAAAAGTGGTCAAGGAGGACGGAAAATATTGTGTGGGATACATCACTCCCGAGGCACTTGGCGGGCAGTATGGCGACAGCCTGTGGTACAGTGGCACCGAGTTCCCCGAGGTAGACCGCACCGAACCGCTTGCTTTCGTGAAGAGTTTCTACGATCTCTATACGTTAAAGCACAGCACCCTTTCCGAACATCTGTTGCAAGAACTGGCCGCCATCCGCTCTGACTATCTGACTCCGAAGGCGTTGTCTTGTTTCAACCGTATGGAGCAACTGAGCAGTAACGACGGTTATCCCGAATACGACGTGCTGATAGGGCGGCACGATTTCGAATATCCGTGGCGTTCATCCGTCAGTGTGAATCCCACTGACCAGCCGGATGTGTTCCAAGTCAGTGTGTTAGACGACTCCATCCGCATCAACGTAACAGAACAGGAGGGAAAATATTATATTGACGACATCTATAATAAGGAGTGTGAGTCCTTCTTACCGGTAGAGTGAGCACTCCGGCAACTCTGGCGTTATCTGTGTCGGGAACGGCGTAATAAGCTGATTTAAGCTTTATTAGTTGGATGAGGTTGTATAAGTCTTTTATTTTTCATACATTGCAGACGATACTCAATTTATTAACCTCTAATATTGCCATCTATGAAACGCTATCCGACCATTCTTCTCCTTTGCCTGCTGTCGGCGATGGCAGTCTGGAGCTATGGGAATCCCCCCGTCGATTCCCTGTTTGCCACCTATTTTGCCCGCGCCCGTGCCTACGCCGATGCCTATCCCCGCGAGAAGGCGTATCTGCACTTGGACAATACGAGTTACTACGACGGCGACACCATCTGGTATAAGGCTTACGTGGTTCGTGCAGACAACAACCTGCCGAGCACGATAAGCACTCCCCTCTATGTGGAGCTGGTGAGTCAGTGGGGCAGCATTGTCGAGCGACAGATAGTCCGTCTGGAGGACGGCGAAGGGGCGGGGCAGTTTGTGCTGAACAAGACGATGTTTTCGGGCTATTACGAAATCCGTGCCTATACAAAATGGATGCTTGCCTTCGGTGAGAAGCAGTATTTCTCGCGCGTCATACCTGTCTACCGCAAACGCCGCAGCGATGTGGACGAAGAGCGCAGCATTATCACCTACAAGATGGACAACTCGATGAAGCAACGCCCGAAGCCTGACGACCGTTTCCAGCTCCGTTTCTTCCCCGAGGGCGGGCAGCTGGTGCAGGGCGTCCCTTCGGTGGTGGCATTCGAGGCTGTCAGCCCGGATGAAGGGGCGGTTGCCGTGACAGGCACGGTTCAAGATGAGGATGGACACCGGATTGCCCAGTTTGTAACGCTCCACGACGGGATGGGCAGCTTTGTCTATACGCCTACCGGGCAGAAGGACCGGGCAGTGGTTTCCTATCAGGGGAAGGAGTACAGCTTCCCCCTTCCGCAGGCATTGCCGAAGGGCTATGTGCTGACCGTCGTCCCCGGCGAGCAGGCGCTGAGCATCAAGGTCCGTCGCAGCGACACCTCCTTGCAGGATACGCTGGCGCTGTTCGTCTTCAATCAGGGGCGTCCGCTGGCGTACCAGACTGTAGATTTCAAGGACGATGGTGAGTGTAACTTCGCCCTTCCCACGTCGGAGTTTCCCGGCGGAGTCACCCAGCTTTCGCTGCTGACCGCCCGTGGCGCAGTGCTTTGCGAGCGCTTTTGCTACTTGATGCCGCGTGGCGGGATTCGCTTGGAAGCTTCCTCCCCCAATGCGCTCTACTATCCCTTCGAGCCTGTGGAATACCGCGTTTCGATGAAAGATGCCGACGGGCGTCCGTTGCAGGGGCATTTCTCCGTTGCTATCCGCGACGGCTTCCAGTCCGACTACCGCAAGTATGACCAGAACATCTATACCGACCTGTTGCTGACCTCCGACCTGAAAGGATACATCCACGAGCCGGGCTATTATTTCGTTGACAACTCTCCGCGCCGCCGTGCCGCGCTGGACATGCTGCTGATGATTCGCGGCTGGCGGAAGTATGACATGCAGGCTATTGTCGGTGCAGCTCCTGCTACTCCTGTCTACCAGCCGGAGAAAAGGCTGACTATTCACGGGAAGATTACTTCGTTCTTCCGTAATAAGGCGAAGGAGAATATGGAGGTGGGCATCGTGGCGAAGCGTGACACACTGTCGGTAGCGGGCTTCACCTACACCGATTCGTTGGGTTATTTCCAAGTGCCGATGGACAACTTCGGCGGCACTTTGGATGCTGTGGTGCAGACGCGCCGGAAGGGAAAGAAACGCAAGCTGGAAACCAACATTTTGTTCTTCCGCAATTTCGAACCGGAGTCGCGGATGCTGAGCTACGAGGAGTGGCATCCCAAATGGGAAGATACTAGTGGCTTTCGGTGGTGGGCAAATCTTTCCGATTCGGTGGCTCTGGATTCGCTGATGAGTATGGACTCTGAGATGCTGGAACAAGTCACTGTGGAGGCGAAAAGAACCAAGTATGAGAAGATTCTCGCTTTCGAACAGTCGGTAATCGCCTACTATGATATTCCCCGCGAACTTGACCGTTTGAGAGACGAAGGGGAGTTCGTTGAATATTTCCCCCAACTGTTGCATAAACTGAACAGCTCTTTCCATTCTACTGTTGTATGGAATCCGGGAGAATCTCCAGGTAATGATTTGCAGGAAAATAATCCAATAATGTACAATGAGATTCCAGATAATGCCCCAATAACTATAATGAGTTATGCCTCAAAAGGTGTTGTTCCTGTCCTTAATGGTACTCTTTATCATCCGTTGATATTTGAACTTTTAGTATTTAAAAAGGTGGATGCCATCCAATCGATTATGTTGTGCAACGGAGCTTATGCCGATGCTGGTATCTCTGCGGACAGAGTGGATGCGATGAGTGACGAGAGTCTTCAAAAACAATTGGAGATGATACAATTACCTGCTTTTGATGAAGCGCGTTTAAAAGATTATCTGAAAGAGTATGAAGAGAATGAGAATATAAGACGACCGGGTAATCCAAAAGTGCAAGATGTATTTTGTTACATTAACATGGTTGAAAATTGGGATCCCGAAAAAAAATACCGTGCCAAAGGCATGCGCTCCACCCGCATACAGGGTTATTCCGAACCGCAGGAGTTCTACTCCCCTTATTATCCCGACATCAGCAAGGGGCAGGGAGCCGACCATCGCCGTACGCTCTATTGGAATCCCTGCGTAGAAACTGATGCTAACGGTGAGGCAGTGATTCGCTGCAACAATGCCAATTCGTCTACGTTTGTGACTGTCAGTTGCGAGGCGGTGCATGATGGACAGCCGGTGGCTGTTACGGTACACAGTATTGGGCTTTAAACTACTTTTCGCAGAAAATTCCAAAAAACAGACAGAAGTTATCAGGCTTCTGCCTGTTTTTTGTATCTTTGGGTAGCCGTACCCCTGCGGGAGGGTTTCCGGGGTCTTGTTTGGACAGTCATACCCTTGCGGGAGGATTTCCGGGGTCTTGTTTGGGCAGCCGTACCCCTGCGGCAGAATTTTTGAGTGAGAAAGGAGGGTGTGCCAAAACAATGACCACAGATTATTCCAGTTGATTATCTGACATTACGAACAGTTCTGTGTAAATCTGTGTAATCTGTGGTGAGTTATGACACACTCTCAATAGTAATAACTTTAAAATCATGAAAATCATGAATCAGATTTCTAATTTTTCGTGTAGTGGACTGACGGTGGGTTCGCACCTTGATTTCCACATGGCTGTGTTGGGATATATCAACTCTTATACGGCTGCCAAATTGAAAATAGAACAATTTGTTTCGAACTATCAGGCGCTTGTCGAGAAAGAACAGTTGATAGTGCAACGTCCCACTTCGCAACGCTACACTCAGCAACTTGCCGACCTCGATTATCGCCGCGACAATGGGGTGTCGGTCATTACGGGTGTGATAAGGGCGCACGTGTTCAACCTGAACGATGCGAAACGCCTTGCCGCCTTGGAACTGAAGTCGGTGATAGCCCCCTACGCAGGAATCGCCCGCAACGCCTACCAGAAGGAGTCGCAACAGATTGGCGGATTGCTCGCCGCATTGGAACTGCCCGAGAACAAAGCCCACGTCAGTACGCTGGGCATTGCCGACGAGGTGGAATCGCTGAAGGAGGCACAGGAGGCATTTGCCGACGTCTACGAGAAGAGCCGCGAGGATGCCGCCGCGCGCATGGAGCTGGAGAACATCGACACCCGCGAACTGCGTGCAAGTGTGGATGCCGCTTACCAACAGATTGTGCTTTATGTGAATGCCAACGTGTTGCTTTCGCCTACCGACGAACTGACAGGCTTTGTCGGCAAAGTGAACGGAGCCATCTATCGTGCCCGTCAGGAAGCAGGACAGTCGCATACCAGTAAGGGTGGCGGCGGTTCTACCTCCGGCGGAGGCGATGGCAGCGGCGAATCGCCCGATCCCATTCTGCCGGGCGGCGACGGTGGCGACGATGGCGAATCGCCCGACCCGATAGTGTAGGCAGCCCCTCCGTCCTCATCGAGCAGGCGTGAAGCCGACGCAACCGAAACGGTGTGAAGAAGCGCAGATTGTTTGAGCGTAGCGAGTTTCTGCGCTTTAACCGTTGAGGCAAGTCGGTAGCCAGCGAGGTGCAGACAGTAACCTTTCTTTTTGGTCTCTTTTTCTTTCGGTTGCTCGAAAGAAAAAGGACGGAATAAATAAAGAATGAAGAACGAAGAGAGGGCGTCCCGCCGCATGTGCGGAGGGGCGCCCTCTTTCTGGTTGTATATTGATACAGTTGCGGATTTCCTTTTTACAGCCCGAACGAGAATTTGTCGATAGACTGATATACTACGCTGGCAATACCCAATCCGATAATGCCCAGTGTGCAAAGCGCCAGCCCCATTCTGGTGAAACCGTCGCTGCGGAAGGTCGGGATAGGATTGTCGGACGGAAGTATGTACATCGCTTTTACAATCAGCAGGTAGTAATAGAGTGAAATAACAGTATTGACCAATGCGATGAATACAAGCAAATGGAATCCTGCTTCGAAAGCTGCCATGAAGATGAAGAACTTCGAGAAGAATCCGGCAAACGGCGGGATGCCGGCCAGAGAGAACAGCGAAAGTGTCATGATGAACGCCACTTTCGGATTGGTCTTGTAGAGTCCCTGATAGTCTTCCAGCGTCACTTTTCCGCTACGGAGCAGCACAATGGTGATGACGGCAAATACACCAAGGTTGGCTGCGGCATATACCAATATATAGTAGACCAGAGCAGTCATGCCTTCTGCTGTTCCTCCAATCACGCCAAGCATGATGTAGCCCGCCTGTGAGATACTGGAAAATGCCATCAGACGTTTCAGATTCTGCTGACGGATGGCAAATATATTGGCAATGGTGATAGTTGCGATTGTTACCCAGTAGAGCACCTCCTGCCAGTCGTTCACCATCGGGGCAAATACTTTGATCAGCACCGTCAGCAGCACAAAAGCGGCAGAACCTTTTGAAATAACGCTCAGGTAAGCAGTCACTGTGCTGGGAGCGCCTTCGTATACATCGGCAGTCCACAGATGGAATGGTACCAGCGACAGCTTGAACGCCATGCCTGAGAAGAAGAATACAAAAGCCATTATCTGCAACGGGCTTCCATCAATCAGTGAAGGAAGATCGTCAAAATAGAGTGTCCCTGTTGTTCCATAAATCATGGAAAGACCAAACAGCAGAAGTGCACTCGAGAACAAGGCTGTCAGAATGTATTTTGCACCGGCTTCTGCAGAGTTGTGACGGTATTTGTCGAATGCAATCAAAGCAGCCATAGGCACAGAAGCTGTTTCCAGCCCAATGAAGAACATCAGGAAGTGGCCTGATGAAATCATGAAGTACATACCCAGCAGTGTAGAGAGCGTAAGTACATAGAATTCTCCTTGCTTGAATGCCGTGTCATCGCGCTTCATCCATTCGTGTGCCATCAGAAATACGATCAGCGTACCTACGTTCAGTACCGATTTGATGACTGTATGCATGGGTACATAGTGGTACATGCCTCCGAAACAGTCTGCCGCTTCACCGGGAAAGACGTTGATAACCGTGTGAACCAGCATGAGCAATACGGGAAACATGGTGTTCAGCGTTGCCTTGCCGTCTTTCTTGTGAGCGTCCGGGCTCATGAAGAGGTCGGCCATGAACAGAATCAGAATCACGGCAATCAGCGACAGCTCTTCGCGCATATGTAGAAATTGTGAATAATCCATTGTGCTAAATCTGAATTTAAGAGTGAATGAATCAAGGAATGATTTGTGAAACAATCGGGAGCACACTCTCGCTGATCATGTCGCTTACCCAGAATGGAGCCATACCCAGTCCGGCTACGCAGACAATCAGACAGATTACTGCCACACGTTCGTCCCATGTTGCATCTGTCAGTGCCAGATGATGTTTGTTGGTACAAGTCCCGTACAGGATTTTACCTACCAGACGTAGAATGTAGACAGCTGTAATGACAATCGAGGTACATGCGATGATGGTCAGCGTACGGTGGAACACGTCGGCATTCTGGAACGAACCGACAAAGATGGTCATTTCGGCAACGAATCCGCTGAGTCCCGGCAAACCGAGATTGGCAAGACCGGCTATCACATAGCATACACTGAGGAACGGCATTATTTTCATCAGTCCCGAAAGCTCGCGTACATCACGTGTATGTGTCCGTCCGTAGATCATACCGATCAAGGCGAAGAACAAGGCTGTCATCAGACCATGTGAAAGCATCTGCAGGATAGCACCTGTTGCAGCCGTCTGATTGATCATCAGGATAGCGAAAAGTACCAGACCGCAGTGGGACACGGAAGAGTAGGCGTTGATGTATTTCAAGTCGGTCTGTACACATGCAGAGAACGCACCGTAAACCACTGAGATGCCTGTCAGTATCAGGAAGATCCATGACAGTTCGTTGGCTGCTTCGGGCATCAGAAACATGGCGATACGGAAGCAACCGTAGCCTCCCAGTTTCATCAGTACACCGGCGTGCAGCATGGATACGGCTGTAGGCGCAGAAGCATGACCGTCGGGGCTCCATGTATGGAACGGGAACAGGGCACCTAACACGCCAAAGCCTAAAAACGTGAGCGGGAACCAGATGCACTGCTGTGCAAACGGTATGTTGTGCAGCTGGGCAATCTCGAGAATATTCATGGTTGTAGCACCCGAGCCGAAATAGATACCGAGAATACCGATCAATAGGAAGGCTGAACCACCCATCAGCATAAGTGTCAGCTTCATAGCGGCATATTCTTTACGACCGGATCCCCATACACCTATCAGCAGATACATCGGAATCAGTGCTATTTCGTAGAACATGAACATGGTGAACAGGTCGACGGATATGAAGAATCCGAAAACACCCATGGATAAAAGGGTGAACCAAAGGAAATATTCTTTAGTGAGCGGCTGAAGACGCCATGAAGCAAATGTTCCAGTGAATACAATGATAGCAGATAACAGCAACATGGCCACAGAAATGCCGTCTACACCGACCGAGTAGGCAATGTTGAGCGGTTCATACCACATTGTGTCTGCCCGGAACAGCATTTCGGCTGTGTTTCCGGCATTACGCTCTCCTAAATAGAGAAAAGTGAGAACGACAGAAGCGATCAGCAATGCTGAGGCTCCGGTAACCATCACTCCCCGGATCGCTTTAATTCCCCGTGCTGCCCAAAGACCTGCCAGCATCAGTAGGGGAATGAGTACGAAAATAGATAAGAAATTCATTTGTATATGTATGAATTATTGGTTACTAATTAGAGTATTAACAACAGGATAAGTGCCAGTGCTCCACATAGGAATACATAAGCATATTGCTGTACCTGCCCACTTTGCAGACCTCGGATCTCATCACTCGTTGCATGAGTAGCCCATGCCAGAAAATCGAAGAATCCGTCTACCACATGACGGTCCCACCATGCAATGGGAGTGGAAATGCAGCGGAAGATAATCTTATGAGTAATGAATTGATAAATCTCATCGATATAGAAGCGGTGGTAAGCAGCCTGATGCAACTTTTTGAAACGACGTGATAATGCATCGGCCACAGGCTGTTTCTCCTTTTTATAAATCCATGTAGCTATTGCAATGGAAAGGATGGCAATTACTACGCTCGTTACAGCAACTGATGGATCCAGGTGGATGGAATAGCTCTCACCGTTTGAACTGATGAAATGTCCGAAAGGAATGAATCCTGAGACGCAGGTGACTGCAGCCAGAAACATCAGCGGGAAGCTCATTGCCAATGGACTTTCGTGTGGAGTGTGAGCAGTGTGCAGCTCTTTGTTTTCTTTACCCCAAAAGATTCCGTAGTAGAGGCGGAACATATAGAATGCTGTCATGGCGGCAATCACTGTCATGATCCAACCCATAGCAGAACTGTACTGGAAACAGGCAGCTAGAATTTCATCTTTAGAGAAGAAACCTGAGAATGGAGGTATTCCTGCAATGGCAAGGCAGGCAATCAAGAATGTCCAGTGAGTGATAGGCATATATTTGCGCAGACCGCCCATGGCAGACATCTCGTTGGAGTGTACGGCATGGATAATGCTTCCGGCTCCTAGGAACAATAGTGCTTTAAACATTGCGTGTGTGAACAGATGGAACATGGAAGCCATGTAACCCAGTCCACCGTGATGAGGATCCGTTGCTGTACATACGCCTAATGCTACCATCATGAAACCGATTTGTGAAATGGTTGAGAAGGCTAGAACACGTTTAATGTCCGACTGCACACAGGCTACGCTTGCTGCATAGAAAGCAGTGAAGGCACCTACCCAAGCAACCATGTGTAGCGTATTGGGAGCATATTCAATAAACAGCGGGAACATGCGGGCTACCAGATAGACTCCAGCCACAACCATTGTAGCTGCGTGTATCAGTGCACTGACGGGTGTAGGACCTTCCATTGCATCTGGCAACCAGATATGTAACGGGAACATGGCACTTTTTCCGGCACCACCCACAAACATTAAGCCGAGTGCCAGTGGAAGCATGGCTGCACCACCGCTGATGAGTGTGGCATTTTCCGAATTAAGAAAATCGAATGTGCCACAGTAATATCCGTAAATCAGAATACCGATCAGGAATCCCAAATCAGCAAAACGTGTTACAATGAATGCTTTTTTCGAGGCAGCTATTGCAGCCGGCTTGGTGTAATAAAATCCTATTAAAAGATAAGAACTTACACCTACGAGTTCCCAGAACAGGTACATCTGGAAAATATTGGTTGCTACTACCAGTCCCAACATGGACATAGTAAACAAAGACAGAAATGCATAATAACGCTGGAATCCAGTCTCTCCCTTCATGTAACCAAAGGAATAGATATGTACCATCAATGATACGGTCGAGATGACAATCAGCATCATAACGGATATGGGATCGAGCAGAATACCCAAATCAAAATGCAGGCTTTCTGTAAAGGGAAGCCATGTGAAATTGTAGGGTATGATTGTTTCGAAAGTCCCGTTGTCCAGTCGCGGCGCAGAAAAATATTGGTAGGCTGTGAAGTACGACAGTACGGCTACTGTAGCTAACACCAGCGTACCGATGGTTCCTGCTGTCTTATGTGACATCCATTTCCCGCCGATTCCGAGAATCAGGAAGGAGAGGAGGGGAAGAAGGAGTATCAGAATTGTGAGTTCCATACAAGTTACTTTATTGATTAATGTTTTAATTCATCTAAGTTACGTACTTGGATGCTTCGTAGATTACGATAAATGTTGATCATTATAGCAATGGCTATAGCAGTCTCTGCAGCCGAGATTCCAATGGAGAACAAGGCGAAGAAATGTCCTTCCATTTCTTCAGGGAACAGGAAACGGTTGAATACAGCAAAGTTGATGTCTGTTGCATTCAGCATCAGTTCCACAGAAATCAGAATAGCCAGTGTATTCCGGCGGGTAAAGAATCCGTAGATTCCCGCAAACATCATGATAGTAGATACTATCAGATAATATTCCATGTGTATCATATCAGTCTTATTTTAATTTACTGTTTAAAACTTAAAGAAAAACTCACGGTTACCGTTTACGGGCGATAATGATTCCACCGATAATACATGCCAATAGCAGAATACTGACTGCTTCAAACGGAAGTATATAGCCATATTTGTCACTGCTTAGCAAAGCTTGTCCGATGGAGTGGATATCAACTTCATGAGGAACCAGATTTTCTGTTTGCAGGAACTTATGCTTTAGTGTAATGAACAATACAATTGCTGCACCGATAATCATTGTTGTAAATCCGGCTAGGAACTTGTTACGTTTCAGCTTTTCTGCACGGTCGCCTTCTCCACTTGTCAGGAGAATGGAGAATACGTAAAGTACAACAATACCTCCGGCATACACCATGATTTGGACAGACCCCAGAAAGGTATAACCTAGCAGAAAGTAAATACCTGCTGTGCCGAAAAGGGTGAATAGCAGATAAGTTGCAGAACGTACGATGCGTCGGGTAGTAACCGTCATGACTGACATGACGATAATAAATACCGCTAAAAAGTAGAATACTACAGTTTCAAGTGTTGCTCCCATATCTAAACTTCTTTTTTCTTTTCCATTACTTTACTTCCTTCATGATTTAGGCGAAGAACCAGTTTTGAACGGTCGAATACGGCATGTTCGAAATTCTGGTCGAATGTGATAGCATTGTGTGGACATGCATTTACACACAACTGGCAGAAGATACAAGAACCAAGGTCGTATTCGTATTTGGCCAGGATTTTCTTTTTCTTACCATCTTCTGTCTCTATCGTTTCGCTTGTCACCTTAATGGTACCGTTAGGGCATGCCGCTTGGCATAATCCACAGGCGATACAATGGTGCTCATTATTTTCATTGTGGGGCATGGTCAGTGTACCACGGAAACGGTCGAACATCTTCAGCTCTTTCCGATTCTCGGGATACTGTTCTGTCACTTTCTTACGAAAATAGACTTTAATGCTGGTTTTCATACCTGTTAGCAGAGTTCCGATTCCATGTATCAGACCTCCTAAGTATGTATATTTTTTATCTTTATATTCCATATTCACTTAATTTATAGTTGTTCTGAACGGGCAACGTGTTATTAGAAATGGAAGCCGAAAGCCACACAGCATGCCATTAACAATAGGTTGACCATTGTGATGGGAACTAAATATTTCCATTCCAGGCTAAGAATCTGGTCGATACGTAAACGTGGAAATGTCCATTTGATCCACATCAGCAAGAAGACAACAAAAAACGCCTTTGCAAAGAACCAGATAAAACCGGGAATATAATCCATCACTGCATTAAAGCCATCCAGACCGACGATGTGTAATGGCATCCATCCACCTAAGAAAATGGTTGCTGCTACACCGGCTACAATAAACATATTGAGATATTCGGCAAGATAGAAGAAACCGAAATGCATACCTGAGTATTCGGTATGGTATCCGGCAGTCAGCTCACTCTCTGCTTCTGGAAGGTCGAACGGACCACGGTTACATTCTGCATTTCCGGCAATCAGATAGGTGATGAAAGCGATGATGGCTGGAATGTGTCCTTTGAAAATAAACCATCCGTCGGCTTGGTTTTCTACGATTTCGGAAAATTGCATAGTACCAGTCAGTACTACCATAGTCATGATGCTCATTCCCACAGAGAGTTCGTAACTGATAATTTGTGCACCGCTTCGCATGGCACCAATCAGCGAGAATTTGTTGTTACTTCCCCAACCGGCAAGCAGAATACCTACTACACCGATACTGGAAGCAGCCAGTAGGAAAAATGTTCCCACGTTGAAGTCCAATATACCGGCTCCTTTGTTGAAGGGCAGGCAGGAGAAGGTCAGAAACGAAGCAATAATGACCATGAACGGAGCCAGATTGTAGAGGAAACGGTCGGCACTCTTGGGGGTGAAGATCTCTTTGGTCAGCATCTTCAGTACGTCGCAGAGTACTTGGATAGATCCCCATTTTCCTACACGGGTCGGACCTAAACGGCATTGGAAGAATCCGCACACCTTACGCTCCATGTAAATCAGTATGATAGCCAGAATAGCGTATAGCGCAATGATACAGATGGCAACGGCTACGCATTCTATGAAAATAGCCCACCCTTCCGACATGACGGAGGTAAGCAATTCGTGTATCCAGTTTGTTATTATACTAAAGTCGAACATATTAAAACTTTGTGCTACTTAATACTAAAAAACTCATTACTTACAGATCATCTGTCAATGTCCGGCACTACGTAATCGATTGTTCCACCGATAGCGATGAGGTCGGCTATCTTTGCACCCCGGCAAATTGTGTCGATGGCTGCAACAAGTGGCAGTCCTGTAGAACGGTAGTGCAGGCGGTAAGGCATCTTGTCGCCATGACTTTCGAGGAAGACCCCAAACTCTCCACGGCTGCCTTCTACTGCAGCATAATAGCTTCCTTCGGGTACACGGATGATAGGTTTCATCTTCTCTTGATAAGCTCCTTCGGGAATGTTGTCTATCAATTGCTCTATGATTTTCAGACTTTCCATGATTTCATCCATACGCACCATGTAGCGGGCAAACGAATCACCCTCGGTGTAAAGTATTTCCTTGAAGTCTACTTTGTCATATACTCCATATGGCATTCTTTTGCGTACATCGCATGCCCAGCCAGAGGCACGTCCTGTACCTCCTGTACATCCGAACGAAATGGCATCTTCGCGACTGATGATACCTACTCCTTTCAAACGTGTTTGTGCAATGATATTGCCGGTGAATATATCGTGATATTCGTGGATGATTCCGCGCAGATAAGGAATAAACTCTTTGACACGCTTGACGAAGTTGGGATGAATGTCTGCTTGGACGCCTCCAATCGTGTTGTAGTTCTGAATCAGTCGTCCTCCGGTCGTTTCTTCGAAGATGTCCAGAATCTTCTCACGGTCACGGAAGCCGTAGAAGAATGCAGTCAGCGCTCCCAAGTCCATTGCCAGACAGGAATAGAACAGAAGGTGAGAGTCGATTCGTTGTAGTTCATCCATAATTGTCCGGATATATTTTACACGATCGCTCACCTCAATTCCCATTGCTTTTTCAATACACATACAAAGAGCATGTCTGTTTTGGTGTGCTCCCAAGTAGTCGAGACGGTCTGTCAAAGCCAATGTCTGCGGATATGTCAGACTTTCGTTCATCTTTTCAATACCGCGATGAATATATCCGCAGTTAGCATCTATTTTACGGATAATTTCTCCTTCCAGTGACACGCGGAAACGCATGACTCCGTGAGTTGCAGGGTGTTGCGGACCGATGTTGACAACATATTCTTCGTCTCCAAACAGTTGTGTCTCTTTGTTTTTGATACTTCCGTCTGGGTTAAGCTCTATTTCCTGAGTCGTATCAAAAGTTTCCTCATTGTCCATTCGGAGTGGGTTTTCCTTTTCCGGATCGTTGTCCTTACGCATTGGGTATCCCACCCAGTCGTTACGCAGGTAAAGGCGTCGCATATCGGGATGACCGATAAAGACGATACCGAAAAAGTCAAATACTTCGCGTTCGTAGAAGTCGGCAATTTTCCAGATTGCAGAAACAGAAGGTATTTCCGGCTTCTCACGGTTCAGGGTTGCTGTCCGTATTGCAATGCGTTCTCCGGTTACGGTTGATTCCAGATGATAGACTACTCCCAGACCGCGCATGGTTTCGGGGGTATCTTTCTCGTCTGCCACTCCCCAGTCCATACCGGTGAGGCTTTCCAGAAAGTCCATTTGTTTTTCGTTCCGCAAGCGTAGCATTTCATCATACAGCGCTGACGGCTCTATAAATTGTATTTCTTGCATAACTTATTTTTCTTCTTCTTTCATGTAATCTGGTTTCTTCTCTTTTCTGTTGGT
The DNA here is from genome assembly GCA_944322345.1 of uncultured Bacteroides sp. Taxonomy (GTDB): domain Bacteria; phylum Bacteroidota; class Bacteroidia; order Bacteroidales; family Bacteroidaceae; genus Bacteroides. Next base: position 46,179 of record CALUOO010000001.1, on the reverse strand, counting down.
TCCGCCGAAGAACTTCTCTATTTTCACCTTGCGTTGTAATTGCATCATGCCATAATAGAAGGCTTCGGGACGTGGAGGACATCCGGGTATATAAACGTCAACCGGAAGAATCTTGTCTACTCCGTTCACCACATGGTAGGACTTTTTGAACGGACCTCCGCTTACGGCGCAACCTCCTACGGCAACAACATATTTGGGGTCGGGCATCTGGTCGTACAGACGTTTCAGTACCGGAGCCATTTTGCTGGTAATTGTTCCGCAAACCATGATCATGTCTGCTTGTCGCGGGCTGGCACGTGCTACTTCAAATCCGAAGCGTGCCATGTCATAGCGGGCTGCTCCCAACGCCATAAATTCGATACCGCAACAGCTTGTTGCAAACGTAAGTGGCCATAGCGAATTGCTACGTCCCCAGTTGACAAGATCATCCAGAACTCCGAGAATGACATTGGATCCTCCTGCGTTGAGTTCCTTGACCAGTTTTTCCAGAGTTTCATTGTCGGTAAACTCTTCATACGGAATTGATTTTATTTTAGGCTTTTTCATTATTTCCATTCCAATGCTCCTTTCCTCCAAGCGTATGCAAGGCCTAGAACCAAAATGATAAAGAAGAAAAGAATACTAATAAGTCCCTGTGCTCCTAAATCGTGCATTACAACAGCCCATGGGAATAGAAAAGCTGTCTCGACGTCGAACATCAGGAACAGGATGGCAAACAGGTAGTAACCTACGCGGAATTGCATCCATGATTTACCACGTGTCGGGATACCACATTCGTATGCCTCAAATTTCTGGGGGTTGTACGAACGTGGAGAGATTGCTCTTGAAAGGGCAATCACTACACCTACAAATGCAAGTGCCGTAAGTAAAACAACAACTAATAATGTAAAACTCATAATTCTTATGGTTGTTTAGATTGAATATTATATTCTGAAATATAAAGCCGCTCCTTATAACCCACCGGAAATAGAAGTGACCGAGCAATATGCCATAATTATGGTAGAAACGTCGTAGCTAAATGACGATTCTTCTTAAAGCATATATATAATGTGTAATTGGATCGTAGAAGTAATGGGGAAGATGAAGCTGGCTGGCATTGGGAGGGGCAGGAGAGTTCTTGTGTTCTTTGAGATAAAATACGGGTAACAGAAAAATTTTATCTCCCGGAATGTGGATTGCATCTGCATGCCCAATCTCACATGTTTGACAGGCATAAAAGTGAAACAGCTGTTCGAGAATATCCTGAAAAGATTCTTTTTGGTATGAATCTGTTTTCTGCCAACAGCTAGTGGGGCAGGAAACTTTGCTGTTATTTCCTACGGATTCTGTTGTGAAGGCGTAGATCAGCAAAGCAATTACCAAAAATAGTCCATATTTGCAGCTTTGTCTCATCTTTCTCGAATAATGGACGCAAAGATAGAATTTATATTCATACTTTTTGCAAACTGGAAGTTACAAAAAAGCATTTTTTAACGTGTTGTTTCTGCATTTGTTGGGAAAGGTTAGCTGACGTGTTGGGAAAGGTTACGGCTCGCGTTGGCAAAGGTTACCCAATCTGTTGGGAAAGGTTAGCTGACAAATGGGTTGAGGTAAGGCATAAAATTGCTTCAAAAGATAAATGTAAATTATTGATATTCAGATTAAAATATAAAATGATAGAAATAGACGTTGGATTCCTGAATTTTATCTGATAGGTTAAAAAATGTAATAAAATGGATGATTTGTTTTCTTTTCAAGAAATACCGGACTAAAATATATTTTATTTGTATGTCAAATAAAGAAAGAGCATAGAGCATGAAACGCACATTGGAAGTTGTTTTGTTGTTAATATTTTCATTTTCTACTGTTTATGCCAATAAAGAGACAGACTCTTTACTGACAGTCTTGGATAAAATAGTTGCAGACCGGCAGAAATATACAGATGCAAAAAGAAAAGTAATCAGCGAACTGAAACAAAAGAAAATTGAACAGGATTCTTTAGTGGAGCTATACCATTTGAATTCAGAGCTTATACAGCAGTATGAGACTTTTATTTGTGATTCTGCGGAATATTACATTCACGAAAACATTGCCCTTGCCAAGCAAATGGGAGATGAGGGGTATTGGCAGGAAAACAGAATCAAGTTGGCATTGATATACTCTTTGTCTGGACTTTTTTTTCAGGCCTCAGAGATTTTCGATTCTATTCCTTTTCAGCGTTTACCGGATCATTTGAAGGTCATATACTGCTGGAATAAGATTAAATTCTACGAGAATCTGATCAGGTATACGGATGATATCCGTTTTTCTGAACCATATATTATAGGAAAAGAGGCTTGCAGGGATACGGTAATGAATATCCTGTATGAGAAGTCGGATATGTATCTGAAAGAGAAGGCCATTAAGCTTGAAGATAAAGGTATGGCTAAAGAGGCTCTTCCTATCTTGTTGGAGATATATAAGAAAGAACAGCCTGGTACACACAGCTATGCAATGATGGCAATGGGACTTGCAAAAGCCTATCGCCTGTCGGGTGATACGCAGGCAGAAGACAAATATCTGATATTGTCGGCAATGACAGACATACAGTTGGCTGTAAAAGAGAACGAGGCTCTTTTAAGTTTGGCTGTAAAGCTTTACCATGCCGGAGATATCGAGAGGGCTTACAATTATATAAAGGTAGCGCTCGAAGATGCTGTCTTTTATAACTCCCGTTTTAAGAATACAATCATCTCACGTATCCATCCCATTATAGAAAATACTTATTTGTATCGGCTAGAACAGCAGAAACGTAATTTGCGCATTTACATTTTATTGATAGGACTGTTTGCCATCGCTTTGTCTGTTACACTCTATTTTACTTATAAGCAGACTAAGATGATTTCAAAAGCAAAAAGGAATCTGAAAGCGATGAATGATAAGCTGATTATGCTGAATCATAATCTTGATGAAGCCAATTTGGTGAAAGAAAGGTATGTGGCATATTTCATGAACCAGTGTGGCGTTTATATCAGTAAACTCGAAGAATACAGAAAGAATGTAAACCGTAAGATAAAATCAGGAAAAGTGGATGAACTGCTTCAGTCTTCTGCACGTCCGTTCGAACGTGAGCTGGAAGATCTTTATGTCAATTTCGACAAGGCATTCTTGAAACTGTATCCTAATTTCGTAGAAGAATTTAATGCTTTTATAAAACCGGAAGAACGATTTTATCCCAAAGAAGAACGATTGAATACAGAACTGCGTATCTTTGCTTTGATGCGTTTGGGAATTACAGATGTTGCACAGATTGCAGTGTTCTTACATTATACTCCACAGACTATTTATAACTATAAGAATAAAGTAAAGGGAAAGTCGGTTCTTGATGCAGATCGTTTTGAGGAAGAAGTCAGAAACTTAGGTTCATTCTGCTCATTTTAATTTTAAAATGGCTTATTAAGACGATTCAAATCTGTATTTTTAATTCGTTTATATACAGTATATTACATTTTAAATTCTTTAAAATAATTCTACTTTAGAGTCTACCTCGCGTAAGAGGTAGGCTCTTTTTCTTCATATATTTGCAACATAAGGTTTTTTAAGTTTTAAAGCTTGGTCTACATGGAAAACAAAGTGGATTTTTCAAAGGTATATATTACTTATTATCCGAAGTTGCTACGATTTGCCAGAGGATATGTAATAATGGAAGAAGATGCTGAAAATATAACTCAAGATGTCTTCACGGATGTTTGGGAAAAGTGGGGATTTCTTATGGGATATATTAAAAATATGGACGCTTATCTTCTTACGCTTGTCAGAAACAAATGTCTGGATCATTTGCGCTTCATGGACAAGGAAAGCAAATATGTAGATCATAAACAACCGGTTTCAGATATTGAATTGGAACTGAAAGCCGAATCATTAGGACGTTTGGATGTTTATTCGTGGGAAATGAGTGAGATGAGCATTCTTGTCCATTCTGCAATTAAAAGTCTACCGCGGCAGTGCCGTAATATTTTTCTAATGAATCGTTTGGAAAAAATGACATATCGGGAAATAGCCGATCAGCTCCATCTTTCACATAACACAGTAAAGCGTCAGATGGGAATTGCTTTAAGAAAACTGAGAGAAAAACTTGATGGATGTTTAGCTGCATAACATTTTTTTAGATTTTACTTTTGATACTATTTCCAATATTATCGTTCTTTATAAAAAAAAGGACATTGGAAATGGATAATGAATTAAGTAAATATATTTTTGGAGAGATGACTTCCGAAGAGAGAACACGTTTTTCTCTAGAAATAAAAAAGGATGAGAATATGAAAAAAGAATTTTTTAAATTTCAGAATATGATGGCGATGGTTGACTGGGTATTGGTTGAAGATAAAGATAATCTTGCTCAACAAAAGTTATCAGAATTTATGGATAAGTTGAATAATAAATAAGATAGCTGATGCCATGAATAAATATATTATAGTCTCATTATTGATAATATTGAATACAACGGATGTATGTTCGCAGCAAGCCTATTTTGCTGATGGATATCATGGGGGAATATATGGTCATTATCCTGTAGAATGGAAAACTAAATTTATAGTAGATCAGCTGAAACTTCATCCCGACTGGAGAATTGGTTTGGAAATAGAACCTGAAACATGGGATACGGTGAAAGCAAAAACTCCCGAAGATTATGCCCGGTTTAAGGAGATGACTACCGGCACTCAGATGGAATTTACGAATCCGACTTATGCGCAGCCCTATTGCTACAACATTTCGGGAGAGAGTATTATCAGACAGTTTCAATATGGTATTGATAAGATACATAGCCATTTCCCAGAAGTGGATTTCCTGACATACAGTGTAGAAGAACCTTGCTTTACCAGTTGCTTGCCCCAATTGCTGAAGCAGTTTGGTTTTAAATATGCTGTGTTGAAATGTCCTAACACTTGTTGGGGAGGATATACTCAAGCTTATGGAGGTGAGTTGGTAAACTGGATAGGACCGGATAATACATCTATATTAACTGTTCCTCGATATGCTTGTGAAAAGTTGGAGAAGAATTCTACATGGCAGACCACGGCTTGGGCAAACGAGAAGTCATATATACAGGCCTGTTTAGAGTCGGGCATCAAGCATCCTGTAGGCATGTGTTATCAGGATGCAGGATGGAAGAATGGTCCTTGGCTGAAAAGTGGAAACAACACAAAGAACAAATCAATATATGTACGCTGGAGAGATTATTTCAGTGATATCTCCATTGGAAAAACAAATGATGACTGGCATTTCTCTCAAGAAGATATGCGGGTAAACCTGATGTGGGGGAGTCAGGTGTTACAGCGCATTGCACAAGAGGTGCGGACTTCGGAAAATAAGGTTATTGCAGCAGAGAAGATGGGAGTAATGGCTTATTGGGAAAACGGTTATCAGTATGCTCAATCAGAAATGGACGAAGCATGGCGCACGCTGATGCTTGCACAGCATCATGATTCATGGATTGTGCCTTACAACGGTTTACGCGGATACGGGACATGGGCTGACGCCATCAGAAAGTGGACGGACCATACCAATTCGGTAGCCGATGCCGTTATCAGTCAGAGCTTGGAGAGCTATACCGGGAAGGCGACTAATGATAATCGGGGATATATAAGGGTGTACAACACATTGGGGACTTCCCGCAAAGAGGTGGTAAAGCTGCTCCTTCCTGCTTCTTTACGGCAGAAGGGATTCAGCCTGCAGGATTCTCACATGAATCCGGTGGACTGTACTGTTCAAACGGGAGAGGAAGGTAGCTTCCTCTGCTTCGAGGCAGAGGTGCCTGCATTCGGATATGCTACTTACTGGCTACAGCATACGACAAAGTCACAGACTTCGGCTGCCGAACCCCGTGAGTTTACCGGTCAGGAGTATGTTATGGAGAACGACTGTTATCGGATTGTTTTCGACTTGTCTAGGGGAGGAACCATCAAAAGTCTGATAGCCAAACGTGCAGGAAACAGGGATTTTGCGAAGCAGGACGGTGGAAAGTATGCCGTCGGGGAGCTATGTGGCTTCTTTTATGAAGAAGGAAAATTCCGTTCATCAGCCGAATTGCCTGCCTGCCTGAAGGTGATTGCTGACAACCCGTTGCGGAATCAGGTGGAAATCTCCGGTACAATAGCCGGACATCCGTTTGCCCAGACCATCACACTGACTAAAGGAGACCCTCGCATTGACTTCGACCTTACCATCAACTGGAAGGAGAATGTGGGCATCGGCGAATATAAGGAGCAGGCATGGCGTGAAGACCGGCGTGCCTATTGTGACGACCGTTACAAGCTTCGTGTGCTGTTCCCTACTTGCCTGGAAGGCGCACGCATCTCGAAGGATGCCCCTTTCGACGTATGCGAGAGCCGGCAAGAGAATACATACTTCAATAGGTGGAGCGACATAAAGCACAACATCATCCTTCATTGGGTGGATTTGAGTGAGGGCAAGGATGGCTACGGACTGGCACTGCTGTCCGACCATACCACCTCTTACTCGCATGGAGAGGGCGATCCGCTCGGATTGACTATACAGTATTCCGGGCAGGGACTTTGGGGACCGGATTATAAGATTACCCGGCCGACACGGGTGAAATATGCCATCGTTCCCCATCGCGGAACATGGGACAAAGCCGATATATCCTCTCTGAGCGACTGCTGGAACGAGCCTTTGGTGGCAGACTACCGGCCATCGTACGCTTTGAAGACACACTCGTTCATCGACCTCGGAAAGAGTGGCTATCAAGTCAGTGCCGCCCACTTGAAGGACGGTGCAATCATCCTCCGGCTGTATAATGCATCGGGAGACAGCAAACCGCACACAGTCAGCTTCGGGATGCCGTTGGGCAGTGTAGAAGAAGTTGACCTGAACGGCCGCAGCCTTGGTCGTATGAGCCTGAAGCCGAAGGGCGACCGCACACTGATGTCTGTCTCCATGCCACGCTTTGGCATCCGCACCTATCGCTTGAAACTAAATCAGAATTAACTTATTCATTATCGTATATACACATGATCATGTACAGAGCTACAGTAAATCTTCTTTTGGCATGTTTGTTCTTTGGTGGAACAGCATGCTCTTCTACAGAGAAAGCTACAGCAGAAATTACTCCGACGGACTATGTAAACCCCATGATCGGAGCCAGCACCAACGTAGACGCCGCAGGAGCTTACCACGGATTGGGTAAGACCTTTCCGGGCGCGACAACGCCTTATGGCATGGTTCAGGTTAGTCCCAACACCATTACGGGTGGTGACAACGGATCGGGCTACAGTGATGAACACCGCACCATCGAAGGCTTTGCCATGACGCAGATGAGCGGCATCGGATGGTTTGGCGATCTGGGGAACTTCCTTGTCATGCCTACCACAGGCGAGCTCCGCAAGGTGGCGGGCAAGGAGGGGAATGATAGCATACAGGGTTATCGCTCCAGTTACAACAAGGCTTCGGAAGTGGCAAAGGCAGGATATTATGCTGTAGAGCTGACAGACTACAACATCAAGGCCGAGAGTAGTGCTATGCCTCATTGCGGCATACTCCGTTTCACTTACCCTTCCAGCCAGCAGTCGAGAATACAGATCGACCTTGCACGACGGGTAGGAGGTACCTCAACCCAACAATATATCAAGGTGGTGGACGACCATACCATTCAGGGATGGATGCGTTGTACCCCCGATGGTGGCGGTTGGGGCAACGGCGACGGACAGGCCAACTATACGGTCTACTTCTATGCACAATTCAGCAAACCGCTCGAGAACTACGGTTTCTGGAGCGCTGACATCCCCGACGGATGGACCCGCAAACGCGACCAAGTCGTCAGCATCCCTTACCTGAAGCAGGTAGAGGCTGCACCCATCATCCGCAACCAAAGCGAACTGGAGGGCAAGCACCTCGGCTTCTTCACCGAGTTTGCTACGAAAGAGCGCGAAGATGTCACCCTGAAAGTCGGCATCTCGTTCGTAGACATGGAGGGTGCCCAGCGGAACTTTGAGGCAGAGATTGCCGACAAGACCTTCGACCAAGTACGCAGCCATGCCGACTCTCTTTGGAACCGGGAGCTGAGCCGCATCAAGGTTGAAGGTGGAACCGATGAGGAAAAGACCATCTTCTACACCGCCCTCTACCACACGATGATAGACCCGCGCATCTACACCGACGTAGACGGACGCTATACGGGCGGTGACGGAAAGATTTACCAAAGCAACAACACATTCACAAAACGTACTATATTCAGTGGCTGGGACGTATTCCGCAGCCAGTTCCCCCTGCAGACGCTCATCAATCCCCGGCTGGTTAGTGACCAGATAAACTCCTTAGTCACCCTTGCCGAGCAGAGCGGACGCGAATACTACGAGCGTTGGGAGTTTCTCAATGCCTACTCCGGCTGTATGCTGGGCAACCCGGCCATCTCTGTCATTGCCGATGCATACAGCAAAGGCATCCGCACGTTCGATGCCGAGAAGGCCTACCGCTATGCTGTCAACTCCTCGGCCAAGTTTGGCAACGACGCCTTGGGCTACACTCCCGGAAACATGGGTGTGGCTCAGACGCTGGAGTATGCTTACACAGACTGGTGCATCTCACAGCTTGCCGGCTACTTGAACAAGGAGGAGGATGCCCAGCTCTTCCTACAGAAAAGTAAGGCTTACAAGAATATATTTGATAAGGAAAAAGGATGGTTCCGTCCTAAAAATGCCGACGGCACATGGATGCCGTGGCCCGAGGAGGGGCGGATGAAGGAAGGTTATGGTTGTATGGAGGCAAACATCTACCAGCAGGGATGGTTTGTGCCACACGATTTAGATGGCATGGTCGCCCTCATGGGTGGCAAGGAAAAAGTGCTTGCCGACCTGCGCAGCCTCTTCGAGCATACACCGAAGAACATGCTGTGGAACCAGTATTACAACCATGCCAACGAGCCGGTACACTTTGTCCCCTTCCTTTTCAACCAGTTGGGGCATGCCTACGAGACCCAGAAATGGACACGCTTCATCTGCCAGAATGCATACCACAACAAGGTGGAGGGACTGGTTGGCAACGAAGACGTCGGACAGATGTCCGCATGGTATGTGCTTGCCGCGTCGGGCATCCATCCTGCTTGTCCGGGACTTGATTTCATGGAAATCACCAGCCCCATATTCGACCGGATAGAATTCCAGCTCGATCCGGACTACTATAATGGGAAGAAATTCACCATTATTGTCCACAACAACAGTCCGGAAAACATCTACATCCAACGTGTCTTGATGGAAGGCAGAGAGTACAACCTGCCGCACGTCAATTGGAAAGACATCGCAGCAGGTGCTACCCTCGAGCTGTTCATGGGCGACAAGCCCAATCCGGACTTTGGAAAGTAAAGTGTTTCATAAGCGTAGCAAATGTATAGATTTCTGTACATCTTCGGGTAGGAAAATCGGGATGATTTTCCTGCCTTTTTAGAAGTGTAATTGATATCTCCTATAAGTGTCATTGACACTTCCTATAAGTATGGCTGACACTTCCTATAAGTATCCGCGACACTTCCTATAAGTGTCAACGAGACTTCCTATAAGTGTCACTGCTGTCTCTAGGCATTATATAAGATATTGATTATCAATATGATAAAAGAGTCGCTTTTTAAGCCGTTTTTCCCTTCTTTATCCCCATCACTCCGATAGGGGACGATAGGGAGGAAGATACTTGATATGTAAAACTAATTCTTAATATACAAACGATGAATAAACTGAAACAACTACTAATCTTCGGCGGACTGACAGCCCTTGTCTGCTCCTGCCACAAGGAGACAGTACAGATGTCACTGGAGAGTTCCTCACCCGACATCCGATGGGAAATCAAGCCGCAAGCCGATTTGGAAGGAATCGACGGACGGGAAATCTCTACCCCGGGTTACCGGATGGAGGATGCCATACCGGGTGTTGTGCCGGGAACTGTGTTTACTTCCTATGTAGAAGCCGGCAAAGAGCCCGACCCGAATTATGGGGATAATATATATAAGGTAGACGAGACGTTCTACAACCGCCCCTTCTGGTATCGGACTGAGTTCTCGCTTCCCGCCGGATACCGCGAGGGACAGCGCGTCTGGCTGCACTTCGACAATACGAACCGCTTTGCAGACTTCTACTTCAACGGGCAGAAAATCTCCGGTTCGTACACCTCTACAAAAGATGTCAGCGGACACATGATCCGCTCCAAATTCGATGTCACCCAGTGGATAGACCCGAAAGGGAAGAATGCCATTGCCGTTCTTATCTATGACCCCGACCAGAAGAAAACCCGTACCGACAAGGGTCCTTATGGTGTAGCATGCAGCCCCAGTTACTTGGCGGGTGCCGGTTGGGACTGGATGCCTTACGTTCCCGGCCGTTTGGCAGGTATTACGGGGCACTGCTATCTGCGCATCACGGGCGATGTCGTGATGGAAGACCCTTGGGTACGCTCTGAGCTTCCCTCGCTGGAGACTGCCGAGCTTTCACTATCTACCAACCTTCGCAACGCTTCACGCGATAGTAGGAAGGTGGTTCTCACCGCCCTTATCCAGCCGGGCAATATCAAGGTTTCCAAAGAGTTTACCGTCGAAGGAGGCAAGACGATGAATGTTTCCTTCGATAAGGAGGAGTTCTCACAACTCGTCCTGCAAGACCCGAAGCTCTGGTGGCCAAACGGTTATGGTGAACCTAACCTGTATACCTGCAAGCTGACCTGCACGGTCGACGGAGCAGTTTCTGATACGAAAGACGTTACCTTTGGTATCAAGAAGTACGAGTATAAGATGATCAACAATAAAGTAGGCATGCCCGTGATGACCTTCTTCATCAATGGTCAGAAACTGTTTGTCAAAGGTGGAAACTGGGGCATGAGCGAGTATCTGTTGCGCTGCTACGGCAAGGATTACGAACCCAAGATACGCCTTCATAAAGATATGAACTACAACATGATCCGTCTGTGGACAGGTTGTGTTACAGACGATGAGTTCTACGACTACTGCGACCGCTACGGTATCATGGTATGGAATGACTTCTGGCTCTACGTAGCATGGAACGACGTAGCCCAGCCGGAGGCATTCAAGGCTAATGCTTTGGACAAGGTCCGCCGCTTGCGCAACCATCCGAGCATCGCTCTCTGGTGTGGTGCAAATGAGACTCATCCCGCTCCGGAACTCGACAACTACCTGCGCGATATGATTGCGAAGGAAGACAAGAATGACCGTATGTACAAGTCATGCTCCAACCAAGACGGACTCTCGGGCAGCGGCTGGTGGGGAAATCAACCGCCCCGTCACCACTTTGAAACCTCGGGCAGTAACCTTGCCTTCAATAACCCTCCCTATCCTTATGGCATAGACTATGGTTATGGCATGCGTTCCGAGATAGGTACGGCAACCTTCCCGACCTACGAAAGTACCCGTCTCTTCATCCCCGAGATAGATCAGTGGCCATTGCCGAACGATAGCCTCCTGAAGCATGATGATGCGAACGTATGGAACCGACACTTCTTTGGAAAGGAGGCCTCCAACGCTAACCCCATCAACTACAAGCAGTCTGTCAATACACAATACGGCGAGTCATCATCGCTCGAACAGTTCTGCGAGAAGGCTCAGCTGCTTAACATCGAGGTGATGAAAGGTATGTACGAGGCATGGAACGACAAGATGTGGAACGATGCTGCCGGCATCCTGATATGGATGAGCCACCCTGCCTACCCCTCTTTCGTATGGCAGACTTACGACTATTATTACGACCCGACAGGCGCCTACTGGGGAGCGAAGAAGGCTTGCGAGCATCTGCATGTGCAATGGAACTGTTCCAACAACAGCGTGAAGGCTATCAACACCACCGGAAAGGACCTGAAGGGTGCTACGGTAAAAGCTACCGTTTATGACATCAACGGGCAGGAAGTACCTGAATATGGTATGACCGCACAGGTGGATGTCCCTGCCACAGACATTGCCGAAGCCTTTACGCTCAACTTCAATCCGGCAAACCTTGCCTTCGGAAAGAGCGCCACGGCATCGTCCGAGTCGGGCGACTCACGCAGTGCGGCTATGGCTGTAGACGGCGGAGCAGGCAGCCGCTGGGAGAGCCACATGAGCGACAACGAGTGGATTCAGGTAGACTTGGGCAAGACGGAAACCGTAGAGTCTGTTGTTCTGAAGTGGGAGGCAGCATACGCCAAGGCATACGAACTGCAACTCTCCGCCGACGGCAACCAGTGGACAACCGTCTATGCGGCTACCGATGCACAGGGAGGAACAGAAACTATCACAGTATCACCTACTCAAGCCCGCTATGTGAAGATGAAAGGCATCCGTCGTGCCACAGGGTTTGGTTATTCCCTCTACGAGATAGAAGTCTACGGCAAGCAGCAGAAGGAGGTGAAACAGCTGTCACCGCTCCACTTCATCCGCCTCACAATGACCGACAAGGACGGCAGTCTGATTTCGGAAAACTTCTACTGGCGCAACGGAGTGAAGGACCTCGACTATACGCTGCTCAACACCCTGGCAGAAGCTCCTGTCACAGGAGAACTCATCTCAGGCAGTGCTTCGAAGGGAACTGTTCGGATTCTTCTTCGTAACCCGTCGCAGACAGTCAGCTTTGCCAACCGCTTGCGTCTGGTGAACAAAGAGACAGGAGAACGCGTCCTTCCTGTCCTGATGAACGACAACTACATCACTCTGATGCCGGGCGAAGAGCGTGAAATCACAGTAGAAGCCAGTCCGGAGCTGCTGAAAGGCGGAGCCGATGTACTGGTGAAAGAGTATGGCAAGGCAGAACGGACACTGCTCAGCATACGGTAGACAACATAAGAACAAGGGTAGGTTTTTGAGTCTGTAAGTTCTTGAGTTTTTAAGTTACGGTAGCATCATTACCTGAGAACTCAAGAACTTGTCAACTCAATAACTGAAAAACCAATAATATATATATGTATAGAAACATCAGAACCACTGCCGGCAGAAGCATTGTCCTGCTTCTGTTGGCATGTCTGCTTCCTGCATGGTTGCAGGCAACTTCGCATATCCCGCCTTTTCGGAAAGGGGAGAGGGTAGTGTTTACAGGCAACAGTATCACACACGGAGGGCACTACCATTCCTTCATCTGGCTGTATTATATGACCCGCTTTCCCGACCGCCCCATCACCATCATGAATGCCGGCATTGGCGGCGAGAGTGCTTGGGACATCAAAGACCGATTGGATACCGATGTATTCAACCGGAAGCCCACCTATGTCACTCTGACCTTCGGCATGAATGATACCGGGTATGACATATTCATGAAGGAAAATGCCCGTGAGCTTGCCCGGCAGCGTGTTGACAGTTCCCTGACAGCTTACCGGGAAATAGAGAAGCGTCTCCTTCGGGAGAATAAGGTGACTAAGGTCTTGATAGGCGGCTCACCCTACGACGAAACCTCACGTTTCAACGGTTTCATCCTGCATGGCAAGAACGAGGCAATCAGAGAGATTGTCGATGCCCAGCGTGCTTCGGCCGAACGGAACGGCTGGGGATTCGTGGACTTCAATACCCCGATGCTCGACATCAATCGGAGAGAGCAGGCAAAGGATTCCACCTTTACCTTCTGCAGGATAGACCGCATCCATCCCGACAACGATGGTCAGATGGTCATGGCATACGAGTTTCTCAAGGCGCAAGGCATGGCGGGCAAGGAGGTGGCAGATGTGCAGATAGATGCTGCCAGTGGAAAGACCACGGTTCAGAAAAACTGTCGCATCTCCAAGTTACAGGCATCTGACGAAGGGGTTACTTTCCGCTATCTGGCAAAGTCGTTGCCCTATCCGCTGGATTCAATACCTCGTCAGGGCTGGGGTAACAAACGGTCGCAACTCGATGGGGCAAAGCTCATCCCTTTCATGGAAGAGATGAATCAGGAACGCCTTAAAGTCTCCGGTCTGCGTCCGGGCAACTACCAGCTGTTGATAGACGGTCTGCCCATCACTCGTCTTTCCTCCGATGAACTGGCACAGGGAATCAATCTTGCCGCCTATCCGCAGACGCCACAATACCGTCAGGCGATGAAGGTGCTTTATCTGAACGAAGAACGCTTCGAGGTAGAGAAACGCTTTCGTGAATACCTATGGACATCCTACACCTACCTGAAAAAGAAGGGGCTGCTCTTTGCCGACAATCAGGAGGCACTCACTGCCATTCAAGAAGAGTTACCGAAGGATCCCTTCCTCCGTGCCAGTTATGGGTGGTATGTGAAAGCGATGAATCCCGAGGTCAGGGAAGTGTGGCAGGAATACATGGAAAGCATAGTAGACAAGATATACCAGATCAACAAACCGGTTATTCATCAGGTGGAGTTGAAAAGACTATGAGTAAGTGGTAGGAAGACAATCTAGATATCATTACAGCATTTATTACCTGTTACTTTCTTAATATAAAATCTTTAATGATAAACACATATGAACAGAATCCTGAAAGTAAGTTTTGGAGTTTACTTATTCCTTTTATTGGCTATTATAGGTTGCGGAATGCCTCAAATCGCTATAGATGAGCAGTATTGTGAAAATAGCGTATCGCCTGTAATAGAAAATAAAACTCCCCGATTACGATGGCTGCTAAAGTCTGATAAACGTGGTAATATACAGACAGCATATCGCATTCTTGTATCTGATAGCAAAGAGCTGCTTAGGAAAAATATAGGTAATTATTGGGATTCGGGGAAGATATATTCTTCGGATACTCAAGTTCGATACACAGGGAAAGCATTAACATCTGGCATACGATTATTTTGGAAAGTAATGGTATGGGATGGAGAGGATTTCCCTTCAGGCTGGAGCCCGATACAAAGTTGGAGTATGGGACTTTTAGAACCTTCTGACTGGAAAGCACAGTGGATAAGTAATACTGAAGATATTTATCCTGATTCTACTCTTACATATGCTGCACCTTATTTCCGAAAAGAATTCAGCATTACAAAGAAGATTAAACGAGCTGTAGCTTATGTCTGTGGATTAGGCTTTTATGAAATGTACTTAAATGGGCATAGAGTTGGAGATCAGGTATTGGCACCAGCAGTAACCAATTATGATACACGCTCTTTAAAGAATCTGTTATATTATTATGACGATCAATCTTCATCAAGGGTATTATATAATGTTTTTGATGTGACTTCTTTATTATCATCCAATACCAATGTCATTGGAATGATCTTGGGAAATGGCTGGTATAATCAGCGCGATAGGATAGTAGAAGGTCACATGTGGTATGATGTCCCTAAGATGATAATGCAGTTGAATATTGAATATAAGGATGGCACGGCTGAATCAATTATATCTGATCAGTCATGGAGGACTACTACAGGTCCTATTTTACATGATGCTATTTTTACTGGAGAGGTATATGATGCTCGTCTTGAATTGACAGGATGGAATAAGATAAACTATAATGATGCAGATTGGACATCAGCATTGATAGCCCGTTCTCCTACAGGGCACTTATGCATACAGGAAGTTCCATATACGAAGATAATGGGGACGGTTTCCACTCATTTTATAAAAGAAAGTGATACTCTCTATAAATATACATTGCCCGAAACTGTGGCAGGTTGGTGTCAACTTAGGGTGAAAGGGCAGCCGGGAGATACTGTAACATTGCGTTTTATCAGTGATGAGGGCTTAAATTATGGTCAAAAAGATATTTATATTCTCAGTGGAAAAGGTGAAGAAATATGGGAGCCTAGATTTACATGGCATGCATTTAAGTCAATCGAGGTAATCTCAAAGAAGGCAGAATTATCAGAAAATAGTATAATAGTTAGGTCCATTTATACAGACATTCCTGAGACTGGTACGTTTGAATGTTCTAATGAATTATTAAATAATATTCATCAAGCCTTTAAGCGAACTATGCAGGCTAATTTTAAAGGAATTATCAGTAGTGATCCACATAGGGAACGTTTGGCTTATACTGGTGATGGACAGGTTATTTCTGAAAGCTTGCTTTATACATACGATATGACTTGTTTCCTTAAGAAATTTATTCAGGATATAAGCGATGCAAGTAATAAAAAAACTGGATATGTACCTCATACGGCACCTTTTGGAGGCGGTGGAGGAGGGCCTGCCTGGGGATCGGCTTATGTGATTATTCCATGGAATTATTATTGCCATTATGGAGATACAACATTATTGCAAGAACATTATGAAGGTATGAAGCATTGGATTGAATATCTAACTACCCGTACCGATGATAATGGAATTATAGTTAAAGAAGAACCTAACGGATGGTGTCTGGGTGAGTGGTCTACTCCTCATAATATAATAGAAATACCGGCTACACTTGTTAATACTGCATATTTTTATCATGTTACTTCTATTATGGAGAAAGTTGCTGGTATTTTACATAAAGATAAAGATCAGAAAATCTTTCAAAGCCTTGCCTCCAAGATTAGAAACGATTTTAATATAGCTTTTTATAATGAATCGGAAGGTTGTTACTGGCAGGGTAGACAAGGTTCAGATGTATTTGCTTTAGCTTTTGGACTTGTACCTGATGGTAAATATGAGAAGGTCTTTTCCTCTTTACTGAACAATTTGGAAAAGATAAATTTCCATTTTGATACAGGAATATTGGCTACTCCTCTTTTATTGGATGTTCTTACAGAAAATGGCCGAGCAGATCTTGCATATAAGCTGATGACTCAAAAGGATTTTCCCAGTTATGGATATTTAGCAGATAAGAAGAACAATACATTATGGGAGACATGGAATGGAGATGGTAATGATGAAGGATGCGGACATTGTCATCCGATGTTTGGAAGTGTCATTGCATGGTTCTATAGGGCTTTAGGAGGAATAAAGCCTGATACATCATTTGCCGGAATGAAACACTTTTATATAGCACCTCAATTCGTTGAATCATTGAAATACTGCAAGACTTCCTATAATTCGATATATGGTCGTATTGTGTCAGATTGGGAGATAGATAAGAATGGAATAAACTTAAGGGTAGAAATACCAGTAAACTTATCAGCTACTGTTATTCTTCCAGGTTCTGGAAATGATACGGTGAGTGAGTCGGGTAAAGTATTATCCAGTCATGAGATGAAGAAGATGACTATAGGCGATAGCTCTGTATATATGATAAAAGTAACTTCTGGAGAATATAATTTTAGGGTTTCTGATGGAAATAATAATTAAATTAAATACGATATGAACTTTATTAAACGTACCGGACTAATCTTTTTCTCCTGTGTCCTTACTGCTGCTTCTTATGGTAAGGATACCGGAAAAACTCTTTTTGTTGAGGATTTGAGATGCGAAAATCAAGTCGATCCGTTGGGGATTGACAACACTTCACCTCATTTCAGCTGGAAGTTGGAGGGAGGTGGTGTTGCTGAGGGACAACAGTACTACGAACTTCAGATAGCATCGGACAGCCTGTTGTTAGTAGAGGGAAAGGCTGATTTGTGGAATTCGGGTAAACTGAGATCGACTGCTTCGGTCATGGTGCCTTATCAGGGCAAACGGCTGAAGTCACGCAATCTTTGCTATTGGCGTGTTCGTGTGTGGGACAAGAAAGGTCAGCAGACAGCATGGAGTCGCACGGCTCGCTTTTCAGTTGGCATTACGGGTGACGACTATTTGCAAGGTGAGTATATAGGTGCTTCTGCTTCAGCAGGGGACATAGGTGCTCCTATCTTGCGTAAGAGAATTAACGTAAAAGAGCAGGCTACCTCTTTTCTTTATGTCAATTCATTGGGCTACCACGAAGTCTACATTAATGGAAAAAAAGTAAGTGATGCAGTTTTGGCACCCGCTGTTTCCCAGTTGCCTAAGCGTTCATTGATAGTGACCTATGATGTAACTTCTTACCTTCGTGAGGGAGAAAACGACCTCCTGATATGGATGGGAAAGGGTTGGTACAAAAAGACAACCTTTGGTGCTGCCTACGATGGACCGTTAGTGAAAGCAGAGCTTTGTCAGCTACAGAACGGAACATGGAATCTTCTGGCAAAGACTGATAACACATGGCTGAGTCGCGAGAGCGGTTATCAGGATATGGGCACATGGCGTGCTTTGCAATTTGTAGGTGAGAAGCTGGACGGACGCATTCTTCCCGTAAGTCTTGAACCAAAAGAACTCGATCGTTTAAAATGGGCACCGGTTGTTACTGTTAATGTACCTCCACATACAGCATCTTCGCAGACCTGCAATGTCAATAAAATATTCGACCGTCTTCCGGCTGTGTCTGTAAAGAGCTTAGGGGAAAATACTTGGTTGGTCGATATGGGTAAAGTTCAGACCGGATGGTTCCGTATGCAGATGCCACAGCTTTCGGCCGGTCATGAGGTTAAGATGGAGTATAGTGACAATCTGACAAAAGAAGGCGAATTTGACGTTCAAGGCGAATATGACATCTATATCTCCGGAGGAAAGACAGGAGAGGTGTTCTGCAATAAGTTCCATCACCATGCTTTCCGCTATATCCGTCTTTCGAACTTGCCTGATAAACCTTCCTTAAGCAGCATGCACTCCCTGCAGATTCACGAGGACTATTCTCAGGCTTCTACTTTTGAGTGTTCTGATGCCGACATCAACGCTATCCACAACATGATACAGCATACCATGAAGTGTCTTACTTTCGAGGGTTATATGGTAGACTGTCCTCATCTGGAACGTGCCGGATATGGTGGCGACGGAAACTCTTCTACAATGTCGCTACAGACAATGTACGACGTGGCTCCTACTTTTATGAACTGGATACAGACATGGGGCGACTCCATGCGCGAAGGAGGAAGTCTGCCTCATGTCGGCCCTAATCCCGGTGCCGGAGGTGGTGGCCCGTATTGGTGCGGATTCATAGTACAGGCTCCATGGAGAACGTATGTCAACTACAGTGACTCACGTCTGATTGAACAATATTATGACAAGATGAAGGAATGGTTCAAGTATGTGGACAAATATACAGTCGACGGATTGTTGAAACGTTGGCCTGACCTCCCTTATCGCGACTGGTATCTGGGTGACTGGCTCGCTCCAATGGGAGTGGACGCAGGTGCACAAAGTTCTGTCGATTTGGTCAACAACTGTTTTATCAGTGAGTGTTTGGGTACGATGAACAAGATTGCCTTAAAGCTTGGACTGGACGAAGAGGCACAAGCATTTGCCGCTCGAAAGGCGACTCTCAACAAACTGATTCATCAGACGTTCTACCAGCTGGATAAGGGTATTTATTCTACCGGTTCTCAGTTGGATATGTGTTATCCTATGCTGGTAGGTGCAGTGCCCGATTCCATTTACGGACGAGTGAAGAAAAACATGCTGGAAACCACAGCCTCAAAACACAACGGACACATTGCTGTAGGGTTAGTGGGAGTTTCCATTCTGACCGAATGGGCTGTGCAGAATAGAGAAGCCGACTTTTTCTACCAGATGTTGAAGAAACGGGACTATCCCGGTTATCTCTATATGATAGATCATGGTGCTACTGCTACATGGGAGTATTGGAGCGGAGAACGTAGCCGCGTCCATAATTGCTATAACGGTATAGGCACTTGGTTCTATCAGGCAATTGGTGGAATACGTCCTGATGAAAATGCTCCCGGTTACCGTCATTTCTATATCGATCCTCAGATGCCGGATGGCATTTCATGGGCAAAGGTTACTAAAGAGTCTCCTTTCGGTACTATTTCTGCTGATTGGCAGTTGGATGGTAATAGCTTGAATCTTCGTGTAACGGTACCTTTTGGAAGTACTGCGACGGTTTGTTTGCCCGAAAACTCTGTCGCTTGTAAAATGAATCAGAAAAAGGTGGATGTAGAAAAGAAATCAGTAGAAGTTACTGGAGGAGAATATGTCTTTTTCATTGAATTGAACCGTCATTGATAAAATGTTGATGTACAAACAGATTTTCGTTCCACTATAGTAGAACGATAGAACCACTTAACTGGGACGATAGTTCCAGTTAAGTGGAACGAAAACTCGTTGGTGTGTTCATAAATAGTAGTAGCCTGGTGCGATACAGATTCTTATCACAATGAGAAATAGCATCTTTTATGGATTATGAAGATTAAATATTTAATAGATGTTAAATATTTGATCCTGTTTTGATGCTACTTACTTGTTTGATCGTACTTCAGATAGAGAGTACAACAAAGAAAGGTTTTAGTGTAATTTGAAGGTTAAAAATTGATTGTTGTTTAGTTTTGATTTTATTGTATTTCCCAGAATTTATACTCTTGGAGATATGTATTGTATGTAGGTAGAAGTTGTTTTAATAAGGTAAAAGGATCTTGTTTTCGGCGATAATAATTGATACAGTACTTCGGTAAAAATACTGGAGTATTTTATTATAAAATAAAAGATGTATAAATATTCTAATTAATTAATAAATCATAATTTCTATGGACATGAGAAGCTTATTAAAATTGTATGTACCTGTTCTAGGAATATTTGTGGTTTCGTCGTGTGATTTTTTAGGGGTGACTGAAACTACGAACTTGGATCAGGAAGCAACTTTTAGCGATAGTACTTTTACTTCGCAATTTTTGAATCAAATTTATTCAGATATTGGTTTTGATATTAAACGTGATCGTTATTCTGGACATGGAGGACTTCAAACAGCTTCGGATGAGGCTGCATACAAAGCTAATACCGGTGGTGCTACAGACATTTATTTTGTTATGGGAAATATTACTCCTATGACAACTGCTGAAGATGATGTATGGAGAATTGCTTATCGTAATATTCGTCGGGTTAATATGTTTTTATTGAATGTTGATGGATGTTCAATGAATGAGACTAAGAAAACGTATTATAAGGCGGAAGCTCGTTTTTTACGTGCGTGGTATTATGCAATGTTATTACGTCATTACGGTGGTGTACCTATTGTATATGATGATGTTTA
The DNA here is from genome assembly GCA_944322345.1 of uncultured Bacteroides sp. GTDB lineage: Bacteria > Bacteroidota > Bacteroidia > Bacteroidales > Bacteroidaceae > Bacteroides. The sequence continues at coordinate 25,331 of CALUOO010000001.1, read as the reverse complement.
TGATTCTGTTGAGGATGCACAGAAAGCACGTGATACTTATGAAACATGTGTTGAATATATATGTAATGAGGCAAAAACAGCAGCTGAGATACTTCCTGCAGAATGGAGTGGAAATAATGCAGGTCGTATAACCTCTGGAGCGTGTTATGCTTTGATATCACGTGTGCGTTTGTATGCAGCAAGTCCACTTTTTAATGGTGGTGATTTTGCTCCAGTAAATTATCCGGAAGGGGTTGTCGCTTATCCAAACTATGATAAGGGGAGATGGAAAACAGCTTTGGACGCAGCTTTATATGTAATTGGTCTAAATCGTTATAGTCTATATTGTCGAAATACAGATGAAAATAATGCGGAATTTCCAGGGTGGGGTTGGTATGCGTCTTTGCTTCCTGCAGATTTTTATTCAACGGTTGGAATGGATGTTTATTCGAGCCTAATATTAGAAAGAAGAGAAACTACAAATGGACAAATTGCAACCCAGCAATTATTTTTTCCTATTAGCATGGGTGGAAATGGAACTGGCGGATATTTGTATCATGATTTAGTCGCAGCATATCCGATGAGGGATGGTAAATATGGACAAAATCAGCTTGATAATACATATATTGAAGGAGAAAACGCTAGTTTGTTAAAAGTTGGAGGAACTAGCAAATATACTTATACTCCGATACTTTTATCAGTAACAAATAATGATCCGACAAAGCCTGATTTGCCAGAGCGTGATCCACGTTTACAATTTATGGCGATATACGATGGTTGTCCTATGGCACAGTCCACGGGGGTAAATCAACCAATAAATACTTATGTCGGTGCAGGGCAGGATGCAATCTATCAAGGTACTCCTACTGGATATTATGTACGTAAATTTACTAAATTAAACTCAACTGGGCAATTTATTCATGGTGGAAATTCTCAAAATCGTCCTTTGATTCGTTATGCTGAAATTTTACTTAATTATGCGGAGGCTTCAAATGAATGGCATGATAATCCGAATGTTGGTGATGATGTAGGTGGAGTACATATCGACCCTTATATGGCATTGAGAGAAATACGCAGATGTGCAGGAATTGAACCTGGTGATGATAACACATATGGTATACCAAACAATCTGACACAAGAACAAATGAGAGCTTTTATACAGATGGAACGTCGTTTGGAATTAGCTTTTGAAGGACATCGTTTCTTTGATGTACGTCGATGGATGGTCTATGGTAAAGAAAACACGACAACCTCTTGGTGGATGCATGGAATGGAAATAACAAAAGATGTCAATAGTGGTGTAAAAACAGGCCGAGTGTTTGAAACACGTCAATATACCTTTCGTAAGGCAATGTATCTTTATCCGATACCTTATAAAGAAACTGTGAAATCACCAGATTTAGTCCAAAATCCATATTATGAATAAATAAAAGAGAAGTTTATGAAATTTAAGTTGAAGGCAATTTTTTTACAGCTTACCATGATATTTTTATTGGGAGCTTGTGATACTTTTAGGGATAATACCTCAGACGATTCTTATTCTGAGGTCTCTAAACAATTGGATGGTACATGGCAGTTGAAAACTGTTTTACGAAACGGGAATGATATTTCAAATACAATGAATTTTAGTCAATTCCATATGGTGTTAAATAAAGACAGTTCTTATACATTAGAGAACTATCTTCCTTTCGTGGTAAGTGAGGGAGGGGGAACTTGGTCAGTTGATGACCCGTATTATCCTTTTTTATTGACATTTCGGAATGAGAAAGGAGAAAATGCACAAGTAGAAATCTCTTATCCTATTGTAGAAGGAAAACGTAACATTATTTTGACTTTGAGTCCAGGATGTTATAGTAACTCTTATGAATATTCATTTGAAAAGGTTGATAATGATTAAAATGAAGGTTATGAAGTGTCTAAAAATAAAAAAACATAGGCTTGAATTGCTGATAGTTGTGGCAGTACTATCCTTGATTGCTTGGGGATGTTCTTTTGTAATTAATAATGTTTATATAGAACAAGAAGATCCAGAAACAGGTGAACAGGTCTTTTATGTACGTGCTGGTGAGGTTGCAACATTTAAATTTGATGGAAGAATAGAAATTGATGGGTCAACTACAAATGAAACATTTATTATTGCTTTTTTAGCTCCAACAAGTTGGAATATAGGTGAAAATGCGACAGTTACTTTTAGAGAAAATAGATATGAACCAGATGTTGACCATCGGATGACTCGAATCCCTGATACTACATCTCCTGCTTCTCATCCTGGTATGTCGTGGGGACAGGCGTTACAAAGTAAATATGGGGTTATGAGTAATGTTTTAACAGATATGGAGTGGGTGGCTTTTCAATCTGATAATTATGCATCAGTTGATGGGAATATTGATTACACCGTTACTATAAAATGTATTGCAGGGATTAATAATTTGAAATTTAAACCGGCATTCTTTATGGGACATTCTAATCATGGAGCTGGAACTAATACTAATGAATATGATGTAGTAGAAGGTGAGTGTTTCGAAGTTGTGGAAGGGAATGGAGCAACGATTGATTATTGTTCATTCCATTATAATTCGGTTACACCTTTACTCTCTTTGCAAGATGATTACATTACATTCACGTTTTTAAGTGATGTTAGTACCAATGAATTGACAAATTGTGATGAGATTTATTGGTCAGCAAATGCACATACAGATGCTGGGAATATTTATGCTGCTCCTAAAACACAAATGAAAAAGCAGTCTGGTGACTTACCTCGATATGATGTAACAATTTGGCCTGCTGGTTTCTTTAAGATTCCTGAAGGAGAAACTATTACATACATAGATTATTATTTTACTAATTCGGATGGAACTTTGTCTGTTTCTCAATCTGATGATAGTAGAAATAATGGTGGAGAGGATATTCCGGATGATGTAAATGAACCTTTCAGTTTTGAGCTTAGGTGTGATTAATCTTAATTAAAAAGATAATATTATGTGTAATATACTAAATAAAACAAAGAGTTATTGTTTCTTTGTAATAATAGTTATGGGCATGTTGCTAGGTATTTCGAATGCCACTGCAGCAAAGGGTATATCAAAAGAAAACAATGATATTATAGGTAAAGTGATAGATCAATATGGAAATCCAGTTCCTGATGTTGTTATCACAATGAAAAATTCTAATTTTAGAGTTGTTACTGATGTTAATGGAACATTTGAGTTTCGTTATGATAAAGGAAAAGTACTATGCTTTTCTCATCCAGGTTTTTTATATAAGGAAGTGAAAGTAAATAAACTACGCAAAAATGAACGTGTTTTTAAGGTGACGATTTCGGAAGAATATATAAAATCTCGGAAGATTGTCAATAGGCCATACGGCGTAGAAGATAAGGATAGTTATTTAGGCTCTGAGGCGGCTGTATATTCAGATCAATTATCTACAATGATGTCTTCTACTTTTATTCCTTCCTTACAAGGAAGAATGCCGGGGTTGAATGTTATTCAGACACGTGGTGCGAGGACTCATTATTCTTCTTCTATATCTTCTGGAACTTTAATTGGAAATGTGCCAAATGAAAGTTTAGTTGGTCAAAGTGCATATGGTGATAATACAGAATTTAATATTTCATCGCGACATAATAGTCCAGTTGTGGTTGTAGATGGTATACAGAGAGAACTGTTTTCAATTGATCCCGAATCAATAGAATCAGTCTCTCTTCAAAAAGATGCTTTATCTTCCATGTTTTTAGGTATGAGAAGCTCGCGTGGGGCATTAATTGTTACAACGAAAGAACCTATAGCTGGTGATTTTCAATTATCTTTCACAGGGCGTTTTGGTGTGCAGACTCCAGTTGATATGCCTGAACCATTATCGAGCTCACAGTATGCTTATTTGTTGAACGAAGCTTTGCAGAATGATGGGCGTAATACAATGTATACATATGATGATTTTAAGAAGTTCCGCACTCAATCAAACCCTTATACTCATCCGAATGTAAATTGGTATGATGAATTATTGAAAAAAAATTCAACCATTCAATCATATAATTTGAATGCATCAGGTGGTAATAAGTTTGCTCAATATTTTGTTAGTCTGGGTTATATGAGTGAGGGGGGATTATTTAAAAGTATAGATAGGGTAGATGATGTGCATGATACAAATCTTTCATATGAACGTTATTCGATAAATTCTAAAGTAAACATTAATATTACAGATGATTTTAAAGCCAAGATAACTTTGTTTGGGCGTGTGGAGGAAGGAACTCAGCCTGGAGGAAATGGAGGAGGTTATACTGATATTTTGAGTTCTATCTATACAACTCCAAATGGAGCTTATCCAATATATAATCCGAATGGTACATGGGGAGGTAGTGTCGCTTTTACAAATAATCTTATGTCTCAAACTGTTGCTTCTGGTTATTTAACAGATGGAGCACGTGATGTAATGGGGATTATCAATCTTTATTATGATCTAGATAAAGTGGTTAAGGGTTTGTCTACTCGTCTTATTGGAGGTGTTGCCTTCCAGAATCGAACAGCTGTTAATCGTACCATGCGATCTGAAGTATATGAGTATACTGAAAATTCCATGGGAGAAGGTCTTTATAGTGAGTATGGATCACCTGCTGCACAATCTAATTCGTTTAGCTCTGTTTCTTCTTATCAGCAGATGTATGGGCAGTTTGCAATTGATTATGAAAGACAATTTGGGTTACATAGTGTAAAAGCTTCTTTGATGGGTGATACACGTACTACAATTACCAATTGGAACCTTCCTGAATATCCTACTAACATTATAGTAGATGCTTCTTATGATTATGCAAAAAAATACTTTGTTCAAGCTGCAATGAGTGAAAGTTATTATAATCGTTATGCACCAGGTAAGCGTTGGGGAACTTTTTATGCTTTGGGTTTAGGTTGGGATATTAGCAAAGAGGATTTTATGGAAGATGCTGACTGGTTGGACCAATTGAAATTACGAGCAGTATATGGTAAAACAGGCAGCGGTATTGATAATTCAGGATACTATTCTTATCTTCAACTTTATTCAGAAAATGGTGATTCTTATTCACTTGGCACGAGTTACACTAATGGAGGTGCTTATTCAGAAAATACTCCGTTAGCCAATCCTAATATAACATGGGAGAAAGCTCATAAGATTAATCTTGGTATTGATATGACTTTGTTTAATAATCGTTTAAAGATAACTGCAGATTATTATAATGATAAATATTATGATTTATTGCAAACACGTGGTAAAAGTATTGAATTGATTGGACAGTCATATCCTAATGAAAATGTAGGAAAGGCACGTTGGTTTGGTGGTGAGTTGTCTGTAACTTATCAGAACCATATAAATGATTTTAATTATTATATTTCAGGAAATTGGAGTTGTGAACAAAGTAAACTTCTATTTAAGGATGAGCAAGAGCAACCTTATGATTATCTATATGCGACAGGTAAACCTGTTGGTGCTGTATGGGGATTATTAGCTGAAGGCTTTTTTACTTCTCAAGAAGAAATTGACAAATCTCCATTGATTTCAGGATACGATAATATTCAACCTGGTGACATTAAATATAAAGATGTAAATGGGGATAAAGTAATAGATGCAAATGATCGTGTTGTAATAGGTGGAGATAAGCCTCTTTCTTATTTTGGTATTGATTTGGGATTTAACTGGCGTGGCTTAGAATTCTCCATGTTGTGGCAGGGAGTTTATAATCGTGATATATATTTAAGTGATGCTACTTTGATTGAGGGATTTCAAAGTATAGGACAGACTTATGGACAAGCATATAAACATATGTTGGGACGTTGGACTCCGGAAACTGCTGAAACTGCGACATTCCCTCGCTTATCTGCTGGGGGAAATAATTATAATAAAGGAAATGGGTGGAATTCTTCTTTCTGGATGCGTTCAGGAAATTTTTTACGTCTGAAATATATGAGCATTGGATATACTTTACCGGATATTTTTTGTCAGAATTATTTAGGAGGTACTCGTGTGAAGATTTTTATATCTGGGCAGAATCTGCTTACATTTTCAGGCTGTAATTTACAGGATCCAGAAGTTAGTTTTACGAATTATCCCTTACAACGTTGTATAAGTACGGGTATCAATGTTAAATTTTAAAGAATAATATACTATGATACGAAATAAATATTTGGTGTTATTAGGAATAGGATTGTTGTTCATGAACACATCTTGTTCTGATAGTTATGAGTCAGAACCAGTTGAGTGGGTTACTCTTGATTTTGTGTTTTCAAAAACAGATTCTTTGGGAACCAATGCTACAAAATTCTTAAATACTGTTTATGCAGGCTTACAGAATGGACATAATCGTGTTAACAGTGATTATTTGGATGCTGCTTCTGATGATGCTGTATCTATTAATACATCCGATCCTGATGTATATAAATTGGCCGTAGGACGTTATGATTCAAGAACAATCATGACTTCTGATATGAGATGGAGCGAGTATTATAAAAGTATCCGTAGAGCTAATATATTCATTAACAATATTGATGTAGTTCCTTATCAAGCAACTTATACTAATAGTAAAGGAGAAGTTAAACCTTTGAATGTTACTTTGAAAGCTGAAGCTCGTTTTTTGAGAGCATGTTTTTATTTTGAATTAGTAAAACGTTATGGAGGTGTACCTTTGATTGGAGAGAATGTGCCTGTCTTAGGTGATAATATGGAATTGCCACGTAATACTTTTGAAGAATGTATCAATTATATTGTAAGTGAATTGGATGCGATTAAGGAGGATTTACGTACATATCCTTCATCTGATTTTGCTCAATATTCTCATGCTCCTACCTGTGAAGCATGTATTGCAATGAAGGCCAGAGTATTGTTATATGCAGCAAGCCCGCTATTTAACGGTGAAACAATAGAGGCTGGGAATGAGTTAGTAGGATATGCTTCAAAAGATATTGAACGTTGGAAACTCGCAGCTGAAACAGCAAAAGAATTTATTGATACTTATGGCCCATCGGGGAATGGAAGTTATGGGTTATGCTCTGATTTTCGTGATGTTTTTTTGGGCTTCTATAATATCTCAACGAACCCAGAAGTCATTTTTTATCGTCCGGGTGCTAATAGTACTTCTATAGAAAACGATAATGGTCCATTAGGATTCTCAAATAATGCTGCTGGTCGGGGACGCACATTACCAACTCAGAATTTAGTTGATGCTTTCCCTATGTTGGACGGGAAAGTCGCAGGTGAAAGTCGTTATACGTTAGGTACTGGAGTAGAACAATATCAGAATAGAGATCCACGTTTGAATTATACAATATTACATCATGGCTCTACATGGTTGAATACTACATTGGATACTTCTATTGGTGGAACGAACAACCCTTCTAATACATCAGAGTATTCTACAACTAGCTATTATATGTGTAAGTTTATGGGGAAATTTGAAAATGCATCTGAATATAGCAGTGTGATTCATAATTGGGTAATGTATCGTTATGCAGAGGTCTTGTTGAATTATGCAGAAGCTCAAAATGAATATAGCGGTCCTGATCAGAGTGTATATGACGCAATTATAGCATTAAGAAAACGAGCAGGAATAGAGTCTGGTGATAATAATCTTTATGGATTGGATCCTTTAGACGAGATGACGCAAGATAAGATGCGTGAGATTATACATAATGAACGACGTATAGAGATGGCTTTTGAAGAGCAACGTTATTGGGATATTCGCAGATGGCGCATTGCAGAGAATGTTTTTAGTGAGCCATTGAAAGGTTTGGAGATCCGGTCTTCTGAAGGGAGTCAAACTTTCGAATTGGTAGACGTGTTGACAACAACGTTTGCAACACGGCAGTATTTATATCCTATTTCATATGATGAAGTAGTGAAAAATGATAATATGGTTCAAAACCCGAATTGGTAATGTTATGAAAAGAGTATTATTAATATTGGCATGTATATGCCTTTTTGGCACTGCATTCGCACAATCGTTTATGGTAAAAGGTGTAGTATCTTCTACTGACGGTGAATTATTACCAGGTGTAAATGTGAAGGTACAGGGTACAACAAATGTTGGTACTATTACTGATATAGACGGAAATTTTCAATTACAGGTAAATAAAAATGATATTTTAGAGTTCAGTTTTATTGGCTTTAAAAAGCAAACTGTTAAAATTGTAGATGGAAGCAAGTTAGAAATTAATCTGGCTCCTGATGCAACGGATTTGGATGAAGTAGTCGTTGTGGGATATGGCAAGGCAAAACGTCTTACATTGACTGGAGCTGTAAGTGGTATACAGGCAAGTGAGATACGTACAGTTCCTACAAGTAGTGTGCAAAATACTTTGGCTGGTAGATTACCAGGGTTCTTTAGTCAGCAACGCTCAGGTCAACCTGGTAAAGATGCATCAGATTTCTTTATTCGTGGTGTTAGTTCATTAAATTCAGATGGTAATAAGCCATTGATAATAGTGGATGATATAGAGTACACCTATGAACAGTTATCGCAGATTAATGTAAATGAAATAGAAAGTATTTCTATATTGAAAGATGCTTCTACTACAGCTATATATGGTATTAAAGGGGCAAATGGTGTATTGGTCGTTAAAACTCGTAGAGGACAGGAAGGAAAACCTAAAATAAATGTTCGATTGGAAGCAGGAATGCAAACTCCAGTGCGTACTCCTAAGTTTTTAAACTCTTATGAAACATTACAGTTGGTACAAGAAGCTCATGCTAACGATGGAACACTGTCAGACTTTCCTTACACAGAAGATGATATGATTGCTTTTAGGGATCATACAGATCCTTATGGACATCCAGATGTAAATTGGTATGATGAAATTTTTAAGAAAGTAGCTTTCCAGGAAAATGTTAACGTTGATATATCAGGAGGATCTAAGAGATTGCGATATTTTGTTTCTGCAGGTTATTTTACTCAAAATAGTTTAGTTCGAGATTTTAGTAGAGCAGATGCAGGAGATGATGTAAATAATAGCTATTTTTATCGTCGTTTTAATTATCGAACGAATCTAGATTTTGATGTGACTGATAATTTTAATATGCGTTTAGATGTAACTTCTCGTTTTATGAATATCAATGAACCTTTTGCTTTGAATAGTTATGGATTACCGGGAACTATTGGAGTTACAGGTGAAATTTATAATTTCAATGCAATGCATCCTTATTCGGCGCCAGTAATAAATCCAGATGGAAGTTATGCTTATTTATATGATATTGCAAATCATCCTGCGACATTGAATGCACGATTAGCGAATAACGGCTACAAACGAACTCGTAGAAATGATAATAATGTGTTGTATGGAGCAACTTGGAAGATGGATTTCTTGACAGAAGGACTGACGGCAAATTTTCGATTAGCCTATTCTAATATAGATGAGAATTGGCGTGGTGTATTGAGAAATCGATTCCCAACTTATCATTATGATTCTGCTACAGATTCGTATAATATAAATCCTAATCTTCAATATGATTATGAGAAATATACAGTATTTAATGGCACAGATCAGGCTACAAAAAATTTAAATGTACAGGCTTATATAGATTATGCACGTGTATTTAATGAAGTTCATGATATTAATGCTATGTTTTTATGGAATAGGCAAAGTTCTACAAGTGAACATACAGCTTCTGTTCCTAATAATTTTGAGGGTTATACATTGAAATTAGGTTATAAATATAATAATAAGTATTTAGTTGATTTTAATGCGGCTTATAATGGCTCTGATCGTTTTGCAAGTGGGCATAGATTTGGCTTTTTCCCAGCAGTAGGAGTTGGCTATGTAATATCTGAAGAAAATTTCTTTAAAAATGTAGACTGGTTAGCAGATAATGTGCAAATGTTTAAAATTAGAGCTTCATATGGTTTAGTTGGTTCAGATGTAGCTCCAGGTAATCGTTATCTGTTTCGGCAGACATATAATAATAATGGTGAAGTTTATTATTTTGGAGAAGGTAATGGTAGTGGTATGACTGGTATTAGTGAAGGAGATCTAGTTATCAATCCTTATGTTACGTGGGAGAAAGCTAAAAAGTTTGATATTGGTATTGACATGAATTTGTTTGATCGCATTTCATTTACTATTGATTACTTCAAAGATAAGCGCTATGATCAATTAGTAACGCGAAATGATATTCCTGACATTGTAGGTGTTAATTTTACTGCAGAAAATGTGGCTAAAACAACTAACTGGGGATTTGATGGTAATTTGACTTATCAAGATCGTTTTGGCGAATTTGATTTTAATACAAATTTTGTGTATTCTTTTGCTAAGAATAGAGTAGACTATAAAGCAGAAGCACAACAGAGATATGAATGGTTGCGTGAAACAGGGAAACCTATAAATCAACCTTTTGGCTATAAATGGATTGGTTATTATACTCCAGAAGATATAGCGAAAATAGAAGCTGGTGCTGAAGATGCTCCTGCTACTCCGCTTGCAAGTGTACAAGCTGGAGATTTGAAATATGCAGATTTGAATGGAGATGGCATTATTGATGATTTTGATAAAGGAGCAATTGGCAAACCGAATCTTCCAACCACTACGTTGGGATGGTCTTTTGGTGGATATTGGAAAGGGTTCAGCTTTAATATTTTATTCCAAGGTTCATTTGATTATAGCTTTGCTATTAATGGTACAGGTATTGAATCTGGGCAAAGCCAATTCCAGCCAATCCATCAGAAACGTTGGTCTTTGGAACGTTATGAAAGTGGAGCTGAAATAGAATTTCCACGTTTGACTCTGCAGCAAGGTACGGTTAATAGTGCTTCCTCTTATATGTCTGATTTCTGGCTGATAAATGCTTGGTATATTCGTTTGAAAACAATTGATTTAGGATATCAATTGCCTAAGCGTGTCCTTCCTAAATTTGTAGATAATATTCGTTTCTATGTAAATGCTTATAACTTATTTACTTGGACTAGCTATGACAAATATCAACAAGATCCTGAGATACAAACGAACACAGCAGGTGATGCATATATGAATCAACGTGTAGTCAATTTGGGAGTTCAGTTGTCATTTTAACGGATGTTTTGTTGAGAAATGAATCTTAGATTCTATTGTTTTAATTTGTAGAGGTTATATTATAATCCGAAAATGAATTATATATAATACATGTATAATGAGCCATATCATTTTTTATAAATTGTGATATGGCTCTATTTTTTGTAGTCAATTTCCGTGTGAAATTATTTTATTCGATACTAAAAGATTCAGAAAGTATGCAATAATTTAAAATTTAAATTATTTAACATGTCGTTTTTGATGCTATCACCCCTTTTTTTCGTCTTTATATTGAATGGGATAAGATTGTCTCTACTAATACATAATAAAATAGGTAATTATGGTAATACTTAAAAGATTATTTTTATGGACGATGGCGATATTCCTCTCTACAGGGATGTATGCCCAATTAAAAGACCTTGTACAATATGTTAATACACGACAAGGCACGGATTCTCATTTTGGATTGAGCTATGGCAATACGTTCCCTGCAACGGGTATGCCTTATGGTATGCATTTATGGTCGCCACAAACAGGAAAGAATGGTGATGGCTTTAAGTATCAGTATTCTTTGGATAAGATACGTGGATTCGGACAGACGCATCAGTGCAGCCCATGGGTAAGTGACTATGCTGTATATACTTTTATGCCAATGGTGGGAGAGCTGGTGGTGAATCAGGATGCGCGTGCGTCTAAGTTTAGTCATGACAATGAAATAGCTAAACCTCACTACTATAAAGTTGAATTTGATAATGGTATTACTACCGAGATGGCTCCTACTACCCGTGGAGTACATTTCCGCTTTTCATACCCTTCTACTGGGGATGCATATCTGGTGCTTGACGGTTATACAGACCAAAGCGAGATTAAGATAGATCCGGAGAAGAGACAGATTAGCGGATGGGTGAACAACCAGCGTTTTGTGAATGATGCAAAGTCGTTCCGTAATTACTTTGTAGTGCAGTTCGACAAGCCGTTCGAGGATTACGGTATATGGGAGAATCAGAAGGACGAAGTGTTTGCCGGAAAGAAAGAGGGGGCAGGTAAAGGATATGGTGCTTACATCAAGTTTAAGAAGGGAACAAAGGTACAGGCAAAAGCAGCTTCTTCGTATATCAGCTCCGAACAGGCATTGATTACATTGAATCGTGAGTTGGGAAAAGACAAGAATCTGGAAACGACCAAACAACGTGGTTTTGACACTTGGAATGAACTGTTGAACCGGATAGTAGTGGAAGGTGGTACGGACGAACAGATACGTACATTCTATTCCTGTCTGTTCCGTTCTAATCTGTTCTCGCGTAAGTTCTACGAGCGGAAAGAGAATGGCGAGCCCTATTACTACAGCCCTTACAACGGCAAGATTTATGATGGATACATGTATACCGACAATGGCTTTTGGGATACCTTCCGGTCTCAGTTCCCGTTGACCAATATCCTTCATCCTACCATGCAGGGACGTTATATGAATGCACTGTTGGATGCACAGGAACAGGGTGGATGGCTGCCTTCATGGTCGTTCCCCGGCGAAACAGGAGGTATGTTGGGTAATCATGCCATTTCTCTGTTGACTGATGCTTGGGCAAAAGGTATCCGTACGTTTGACCCTGAAAGAGCTTTGAAGGCGTATGCCAACGAAGCAATGAACAAAGGTCCTTACGGTGGGGCCAACGGCCGTGGCTTCTGGAAAGAGTACTTCCAGTTGGGATATGTGCCTTATCCACAGTCAATGGGGTCAAGTTCGCAGACAATGGAATATGCTTACGATGATTTCTGCGGCTATCAGCTGGCAAAGATGGTAGGCAACAAGCATTATCAGGATGTTTTCTCACGCCAGATGTATAACTATAAGAATGTGTTCGATCCCTCTATCGGCTTTATGCGTGGTAAGGGTGTAGACGGGAAATGGCAGGAGCCGTTCGATCCGCTTGAATGGGGTGGCCCTTTCTGCGAAGGAAATGCCTGGCACTATACATGGTCGGTGTTCCACGATGTGCAAGGGTTGATTAATCTGTTTGGCAGCGACGAACGTTTTGTGACAAAGATGGACTCCGTCTTCTCACAGCCAAGTGTCATCAAACCGGGTACGTACGGTGGCATTATTCATGAAATGAAGGAGCTGGAAATTGCCAAGATGGGACAGTATGCACACGGCAACCAACCGATACAGCACATGCCCTATCTCTATTCTTATGCCGGCGAACCGTGGAAGACTCAGTATTGGGTGCGTCAGATTGTGGAACGTCTGTATAACTCCACAGAGAAAGGCTTCCCCGGTGACGAGGATCAGGGAGGTATGTCTTCCTGGTATGTGCTGAGTGCATTGGGCATCTATGCTGTATGTCCGGGTACGGACGAGTATGTGATTGGAAGCCCGTTGTTCCAGAAGGCAACCATTACATTGGAGAACGGAAACAAGTTCGTTATTGAGGCCGACGGAAACAGTAAGGAGAATCTGTACATACAGTCGGGTACACTGAACGGACGTGAGTTGGACAAGAACTATATTCATTACAGCGACATAGCCGATGGCGGAGTGTTGAAGTTCCAGATGGGCAATCAGCCTAATAAGCAGCGGAACACAACCAAGTATGCCGCTCCATTCTCGCTGTCGAAAGATAAGGAATATATCAAATAAGTATGAGAACTAAGATTTTGTTTGCATTGTTGTGTGTGATTGCTTGCTGGCAGGGAGGATTGGCGGCACAGGAAGCCTCTGCCTCTTATGCCCGCGAGGTAAACACACTGATTGGTACGAAAGGTGCCGGGCTTACGTCCGGTTACCTTTATCCGGGAGCGACGTACCCCTTCGGTATGGTACAGTTCACTCCTTCTTACTTTGCGAAGAATGCAGGATTCGTCATCAACCAGCTGAGCGGTGGCGGATGTGAGCACATGGGAAATTTCCCGACCTTCCCTTTGAAGGGGAAGCTGGCGATGTCACCCAATATCATTCGCGACGCACGTATTACGGTGAGTGGTGAACAGGGGCATGCCGGATACTACCAGGCTATGGTGCAGGAGGATGTGAAAGCAGAGCTGACCGTGACCGAACGTACGGGCATGGCGCGCTACACCTATCCGTCTGCCGAACAACTGGGGACAGTCATCATCGGTGGAGGTGTGTCGGCCACGCCCATCAAGGAGGCGGCTGTGGTGATTACGGCTCCCAACCGATGCGAGGGATATGCCGAAGGGGGCAACTTCTGCGGCATCCGTACGCCCTATAAGGTCTACTTCGTGGCCGAGTTTGATGCCGAGGCTGTGGAGACCGGTATCTGGAAGGGGCACGACCTCCATCCCGGTGCTTCCTTCGCCGAGGGAGAGGCTTCGGGTGTTTACTTCACTTTCGATGTCAGCCGGCAGAAGACCGTGCACTATAAAATCGGGGTGTCGTACGTATCTGTTGAGAATGCCCGCGAGAATCTGAAGGCGGAGAATGCCGGATGGGATTTCGATGCTGTATGCCGGCATGCCGAACAGCGATGGAACGAGTGCTTGAGCAAAATAGAGGTGGAGGGCACGAATCCCGACCGCCGCACGCAGTTCTACACCCACTTGTACCGCGCCTTTATCCATCCCAACGTATGCAGCGATGTGAACGGGGAGTATATGGGGGCAGACTTCGAGGTGCACCGGACGCGGACGAAGCAGTATACCTCGTTCAGTAACTGGGACACTTACCGCACGCAAATCCAGCTGCTGGCAATGCTCGAGCCCGAAGTGACATCGGACATCGTTGTCTCTCACCAGCAGTTTGCCGAGCAGTCGGGCGGTGTATTCCCCCGCTGGGTGATGGCTAATATAGAGACCGGTGTGATGCAGGGCGACCCTACTTCCATCCTTATCTCGAACGCCTACGCTTTCGGGGCGCGTAACTACGACCCCAAACCCATCTTCCAGATTATGCGCAAGACGGCAGAAGAACCGGGCGCCAAGTCGCAGGATGTTGAGGCGCGTCCGGGACTGAAGCAATATCTGGAGAAGGGCTATTGGAACGCTTCCGAGCAGTTGGAATACACCTCTGCCGATTTCGCCATCGGGCAGTTTGCGCTCCATGCCGCCGGAGACGAGTTCTCGAGCTGGCGCTATTTCCACTTTGCGCGCTCTTGGAAGAACCTGTTCAACCCCGAGACCGGCTGGTTGCAGTCGCGCAATGCCGACGGCTCATGGAAAGGACAGGGCGACGACTGGCGCGAAGCTACCTATAAGAACTACTTCTGGATGGTGCCCTACGACCTTGGCGGGCTGATTGACATGATGGGAGGCAAGCAGAAAGCCGAGCAGCGGCTGGACGAGCTCTTCACACGGCTCGACGCCGGATATGGCGACGAGTGGTTTGCTTCGGGCAACGAGCCAAGCTTCCAGATTCCTTGGATTTACAACTGGGCAGGCACACCGTATAAGACGCAACAGGTCATCAACCGGGTGCTCAACGAGCAGTATTCGAGCCGCATCGACGGACTGCCGGGCAACGACGACCTTGGCACTATGGGGGCTTGGTATGTCTTTGCCTGCATCGGCCTGTATCCCGAGATTCCGGGGGTAGGGGGCTTCGCGGTCAACACTCCCATCTTCTCCACCGTCCGCATCCATCTTCCCAAAGGAGACCTGCTGATCGAGGGAGGTTCGGAGAAGAATATCTACATCCAGTCGATGAAACTCGACGGGAAAACATGGGAGTCTACGTGGGTCGACTGGCGTGAACTGGAAGACGGGGCAGTCATCAGTTACCGCACAGGCAGTAAACCAAATAAACAATGGGGCACGCAGGTAGCACCTCCTTCATTCCCATAGCAGGAGTCTGCCTACCAAAGGTAGTACCTTTGCCTACCTCACCCGGCGACTCATGTAGGATGACCCGGCGACTCATGTAGGATGACCCGACGGCTCATCTTACCCCCATCCGCAGATGTTTCTGAAGCGGGTGGGAGTGTATCCCGGGAAAGTCAGAAGATGAATTATAAACGATAGTAATAAAAACATACATGAACAAGACATTGAACATAGCCTGTTTGTTGGCTGCCGCCGCATTGCTTTCTTCGTGCGGTGGGAACAAACCCAAGGAGAACAGTGATTATCCCGACTGGGCGTGGGCAGATTTCCAGCGTCCGGAAGGGGTGAACCCGATTATCTCCCCCGATGCTTCCAGCATCTTCTATTGCCCCATGCGTCAGGATTCCGTGCGTTGGGAAGAGAGTGACACATTCAATCCCGCCGCCACGGTGAAGGACGGAAAGGTGGTCGTCCTCTATCGGGCGGAAGACAACTCGGCGGTAGGTATCGGCACACGCACCTCGCGTATCGGATATGCCTCGTCGGACGACGGGCTTCATTTCACCCGCCTCGACGCCCCCGTGCTCTATCCTGCCGACGACAGCCAGCGCGAGCTGGAACATCCCGGAGGATGTGAAGACCCCCGTGTGGCGATGACCGAGGACGGGCTTTACGTGATGCTCTACACGCAGTGGAACCGGAAGCAGGCACGGCTTGCCGTAGCCACCTCGCGCGACCTGCTGCAGTGGGAGAAGCACGGCCCCGCATTTGCCCGGGCATACGACGGACGTTTCCGCGACGACTTCTCCAAGTCGGCATCCATCGTCACCAAGCTCGTAGACGGACGTCAGGTGATTGCCAAGATCGATGGCAAATACTACATGTATTGGGGCGAGAAGTTCGTCAACGTAGCTACCTCGGACGACCTCATCAACTGGACACCGATGCTCGACGAAACGGGCGAACTGCTTAAGGTGATGACCACACGCGAGGGCAAGTTCGACAGCGACCTTACCGAGTGTGGTCCTCCCGCCGTTATGACCGACCGTGGAATCCTGCTGATGTACAACGGAAAGAACAGCGCCGGAGCCAAGGGCGATACGCTCTATACAGCCAATTCCTATTGCGCCGGTCAGGCATTGTTCGACCTGAAAGACCCGACGAAGCTGATAGACCGTCTCGACAAGCCCTTCTATGTGCCCCAATCCGATTTCGAGAAGAGCGGGCAGTATCCGGCAGGAACGGTATTTATTGAAGGACTCGTTTACCATCGGCAGAAGTGGTTCCTTTACTACGGCTGTGCCGACTCACGGGTTGCCGTGGCGGTTTATGATCCGAACAAGTAGAAATTAGAGATAAATGTATTGTAATTGTGGCAACATCAATTAAACATACATTATCACTTAAAGAAAACAGAAAATGACACGAACATTAACAATGACACTATTGGCAGGGCTACTCTCCCTGCCGCTGGCAGCACAAGAGACAGACGGCACGTTCACTAACCCGGTTATCCGTGGCGATGTGCCCGACCCTTCGGTCATCCGTATCGGCGACACCTACTACGCTGCAGGTACATCCTCCGAATGGGCTCCCCAGTATCCCCTGTTTACTTCCAAGGACTTGGTCAACTGGCGACAGATAGGGCACGTATTCGATAGCCAGCCCGAGTGGACGGTCAACTCCTTCTGGGCTCCCGAACTGTTCTACCACAACGGCAAAGTCTACTGTTATTACACGGCGCGCGAACGTGCCACCGGTATGTCCTACATCGGTGTTGCCACGGCCGACTCTCCCGAAGGCCCCTTCACCGATCATGGCATCCTTATCCGTCACGGCAAGGAGGCTATCGACGCTTTTGTCTACGACGACAACGGACAGCTCTACATCAGCTGGAAGGCATACGGACTGGAACCACGGCCTATCGAAATCATAGGCAGCAAGCTTTCTGCCGACGGTTTGCACCTCGAAGGCAAACCCTTCACGATGCTTGTCGACGAAGAACGCGTGGGAATGGAAGGGCAGTATCACTTCAAGAAAGGTGATTACTACTACATCATTTATGCCTCTCACGGTTGTTGTGGCATCAATAGCGATTACGATGTTTGTGTGGCACGTTCCAAGCAGTTCGACGGCAAGTACGAAAAGTATGAGGGTAATCCTATTCTGCATGGTGGAAAAGGAGATTATAAGTCGTGTGGTCATGGGACAGCTGTCACTACGCCAGACGGACGCATGTATTACCTCTGCCATGCTTATCTCGAAGGTGACGGCTTTTACGTAGGTCGCCAGCCCATTCTGCAGGAGATGGAGATGACTCCAGACCATTGGGTACGCTTCAAGACCGGAGATTTGGCTACAGTCCGTCAGCCGATGCCTTTCAGTGGAACCGTGCAGCAGCTCCCTTCCGGCTTTACTGATGATTTTGATGGAGACAACCTGAAGGTTGAGTGGACATGGAATTATCCTTACTCCGATGTGACATCGTTGTTGCGGAAAGGCAGCCTCCTGCTCTCTGGAACTTCTAAAGAGGGTAGCCGGAATGGGGCAGCCTTGTGCGTGCGTCCACAAACTCCTGATTACAGTTGTGAGACTGAAGTCGTATGCGGGCAGGAAAGCCTGAAGGGGTTGACACTGTATGGCGACGACCAGAACCTGATTGTATGGGGAGTGACACAAGGCCGCCTCGTGCTGAAAGTGGTGAAGGACAATGCCGAGACAGTACTTTACGAAGGCGCTTACGATGGAAGCAGTGTCCATCTGAAGTTGACGGTTGAGCAAGGATTGCTGCTTCGCTTCTATTATAGCAGGGACGGGAAGAAGTGGAAATCTGTGCAGGATAAGCCGTTCAGCGGGGAGTCTTTGCTCCGTTGGGACAGAGTGCAGCGCCCGGGCTTGCTACATTGTGGCGACAGTCGTCAACCCGGAGAGTTCATGTATTTTAGGATGAAGAATTTATAAACAGTAGACAATGAAGTCTTTTTTTACATCTCAACAATTAGTGTTTGGGAGCATTGGAATGTTATCATCAGGGATGGCTTTAGCACAAAATTCCAAGCCAAATGTTATATTGATATATACAGATGATCAAGGAGCGTTGGATGCAAACTGTTATGGTGCATCAGATCTTTATACTCCCAATATTGATGCTTTGGCGAATGAAGGGGTTCGTTTTACTCAGTTCTATGCAGCTCCGGTTAGTTCAATATCCAGAGCTTGTCTGATGTCCGGACAATTTTCTAAAAGAGCTGGTGTTGTCACAAATGTAATAGGTAATGCTGGATTGCGTCCGGAAAAAGAAACTATTGCTGAGCGTTTGAAAGCTAATGGTTATCGTACTGCTTTGATTGGTAAATGGCATTTAGGAGAAACAATGGAAATTGGGCCGAATGCACAAGGATTTGATTATTTTTATGGTTTTCGTGGAGGGCTAATTGATAGTTATTCTCATTTAGGAGGAGATACCCATCACGATTTGTGGAGAAATGAACAGCATATCTATTCTTTTGGTAATTTCTTTACAGATGAGAATATAAAAGAAATAAAGCGCTTTATTCAAGAAGATAAAAATCAACCATTTTTTGTGTATTGGGCTTCCAATATTCCTCATTATCCTTTGTTGCCTCATGAAAAGTGGATTGAGTATTATGCTCAGTTACCTATTCCGAGAAAGATGTATGCAGCCTATATCTCTACTTTAGATGAGTATATTGGGCAGCTACGAACATTCTTGAAATCAGAAGGATTGGATAAGAATACGATTATTATTTTTCAATCGGACAATGGACATAGCCTTGAAACAAGAAGTTATGGACAAGGTGGCTATTGTGGGAACTTGCGAGGTGCAAAAGATTCTCTTTTTGAAGGGGGAATTCGTGTCCCTGCGATAATTAGCTGGCCTGGTATATTGCCTGAAGGGGAGGTACGAAATCAGGTTGCTATGAATATTGATTGGTTCCCTACAATAGTAGATTTATGCCAATTATCTGATGAAGGTATGGAAGTCGATGGAGAAAGTCTGGTTCCTATTTTAAATGATGCTTCTCTAAAGTCTCCTCATGATGTACTTCATTTCGATTTTTGGACGCGTTGGGCACTTCGTTGTGGAGATTGGAAATTGTTGAAAGATCCAATGGATGTAAAGCCAAATGGTAAATCTACAGAGATTAAGGGATTATTTTTAGTAAATCTGAAAAATGATAGTACTGAATCTGTAAATGTTATAGAACAGTATCCTGAAAAGGTAAAAGAATTATTGAATTTACGTAAGGAATATGAACTTTCATTATTAGAAAAAAATAAATAATTGATTTGAATATTAGGTAAAATGAAAAAGTTTTTTGTATTGGCAGTAGCCGCTTGCATGTCATACGGCGCTGCATTTGCTCAGACTATCAAGCCTTTTAAAGAAGGCGAAAGAGCTGTGTTTTTGGGTAATAGTATAACAGATGGCGGTCATTATCATTCATACATTTGGTTGTATTACATGACCCGTTTCCCCAATATGCCCATTATGGTGTTTAATGGTGGTATTGGAGGTGATACAGCTTACGATATGAACAAACGTTTGGATGGTGATATATTCAGCAAAAAGCCGACATCACTGATGGTAACCTTTGGTATGAACGATTCCGGCTATTTCGAATACAATGGTGATAACGCGCAGGAATTTGCAGAACAGAAGTATCAGGAAAGTATTAAGAACTATCAGCAGATGGAGAAACGTTTTAAGGAACTTCCCGATACTCGTATTGTTATGGTAGGTACCTCTCCTTATGACGAGTTTGCAGAGATTAAGGATAATACGGTCTTTAAGAAAAAGAATGAGACAATCAAACGGATTATTGAGTACCAGAAAGAGTCTGCAGCCAAGAACGGATGGGAGTTTATTGATTGGAATGCGCCGATGGTGGCATTGAATCAGGAAAATCAGAAGAAAGATCCTACATTCACTCTTTGTGGAAGCGATCGTATTCATCCAGACAACGATGGTCATATGGTGATGGCATATTTGTTCTTGAAAGCACAGGGATTTGCCGGTAAGTGTGTAGCCGATATGGAAATCAATGCATCTAAAAAGCAGGTGGTAAAGGCGGAAAACTGTCAGATCTCAAATATCAAGAAGGCTGGCAATGAAGTAAGTTTCGATTATCTTGCCAACGCCTTGCCTTATCCGTTGGATACCATTCCTCGTAATTGGGGTGCTAAGAAAAGTCAGGCAGAAGCAATGAAGGTGATTCCTTTTATGGAGGAAATGAACAGTGAAACACTGAAAGTGACCGGCCTAAAAGGTAACTATAAGTTACTGATTGATGATGAGGAAATCGGTACATGGAGTGCAGATGAATTGGCAGAAGGTATCAATCTGGCTGCCGAATCAAAAACTCCACAATATCAGCAGGCATTGGCGATTATGCATTTGAATGAATATCGTTATGATATAGAAAAATCATTCCGTGAATACGCTTGGTGTCAGTTTGGATTCTTTCAGCAGAAAGGTTTGTTGTTTGCCAATGACCGTAAGGCAATCGAGGTTATGGACGAGAACGTGGATCAGAATCTTTGGTTGAAAGGACGTCGTGATCTTTATTCTAAAATGATGTTCGATGCTGTTCGTGAAGCTCGTGAGCAAGAAATGAAAGTATTGGTAGATAAAATTTATGAAATAAATAAGCCGGTGACAAGAAAGATCGTTCTACGTAAGATATAATTATTCTGTCAATTGGCTATATGTAAAAGCCGGGCTGGTCTCGTAAAAGAAACCAGTCCGGCTTTTTTGTGTATATGTGAGCAGGTTCTAATTGAAGAACTTCTCTATTTTCTTAATCATCATGTTCAGGCAGAATACAACGACATGGTCTCCTGGACGTATCAAAGTATCTCCTGTTACCAGTACTCCTTCTCCATTACGTATCATACCGCCGATAGTGGTTCCTTTGGGCAGTCCAAGGTCTTTAATCTGATGTTTGGTGATTTTGGCACCTTCGGGAACTGTGAACTCTGCCACATCAGCATTGGCAAATGTCAGGCATTTTACGTTGGAAACATCTGCATCCAACATCATCTGGTAAATATGGCTGGCTGCAATCATCTTTTTATTGATGACTGTACCTATGTCAAGGCTTTCAGCCATACTGATATAGTCTATATTTTCCACTTCTGCCACGGTCTTTTTCACTCCCATTCGTTTGGCAGCAAGACAGGCTAGAATGTTGGTTTCGGAATTTCCGGTAAGTGCAACAAAAGCTTCTGTATTCTTTAAACCTTCTTCAAGTAGTAATTCCATATCACGTCCATCTCCGTTGATAATCATGATACGGTCATCCAATAATTCGGTCAGACGATTACAACGGTTAATATCATTGTCTACAATTTTGATCTGCATATATTCGGGCGCATATTGCGCTGTTCGTACAGCAATTCGGCTTCCACCCATAATCATGACATTTCTCACATCTGCATAGTCTTCTTTACCTGTTATCTTTCGGATATAAGGTATGTATTTTTTTGTAGTAGTAAAATAGACAATGTCGTTTAATTGGATGGAATCATTTCCACGTGGAATGATAGTTTCTGTACCTCGTTTGATAGCTACAATATGGTATGGAATATTAGGAACACCCAGTTGGTAGAGAGGTATGTTCAAGATTTCTGCTTTTTCTCTCATTTTTGTTCCAATAAGGATCAGTGAACCACCACAAAATTCCCACCATTGACGTATCCAGCTCATTCGCATGGATGATACTATTTCTTTGGCTGCTAGCATTTCAGGGTAAATAAGAGAGTGCACTCCTAATTTGTGGAAGAACTCTTTGTGCTTTGGCAGGAGGTACTCATAATTATCAATGCGGGCAACAGTCTTTTTAGCTCCCAGATTAGTAGCCAGCATGCAAGCTGTCATGTTTCTGCTTTCATCGGGAGTAACAGCAATAAATAAATCCGCATCTTTGACTCCAACTTCTTTTAAACCTGATATAGATGATGGAGAAGCTGTTACTGTCAGTAGGTCAAAATTGGAACTCAGTGCGGTCAACTTGTCTTCGTTATCGTCCATCAAGATAATGTCTTGTTTCTCTCGTGACAATAATTTGGCTAAATGAGTGCCTACGTTGCCGGCACCTGCAATAATTATTTTCATTTTGCTACATTAATTCTTTATATTTTACCTATTAGGCTTTTAATTGTGCAATCAGCTCTTGGGCTATGCTATCTTCATCCATTCCACAAAGATGATAAAGTTCGTCTATTGAACCGTGTTGTATAAACTGATCGGGAATACCAATGCGTCTGATTATTGGAGAATATCCTTGTTCGGACATGAATTCCAATATGGCACTTCCCATTCCTCCTTGAATTACTCCATCTTCAACTGTCACAATACGATGAAATGTCTGTCCGATAGTATGGAGCATTTCTTTGTCTAATGGCTTGAGAAATCTTAGGTCATAATGAGCAATTTTTTTATTTGTCGCATTTTCCGCTTTTATAATGGCTGCTCCGACTTTGTTTCCTATAGGTCCTATGCTAATTACTGCCAGATCTTTCCCTTCTTTTAATACTCTTCCTTTTCCCACAGGAATTTCTTCTAGCGGACATTTCCAGTTGACTAAAACACCACGTCCTCTTGGATAGCGGATTACAAAGGCACCCTTGTCAGGCAACTGAGCCGTGTACATAAGACGTCTGAGTTCGTGCTCATTCATTGGTGAGGCAATGGTCAGATTTGGAATAAACCGCAGATATGCCATATCAAACACTCCATGATGGGTAGGACCGTCTTCGCCTACCAGCCCGGAACGGTCAAGACAGAAGACTACAGGCAGGTTCTGGATAGCCACATCATGTATAATGTTATCATATGCACGTTGCATGAACGATGAATAAATGTTGCAGAAAGGTTGCAGTCCGTCTTTGGCCATACCACCAGAGAAGGTAACTGCATGTCCTTCGGCAATTCCGACATCAAATGCTCTATTGGGCATCTTAGACATCAGGATATTCATCGAACAACCGGAAGGCATTGCGGGGGTAACTCCTACTATTTTAGGGTTGGCTTCTGCCAGTTCTACCAGTGTATTCCCAAATACGTCCTGAAACAGAGGGGGCATTCCTTCTGTATTGGTGATAAAACGTTCTCCTGTAACAGGATCAAATTTGCCCGGGGCATGCCATTCGGTGGCATGTTTTTCGGCTGGAGCAAAGCCTTTACCTTTGATTGTATGTAGGTGGAGTATCTTGGGACCCTGCATATCTTTAATATCACGTAATATTCGTGCAAGGTTTTTTACGTCATGTCCGTCGATGGGCCCGAAATAGCGTATGTTCATTCCCTCGAAAATATTCTGTTGTTGGGCTGCCATTGATTTTAAACTGTTGCCGAAACGGATCAGGGCTTTACGGCGTTCTTCATTCAATATGCCTAGTTTGAATAATAATCGGGAAATTTTAAATCGTAACTGATTATATCGATTGGAAGTGGTCAGGTTGAATAAATATTGTTTCATTCCACCTACACTACGATCGATAGACATATCATTGTCGTTCAGGATAATCAGTAGGTTGTTGGGAGTTGTCGATGTATTGTTAAGCCCCTCGAAAGCAAGTCCTCCACTCATTGATCCATCTCCGATAACAGCTACAATATGTCTCCCTTTCTCTCCTTTCTGGCTGGCAGCTACCGCCATTCCTAATGCTGCTGATATGGAATTGGAAGCATGTCCACAGGTAAATGTATCATACTCACTTTCTTCGGGAGAAGGGAATGGGCGGATACCACCAAATTTGCGGTTGGTAAAAAAGGCTTCTCGTCGTCCGGTCAATATCTTATGGCCGTAAGCCTGATGACCTACATCCCACACTATGCGGTCGTAGGGTGTATTATAAATGTAATGCAAGGCAACGGTAAGCTCCACAGTACCAAGGCTGGCTGCAAAATGTCCTGGATTACAAGATAATTCATTTATAATGTCTTGCCTTAGCTCATCACATACTTCTGGCAATTGATCTACACTTAAACGTCGCAGATCGTCTGGAGTATTGATTGAGTTTAGCAAGTGATATGTCGTTTCATTCTTCATGATTCGAGTATATTTGGTGCAAAAATACGAAAAAGAAGCGGGATAGTATATGCTTTTCTATTTAAATTCACTGTTCGCAGAGCTGGTGCTATTTTTTGTTTCCATTGTATTCAATGTCATTTTGATATTCATTTGGTTGATACAAAGCGACGACTCTATGTTTAATAAGAGCATTTTTTCATTTCATCGTTATTTCTCAAAAGTATTCTTTCAGGAAACTCCCGGTTCGTTGCCTATGGAACTCCCAGTTCGTTGCCTTTTGAACTCCCGGTTCATTGCCTTTTGAACTTTTTAATGTATAGTGTTGCTCATTCAGATGATATTTCTCTTCAGTCTGCATGTGAAGTTAATTGCAAATTCCGGACATAATATTATAATAATGTATACGCATTCTCTCTTTTCATTTTTTTGTTTCCAATTTTTCTCTTTGTTAACATCATTCAATCAGCCAGTTATAGTTTTTGTATAAAAAAGGGACGAAAAAAAGTCATTGAAA